>NZ_FMIB01000002.1:6000000-6671710 GCF_900091475.1 Micromonospora chersina
CGTCGGCGCGGGCCAGCAGCAGCCCCGTGCCGCCGCCCGGCGGGCGGACCACCACCCAGCGCTTCGGGCGGCCGTCGTTGGTCAGCGACGGCTTGTCCTCCACCAGTTCGAAGCCGAGCACCTCGGTGAAGAAGGCGATCGCCGGGTCGTAGTCGGCGACGACGAGGGTGACGAGGTCGATGCGCACCCGGGTCAGACCTGGACCAGGGTGGGCAGGCGCCGCTCGACCACCGGCAGCACGTCGGCCACCGTGACGGGCCGACCCAGCTCGGCGGTGAGCGAGGTGACCCCGGCGTCGCGGATGCCGCACGGCACGATCCGGTCGAAGTGGCCGAGGTCGCAGTCGCAGTTGATCGAGAAGCCGTGCAGGGTCACGCCCCGGGCGACCCGGATGCCGATGGCGGCCACCTTGCGGGCCGGCCCCCGGTCGTCCTCCGGCACCCAGACCCCGCTGCGCCCCTCGACCCGCCCCGCGGCGAGCCCGAACTCGGCGCAGACGTCGATCAGCAGCTGCTCGGTGCGCCGGACGTACGCCACCACGTCGACCGGGTCGGGCAGCCTGACGATCGGGTAGCCGACCAGCTGCCCCGGCCCGTGCCAGGTGATCTTGCCGCCGCGGTCCACGTCGATCACCGGGGTGCCGTCGACCGGCCGGTCCCACGGCTCGGTGCGCTTGCCGGCGGTGTAGACGCTGGGGTGCTCCAGCAGCAGCACGGTGTCGCCCTGCTCGCCGGCCACCACGGCCTCGTGCAGCCGGCGCTGCTCGTCCCAGGCGGCCTGGTAGTCGAGCAACCCGGCACGAACGGCGCTCAGCCCGGAAGTAGTCACGCTCACGGCTCCACCCTAGTCCCGCAGCCCGTGCCCGACCCGCGTGAGCCTCGTCGCCTTCCCTCGCCGATCTTGCACTTTCGGCCCCGGGTTCGCGGCATTCGCACCCGATGCCGGGGCGCCAAGCGCAAGATCGCCGGGGGTCAGGGCGGGGGGACGCGCCAGATCCACACGTCCTCGACCCGCTCGGGCGGGCCGAGCAGGGCGGTTGCCGTGCGGCGGACCGCCTCCTCGTCGACGTCGAACTTCGCGCCGTGCACCCGGTCGGCCAGCACCACCGTCTCGACGCCCCAGTAGTGCAGGTCGGCCCGGGCCTCCCGGATGCTGCCGTCGGTGACGATCGGCACCAGCCCGGTCCGCCCGGCCTGGTCCATCAGCGCGCTGAAGGTGCGCGGCACCGGCCCGATCCGGCCCCGGCCCTCCGGCCCGCCGGGGCCGAGGAAGAAGCCCGCCGGGATGCGGAACTCGCCCTGCCGGTGCGCGAGGGCGTACGCCTGCCAGCGTTGGCCGTCCGGATAGAGGTCCACGGTGAGCGGCAGCGGGGTGAGCACCCCGCCGGGGGAGACGTAGCGCTGCCAGGCCCCGCTGGTGATGAACGCCGGGATCGGCTCCCGCACGCTGGTCAGCAGCGGGGTGGGCAGCAGCGGCAGCAACGCGGCCGCGAAGCCGATGGCCCAGGCCAGTTGGGTGGAGCGGTGCCGGGGCGGCCGGGCGCGCAGCGTGTCGACCGCGTACGCCAGCAGCAGCCCGATCACCGGGGCCACCACCAGGGCGAGCCGGGACGGCAGGGCCGCGTTGACCACCGGCAGGTTGTCCAGCACGCCGAACGGCAGCAGTTGGTCGGTGCGCCGGCCGTTCCACTTGGCCGTGGGTCCCCAGGAGAGCACCGCGAAGACCACGGCGGTCACCCCGAGCGCGGTGAGGGTGGCCCGGAACGCCCGGTCGGCGCGCCGCCAGAGCAGGACGAAGCAGGCGACGGCGAGCAGCAGCAGGGGGATGCCGAAGAAGGAGTTCTCCTCGGTGGGGTTGGGCGCGAGCGAGGTGCCGAGCCCGGCCCAGCCGGCCAGCGAGCGGCGCGGATACGACCCGTAGGCGGCGATGTCCTCGGAGTGGATCATCGGGTCGAAGCCGGTGCCGTGGAACCGCTGCGGTCCGGCGAAGTGCAGCCACAGCGGGTACGCCAGCAGCACCCCGGACACCAGCGCGGTCACGCCGAGCCCGCGCAGGAAGCTCGGCAGGGCGGCCCGCACCTCGGCCCGGCGGACCGGGTGCAGCGCCCACACCAGCAGGAACAGGGCGACCGCCAGCGCGGTGAAGAAGAGCCCCTCGGCGGCGATCGAGAAGGCGACCGCCACCAGCACGCTGAGCACCACCCCGCCGGCGATCGCGCGCCCGGGTCGGCGCAGCCGGAGCACGCCCCAGATCAGCAGCGGCACCAGCCAGCCGGCCGTCCAGTTCAGGTGCGCGTTGGCGTGGGACACCATGGCCGGGCAGTAGGCGATGAAGAGCCCGCCGACCCCGGCGGCCAGCCGGCTGGCGACAAGTTGCCGGCTGAGCAGCCAGTACCAGGCCACCGCGGTGGCGGCGAGGTTGAGGGTGAGGATCACCAGGAACGTCGCCGGCGGCCCGGCGAGGTAGGTCAGCGGCGCGAAGACCACCGCGTACGCGGTGATCGAGGTGTTGACCGCGAGGTTCACCCCGTCGGGCACGTTGATCAGGTGGGTGAAGAGCGGGTTCTCCCCGTGGGTCACCGCGTGCCCGCCGAAGGCCAGCAACCACTCGAAGAGGGCCTGGTCGCTGGAGTTGACGGTGATCATTCGGGTGTTCGGGTCCCGCCACATCCCGCTGGTCACCCAGAGGGCCAGGGCCACCGCGGCAAGCAGAAGCAGCAGGTCGGCGCGCCGGTTCCGGAAGGTGGTCGACGGGCCGGTCGCCAGGGACGGGGAGGACGGCACGCAGCGGACGTTACCAACCGGAACTGGACACGCCGGTCAGACACGGAACCTTGACCGCTTGTTGGAAATGACTTCCAATTGCATCACGTTCGCGCGACGGCGCGGACCGATTGGAGGAGAGATGTCCCTCGACGTACCCACCGCCCTGCTGGAGCGGGCGGAAGCCGGTCAGGTCGACGACGCCGAGTTCGTCGACTGCGTCCGGCGCTCCCTGCCGTACGCCTGGTCCGTGGTCGCCGACGTCGCGGCGCGGGCGGCCGGCGGTGACGGCGTGGCCGAACACGCGGTGCCCCCGCCCGGCGAGGCCGAGCGGGGGCAGTTGCTGCGGGCGCTGGCCAGCGACGCCATCCGGGGCGGCCTGGAGCGGCACTTCGGCGTGCGGCTGGCCTTCCAGAACTGCCACCGGGTGGCCGCGTTCCCGCCGGCCCTGGTCGGCGGCCCGGTGTACCGGGAGTTCGTGTCGCCGCTGGCGCAGATCCGCAACCAGTCGCCGGAACTGCGCAACTGCTGACCGTGCGGGCGGGGCCGTGCCGGCGCGGCCCCGCCCGCACACTTCGGCGTCCATGAATGTGTGAGCGGCGGCCATTCCGGGGGCGTGAAACACGGACGTAACGTCGCGGCAACTCGAAGGTGACCCAGTTCACAATTCGCCGTCAGGAGGTCGCCGTGCGCCGCTCCTCATCCCTTCTCACCCGCCTGGCCGGGGTGGCGGCCGGGGTCGTGCTGGCCGCGGCCGCCGTCCTCGTCGCCGCGCTGCCCGCGCAGGCCGCCAGCCTCACCCAGGTGACCGGCTTCGGCTCCAACCCCGGAAACCTGGCCATGTACGCCTACCGGCCGGACGGCCTGCCGGCCAACGCCCCGGCCGTCGTGCTGCTGCACGGCTGCACCCAGAACGCCTCGACGTACTTCACCAACTCCGGCTGGCAGAAGTACGCCGACCAGTGGAAGTTCGCGCTGATCGTGCCGCAGCAGCCCTCGGCCAACAACGCCAACTCCTGCTTCAACTGGTTCGAGACCGGGGACACCGCCCGGGGCCAGGGCGAGGCGCTGTCGGTCAAGCAGATGGTCGACTACGCCAAGGCCAACTACTCCGTCGACGGCAGCCGGGTCTTCGTCAGCGGTCTGTCGGGCGGCGGCGCGATGAGCGCCGTCATGCTCGCCACCTACCCGGACGTCTTCGCCGCCGGCTCGGTCATCGCCGGCCTTCCCTACCGCTGCGCCACCAGCATGACCAACGCCTTCACCTGCATGAACCCCGGCGTGGACAAGACCCCGGCGCAGTGGGGCGACCTGGTCCGCAACGCCTACGCCGGCTACGCGGGCAAGCGCCCCCGGGTGGCCATCTGGCACGGCACCTCGGACACCACTGTCGCGCCGCTCAACGCCACCGAGTCGCGGGACCAGTGGACAAACGTGCTGGGCGTGTCGCAGACCCCGACCAGCACCGCCTCGCTGCCGGCCGGCACCAGCCTGGAGGTCTACGGCAGCGACCAGGTACGCCTCTACCGGGTCTCCGGCATGGGCCACGGCACCCCGGTCGACCCGGGCTCGGCCGCCGACCAGTGCGGGACGGCCGGGGCGTACTTCCTGGACACCATCTGCTCGACCTACCGGGACGCGCTCTTCTTCGGGCTCGACGGGGGCGGCACGCCGAGCCCGACCCCCACGGCCACCGTGTCGCCCACGCCCACGCCGACCCCGTCCCCGACCTCCGCGCCGGTCTGCGTCACCGCCAGCAACTACGCGCACGTCACGGCCGGCCGGGCCTACCAGTCCGGCGGCTACGCCTACGCGCTCGGCAGCAACCAGCGGATGGGCCTCTACAACACCTTCTACACGAGCACCCTGAAGCAGACCGGCCCCAGCTACTGGGTCATCGGCTGCTGACCGCGCCGCCGCCGCCCTCGCCGGTCACCCGGTGAGGGCGGCGTGCAGCGCGCCCGGCAGGTCCGGGTGGGTCCAGGAGAAGCCGGCCCTGCCGAGCACGCCGGGGAGGACCCGGGTGCTGGTGAGCGCCTCGTGGGCGAAGCCGCCGAGGGCGACCTTCAGGGCCAGCGCGGGGATCGGCATGACCGCCGGCCGGTGCAGCTGGCGGGCCAGCTCCCGGGTGAACTCGGCATTGGTGACCGGGGCGGGACCGACCACGTTGACCGGACCGGCGAGGTCGTCCCGGCCCAGCAGGAAGGTCACCCCGTCCAGCCAGTCCCGCAGGGATATCCACGGCAGCCACTGCCGGCCGCTGCCCAGCTTGCCGCCGACGCCCAGCCGGAACGGCAGCAGCTGCGGCTTGAGCATGCCGCCGTCGCGGTGCAACGGCAGCCCGGTGCGGAGCCGTACCACACGGACGCCGGCGTCCTCGGCCGGGCGGGTGGCGGCCTCCCAGACCCGGCAGACGTCGGCCAGGAAGCCCTCGCCGGCCGGCGAGTCCTCCTCGACCGTCCGGTCGCCGGTGTTGCCGTACCAGCCGACGGCGGAGGAGTTGAGCAGCACCGCGGGCCGGTCGGCGGCCGGCAGGCCGGCCATGGTGATCGCCAGGGTGGTGGTGCTGTCCACCCGGCTCGACCGGATCAAACCCCGGTACGCGTCGTTCCAGCGCTTGTCGCCCACCCCGGCGCCGGCCAGGTTGACCACCGCGTCGGCGTCGGCGACGACCTGCGGGTCGAGCTGCGCGGCGGAGGGGTTCCACTGCCGCTCGTCGGGGGTGCGCGGCGCGCGGCGGACCAGGCGGGTGACCTGGTGCCCGTCCGCGGTGAGCCGGTCGACCAGTCGGGTGCCGAGGAAGCCGGACACTCCGGCCATGAGGATCCGCATGTTCATATCTTCGGGTACGGACCGCGGGTTGGATGCGTTGAGCGAAATCACTCACTCGTCGTTCGCGGGTCCCGCCGGCGACCTGTGGCGCGACGAGCGTGAGTCGCCGTTCACTCTCCGGTCCGGCCGTCGACCGCCTCGCGCAGGATGTCGGCGTGCCCGAGGTGGCGGGCGTACTCGTCGGTCATGTGGGCGAGGATCCAGCGCAGCGAGTGCGTGCGCCCGGTGCCGGGGTGGCGGCCGACAGCGTCCAGCGGTCGCTCGGCGGCGATCCGCCGCGAGGCGGCCACCTCCGCCCGCCAGAGCGCGAAGGTCTCCGCGCCGGTGGCCTCGGCGACGTCGGTGAACGGGGCGTCCGGGTCGTCGGTGAGGTCGAAGAGGTCGCCGGGGAAGGCGTCGGCGAGCACCGCCTGGAAATACCACCGCTCCACGGTGGCCAGGTGCCGGACGAGCCCGATGAGCGAGAGGCCGGACGAGGGCACCGGCCGCAGCCGCAGTTGCGCGTCGGTGAGCCCGGCGCACTTGCGGACCAGGGCGTCCCGCTGGAAGTCCAGGAAGGTCTCCAGCATCGTGCGTTCGTCCACGGTGGCCGGCAACGCGAACCGTTCATCGATCACCGGCCGTATCGTACTCGTGTTCGAGACCGGTTGGGGGTCCCGAGTGGATCAGGAGGCGAGGCGGGGGAGCAGCGGGGCCAACTGGTCGACGGCGTTCTCGCGTACCACGAAGCGGGTGACCCCCCAGCGGCGCCGGTGCTCCGCGACCGCCGCGACGATCTCGTCGGCCGTGCCGATCAGCACGAACGGGGTGGCGAGCAGGTCGGCGACGCTCAGGCCGGTGTCGGCGGCGATCGAGGCGGCGGCGGCCTCCGCGTCGTCGGTCACGGTGACCTGCTGGACCAGGGCCTCCAGCGCGGGCGGCGTCGCCCGCCCGGCCGCGCCGGCCGCCACGTGGGCGAGCTGCGCCTCGATCTGGTCGGCCCGCCACCGCACGTCGTGGGCGTGGCCGTCGGCGAGGGTACGCCCGAAGCCGGTCAGCCCGACCACGTCGGCGTGGGCGCCGGCCCAGCGCAGCAGCGCCGAATTGGCCGTACCCATGGTGAGCGGGACCCGGTCCCGCACGGGGCGCAGTTCGGTGAGCCGCGCGCCGCGGACGGCCAGTTCGGCGGTGTCCACGGTGACCTCCTTCCCGGCCAGCAGGTCGCGCACGGCCTCGGCCACGGCGACGCAGCGGCGGACCCGGGCGGCGACGTCGGGCCGTTCCCGCCCGACGGCCCGCCACTCGGCCGGGGTGTGGCCGGCGCCGAGGCCGAGCCGGGCCCGGCCGCCCGAGACCACGTCGAGGGTGGCCACGTCGGTGGCGAGCAGGATCGGCTCCCGCACGCCGGCGTTCGAGACGTACGAGCCCAGGCCCACCGTCGAGGTCACCGCCGCGGCGGCGGCGAGGGCCACGAACGGCGACGCGCCGTGGCCCGGGTGGTCGGCGGCCAGCAGCGCGTCGAAGCCGGCGGCCTCGACCCGGCGGGCCAGGTCGGTCCAGCTCGCCGCGTCGGTGGGCCGGGCCTGAACGGAGAAGATCGCCATCGGCCCAGCATTCCCGGGGTACGCCCGCCCCGGCCAGCCCGGACCCGCCGATTCTGCTGACCGGCGAATCCGGGCGGGCGCGGGCTCAGCCGGCCGACTCGTGGAGGGCGTCGAGGCGGGACAGGTCGTCGTCGGTGAGCCGCAGCGCGCCGGCCGCGACGTTCTGCTCCAGGTGCGCCGGGTTGCCGGTGCCGGGGATGGCGAGCACGTTCGGGCTCCGGTGCAGCGTCCAGGCCAGCCGGACCTGCGCGGGGGTCACGCCGTGCGCCCGGGCCACCGCGCGCACCTCGTCGTGCTCGTCGCCGCTCGCGCCGGCCTCCCGGCCGCTGGTGGCGAGGGAGAAGAACGGCACGAACGCGGTCCCGTGCGCGGCGCAGTCCCGGATCAGCGCGTCGTTGCTCCGGCGGTAGCCGAGGCTCCACGAGTTCTGCACGCAGACCACCGGGGCGATCGTGCGCGCCTCGGTGACCTGGTGCGGCGTCACGGCGGAAACGCCGAGGTGCCGGATCAGCCCGGCGTCTCGCAGCTCGGCGAGCGCGCCGAAGTGCTCGGCCAGCGGCTCCGGGCCGTACACCCGGAGGTTCACCACGTCGAGGTGGTCCCGGCCGAGCTGGCGCAGGTTCTCCTCGACCTGGCCGCGGAGCTGGTCCGGCCGGGCCATCGGCAGCCACTGGCCGGACGGGTCCTTGCCCGGCCCGACCTTGGTGACGATGACCAGATCCTCCGGGTACGGCGACAGCGCCCGGTTGATCAGCTCGTTGGCCGAGCGCAGCGGCGAGAAATAGAACGCCGCGGTGTCGATGTGGTTGACCCCCAGCTCGACCGCCCGGCGCAGCACCGCCACGGCCCGGTCCCGGTCGCTGGGGCTGCCGTCCGCGTTCGCGGTCAACCGCATCGCGCCGAAGCCGATCCGGTTGACGACGCGGTCGCCCAGCTGCCAGGTGCCGGCCGCGGCGGCGTCGACGGTGTCGATGGTCATGCGGTCTCCGTCCGTTCGAGAAGGTCCCCGTTCCGGGGTGGCGTCACGCCGAGCAGTTCCACGGGGTCGCCCGCCAGCCGGTTCAAGGCCGCGACCAGTTTCCGCTCCTCGTAGGTGAAGTGTGTCTCCAGCAGGGCGGCCAGCCCGTCCAGCTCGGCCCGGACGGACCGGCCGTCGGCCGCCTCGGTGAGCAGGGCGTCGACCCGGCGCAGCAGGTCGGCGACGATGCGGTGGTCGGCGCTCAGCTCGGCGAGCACGGGGCGCAGCTCGGGCGCCTGCTCGGCCAGTGCGTGGAACGCGCCGCCGTCCTCGCCGGTGTGGTGCCGGTCCAGCGCGGCGCAGAAACCGACGCAGTGCGCGCGCAGTTCCCGGGAGAGCGCGCCGCCGCCGGGGAAGTCGAGGCTCGCGCGGAGCCGGGTCAGCTCCTCGCGGAGCCAGTCGTGGATCTCGATCAACTGGGTGCCGAGGGCGGTCAGCCGGCCGCTCGACGGGTGGGATGGGTGCACATGGTCCCCTGCTGTCCCGCGCCTCCATGCCCACGGCGGCCTTCGTGCCGGGTGCACCGCGACGCTGCCGGAAGCCTATCCCGTCACGGTGTTGGCCCGGCCGCCCGGCGACGATCGCCGGAAGCGGCTGAGGGCCGGTCTGCCGTGACGGCAGACCGGCCCTCGTCTTCCAGGGCGAGCCCCTAACCGCTCCGCGAAGTCATCCTTCGGTCACGGATACTTGACGGGGAAGGCCGTAACGAGTTCGCTGCCGTGTTCCACGGTGATCCTGATGAAGTCCTCTCCCGGATTGAACCCGACGCGACGGCCCATCGGGATGGTGTACGTCGTCCTGCCACCATGCCACTGGTTGGGAGGGGTCTCGGTGATCTTGACCGCCATGCTCCTCCGCTGCCATGCCTCATCCACCGTTTCGAGGATCCCCTTGCTTCCCGTGTCGAAGACGCTGTGCTCCCTCTTCAAGGGATTTTCGTAGGCGTGGGCCAGGACGTGAAGGATGCGGTGGCCGAACTCCGGGTCGTTGGGTCCGTAGTCCAGACCGGCCGGAGAGCGGAACCAGCCCCCGCCCAGGTCGTCCAGACCGAAGCAGTCAGCGTTGTGGACCAGGACGGGCGTAGCTCCGCCGAGCACGTAGTAGGTGTGGGTGCTGCCGACGGTCAGGTCGTACATCCGTTGATTGCCGGTGTGGTTGCGTACGGCCGTGACGAGGGCTTTGTCGCCCTTGGGAGTGAGGAGCGAGGTGCCCGGTGACAGCTTCCCGGCTTCCGTCCACCGCTCATTCCTCGGCGTCCAGAAGCGGTGGTGACCGGTGGTACGAACGACACCGCGCTGACCGGCCGACAGGATGGTGAGGTCGGTGAGATCCGTGTCCGTGTTCGTGACGACCGCCCTGACCGGCTGACCGGACGTGTGCCTGGTGTCCGGATCGGTGCTCAGAACCGAATCGCCGACCCGGACCTCGCCGATGGGTTTGCTGCTGCCGTCGGCCAGCAGGACCGGGGTGTCGGCGGTGAAGCTGTTCCCGCGTAGGCAGGAGTTGAATACGAACCGAATTCGGGAGAAGTCGGCCGCCGCGAGTTCGCTCTTGGCCGCCTTCGCGGCGCGGCTGATCGTGTACAGCTGCTTGGCGGCCTTGAAGCCCGCCCCGACGAGCTTGGCGACCCCGGCGAACGCCAGAGACTCCAGGGCCAGGCCGCCCAGGTGCATCAACGTGTCGGCCAGGCCCTGGTCGCCGTTGATGTACTTGTAGATGCTGAGCCCGACGTCGCCGATGGTCACCAGGGTGCCCAGGACGATGCCGCAGACCACGGTCGCGATGCAGCCGATCCCGAGTGCCGCGGCGACGGGGATCAGGGTGGCGGTGATGCCGTTGATGAGCTGGGTGAGCAGCGTCAGCGTCTGTCCGCCGCGGAAGTCGGGGTCCAGGACCGAGGCGAGGCAGTTCTTGTTGAGCTGGCTGCCCTCGGGATAGATGCTGCAGTACGCCGAGTTGGTGTAGGCCCGCTTGGCCAGCTCGGCCGGGTCGGCGATGACGTTGCGGATGCAGTTGGCGGCCCAGTCACCCTGGGTGCCGTTCAGCAGCTTCTCGAACTCCAGCGCCGGGCCCATGGCGTACTCGGTGTGGCACTTGGCGACCTCGAGGCCCTTGGCGTCCTCGTACTCCTTGTAGGCCTGGTTTGCTGCGTCGACTGCTTCTTTGGCGCTCTTGCCCGCGGCGATCGCCGAGTCGTACGCGCGTTTGGCCGACGCGTGCGCCTCGTTGGCCGACTGAATCGCCTGTTCGTGTGAGGCGACCGCCCATGATGCGGAGCGGATCGCACTCCGTGCCGAGGCAGATGCCCGGGTCGCCGCGTCCTTGGCGGTCTTGACCGCCGCCTCGGCCTTGGCCACCGACTGGCTCGCCTGGTCGGCGTACTGGGCGGCCTTCGCCGCGTAGCCGGCTGCGGCCTGCGCTGACCGGGCGGCCTGGTCGGCGTAGTTTGCCGCCGCCTCCGCGTCCTGGCGGGCCTGCGCCGCGACCTTCTGCGCCTCCATCGCGTTCTGCACTGCGGTCTGGGCGATTCCGTTGATCCGCTCGACGAGGCCGGCCACGACCGCCATGTGCGCTGCGGCGTCCTGGTCCCGCTCGGCCGCGGCGTACCGGCCCTCCTTGAGGAACTGCTGCAGTCCTGGCGGGGGCCCGTCCAGGGCGATCTGCGCGGCGGCCTTGACCTCCGGGCCGCTGTCCGCGCTGGCCATGATCGTGTTGACCTGCACCCGCTGCCCGACAGCGGCGGCCGTGTACTGGCCCGAGGCGATGAAGTCCCGCAGCTTCTGCCCGTCCTCGGAGTCGAGGGCCTCCTGCGCCTTCTGGGCCAGATACACGTCGCCCGACTTCGTCGCCGCGGACATGATCTGGTTGACCTTGAGCCGGTCCTGCGTGTACCGGCCGGTGTAGTTCTGCGTCCGCAGGAACTCCGACACCTGCGCGTCGCTGCCGTTGAGCGCCGCCAGGGCCGCATCACGCAGCGCGGTGTTGTCGGTGATCGCCAGATCCCGCACCGCGACCCGGTCGTCCTGCCCGGCGGCCTCCGCGATGCCGGTTCGCACGAACTCCATCGCCTGCGCGTCGCTGCCGCCCAACGCGGCCCGCGCCGCCTGCTGGGTCCAGGTCCCGGACGCACTCGACAGGTTCAACGCGACCTTGCGGGCGGCGGCGACCGCGACGGCGGGGTCGGTGGCCGGGTTCTGCGCCTCGGCGATGAGCCGGTTGGTCTCCGCGTCGCGCTGCTCGGCCTGCAGCGCGTCCCACTTGGCCGCCTTCTGCGCCTGGTCGTACTGGGCCGCGGCCTGCCGGGCCGCCTCGACACCCTCGTCCTGGGCCACCGCGATCCGCTCGGCGTCCGCCGCGCGCGCCGCGTCGTACACCTTGATTGCCTCGCTTGCGGTCTCCACGGCTGCGGTCGCCGCGACGGAGGCCGCGTTCGCCGCCTCACTCGACCGCTGCGCCGCCATCGTCGCGTCGCCAGCATGGTCCGCCGCCTCGATCGCGGCATCGGCCGCTTCTTCGGCGTGCTGTGCGGCCCGGTTGGCCGCGTCCCGCGCCCGGAACGCCGCCTGCGCCGCCACGTTCAGGTAGTTCTCCGCGGCGTTGGCCGCGCGAAGCGCCCGGTCCGCGTCCGCACGTGCCTGCTTGGCAGCGGCGACCGCTGCCGAGGCGTCCGCGCCCGCGTCGTTGGCGTATCTGGTCGCCTCGTCGTTGGCGTCTGACGCCAGCTTCGCCTGGGTCGCCGCCGACCGCGCCGCAGCCAACGCGTTCAGGCCCGCCTGGATCGCCTGGCCCGCCAGATTGGCGGTGGTGGCGAAGTCCCGCGACAGCTTCGCGTTGTCCCGCGCCTCCTGCGCGGTCACCCGCGCCGCGTCCGCCTTCGACGCGTCGGTCGCCGCCGAAGCCGCCGCGTTGTACGCCCGGGTCGCCGCCCGCTCCGCCTGCGACGCCGCCGACGCCGCCCGCTGCGCCGCCGCCGCAGCCGCCCGCGCCGCCCGGTTCGCCGACGCCGCCGCCTGCACGGCCACCTTCGCCGCCGCCGCAGCCTTTTGCGCCGCCACCGCAGCACGCTTGGCCTGCGCCGCCGCTTCCTTCGTGTCGTTACGCGCCGCCGCGGTCGCCGCAGCGGCCTCCTGCGCCGACTTACGAGCCGCCTCCGCGGCCTCCTTCGCCCGCGCACCCTCGTCCACCGCACGCTGGGTCTCCTGCGCCGCCAGATCACCCTGCGCCTGCGCCTGCGCCTGCAGCGCGGTCAGCGTCTCCGTCTCCTGATCCCGGGCTGCCGCAACCGACCAGCCGTAGTCCAGGAACGACTCCAACGCCTCCGGCGTACCCGCATCCAACGCCTTCTGCCCGGCCGCCTTCACCTGCGTGCCGCCCGTGGCCATCGCCTGGTTGACCCGCACCCGCTGATCCGTCAGCCACCGCGACTGCCAACCCGAGTCCACGAACTCACGCCACACCGACGGATCCGGCGAATCCAACGCCTGCTGAGCGGCCGCCTTGACCTGATCCCCACCGGCCGCCATCAACCGGTTGACCTGCACCCGCGTGTCGGTGTTCGACGGCTGCTGCCAGCCGGTGGAAAGGAATTTCGACAGAGCCTCCGTGTCACCGGCGTCGGCGGCGTTGAGGGCCTGCTGGGCCGCCGCGCGCACGGCAGCGCCGCCCTCGGCGATCACCGCGACCACCGAGTCCCGCTCGTCCAACCGCTCCGCCTGCGCCCAACCGTCGCTCAGGAACGCCCGGATCTGGTCGTCGGAGCCGACCAGGGCCAGCTCCGCCGCGGACCGCACCTTCGCGCCGCCGTACAACCACGCCTGCACCACCGCCGCCCGGTCGGGCGGCGCGGAAGGTGGATCCTCCGCTCGGGCCGCGGTCCCCGGCAGCAGGCTGACCAGCAGCGCCACCGCCGTGAGGCACGCCATTACGGCCTGCCGCCATCCGGATTGCCGGCGCCGCACCAGTGGCACGACGCTTGCGGATGATCTCAGATCCATGCCTGCTCCCCGTGCAAGATCGCGCCGTCCACTGGGCGGACGGCGCGACGGTGACTACGTGATGAGAAGTGGTCTCAGGGGACCGACGGCGATCGAGGTGAGACGATCGGTGTCTCGTGAACCCGCTGCGGGCGATGACGAACCACTTCGGACGGTACGGCCCTCACGTGCGGTCGCATCGATCGCTCCTGTCCCCGTTGCCACCCGGTACGCCACCACGACCTGCGCTGATCACGAGCGCGTGTATTCGCGTGGCTCGATACCGACTGGCGCTCACGCTACAAGTGCTCCCGCAACAGCGCTGTCCCGAGCAGTGTGGCTGATGTCACATCCTCGGCTCCAGGCCGCAAGGGCAGGGCACACCCGGAACCACGCCGGCTGGCATCATGTGTCCGACGCCGCCAGCGGCCACCTGCCACTCGGGAAGGGCTTGTCCATGAACGCGGAGGAACGTAGGTCACCGCGGCAGATCGGCCTCTGGATCGAGGTGACGGACGCGGTGCGGGGCCTCCTGCTCCTGGGGCTCGGGACCAGCCGTTTCGAGTGCATCCTCGTGCCGGACTACGGCGGCCCCGCCACCGGGCACCCTGGTCCCACGTTCACCCTGGACCAGTGGCTCGCCGAGTTGCGGCGGCTGAGGGCCGGCGCCGACCGGGTGCTGCTCCCGTTCAACTTCTCGGACCAGTGCACGGGGTGGCTGCGGGTTGCCCCGTCCCGTGAGGGTCTGTTCGAGGTGCAGGCCGGGTGGAGCGACCTCGGTCAGTACGACATCGATCTCTCGGAGTTCATGGTCGTGGGTCGGTCACTCGCCGACTTCGAGCCGGTGCCGAATGCCCGCATCGAACGTCCGCTGGACGAGATCGTCGGAGCGGTCGCGGCGATCCGGGACGCCCTCGCCCGTTGCTCACCGCCGGCGGCCCGCTAGCGAGCACCGTCCTCGTCCGGCTCGCTCACTCGCCCTCGTCGCGCTCGTGGGGTTCGTGCCAGCGGGCGCGGTAGGCGGCCTCGTGCGCCTCGTGGCTGGTGCGCTCCTCGAACACGAGCCCCCGCAGCGCCCGCCGGCCCTCGTCGAATACCACCACCTCGGCCGCCACCATGCCGATGGTGATCGCCGTCATCACGGCCAGGGCGGCCAGGGCGGGGATGTGCTGCGCGACCGGCATGGTCACGGCCAGCAGCACCACCGCGCCGACCCGGGTCCAGCTCACGGTGCGCAGGGTGCGGAGCTGGAAGAGCATGTTGGCGCAGATGAAGCAGATCACCCCGCCGAAGAGCAGCGGCACGCCGGGGCCGAGCGCCGGGAGGTGCTGCGGCACGTGCGGGTCGGCGATCTGGTGCACGATCATCTCGGCGCCGAGCGCGAAGAGGATGATGCCGGCGATCATCGGCAGGAACAGGTAGGCGTACGCGTCCCGGGCCATCGCGACGCGGGGGCCGTCCTGGGCGGTGTGCAGGGCGATCCGGGCGGCCGGTCCGATCATGTCGTAGTGCGCCCACCAGAGCGCGGCGGTGAAGAAGATGCCGAGCACGGCCGCCGCCACGGCCGGCCAGGTCGGCGGCTGGCCGAGCAGGTTGCTGCCGACGCCCACGGAGATGACCGACTCGCCCAGCGCGATGATCAGGATGAGGTCGTACCGCTCGGTCCAGTGCTCGGCGGAGGCGACGCCCCAGCCCCAGGTGCCCGCGATGAGGCCGGTGGCGTACTGGAGCAGCACGACGGTCGCCCAGAGCCCGTCGCGGAACGCCGCCGCCGAGAAGAGGTCGTCGATCTTCGGCGGGATCAGGGCGGCGATCCCCAGCAGGAGGGTGCTGCCGATCACCTCCGGGGCGAACCGGAGGAGCTGGCGGCGTTCGTTCGGGCTGTCCCGTACGACGTGCAGGTAGAGCAGCAGGTGCACCATCCGGATGACGGTGTAGCTGACCGCCGCGACGATCGGCCCGGCCGCGTTGCCACGGGGATCGCGGAACGCGTTCGGCAGGGACAGGGCGAAGGTGAACAGCGCCGCCATGCCGACGGTCATGAGCACCGGAACGAAGCCCTCGCCCAGTCGGATCCGGGTGGCCACCACGCTGTGCACCACCCACGACCACCAGAGCACGGCGAGGACGAGCAGCGCGTGCAGCAGCGCGCCGCCGCTGACCTGGAGCGCGGTGGCGCGGGTGATGATGAAGAAGGAGAAGACGAAGACCAGGTCGAAGAAGACCTCGAACCGGTCCACCCGGGCCCCGGGCGCCACCGGCACCGCCGGCCCGAGGCGCCCCCGCCACCCGAAGCCGCTCACCGACCGAGTCTGTCAGCGCCGGGTCGGCGGCGGGCCGGATTCTGCTCAGGCCGGCCGGTGGCGCAGCCCGTCCATCAGCAGGTCGAGCAGGCGGCCGGCCTGCGCACGCTGGTCCGGCTCGCCGGCGACCAGCGAGACGCCGCTCAGCCCGGCGAGCACGTCGGCGGCGGCCACGTCGGCGCGGACGGTGCCCGCGGCGACGCCGGCCGCCAGCAGGTCGCCCAGCGCGGCGAGCAGCCGGTCCCGGCTGTGGGCGTACGGGTTGGCGCCGGAGGCGATGGCCAGCCGCAGCGCGTCGGCCATGCCCCGTTTGGTGGCCAGGTAGTCGACGAACCGGTCCATCCACGCCCGGACCGCCGCCTCGGCGGGCAGTGCCGCGAGCAGTTCGGGCACGGCGTCGCAGAGCTTGGCCAGTTCGTTGCGGTAGGCCGCCTCGATGAGCGCCTCGCGGGTGGGGAAGTGGCGGTAGAGGGTGCCGATGCCGACCCCGGCCTCCTTGGCGATGCGGTCCAGCGTTACCTCGGCGCCCGCCTGGGAAAACGTGTGGACCGCGGCGTCCAGCAGTCGTTGCCGGTTGCGCAGCGCGTCGGCGCGCAGCGGTCGGTCGGGCACGGCTCCTCCTCGGCTCGACCGGACGGGAGGTCCGGCCGGACTGGGCAACCGGAGGGTCCTCCGGTTAGGCTCGGTCGTAACGGAGGATCCTCCGCTTCTCATCGTAGCGGCCGACCGACCGGTCCGTGCCGCCTCCGACAAGGATGGATCATGACCACCAGCACACCCGTCAGCACCCCGTTCTCCCGCGAGACCACCGCCCTGGAGGTGGTCCGCGACCTCGACCTCACCGGCCGGCGGGCCGTCGTCACCGGCGGCGCGTCCGGCATCGGCGTGGAGACCGCCCGCGCGCTCGCCGCCGCCGGGGCCGACGTCACGCTCGCGGTCCGCAACCCCGAGGCCGGGCAGCGGGCCGCCGCCGAGATCACCGGCACCACCGGCAACGACCGGATCCTGGTCGCCCCGCTCGACCTGGCCGATCTCGGCTCGGTGGCCTCCTTCGTCCGCACCTGGGACGGGCCCCTGCACATGCTCGTCAACAACGCCGGCATCATGGCCTCGCCCGAGATGCGCACCGAGCAGGGCTGGGAGATGCAGTTCGCGACCAACCACCTCGGGCACTTCGCGCTGGCCACCGGGCTGTACCGGTCCCTGGCCGCCGCGGAGGGCGCCCGGATCGTCTCGGTCAGCTCGGCGGCCCACCTGCGCTCGCCGGTGGTCTTCTCCGACATCCACTTCCGGCAGCGGCCCTACGACCCGTGGCAGGCGTACGGGCAGTCCAAGACCGCGAACGTGCTCTTCGCGGTGGACGCCACCCGGCGCTGGGCCGACGACGGGATCTTCACCAACGCGCTGATGCCGGGCGCCATCCGGACCAACCTCCAGCGCTACATCAGCGAGGAGGAACTGGACCGCATGCGGACGCAGAGCGGCGGCGGCGCGGCGTACTGGAAGACGCCCGAGCAGGGCGCGGCCACGTCGGTGCTGGTCGCCGCCTCGCCGCTGGTCGCCGGGGTCGGCGGCCGGTACTTCGAGGACTGCCAGGAGGCCGGGCCGAACCAGCCCGGCACCCGCACCGGCTACGCCCCGTACGCCCGCGACCCGGAGGCCGCCGAGCGGCTCTGGCAGGTGTCCGAGGAACACCTGCGCGCCTGACCCGGAGACGACGAAGGGGGCGCGCGGCGTACGCCGCGCGCCCCCTTTCGTGCCGTCAGAGGGTCAGAGCCCCAGCTCGGCCTCGAAGTTGCCGGCCTCCAGCCGCTCCTTGACCGCGACGAGGAAGCGGGCCGCGTCCGCGCCGTCGATCAGCCGGTGGTCGTACGACATGGCCAGGTAGACCATCGACCGGACCGCGACGACCTCGCCCAGCTCCGGGTCGTTGACCACGACCGGGCGCTTGACCACGGCACCCGTGCCGAGCATCGCCGACTGCGGCGACGGCACGATCGGGGTGTCGAAGAGCGCGCCCCGGCTGCCGGTGTTGGTCAGCGTGAAGGTCGCGCCCGCGAGCTCGTCCGGGCTGATCTTGTTGGTGCGGGTGCGCTCGGCCAGGTCGGCGACCCGCTTGGCGATCCCGCCCAGGTTGAGGTCACCGGCGTTGTGGATGACCGGCACCAGCAGGCCCCGCTCGGTGTCCACGGCGATGCCCAGGTGCTCCGCCTGCGGGTAGGTGATCGTCCCGCCCTCCAGGTCGAGCTGGGCGTTGACGATCGGGTAGGACTGGAGCGCCTCGACGGCGGCCAGGGCGAAGAACGGCAGGAAGGACAGCTTCACGCCGTGCCGCTGCAGGAAGGAGTCCTTGGCCTGGGCCCGCAGCTTGGCGATCCGGGTGACGTCCACCTCGATCACCGTGGTCAGCTGCGCCATCTCGTGCAGCGACTCGTGCATCCGGTTGGCGATGGCCTTGCGGATCCGGGGCAGCTTCTCGACGGTGCCCCGCTTGCTGCTCGGCTGCGGCTTCGCGGCCGGCTTGGCCGGGGCCGCCGCGGCGGCCGGAGCGGGCTGCGCGGCCGGCGCGGCCTGGGCGGCCTTCGCCTTCTCGGCCGCCTCCAGCACGTCCTGCTTACGGATCCGCCCGCCGACGCCGGTGCCGTTGACCGAGGACAGGTTCACCCCGTGCTCGGCGGCCAGCTTGCGGACCAGCGGGGTCACGTAGCCGGCGCCCTCCTCGCCACCGGCCTGGGCCGGGACGGTCGGCCGCTGCGGCGTGGTGGTCGGCGCGGACGGCTGGGCGGCCTGCTCGACCTTGGCCGGCTGCGCGGCCTGCTCGGTCTCGGCGGCCGGCTCGTTGTAGGACATGCCCGGGGTCGGCTCCTCGACCTTGGGCTCCGGCTCCGGCTTCGGCTCCGGCTTCGGCTCGGGCTTCGCCTCGGCCTTGGGCTCGGGCTTCGGCTCCGGCTTCGCCGCCGGCGCGGCGCCGGCCGCGCCCACGATCGCCAGGACGCCGCCGACCTCGGCGGTCTCGTCCTCGGCGACCTTGATCTCCAGCACCGTGCCGGCGACCGGCGACGGGATCTCGGTGTCGACCTTGTCGGTGGAGACCTCCAGCAGCGGCTCGTCCACCTCGACGGTCTCGCCGACCTGCTTGAGCCAGCGGGTCACCGTGCCCTCGGTGACGCTCTCGCCCAGGGCCGGCATGGTCACCGGGGTGCCCTCGCCCGACGGCGCCGCGGCGGCCGGGGCGGGCTCCTCGACGGCCGGCTGCTCCGCCTCGGCCTGCGGCTCGGCGGCGGCCTCCTCGGCCTGCTCCGCCGGGGCCTCCTGCTGCGGAGCGGCCCCGCCGGCCTCCTCGCCCTCACCGGCGATGACCGCCAGCTCGCTGCCCACCTCGGCGGTCTCGTCCTCGCCGACCACGATCCGGCTCAGCACGCCCGCCGCGGGGGACGGGATCTCGGTGTCGACCTTGTCGGTCGACACCTCGAGCAGCGGCTCGTCGACCTCGACGGTGTCGCCCTCCTGCTTGAGCCAGCGCGTGACGGTGCCCTCGGTGACGCTCTCGCCGAGCCGGGGCATGGTGACCGATACCGGCATGTTCTCCAGACTCCTTCATTCCCCTGGTGGGATCATCGCCCGTCGCCGGACGCCGCGGTTGTCGTGTCAGGCGTGCGCGTGCAGCGGCTTGCCGGCCAGGGCCAGGTGCGCCTCGCCCAGGGCCTCGTTCTGCGTCGGGTGGGCGTGCACGAGCTGCGCCACCTCGGCCGGGTACGCCTCCCAGTTGTAGATGAGCTGCGCCTCGCCGATCAGTTCGCCGACCCGGGCGCCGACCATGTGCACGCCGACCACCGGGCCGTCCTCGACGCGGACCAGCTTCACGTGGCCGGCGGTCTTGAGGATCTGGCTCTTGCCGTTGCCGCCCAGGTTGTAGTTGTAGGTCTTGATCTTGTCAGCGCCGTACTGCTCCTTGGCCTTCGCCTCGGTGAGGCCGACCGACGCCAGCTCCGGGTCGCAGTAGGTGACCCGCGGGATGCCGGCCTCGTCGATCACGGCCGGGTTCTTGCCGGCGATCTCCTCGGCGACGAAGATGCCCTGCTGGAAGCCGCGGTGGGCGAGCTGGAGGCCGGGCACGATGTCGCCGACCGCGTAGACGTTCGGCACGCTGGTGCGCAGCCGCTCGTCGGTCAGCACGTAGCCGCGGTCCATCTTGACGCCCTGCTCCTCGTAGCCGAGGTTGGCGGTCGTCGGGCCGCGGCCGACGGCGACCAGCAGCAGCTCCGCCTCGACGGTGTCGCCGCCCTGGATGGTCAGCTTGACGCCGTTCTCGGTCTTCTCGACCTTCTCGAACGGCTTGCCGACCTTGAAGTTGATCTTCCGCTTGCGGAACGCCCGCTCCAGGGCCTTCGAGGACTCCTCGTCCTCGGCCGCGACCAGGCGGGGCAGCGCCTCGACGATGGTCACGTCCACGCCGAAGGACTTCCAGACGCTGGCGAACTCGACGCCGATCACGCCGCCGCCCAGCACGATCGCCGAGGAGGGGACCCGGTCCAGGGTCAGCGCGTGGTCGCTCGTGATGATCCGCTCGCCGTCGATCTCCAGGCCGGGCAGGCTCTTCGCGTACGAGCCGGAGGCCAGGATGATGTTCCGGCCGGTGTAGCGCTTGCCGTCGACCTCGACGACATTCTTCCCGACCAGCTTGCCGGCGCCCGCCACGAAGGTGATCTTCTTGGCGCTGCCCACCAGGCCCTGGAGGCCCTTGTACAGGCGGGAGACGACGCCGTCCTTGTACGAGTTGACCGCCGCCATGTCGATGCCGACCAGCTCGGCCTTGACGCCGAACTGCTCCGACTCGCGGGTCTGGTCGGCGATCTCGGCGGCGTGCAGCAGCGCCTTGGTGGGGATGCAGCCGTTGTGCAGGCAGGTGCCCCCGAGCTTGCCCTTCTCGATCAGGGCGACGGACAGGTCCAGCTGGGCGGCACGCAGCGCCGCCGCGTAGCCGCCGCTACCACCTCCGAGGATGACGATGTCGAAGGTTGCGTCGTTCGGCTCGCTCACGTCCAACTCCCAGGTCGCGTCGCTGCATCGGGGGTTACGGGGGAGTAACAGGCACACCCCACCTCGGTCATCTTGTCACCACCGGGGACGGTGCGCGTAGTGAGGTGCCCAACGACACGTCGGTGGCACGTACGCTTGGCACCGTCTTCGATGACCGGCGGGGGAGGAGTGGGTTCGGTGGGGCTGTTCCGACGACGCAAGCGGGTGGGCGCGGTGAGCCGCGACCGCGCCGCCGACCGCGCCGATCTGGATCACCTGGAGAGCTTCATCCGCACCCGGCGGGGCGTCGAGGCGTACCTGGAACCCCGGACCACGGTCACCGAGACCACTGTCATGCTGATCGCCGACGACGGCGAGTGGACCCGGCGGCGGGTCGGCGGGCCGGAGGAGGCCCGCCGGTTCGCGCACCGGCTCGCCATCCCGATCTACGACGTCCGGCTGATGGGCTATCCGCAGCGGATGCGCGACTACAACGAGCGCCGCAAGCGCCGCCCCGAGCTGTTCTGATCCGGACACGCGGACGGGGCGCCCCCCGGCGAGGGGAGCGCCCCGTTCCGGCGCGGTGGACGCGTCAGCCGTTGGCGGCGACGTCGTCGACCAGGTGCAGCAGCGTACGCACCGGGACGCCGGTGCCGCCCTTGGTCCAGTAGCCGGTGGCCTCGCCCGAGTGGTAGCCGGGGCCGGCGATGTCGATGTGCGCCCAGGCCACCTCGTCGGTGACGAACTCCCGCAGGAAGACGCCGCCCTGGAGCATGTGGCCCGCCCGGTCCATGCCGGCGTTGACCTGCGAGATGTCGGCGACGTCGGAGTCCATGCCCTTGCGCACGTCGTCCGGCAGCGGCATCGGCCAGGCCGGCTCGCCGGTGGCGTCACCCGCGGCCCGGACCCGCTCGCACAGCTCCGGGGTGCCCATCACGCCGGCGATCTTCTTGCCCAGCGCGATCACCTGGCCGCCGGTCAGCGTGGAGGTCTCGAACAGGTAGTCCGCGCCGTCCTCGCAGGCCCGGGCGATGGCGTCGGCCAGGATCATCCGGCCCTCGGCGTCGGTGTTCAGCACCTCGACCCGCTTGCCGCTGTACATGGTGATCACGTCGCCCGGCCGGTAGCTGGTGCCCGACGGCATGTTCTCCGCCATCGGCAGGTAGCCGGTGACCGCGACGGACGGCTTGAGCGCCGCGACCGCCAGCATGGCCGCGCCGACCGCCGCCGCGCCCGCCATGTCGGACTTCATCTCCCACATGCCCTGGGCCGGCTTGATCGAGATGCCGCCGGTGTCGAAGGTGATGCCCTTGCCGACCAGCGCCACCCGCTTGCCGTTGCCGCCACCCTCGGGGGTGTAGGTCAGCTTGACCAGCCGCGGCGGGGCCTCCGAACCCTGGCCGACGGCGAGGATGCCGCCGTAGCCGCCGGCGGCCAGCGCCGCCTCGTCGAGCACCTCCACGCCGAGCCCGGCCTCCCGGCCGGCGGTGGCCACGGCGTCGGCGAACGACGGCGGGCGCAGCTCGTTCGGGGCCGTGTTGACCCAGTCCCGGCTGGTCAGCACCGCACCGGCCACCGCCTGGGCGCGGGTGACCTCGGCCTGGGCGGTCGCGTCCGCCGCGTCCGGCACCGCGACCAGCACCTCGGCCACCGGCGTGCGCCGGGCCGGCTGCGGCTTGGTCTTGTAGCCGGCGAACCGGTAGCCGCCGAGCAGCGCGCCCTCGCCGACCGCGCGCAGCGCGGCCGGGGCGTCGGCGTCGTCGGGCAGCGGCAGGGCGAGCGCGACGCGGGCGGCGCCGGCCAGAGCCCGCACCGCGGCGCCGGCCGCCCGGCGCAGGGTCTCCGGGGCCGGGGCGGCGCCGGACGGCTCCGGGCCGAGCCCGACGGCGGCGACCACCGGGGCGGTGACCGTGCCCAGCGTGGCCAGCTTGATCACCTCACCGGGGCCGCCGGTGGCGCCGAGCAGGGCCAGCGTCTCGGTCAGCTTGCCGTCGAACGCGGCGGCGATGCTCTCCGCGCCGCTGGCCAGCAGCAGGGCGCCGGCGGGTGAGCCGGACTCCTGCTCCGTGGTCTGGCTGTGCACGCCGATCACGATCGCGTCGACGGCGAGTTCGGCGGGGTCGGTGTCGACCAGGCTGAGGGTGGTGCGGGGCGATGTCACGAAAGCTACTCCGGGCGGGCCGGGCCGGCCGCGGCGTCGCGTACCGGCGATGAAGGTCTCCGGCGGCGAACCTACCCGCCGGACGCGTGGCTGTCCCGCTGATGCGTGCAGGCGGGGTCACGCCGATGCTAACCAGCCGGTCACGGGCCGGTAAGTTCGCACCCATGACCGAGGTGACCTCCGACGCCGCCGCGACCCGGCTGCGCCGTTCCCCCCTGCACGAGCGGCACACCGCGCTCGGCGCGAAGTTCGCCCCCTTCGGGGGCTGGGAGATGCCGCTCGAGTACGCCGGCGGCGGCGTCCTCAAGGAGCACACGGCCGTGCGTACCGGTGTTGGCGTCTTCGACGTCTCGCACCTCGGCAAGGCCCGGGTCACCGGGCCGGGCGCCGCGGACTTCGTGAACTCCTGCCTCTCCAACGACCTCGGCCGGATCGGCCCGGGCAAGGCCCAGTACACGCTCTGCTGCGACGACGCCACCGGCGGCGTGGTGGACGACATCATCGCCTACCTGCACGCCGACGACCACGTGTTCCTGGTGCCGAACGCGGCGAACACCGCCGAGGTGGTCCGCCGGTTGCGCGCCGTGGCGCCCGACGGCGTGGTCGTCACCGACGAGCACGAGGCGTACGCGGTGCTCGCCGTCCAGGGGCCGCGTTCGGCGGAGCTGCTGGCCGCGCTCGGCCTGCCTACGGAGCACGACTACATGAGCTTCTCGACCGCCTCGCTGGAGGGCGTCGAGCTGACCGTCTGTCGCACCGGCTACACCGGCGAGCTCGGCTACGAGCTGGTCGTACCGGCCGGCGACGCGCTCGCCGTCTGGGACGCGCTGTTCGCCGCCGGTGCGGCGTACGAGCTGCGCGCCTGCGGCCTGGCCGCGCGGGACACGCTGCGCACCGAGATGGGGTACCCGCTGCACGGGCAGGACCTCTCCCTGGACATCACCCCCGTGCAGGCCCGCTCCGGCTGGGCGGTCGGCTGGGACAAGCCGGCCTTCTGGGGTCGCGACGTGCTGCGGGCCGAGAAGGCCGCCGGCCCCGCCCGCACGCTGCGCGGCCTGGAGGCGGTCGACCGGGCCATCCCGCGCCCCGGCATGGCCGTCTACGCCGGTGACAAGCAGGTCGGCACGATCACCAGCGGCACCTTCAGCCCGACGAAGAAGCAGGGCATCGCCCTGGCCCTGATCGACACCGACCCGAAGCTCCCCGACGGCGAGACGCTGGAGGTCGACATCCGCGGCCGCCGCGCCCAGATGCGCCTGACCCGCCCACCCTTCGTGGAGCCCTCGGTCCGCTGACCCCCACTCTTCCGTCGATCATGAAGTTGGCGGCGATCTCGATCTCCGTGAGCGCCGCAACTTCATGATCAGCCGGGGTCAGGAGTCCGTGGGGGGTTCGCCGGCGTCGAGGACCGCCTGGGTCCAGCCGCCCTCGATGACGCCCGTGCCGTCCAGCACGGCCCAGTCGACGACGTCGGCGGCCTCCACCACCACCGGGGCGCCGATCCGGACCGTCGGGTCGCCGGCGGCGTCGCTGGCGCTCGCCCCGACGATCCGCTCCGGGGTGTCCCACGAGGTCACCCCGGCCCAGACGTACTCGGGGCCGTCGTCGCCGGGCAGGCCGTACTTGACCACGAGCTGGCTCTCGGCGGGGAGCCCGCCGGCGAGGAAGCGGGCCCGGATGTCGTCCAGCGCGGCGCGGGCCGTGGCGATGGCCCGGCTCATCGCGTCGCCCGAGCGGGCGTACCGGACGTCGGGCTGGATGCCGTTGAACAGGGTCGCGCAGGCGGCGGCGAAGTAGCGGCCGGGCGGGCCCGGGTGCCCGGGCGGCGGGTTGAGGGTGAGGAACGAGTCGGCGTCCGGGTCGGTCGCCGGGTCCAGCTCCAGCCGCAGCAGCACCGGCGCCGTCGCACCGTGCTGCTCCGGATTGCCGTACGCGACCGCGATGTCGTGCCCGGTCACCGTGGCGAGCACCGGGAGCTGCACGAACGCCGGCACCTCCTCGCCGGCCAGCCCCTCGGTCCAGTCCCGCAGCAGCCGCCGGGCGGCCCCGGTCATCACCGCGCCCCACGCGCGGGTGAGGTGGTCCGGCACGCCCTGGGCCTGGAGCTCCAGCAGGCCGAAGCGGCGCAGCCCCTTCGTGGTGAACCACAGCCCGTCGGCGTCCGACGAGTACGGCACCAGCACCCAGTCGACCAGCCGGATCCGGCCCTGCTCGTCGGGGAGGGACCGCAGCGCGGCCGCCGGGTCGAGGAACTGGAGCCCGAAGACGTCCACGACGTCCCCGTCGACCGTTTCGGCGACCGCCGCGGCCACCGCCCGGGCCGCCCACTCGTGCGCCGGCGGCCAGCCCGGCCGGTACTCGGCCTGCACCACGACGAGATGCGTGGCGGCGGCCAGCCGGGCCAGCTGCGCCTCGGTCGCCCCGAACGCGGTGAGCAGGTCCGGCGGCAGCTCGGGGAACTCGCTGACCGGCCGGGTGTCCACGGTCATCAGCGGGCTGTCCAGCATCTGCTTGGCCAGCCCGTGCACCGGCTCGGCGAGCCGTCCGGCGAGCCCCTCCACCGCGGTCTTCGGGCTCACCTTCGGCAGTCCGACGATCGGCACCAGGTAGGTCGCGTCCAGCGACTCGGGCACCGGTACGGGCAGGAAGTCGTCCGTGATGAGCATGCCGTCCCCCTCGACCACACCGGTGCACCTCGCCGAGAACGCTACCCGCCCGGACGGTCGACGCTCAGGCGGACAGCACCAGTCCCAGGTAGGACAGCGTGGTGACGATCTCCACGAGGGCCCCCAGCACGTCGCCGGTGATCCCGCCGAGCCGGCGTACCAGATGCCGCAGCAGCCCGGCCGCGACGGCGAGCGCGGCGAGCACGGCGAGCGGCCCCTGCCACGGGCGGCCCGGCACCGCCGGCACGGCCAGCAGGGCGACGGCCGCCGTGCCGGCCACCAGCGCGACCGGGCCCACCGTGCCGGCCACCAGCGCGCCCAGCCCCTCCGGCCGCGCCGCCGGCACCCCGCGCCGGCAGGCCAGCGCGACGCCCAGCCGGCCGGCCGCCGTCGCGGCGACCACCGCCGCGAGCGCCGCCGGCCGGGACCGCCCGGCCAGCTCCGCGAGCACCGCGGCCTGGAGCAGGAGTACGACCACCAGCGCCACCACCCCGAACGGGCCGACGTCCGGCTTCTTCATGATCTCCAGCGCGGCCGGCCCGCGCCGGTAGGAGCCGAGCGCGTCCACGGTGTCGGCCAGCCCGTCCAAATGCAGGCCCCGGGTCAGCAGCGCGCCCAGCGCGACGGTCACCCCGGCGGCGACCAGCGGGGGCGCGACCGCCGCGACGAGCAGCAGTACGGCAGCGAGCAGCGCGCCGAGCAGCGCGCCGACCGCCGGGGCGAGCGCCATGGCGGTGCCGGCCGCGCCCCGGTCCACCCGGCCGGCGCGCACCGGCGCCGTCGTGAAGGTGGTGAGCGCCAGCCGGATCCCGTCGGCGAGCCGGACCTCAGTCGGCACGGCGGCCGGGGGCCACCGGCTCGTCCGGCCCGACAGTGGTGGGCCCCGGTCCGGCCGGCTCCGGCTCGGCGAACTCCGGCCCGGGTTCGGTGCTGGTCGGTCCCTGCACCGGCGCGGGCTCGGTGAACTCCGGCTCCGTGCTGGTGGGCCCCGGCCCGGCCGGCTCGGGTTCGGCGAACTCCGGCTCCGGGTCCGTGCTGGTCGGCCCGGGGCCGGCCGGTTCGGGCTCGGTGAAGTCCTCGTCGTCCCCGCCGCCGAGCGACGGGTGCACGGGCAGGCCGGCGGCGAGCGTCAGGGCCGAGCGCAGCAGCGGCAGGGCGGCCAGCGCGGTCGCGCCCTCGCCCAGGTCGAGCCGCAGGTCCAGCAGCGGGGTCAGGCCCAGCACGTCGGCGGCGAGCCGCACCCCGGGCCGGCCGCCGTGGTCGGGCAGCAGGCACCAGTGCCGGGCCTGCCCGGCCAGGTCGCGGCTCACCATGCCGGCGGCCACCCCGACCGGCCCGTCCAGCAGCACCGGGATGCGCCGGGCGGTCGCGCCCAGCAGCACGCCGGTGGCCACCGCCACGTCGCCGCCGCCCAGCTCGGCGAGGATGTCCTTGGCCTCCCGGGTGGAGCGCCGGGTGCGGTGCAGCGCGTCCCGCACGGCCGCGCAGCGGACCATCCAGGCGGCGTCGTCGTACTCGCCCCGCTCGTTCAGCACCCGCCCGAGGACCGCCGGGGGTTCCGCGCCGGCCGTGGCCGCCAGCACCGCCGCGGCGGCCGTCTCGGTGCCGGCTCCGCACGCCGCGAGCACCAGCAGCTGTACGCCCGCGTCGGCGGCCTGCTCCGCGAGCCGCCAGCCGTAGCGCAGGGCCGACTCGACCTGCTCGCCGGTGAGCGCCGGCCCCTCCTCGATGGGCGCGGAGGTGGGCGTCTCGACCACCTGGAGGCTCGCGCCGTTCTCGGCGGCCAGCCGGGCCAGGGCTCCCTTGCCGGCGCGCGCCTGCCGGGCGCGGCGGGCCGACTCGCCGGGCGTGGCGCCGGCCGACGCCCCGCCCTCGTGGTCGCCGTGCAGCAGCAGCACCCGGACGGTGCCCCACGGCGTCGGGGTCGCGGTGCCCTGGGTGGCGGCGGCGAAGCCGACCACCTGCTCCAGCACGCCGAGGCCCGAGCCCGGGATGTCCAGGGTGGCCAGCCGGTCGACCGCCTGCGGACCGGTGTAGTCGTCGGGCATCGGCAGTTCCATGCCCGGCTGGATGACCAGGCCGGTGGCGACCATCGGCAGCGCCATGGTGGGCGCGGCCCAGTCGGCCTGGGTGGGCGCGCCAGCTCGCCCGGGACCGGCCTGCGGCCGGCCAGGTTCGCCGGCCGGCGTCGACGCCGGGGCGGCGAGCGCTGCCGGGGTGAGCACCTCGGGCAACGCCTCCTCGGGCGCGCCAGCCTGGCCGGGACCGGCCTGCGCCGGGGCGCCCGCCTGGGTGGGGGACGGCTGCGCCGCGCCCTGGCCGGGGCCGGCCTGCGCCGGGACGTCCGCCTGGCCGGGGACGGCCGGCATGCCGGGGTGGGTCGGGGTGGCGGCCGGCTTCAGCCAGGCGGTCTGCCCGGCCACCACCAGCGCGACGGCGTCGCAGGCGTCGGCGACGGCCCGGTTGGTCGCGCCCAGCGCGTCGGTGAACGCCCGGCCCAGCGGCGTGGTGGGCACCAGGGACAGGCCCACCTCGGGGCTGACCAGCACCAGCCGGGCGGCGCTGGCGCGGACCGCCGCGGCCAGTTCGGCGATGGTGGCCGTGTCGTCGGCCGGCTGGTGGGCCGGGTCGAGCAGCACTGTCACCCAGCCGCCCAGGTCGTCCACGAGCAGCGTCTCGTTCGGTCCGGCCGCCGCGATCACCTCGGCCAGCCGGCCGGGGTCCGCGGCGGTCTCCTCGGTCGTCCAGCTTCCCGGCCGGCGGGCGCGGTGCGCCGCGAGGCGGGTCGCCCACTCGGTGTCCTCCGGGTCCCCCGCGGGGGCGGTGGCCACGTACCGGACCGTGGGCGCGTCGGCGACCACCGATTCGGCGAACTCCGACTTGCCGGAGCGGATACCGCCGAGCACCAGGAGGGTGTTCCACCCGTCAACGGACATGCCCGTACCTTAAAGCCGTCCGGCGGGTCGCCGCCCGCCGGCCCGGTCGGCTCAGTCGCAGTGCTCGAACGGGCTGGCGTAGCTGGCCCCGCCTGCCGACCCGCCCCACTTCACGCAGACCCCGGCGGCGCTCGCCCGTACCGGCCCGGCGTAGTACTGGTAGCTGCCGCTCTCGGTCTGCCGCGCCTTGCCCTGCACCTCCAGGTACGTGGTCACCGTGGTGGCCCGCCCGACGTCGGTGTCCTTGAGCGTGACCACGCAGTTGGTGCCGGCGGCGCTGCTGTAGAGCAGGTAGACCCGGCCCCGGCGCACCCCGCCGGCGGTCAGCGTCGCCGAGTCGACCACCTGGTAGCCGCTGCCGCACACCTGACCCGCCGTGTAGGGCTGCTTCGGTCCCGCCGTGCTCGCGGTGGGCGCGGGCGCGCCGGTGGTCGGCGCGGGGTCCCCGCTCGACGGGGCGCCGGCGTCCGCCGCCGGTCGGCTCGGCGTGGCCGACGGGGACCGGCTCGGCCGGCCGGTGCGGCTCGGCGTCGGCCCCGCACCGGCACTGGCGCTGGCGCCGGCCGAGCCTTCCGGCTGCACCGGGTCGGCGATCGGGGACTCCCCGGTCAGCGCGGCCGGGCGTTGCCCCGGGTCCGTGTCGTCGGGGGAGCGCAGCGCCGCCACGGCCACCGCGGTCAGCACCGCGACGAGGACGACCCCGGCCGCCCCGGCCAGCGCCAGCGCCCGGCCGCGACCCCGGCGCTCCGCGGACTCCTCCAGCGTCGGTGGCACCCCCGACCCGGCGTGCCGGTCCTGGACCGAGCCGTACCCGCCGGGCGGCCGCCCGGGCTGCGCGACCCCGACCGACCAGGCCGGCCCCGGCGGGGAGACCGGCCCGGAAGCCGGGGCGTGCCCGGGAGCCGCGAAGGCTGACCCGGAAGGCGTTGAGGCGTGCGCGGGAGGTGCGGGGACGTGCCCGGGAGGTGCGGAGGCGCGGCCGGGGGCGGCGAAGCCTGGACCGGCCGCGGAGACGGGACCGGGCGTGGGCGCGGGGACAGGGCCGGGCGTGGGGACGGGACCGGGCGTGGGGGCGGGACCGGGCGTCACGGTGTGCCCGGCGGGGTCGGTCCCCGGAGCGGGCGGTGGCGCGGCCGGGAACGCGGCGGCCGGCGGCGCGGCCGGGAACGCGGCGGGCGGCTGGCCGGTGGGCGGCGTACCACCGGGTGGGCCCGGGATCGGCGCGGGCGCCGGCAGGACGGCCGCGCCCGGCACGGCCGGCCCGGCCACCGCCCACGGCGGGCGCGGGGGGACGGGCAGGGCGGCGAGGGTGGCGTCCCGCGCGTCCTGGGCGGCCTCGGCCAGGGCGAGCGCGCTCGGGAACCGGTCGGCCGGACGCTTCGCCAGCGCCCGCCCGACCACCTCGACCACCGCCGGGGGCGTGCCGACAAGCGGCGGCGGCTCGTCCTGGACGTGCCGCATGGCCACCTGGAGCGGGTTGTCACCGTCGAAGGGCGGCCGCCCGGCCAGACAGAAGTACGCGACCGCGCCGAGCGCGTAGACGTCGGTGACCGGCGACACCGGCTGGCCGGCGGCCTGCTCCGGCGACATGTACGAGGCGGTGCCCAGCACCATGTGCGCGGCCGTGATGCCCGCCATGGTGCTGGCCCGGGCGATCCCGAAGTCGACGAGCACCACCGTGCCGTCCCGCTTGACCAGCAGGTTGCCGGGCTTCACGTCGCGGTGCACGATCCCGGCGAGGTGGGCGGCGTGCAGCGCGTGCGCGGCCTGCGCCACCACCGACATGGTGGACGCCGGGTCGAGCCGGCCGGCGCGCCGGATCCAGGTGACCAGCGGCTCGCCGTCGACGTACTCCATCACCAGGTAGCTGACCTGGCTGCCGTCGGCGAGGGTCGCCGAGCCGAAGTCGTGCACCTGGACGATGCCCGGGTGACGCAGTGCGGCCAGCATCCGGGCCTCGGCGTGGAAGCGGGTGGTGAACTCGGGGTCGGCGACCAGCGACGGGAGCAGCACCTTCACCGCGACCTCGCGGCCCAGCAGGGTGTCGGTGCACTTCCAGACGGCCCCCATGCCGCCCGTCGCGATGCGTTCGCCCAGCCGATAGCGCTCGCTGAGCACCACTCCTTGAGTCAGCACCGCGTCACCGTACCGGCCCGGGGCGACGCATGATCCATGTGGCGGCCGGGCCGTCCCGCGCGGGGCCGACTAGGCTTGCGGGGGTTTCCGTCCCAGGGGCGACGGCGGCGAGGGGAGACGCGGCATGGCGTGGAGCTGGCGGTACGAGGGCACGAACGGCGCTTCGGTCGACGGGCCGGGCGAGTCGTTCCCCAGTCAGGCGGACGCCGAATCGTGGATCGGCCAGGCCTGGCGGGAGCTCGCGGCATCCGGCGTCACCTCCGTCGCGCTCGTCGAGGACGACCGGGTGGAGTACCGGATGAGCCTGCTGCCCCCGGCCGAATGACGGGTTACGACCGGCCGCGTGACCCGCTGGTGCTCGGGGTGCCCCGGGCGGCGTTCCGGCCCAGCGCGATCTTCCTGGCCCTGGTCGCGATCTTCGTGACCAGCGGGGTGATGACCTGGAACCGGTTCGGCAACGTCCGGTTCGACGTCTTCCTCTTCGTGGTCTCCGGCTGGCTGATCTCGCTCTGCCTGCACGAGTACGCGCACGCCGTGGTCGCGTACCGGGCGGGGGACCGGGACATCGCCCACCGGGGCTACCTGACGTTGAACCCGCTGAAGTACACCAACCCGCTGCTGTCCATCGTGCTGCCGGTCGTGGTGGTGCTGCTGGGCGGCATCGGCCTGCCCGGCGGCGCGGTGTGGGTGGACCGGCACGCCATCCCCGGCCGGCTGCGGCACACCCTGGTCAGCCTGGCCGGCCCGGCCACCAACGTGCTGTTCACCCTGCTGCTGGTGCTGGCCGTGCGGGTCGGCCTGGGCGTGGGTGGCCCGCTGGAGTTCTGGGCGGGCGTCGGGCTGCTGGCGTTCCTCCAGCTCACCGCCAGCGTGCTCAACCTGCTGCCGGTGCCCGGGCTGGACGGCGGCAACATGATCCAGCCGTGGCTGAGCCCGGAATACCGGCGGATGTACGACCTGTTCGCCCCGTACGGTTTCATCCTGCTGTTCGCGCTGCTGTGGAGCCCGCGGATCGGCAACTGGTTCTTCGGCGCCGTCTTCGACGTGGCGGACTTCCTCGGGCTGCCGCCCCAGCTCTACGTGCTCGGGCTCGAACTCATCAGGTTCTGGCGGGGCTGACCCACCGGTCGCGGGAGCCGCCGCGCAGCGGCGGGGCGCTCCGGGTCGTGCGTACCCCCGTGGGGGCCCGGGCCGGCGCGGAGGTCGCGCCGGCCCGGGGAGAGCGTCACGGACGCTGCGCCGGGCTCTCGGTCTTCGCCGGGTCCCGCTCGGTGACCGGCTCGACGATCTCGTCGATGGCCTTGAGCAGGTCGGCGTCGAGCTTCACGCCCGCCGCCTTCACGTTGTCGTGCACCTGCTCCGGCCGGGACGCGCCGACGATCGCCGAGGAGACGTTCGGGTTCTGCAGCACCCAGGCGACGGCGAGCTGCGGCATGGTGAGCCCCGCCTGCTCGGCCAGGGGCTTGAGCCGCTGCACCCGGGTGAGTACGTCGTCGCTCAGCCAGGACGCGATGAAGCCCGCGCCGGACTTCTCGTCGGTGGCGCGGGAACCGGCCGGCGGCGGCTGGCCCGGCAGGTACTTGCCGGACAGCACGCCCTGGGCCATCGGCGACCACACGATCTGGCCGACGCCCAGCTCCTCGCTGGTGGGGATGACCTCGGCCTCGATGACCCGCCACAGCATCGAGTACTGCGGCTGGTTGGAGACCAGCGGGACGCGCAGCTCGCGGGCGAGCGCGTGCGCCTGGCGGATCTGCGACGCCTTCCACTCGGAGACGCCGATGTAGTGCGCCTTGCCGGAGTGCACGATGTCGGCGAACGCCTCCATCGTCTCCTCGAGGGGGGTGCTGTAGTCGTAGCGGTGGGCCTGGTAGAGGTCCACGTAGTCGGTCTGGAGGCGGCGCAGCGAGCCGTTGATCGACTCCATGATGTGCTTGCGGGACAGGCCGCGGTCGTTGCGGCCCGGCCCGGTCGGCCAGTACACCTTGGTGAAGATCTCCAGCCCCTCGCGCCGCTCGCCCTTCAGCGCGCGGCCGAGCACCTCCTCGGCCTTCGTGCCGGCGTAGACGTCGGCCGTGTCGAAGGTGGTGATGCCGGTGTCGAGGGCGGCCCGCACGCAGGCGGTCGCCGCCTCCTCCTCGACCTGCGACCCGTGGGTGATCCAGTTGCCGTACGAGATCTCGCTGACCAGCAGGCCCGATCGGCCTAGGTGTCGGAATTCCATGACCCGACACTAGCCCCGCCCGATCATGGTCGACGTGCGGCGCTCCCGGGTGCGGTGCTCCCGGGTGCGCTGCTCCCGGCCGCGCTGCCCCGGGTCCCGCGGGTCAGAGCACCGGGGTGGTGTCGGCCAGCAACCGGTCGATCTCCGCGACCACGGCCGCCCGGCTCGGGTGCACCGGCTCGATCAGCCGCTCGCCCCGCCGGTCCAGCGCGCCCCACCGGCCCGACTCGTCGCCGACCAGGAACGCCACCGGATGCACCACCACCGTCGGGTACGCCGGCGCGACGAGCACCCGGCCGGTCCGGTCCACCACCCCACGGCGGCCGGCCAGCTCCACCACGGCCAGGCCGTCCTCGGTGAAGCCGTCCACGTAGCGGCCGTCGGCCAGCGCGGTCGTCAGACCGTGGTAGCGGGTCGGCACCACCACCTGGCCCGTCCGGTCCACCGCGCCCCAGCCGCCGTTCTGCCGGACCGCCGCCAGGCCGCCCCGGAACGGCCGCACGTCCTCGTAGCCCGGCGGGATCTTCACGATGTTGGTCCGGTCGACCGCCATCCACCGGCCCTTGCCGTCCATCGACACCCAGGACAGCCCCTCCGAGAACGAGCCCACCGCCCGGTAGCCGTTGTTCGCCTCGATCAGCGCCGCGCCGGTCGTGTCGATCAGCGCCCAGCGGGACGCCTCCGGGCGGCGTACCCACGCCAGGCCCTCACGGAACGGCTGCACCTCGGCGTACCGGTGCGCGATCACCAGCTCGCCCTCGGCGTCCGCGTACCCCCAGAGCTCCTGCTCCTCGTCGAACGTCGGCACCGGATGCCGCTCGCCGCCGAGGACCGCCTCCCGGCTGCGCGGCTTCGGCCCGAACCCGCCCGTCGCGGCCCGCTCCGCGACCGCGTCCAACGCCAGCGACGTACGGGCGTTCAGCTCCGAATCCTCGCCCTGGCGCAGGTCCAGAGCCCGCTCGAAGTGCAGGCACGCCTCGGTCAGCCGGCCCTGGTCGTAGCAGGAGCGGCCGGAGTGCTCGTGCAGCACCGCGCGCAGCCGGTCGGGCAGCTCCGGCGAGTTGGCCTCCGCGAAGAGCCGGTCGGCCTCCGCGTGCTCACCCCGCCAGCGCAACACCTCGGCCAGCCGCGCGCGGGCCAGCGCGGTCCGCCGCAACTCGCCCGTCGCCTCCGCGTACGTGAGGGCGAGCCGCGCGTCGGCCAGCGCGTCGTCCAGGTCGCCGAGGATCCGGGACGCCACCGAGCGCAGGCTGAGCAGCCGGGCGCGGCTGCGGTTGTCCAGCGCGCTGCCCAGCTTGGTGGTGAGTCCGTCCCGGATCTCGCGCAGTGCCTCGGGGTCGGGGGCCTCCTCGCGGAGGGTCTCCGGGTGCAGCCGCCAGCGTATGGCGGCGAGGGCCTGCTCCGGGTCCGCCGGCCGGGACTCCCGCTGGTCGGCGTCGGCGTCGGCCTCGGCGTCGGCCTCGGCGTCCGGCTCGGGTGCCCCCTGCTCGCCGGTGGCGGTCGGCGGCGCTGCCTCCCCGGCCGGGGTGGTGTCGGTTCCCGGAGCCGTGGTGGGTTCTGCCGGCGTGTCGTGGGCTTCCGGCGCGTCCGCCGCGGCCGGTGGAGCCGGGACGGGATGGGGCTGATCGGCGGCGGCCGGTTCGTCCGGGACCTCGGCCGGGGCGGCATCGCGGGCCGCGTGGTTCTCGCGCGACGTGACTGCCGGTGGGGCGGCCTCCCGCGGCGCGGCCTGTGCCGGCACGTTGGCCTGCGCCGTTACGTCGGCCTGGGCCGTTACGTCGGCCTGCGCCGGCGTCTGCTGGGCAGGGGCTGCGGAGACGGGTGCTGCCGGGTCCGGCGCCGGTGCTCCGGAAACGGGCGTGGCCCGGTCCTGCCCGGGCGTTTCGCTCACCTGTGTGGCCGGTTCCGGAGGAAGAGCGCCTGCGACCTGCGGGGCCGGGTCCGGCACGGGTGGTCCGGAGGTGGGCCGTGAGCCGGAGCCGGAGCCGGAGCCGGAGCCGGAGCCCGAACCGGGGTCGGTGTCGGAGCTGGCGGGGCCGGGGACCGGTGGTGTCCAGGGCGCCGGAGCCGGTCGTGCCGGCGTGGCGGTGGCGGCGGACGGTACCGCAGCCGTGGCGGCGGTGGAACCGGACGCGCCGGCCACCGGGCCGACGGACGCCGGGCCGACTGATGCCGGTTGCGACGGCACATCGGTCGCCACCCCGGGCCGGCCGGAGGCAGCGCCGGCGGCGGGTGCCCGGCCGGCCGGGTCCGGGTCGATGCCGGCGGGCAGCGACGGTGCCGGCGATCCGGTGGCGAGGGTTTCGGGTGCGTCTGTTGTCGCCGGGGCAACAACAGACGCACCCAGAGCACGCAGGTTCGACCCTGCCTGCGGGTCGGCGGTCGGGGCGGACCGCTCCGGGCCGGGTGCGACTGTCGCCGGGCCGGCCGGCACCTGAGCGTCGTGGACCGGGTCGGACAGGTCCGCCTCCAGCCGGACCGTCGTCGCGTCGGGCTCAGGGCCGTCGTGCGGGGCGTCGTGCGCCGGGGCGGACGCCTCCGTCGGAGCGTCCGGCGACACCGGCGCACTCGGCCGGAACCAGGCGTCCGCGCCACCGCCCGCCGGCTCGGCGCGCCGCGCCGACGCCGCCTCCTCCGGCCGGTCGGCGGCCCCTGCGTGCCCGTCGGCGGTGACCGGTGCGGACACCCCTTCGTGCCCGGCGGCGGTGACCGGTGCGGATACCCCTTCGTGCCGGGCGGTGGTGGCCGGTGCGGACACGCGGTCTCCGGCCTCCGGCGAATGTGGGCCGTGCGGTGCGTTCGCGCGACCGCCGTCCGTCGGCCGGTCGGCCGGGGTGGTGGTGGTCGGGCCGACGGCGATGCCCGGTCGGCGGTCTTCGGCGGGCGTGGTCGGGACGGCGGTGCCGCCCCGCCGACGGGCGTCGGCGAAGGTGGTGGGCTCGGGGGTGGTGTCCGGCCGGGCGTCCTCGGCGGCCGTGGCCGGGCGCGGAGTGCTACCGCCGCTGCCCGGCGGGGGGACCTCCGTGGGCGCGGTCGGGAGAAGGGTGTGCTCCGGGCGGGCGGCTCCGGGCCCGGGGTAGGCGGGCGGCGCGGGGTGGGCCGGGGCCGGTGCGACCGGGGTCGGTGCGTCAGCGGGGCGGGCCTGCGGTGCCGGGGCGGGGCGCGGCGGACCTTCCAGGCCGTGGGTGGTCCGCGCGGCCGGCTCAGGGCGGTCGGTCGGAGCCGGGCGGTCGGGCAGCGGCGACGCGCCGGCGGGGCTGGGCAGGAACTCGACGCGCAGGTTGGCCGCGGGCGGCACGTCGGACGGAGCCCTCGGCGGGGTCGGGCGGTCGGCGCGCTCGTCGATCCTTGGCCGCTCGGCGGGATAGGTCGGCGTGTTCGCCGCCTCCGGTCCTGCCGGCCGGCCCGACCGATCGCCGGGCACGGGTCGGTCGCCGGGGTAGACGGGCGGACTCGAAACCGACGCACCCGAAACGGGAGCACCGGAAAGGGGCGGACCCGAGACGGGATCCCCGGAGACGGGCGGGCCGGAGACGGGAGGCCCGGCGACGCGCGGCCCGGAAATGGGAGCGCCGGAGACCGGTGCGCCAGAGGCGGGCGGAGCCGAAGCGGGCGTGCCGGAGACGGGCGGACCCGAAACGGGAGCGCTGGAGGCAGGTGCCCCGGAGACGGGGGCGCCGGACACCGGTCGGCCGGGAACCGGCGCGTCGAGGACCGGTGGCCCGGAGACGGGTGCGTCCGGCACGGGAATGCCGGTGACGGGCATGTTGGCGACCGGTGCGCCAGACACCGGCGTGGCCGGCACCGGCGCACTCGAGGTGGGCGCCCGGTGCGGGTCGGGCCGGGTCTCCGGCTTCACCGGCGGACGCCGGACCTCGTCGGGCCGGATCGGCGGGGTTGGCATCGTCGGCTGCCGTCGCTCGTCCGGCCGGGCAGACCGCTCGTCCGGCCGCGCCGCCGGCATGGGCCGCTCGTCGGGGCGCGCCGGGGGTACGAGCCGCTCGTCCGGCCGGGCAGACCGTTCGTCCGGCCGCGTCGCTGGCATGGGCCGCTCGTCGGGCCGCGCCGCTGGCACGGGCCGCTCGTCGGGGTGCGCCACGGGCACGGGCCGCTCGTCGGGTTGCGCCAACGGCACGGGCCGCTCGTGCGGCCGAGCGGGGGGCATGGGCCGCTCGTCCTGCCGCGCGGGCGTCAGGGGCCGCCGGTCGGCGTCGTCGGCGCGCGGCGGAGGCGGCGCCATCGGCCGGTCCTGCCGTTCCCCGGGACGGCTCGGGGCGGCCGGCATGGCCGCCTCCCGTCCCTGGTCCGGGCGCGCCCCGGGCTGGGGCTGCCGCCTGACCTCGTCCGGGCGCACCGGCTGGTCCCGCAGGTCGTCCGGGCTGGTCCGCGCAGCCGGCTCGACCGGCGGGCGCCATCCGTCGCCCGGGCGGGCCGGTCCCGGCTCGCCCGGCCGTCCCTGCCACCCGTCCGGGCGCGCCCGGAACTCCGGCCGCGGACCCGCAGGCTCCGGCCGCGGGCCCACCGACGCCGGTCGTGGCCCGACGGACTCCGGCCGCGGACCCGCAGGCTCCGGCCGCGGGCCCACCGACTCGGGCCGCGGGCCGGCCGAGTCGGGGCGACGACCCTCGTAGCGGGCAGCGTCGTCCATCGGTCGCGCGGGGCGGCCGTCGGGGCCGGGCCGGTCGACCGGCGGGCGGGGCCGCTCGTCGGGCCGGGGCCCGGCCGGCTCGGTGCGCGGCCGCCGCTCGACGACCGGCCACTCCTCGTGGTGCGGGCGGGCACGGTCGCCCGGGGGACGCTGGCCGTCCCGCCGCTCCTCCGGCCGGAACGCGGCGGGACGCGGCTCGGCGTACCGGCTCGGCTCGGCGCGGTACGGGTCCACCGGCCGGCGCCCGGTCTCGGGCGCCTCCCGGTACGTCTCGGCGCGCGCGGCGGCCTCCCGGATCGGCGGCCCGTCGAACCCCCGGTCCGGCTGCTGGCGCGGCGGGCCGTCGTAGCTCCGGTCCGGCTCCCGGCGCGGCGACCCCTCGTAGCTCCGGTCCGGCTCGCGGCGCGGCGCCCCGTCGAAACCCCGGTCGCCCGGGCGGCCGAAGTTCTGGTCCCGCCGGTCGGTCGGACGGGCAGTTCCGGCGTCGCGCCGGCCGTCGTAGCCCTGACCCCGCCGCGCGGGCATGTCCTGGTCGCGTCGGTCCGCCGGACGCCCGGGGTCGGCCGCTCGCCGGCCCGGCCGCCCGTCAAGGGCCTGATCCCGCCGCTCGAAGTCGGCCTCGCGTCCACCACCGAACCGGCGATCATCGAGCGCCGGATCCCACCGCCCGTCGAACGCCGGATCCCACCGCCCGTCGAACGCCGCTTCGCGCCGCTCCACCGGCCGGCCGGGCGGAGGAGTCGCAGGCCCGCGGCGCTGATCCGGCCGGCCCGAACGCTGCGGCGGGTGGTGCGGGTGTTCGCCGGGCTCGGGAAGCCAGCCCGGCTCGGGGGCGGGGGAGACCGGCCGGTGCGGCGCGGTCCCGCGCGCCGGCTCGGGGCGGACCCACCGCTGGTCGTAGCGGTCGCCCGGGGCGCCGGGCCGAGGACCGTCCTCGGGCCGCCGCCCGTCTCCGCTCGGCCGCCCACCGCGCCGCCCGTCGAGGTCGTCGGGCCCGGCCGGGCTGACGGGGTACGTGCCGCGCCGCCGGTCCACGTGGTCCGGTCCAGCGGGGCTGACGGGGTATGTGCCGCGCCGATCCAGGTCGTCGGGCCCGGCGGGGCTTACTGGATACGTGCCGCGCCGCCGGTCCAGGCCGTCGGGCCCGGCGGGGCTCACGGGGTACGCGCCGCGCCGCCGGTCCGGGCCGTCGGGCCCGGCGGGGCTGACCGGGTACGCGCCCCGCCGCCCGTCCAGGTCGTCCGGCCCAGCAGGGCTCACGGGGTACGCGTCCTCGCCGGCGGGCGCCGGGCTGACGGGGTGCACCTCGGCCCGGCCGACGACGGCGCGGCCGCGCGGCGCGGGCGGGGTCAGGTATTCGAGGCCGATGTCGCCCGGATAGCGCTGCCCGGGGAACTGTGGACGCCACTCGTGGGTGGGTTCGGCCGCCCAGGACGGTTCGGCCAGCTCGCGCCAGCGGTCCCAGCCGCTCATCGGGGGACCCTGTCGCCGCCCGCGCGGCGCGGCCCCGGGGCCGGCTCGCGTCGCTCGCTCACGGCGATGTCACCTCGTTGGAAATTGTCGCGCTGGGCGCCCCGACGTGCCGGTAGAGTCGCCCGGTCCAGCACGTCGTGGCTGCGGAAGGAGGGTAGCGGCGTGGGCTCGGTCACCGCCACTGTGGCACCGCCCACGGATCCAAACGTTACCCGATGGTTTCGGACATTCGGCGCGATAGTGGCCTCCGGCTTCCGGCGGCACGCCACCTACCGCCAGGCGGCCGTGGCGGGCGTCGTCACGAACACCGTCTTCGGCTTTCTCCGCTGCTACATCTTCCTCGCGGTGGTCGGCGCGGCCGGCACGGTGGCCGGCTACGACCGCGCCCAGCTCGGCACCTTCGTCTGGGCGGGCCAGGGACTGCTCGCGGTGATCGCGATCTGGGGGTGGACCGAGCTGGCCGACCGGATCCGGACCGGCGAGATCGCCGCCGACCTGCTCCGCCCGGTGCACCCGGTGACCAGCTACCTCGCCACCGACCTGGGCCGGGCCGGGTTCGCCTCGCTGGCCCGGCTGCTGCCGCCCGTGGTGATCGGCCCGTTCTTCTTCGAGGTCTACCTGCCCCGGCACTGGGCCACTTCGCCGCTCTTCGCGCTCTCCGCGCTGCTCGCCGTGGTGGTCTGCTTCGCCTGCCGCTACCTGGTCAACGCGACCGCGTACTGGTTGCAGGACGTCCGGGGGCCGATGATCCTCTGGACGCTGGGCTCCGGCGTGCTGGCCGGCCTCTACTTCCCGCTCGGCTTCCTGCCGGGCTGGCTGGAGGCCACCCTGCGGTACGCCACCCCGTTCCCCAGCCTGTTGCAGGTGCCGCTCGACGTGCTGGTCGAGCGGGAGCCGCTGCCCACCGAGCTGGGCCTGGTCGGGCTCCAGCTCGGCTGGGCGGTCCTGCTGCTGGCGCTCTGCCGGCTGGTGCAGCGCCGGGCCGAGCACCGGCTGGTGGTGCAGGGTGGCTGAGCCGGGGACCGGGGCACTGCGGGCGTACCGGGCGCTGCTCGGGGCGCAGGCCCGGTCGCAGGCGGCGTACCGCACCTCGTTCGTCGTGGACCTGGTCGGGAACATGGGCGCCACCGTCTTCGACGTGGTGACCGTGCTGGTGCTGTTCGGGGTCACCCGGGAGCTGGGCGGCTTCACGCTGCGCGAGACGCTCGTCGTCGTCGGCCTGTCGTCGTTCGCGTTCGCCACCGCCGACCTGCTGGTGGGCAACATCGAGCGGCTGCCCCGGTACGTCCGCACCGGCCTGTTCGACGCCGTGCTGGTTCGGCCGCTGGCCGCGCTGCCCCAGCTGCTGCTCATGGACCTGCCGCTGCGCAAGGTCTCCCGGGCGGTCTTCGGGCTGGCCGTGCTGCTGTTCGCGCTGGTCTCGGCCGGCATCGCCTGGACGCCGGGCCGGGTGGCGCTGGCGGTGGTCGCCCCGGTCGCCGCAGTGGTCTTCTTCGCGGCGGTCTTCGTCACCACCGCCACCGTGTCGTTCTACTGGGTCGACTCGGGGGAGCTGGCCAACTCGGTCACCTACGGCGGGCGCGACTTCACGTCGTACCCGATCACCGTCTACGGCGGCTGGTTCCGCGCGGTCTTCGCGTACGGGCTGGGTTTCGCCTTTGTCAGCTACCACCCGGCGCTGGCGCTGCTCGGCCGGGCCGACCCGCTGGGCCTGCCGCCCTGGGTGGGCTGGGCCTCGCCCGGCGTCGCGCTGGTCGCGGCGGCGGTCGCCGCCGTGGCGTGGCGCGTCGGGATCCGCCACTACCGGAGTACGGGATCGTGAACGTCATCGAGATGGACGGCCTGCGCAAGGAGTTCACCGTTCGCGTGAAGGCCGGGCGGCTGCGCCGGGAGAAGCGGACGGTCACCGCGGTCGCCGGGGTGGACCTGCGGGTGGAGCGGGGCGAGATGCTCGGCTACATCGGTCCGAACGGCGCGGGCAAGTCGACAACCCTGAAGATGCTCACCGGCGTGCTGACGCCGTCTGCGGGCCGGGCCCGGGTGTGCGGGCTGCGGCCGGTGCCGGACCGGACCCGGCTGGCGCTGCGCATCGGCGTGGTCTTCGGGCAGCGCTCGCAGCTCTGGTGGGACCTGCCGCTGCGGGACTCGTTCGCGCTGCTGCGGCACGTCTACCGGGTGCCGGCCGGCGAGCACGCCGCCCGGCTGGCCCGCTGCCGGAGCCTGCTCGACCTGGACGAGTTCCTGGACACCCCGGTCCGGCAGCTCTCCCTGGGCCAGCGGATGCGCGGCGAGCTGACCGCCGCCCTGCTGCACGGCCCCGAGGTGCTCTTCCTGGACGAGCCGACCATCGGGCTGGACGTGGTCAGCAAGCAGGCGGTCCGCGGCTTCCTGGCGGAGCTGGGCCGGGCCGGCGACACCACCCTGGTGCTCACCACCCACGACCTGGCCGACATCGAGCGGCTCTGCCGGCGCCTGGTGGTGATCGACCACGGGCGGGTGGTGCACGACGGCTCGATCGCGGCCCTGCACAGCCGCTACGGTTCCCGCCGGATGGTGGTGGCCGAGCTGGACGCCGCGCTGCCCGCGCCGCCGGTGCTGCCGGGCGCGCCCGTGCAGCGGGTGGAGGCGGACGGTCGCCGCCTGGTGTTCGCGCTGGAGTCGGCGAGCGTCGCCGAGGTGGTGGCCGGGCTGGCCGGTCTGGCCACGCTGCGGGACATCTCGATCGTGGAGCCGGACATCGAGGAGGTCGTGGCCCGGCTCTACCGCGCCCCGGCCGAGGTGGGCTGAGGGGCCGCCCTCACGGGTGCTCCATCACCAGCACGGCGAAGGTGCCGGGGGCCAGCGCCTCGTACCGGTGCGGGGTGTCGCCGGGGAACGTGGCGTAGTCGCCCGGCCCCAGCTCGACCAGGTCTGTCTCCGGGCCGAGGCGCATCCGCCCGGCCGCCACCACGACGTGCTCGACGCTGCGCGGCGTGTGGGCCTCGGCGAGCCGTACGGCCCCGGGTTCCAGCTCCATGACGTAGACGTCGCGCCGGGCGTGGGGCGCGCCGGCGGCGAGCAGGGTGGCCGAGAAGTCGGCGTGCTCGGAGCGGATCCGCGGTCCCTCCCCGGCGCGGACCACGCGGACGGCGGCGGTGGGGGGCTCGACCAGGCGGCTGAACGGTACGCCCAGCGCCACCCCGAGCGCCCAGAGCGTCTCCACGCTGGGGTTGCCGACGCCCGACTCCAGCTGGGAGAGGGTGGACTTGGCGATGCCGGCGCGGCGGGCCAGCTCGGTCAGCGACAGCCCCGCCCGGTCCCGCTCCCGCCGCAGGGCGGCCGCGATGGTGGCGAGCGGGGGAGCGGGGTCCATCGCCATCTGTTCGCTCCATCGGTCGGTTTGTTCGGTTTGACGAACGCGGGTCCTGTGTTCAGGATAATGGACCATGCGTACGGCATATCGAACGGGCGACGCCCGCGTGCTCCGCGACGTCGCCGCCATCGGGGCCGCGATGGCCGCCGTGGGCGCGTCGTTCGGCGCCGTGGCGGTGGCCGCCGGCCTGCCCGCCTGGGCCACCCTGGCCATGTCGGTGCTCGTGTACGCGGGCGGCGCCCAGTTCATGGCCGTGGGCCTGGTCGCGGCCGGCAGCCCGCTCGCGGCCGTCCTCGCCGGCCTGCTGCTCAACGCCCGGCACCTGCCGTTCGGCCTGGCCCTCGGCGGCGCCCTGGGCCCCCGGCGCTGGCAGCGGCTGCTCGGCAGCCACCTCATGACCGACGAGGCGACCGCGTTCGCCCTCGCGCGCCCGGCCGGTCCCGGGCGCCGGCACGCGTTCTGGCTCGCCGGGGTGCTGCTCTTCCTGGCCTGGAACGCCGGCACCGGCCTCGGCGTGCTGGTCGGCGACCCGGCCGCGCTGGGGCTCGACGCCGCCTTCCCGGCCGGGCTGGCCGCCCTGCTGCTGCCCAGCCTCCGCGACCGGGAGACCCGCCGGGTGGCGCTCACCGGCGCCGGACTGGCCGTGGTGGCCACCCCGCTGCTGCCGGCCGGGCTGCCGGTGCTCCTCGCGCTCGCCGCCCTGGTCCTGCCGCTGCTGGCCCGCCGCCGGACGACAGCCGCGCCGGACGACCCGGGCGCCGGCCGGGAAGCCCGCGGTGCCACCCCGGACGACCCGGGCGGCGGGCCGGCGGACGGTGACGGGTCGGTGCGGGTCGTGCGGGCCGGGGAGGCGTCGTGCTGATCGCGGTGATCCTCGCCCTGGCCGCCGGCACCTACGGCTTCCGCGTCGCCGGGGTGCTGCTGCGCGACCGGCTGTCGCTGCCCGAGTGGGCCCGCCAGTTGCTGCCGGTCGGCGCGGCCGCCCTGCTGGCCGCCCTCGCCGCCACCGCGGCGCTGACCGAGGCCGGCGGCTTCGCCGGCTACGCCCGGCCCGCGGGGGTACTGGTCGGCCTGCTGCTCGCCGCGCGGCGGGCGCCCTTCGTGCTGGTCGTGGTCGCGGCCGCGGGCACCACGGCGCTGCTGCGCCTGCTCGGGGTGGCCTGACGACGACACCGGCCCCTCCCCGCCGGAGCGGGAAGGGGCCGGTTCCAGGTCGCGGCGCGGCGTCAGAGCCGCCGGGCGGGCCCGGTCAGATCTTGTCGCCGATGTTCACCCGCGGCGCCGGGGCACGCATCTTGCGGAAGGTGATCGACCGCATGATCGCGTAGAAGTAGAGCGAGCCGAGCCGCTCGGTGCTCTTGGGGTAGCGCTCGCGGACCAGCTTCTTGATCTTCCGCGAGATCAGCACCGAGTCGATCACCACGCCGAGCGCCAGGGCGCCCCAGAGCACGTTCGACAGCAGCCGGACGATCGGCGGCATGGCCTGGTTGGAGCCGACCAGCACGATCAGCGCGCCACCGAAGAACCAGGTGCCCACCGTACGCCGGGAGTCGACCACGTTGCGGGCCAGCAGCCGCTCGGGGCCCCGGTCGCGCGGGCCGCCCTCCCGCCGGAACTCGGCCGCCGACTCGGCGCGCGCCGCCCGGCGCTGCTCCCGGGCCTCCTCCTTGGTCAGCGGCTTCGCGGGCCCGGCGATGCGCCGGCCGGCGGCCGGGCGCTTCGGGGTCTCGCGTCCCTTGGCGGGCGTGTAGCCCCGGGGCTGGGCAGCGGCGGGCGCCTCGTCGGTCGTCACCGGGGTGACGGACTCCTCGACCAGGTCGGTGGGCTTACGGCGAAACAGCGACGGCACGCCGGCAAGGGTAGCCAACCAGCCGCGCCCGGTGCACATCGCGGGTGCACCGGGCGCGGGAGTTGTCGTAGCGGGAGGAGCGGTACGGCGTCAGGGGCGCTCGACGTGCGCGCCCAGGTCCGCCAGCTTGGCCTCGAAGTCCTCGTAGCCCCGGTTGATCAGGTCGACGCCGTACACCCGGGAGGTGCCCTCGGCGGCCAGCGCCGCGATGAGGTGGCTGAAACCGGCCCGCAGGTCCGGGATGACCAGGTCGGCCGCGTGCAGCTTGCTGGGGCCGGCGATCACCGCGGAGTGCTTGAAGTTGCGCCGGCCGAAGCGGCAGGGGGTGCCGCCCAGGCAGTCGCGGTAGACCTGGATGTTGGCGCCCATCGTGTTCAGCGCCTCGGTGTAGCCGAGCCGCTGCTCGTAGACGGTCTCGTGCACGATCGACAGGCCGCGGGCCTGGGTCAGCGCCACCACGAGCGGCTGCTGCCAGTCGGTCATGAAGCCCGGGTGCACGTCGGTCTCCAGCGCCACGGCGTTCAACTCGCCGCCTGGGTGCCAGAACCGGATGCCGCCCTCCTGGCCGGGCCGGCCGCCGCGCGGCGGGCGCAGGTCGGTCACCTCGTACTCGCCGCCGACCGAGCGGAAGATGTTCAGGAAGGTCATCATGTCGGCCTGCTGGGCGCCCAGCACCTCGACGTGACCCCGGGTGGCCAGCGCGGCCGCCGCCCAGCTCGCCGCCTCGATCCGGTCCGGGATCGGCCGGTGGGTGTAGCCGCTGAGCCGCTTCACGCCCTGGATCTCGATCACCCGGTCGGTGTGGACCTTGATGATCGCGCCCATCTTCTGCAGCACGCAGATCAGGTCGATGATCTCGGGCTCGACCGCGGCGTTGCGCAGCTCGGTGACGCCCTCGGCCATCACCGCGGTGAGCAGCACCTGCTCGGTGGCGCCCACGCTCGGGTACGGCAGGGCGAACTTGGTGCCGTGCAGCCCGTTCGGCGCCGACAGGTGCAGCCCCTCCGGGGTCTTCTCCACTGTCGCGCCGAACTCGCGCAGCGCCTGGAGGTGGAAGTCGATCGGGCGCGGGCCGATGTGGCAGCCGCCGAGGTCCGGGATGAAGGCGTGGCCGAGCCGGTGCAGCAGCGGGCCGCAGAACAGGATCGGGATGCGGCTGGAACCGGCGTGCACGTTGATCTGGTCGGTGCTGGCGCTCTCGACGTTCGACGGGTCGAAGACCAGCTCGCCGTCCTCCTCGCCGTCGCTGACCTTGACGCCGTGCAGGCCCAGCAGCCCGCGGACGACCTCCACGTCCCGGATCCGCGGCACGTCGAACAGCCGGCTGGGGGTGTCGCCCAGCAGGGCGGCAACCATCGCCTTGGACACGAGGTTCTTCGCGCCGCGTACGCGGATCCGCCCTTCGAGCGGGGTGCCTCCGTGTACGACCAGGACGTCGTCGGTCAACGCAACCTCCAGCGCGTTGGTGCTGCCGTGTAGATGAGTGGGGTGCACGATCTGCATCGCTACCCGAATGGCGGCCCGGTCAAAACGGTCCGCGTGCATCGTCGCCCCGGCAGCATAGCCCTCCGTGACGAAAATGGAATCGGTCACATCACCAGCGAGGGCACGAACCGGGGATTCCGGTGCGTTTCCGTACCAGTGATGTGACCGAGGGTGATCAGGCGCCCGGAAGGGCGAGCATCTGGTCCAGCGCGGCCCGGGCGTGCCGGGCCGTGTCCGGGTCCACGGTGATCTGGTTGACCACCCGGCCGGCGACCAGCTCCTCCAGGGCCCAGACCAGGTGCGGCAGGTCGATGCGGTTCATCGTCGAGCAGTAGCAGACCGCCCGGTCGAGGAACATGATCTGCTTGTCCGGGTGGGCCAGCGCCAGCCGGCGGACCAGGTTCAGCTCGGTGCCGACGGCCCAGGCCGAGCCGGCCGGGGCCGCCTCGATGGTCCTGATGATGTATTCCGTCGAGCCCACCTGGTCGGCGGCGTTGACGACCTCGTGCCGGCACTCGGGGTGGACCAGCACGTTGACCCCCGGCACCCGCTCGCGCACGTCGTTGACGCTGTCGAGGGTGAAGCGGCCGTGCACCGAGCAGTGCCCGCGCCACAGGATCATCTTGGCGTCGCGCAGCTGCTCCGCGGTGAGCCCGCCGTTGGGCTTGTGCGGGTCGTAGAGCACGCAGTCGTCGAGCGAGAAGCCCATCTCCAGGACGGCGGTGTTGCGGCCCAGGTGCTGGTCGGGGAGGAAGAGGACCTTCTGCCCCTGCTCGAACGCCCAGTCCAGCGCCCGCTTCGCGTTCGAGGAGGTGCAGACCACGCCCCCGTTACGGCCGACGAAGCCCTTGATGTCCGCCGAGGAGTTCATGTACGTGACCGGGACGGTGTCCGCGGCGATGCCCAGCTCGGTCAGCACGTCCCAGGCGGTCTCGACCTGCGACAGCACCGCCATGTCGGCCATCGAGCAGCCGGCGGCGAGGTCGGGCAGGATGACCTTCTGGCGGTCCGAGGTGAGGATGTCGGCGCTCTCGGCCATGAAGTGCACGCCGCAGAAGACGATGTACTCCGCGTCGGGGCGGGCCGCCGCCTCCCGGGCGAGCTTGAACGAGTCGCCTGTCACGTCGGCGAACTGGATCACCTCGTCGCGCTGGTAGTGGTGGCCCAGCACGAAGACCTTCGTGCCGAGCGCGGCCTTCGCCGCGGCCGCCCGGGCCACCAGGTCCGGGTCGCTCGGCGCGGGGAGGTCACCCGGACACTCCACGCCACGCTCGGTGGCGGGGTCGCTGCCGCGGCCGAGGAGCAGCAGCGCAGTGGCGGTGTTGGAGGGCTCAACCCAGGTCGAAGTCACGTCACCCATGGTCCCACAGCGGGACGGCCGCGCAGCCGTCACGGATGTGGCCTGCCACACTGCTCGGCATGCGCGTGCTGCTCTGCCCGGACAAGTTCGCCGGCACGCTGCCGGCCCAGGAGGTGGCCGCCGCGGTGGCCGAGGGCTGGCGGACGGTGTCCCCCGCCGACGAGCTGCTGATCCGGCCGCTGGCCGACGGCGGTCCCGGGTTCGTCGCCGTGCTCGCCGAGGCGCTCGGCGGCCGGCTGCTGCCGGTGCCGACGGTCGACCCGCTGGGCCGGCCCGCGGCCGGTGAGATCCTGCTCACCGACGACGGCGTGGCGTACCTGGAGAGCGCCCAGGCGTGCGGGCTGCACCTGCTCTCCGCCGCCGAGCGGGACCCGAAGGCGACCACCTCCTACGGGCTGGGGCTGCTGGTCGCCGCCGCGGTCGAGGCGGGAGCGCGGACCGTGGTGGTCGGGCTGGGCGGCTCGGCCACCAACGACGGCGGCGCCGGGATGCTCACCCCGCTCGGGGTCACCCCGCTCGACGAGGCCGGCCGGGCCCTCCCGTACGGCGGGGCGGCCCTCGCGGCGGTGGCCGGGCTGGACGGCGCGCCCCGGCTGCGCGGCGCGGCGCTGGTCGCCGCCACCGACGTCGACAACCCGCTGCTCGGTCTGCACGGCGCCAGCAGCGTGTACGGCCCCCAGAAGGGCGCCACCCGCGCGGACGTGCTGCTGCTCGACGCCGCGCTGGAGCGCTGGGCGGCCGTGCTGGAGAAGGACCTGCGGGGCTGCCCGGCGGGGCTCGGCGCGCTGCCCGGCGGCGGCGCGGCAGGCGGGATTGGCGCGGCGGTCCTCGCGCTCGGCGGCCGGTGCGAGTCGGGCATCGGCCTGGTCACCCGGGCCATCAACCTGGACGCGGCGCTGGACGCCGCCGACCTGGTGATCACCGGCGAGGGCTCCTTCGACCACCAGTCGCTGCGCGGCAAGGTGGTCGCCGGGGTGGCCGGGGCCGCCCGCGACCGCGGGGTGCCCTGCGTGGTGCTGGCCGGCCGGGTGAGCACCGGGCGGCGGGAGGCCGCCGCCGCCGGTGTCACCGAGGCGCACAGCCTGGTGGAGCACTTCGGCGGCGAGGAGCGCGGGGGAGTGGAGGCGGCGATGAGCCGCCCGGCCGAGGGCCTGCGCGCGCTCGGCGCCCGGCTCGCCGGCCAGTGGAGCCGCTGAGGCGACCCGGACCGCCTTCCCCGGCGTGACAGGTGTCGCGCACCCGACGGTCCCGGCCCGCAACGCGGCGCGGATCCGGCGCGTGTGCCGGAGGACACGGGACGAGGAGGTCGACATGACCACAGGCACGGCTGACCTGACCAGGGACCCGGCGACACGGCGGCGGACCGGCCGCCGGCTGGCCGCGCTGGCGGCGGGCGCGGCCGCCCTCGCGCTCACGGCCTGCGGCGCGGCACGGGAGGGCACCTCGGCCACCGCCCCGACTCCGACGGCCTCGGCGACCCCGACCGCCTCGGCAGCCGCGGCGGTATCGGCCACCTCGCCGGCCCGGGAAGCCCCGTCGGCCACGGCGCGACCGACGACCCGCCCCGCCTCCGGGACCCCGGACTGCCGGACCGCCGACCTCTCGATGGCGTCCGCCGGCTCGTCCGGCCACGCCGGCAGCGGGACCGCCTACCTCGCGCTGGCGAACCGGTCCGGCGGGCGCTGCGCGCTCGCCGGCTTCCCCGACATCCGGCTGGTCGACGCCGCGGGCCGGGCCCTTCCGGTGCGGGTGCGGCACCACCTCGCCGCCCACCGCGTGGTGCTGGCGCCCGGCGGCACGGCCTGGACCGCGGTCACGGTCAGCCACGTGCCCAGCGCCGACGACGAGGGAGCGCCGTGCGACCCGCCGGCCGCCGCGCTCCGGCTCACCCCGCCGGGCGGCGCCGGCTACCTGGCCGCCGAGGGTGCCTGGCGGGCCTGCGGCGGTACGGTCGAGGTGGATTCGTTCACCGCCGGGCGCCCGCCGGCCGCCTGACGGCCCGCCGCCGACCGGGGCGAGTCCGTCGTCACGCCGCCGGGTGACCTCGGTGGGAGCGGCGTACGATCGGATCTGGACCACACCGGGAATCACTGGCGGACGTGCGGCGTTGGCCAGTGCGTCCGGACCCCATACCGCGCAGGGAGACTTCCACGTGACCACGCCAGCGCAGACCGAGTCGACCGAGGCCAAGGCCCCCAGCACCGTCGTCCTCACCGACGTCGCGGCGCAGAAGGTCAAGGCCCTGATCGAGCAGGAGGGCCGTGACGACCTGCGGCTCCGGGTCGCGGTGCAGCCGGGCGGCTGCTCCGGCCTGCGGTACCAGCTGTTCTTCGACGAGCGGTCGCTCGACGGTGACGTCGTCACCGACTTCGGCGGCGTCGAGGTCGTCGTCGACCGGATGAGCGCCCCCTACCTGGCCGGCGCCACCATCGACTTCGCCGACCGGATCGACGCCCAGGGCTTCACCATCGACAACCCGAACGCCGGCAACTCCTGCGCCTGCGGCGACTCGTTCAGCTGAGTCGACCGGGCCCACGACGCCTGCCCTGAACGGCGGGACCATCCCTCACGGGCTGGTCCCGCCGTTCTCTGTCTCCGGAGAGCCCCGGCCGGGACCGTCCGGCGGATGTCTGGACCGTGACGTCCGGATGTGCGGGGGACGGCCGGTTGTCGACCGACCCCGTCCGAGCGGGCGGGGCGACCGGTAGGCTGACCCGCGCCGTGCTCCCGACCACGAGGGTTGACATGAAGATCGCCGTGACCGGCTCGATCGCGACCGACCACCTGATGAGCTTCCCCGGCCGGTTCGCCGACCAGCTCATCGCCGACCAGCTGGACAAGGTCTCGCTCTCCTTCCTCGTCGACGAGCTGGTGCTCCGGCGCGGCGGCACCGCCGCGAACATCGCCTTCGGCATGGCCCAGCTCGGGCTCCGCCCGGTGCTGCTCGGCGCGGTCGGTGCGGACTTCGCCGACTACCGGTCGTGGCTGGAGCGGCACGGCGTCGACTGCGACTCGGTGCACGTCAGCGAGATCGCCCACACGGCCCGCTTCGTCTGCACGACCGACACCGACATGTGCCAGATCGCCTCGTTCTACGCGGGTGCGATGAGCGAGGCCCGCAACATCGAGCTGGCCCCCGTGGCGCAGCGGCTCGGGGGTCTCGACCTGGTGCTGGTCAGCGCCAACGACCCGGCCGCGATGATCCGGCACTCCGCCGAGTGCCGCGAGCGCGGTTACGCCTTCGTGGCCGACCCGTCGCAGCAGCTCGCCCGGATGGACGGCGCGGACGTGCTCGGCCTGGTCGACGGCGCCGACTACCTGATGACCAACGAGTACGAGAAGTCGCTGCTCCAGAGCAAGGCCGGGCTCACCGACGCCCAGCTGCTGGACCGGGTCAAGGTGCGGGTCACCACGCTCGGCAAGCAGGGCGTGGAGATCGCCGGCCGCGATGTCGGCACCATCCACGTGCCGATCGCCCGCGAGATCCAGGCCGTCGACCCGACCGGTGTCGGCGACGGCTTCCGGGCCGGCTTCTTCGCCGCGCTCAACTGGGGCGTCAGCCTGGAGCGCGCCGCGCAGGTCGGCTGCCTGCTCGCCACCCTGGTGCTGGAGAACTTCGGCGGCCAGGAGTACGAGGTCCGCCGCGACCTGTTCGTCAAGCGGCTCGCCGAGTCGTACGGTGACGCCGCCGCCGAGGACGTCCGCCCGCACCTCCAGTGACCCCGCCCGGGGACGCCCGGCCGCGCCTGAAACGGCCGGGCGGACCCGAACGCCGGCCCGGTCAGTGGGTGCGGCGCACGTCGTAGCCCGGACCCTCCGGATGCGCGGCCACGAACTCCTGGCCGCGCATCCGGCACCAGGCCGGGATGTCCACGGCCGCGGCCGGGTCGTCGGCGAGCACCCGGACCACCGCGCCGACCGGCAGCTCGGGCAGCCGCCGGGCGAGATTGATCACGGGCAGCGGGCAGCGCTGGCCCCGGCAGTCGAGCACCGCGTCCGGCCCGCTCACAGCCCGGTCACCCCCGCCTCCGCTCGCAGGTCCGCGACGATCCCCGGCAGTTCGGCGAGGAACCGGTCGACGTCCGCCTCGGTGGTCTCCCGGTGCAGCGACACCCGGACGTTGCCGTGCGACAGCACCCCCATGGCCTCCAGCACGTGTGACGGCCGCAACGTCGACGAGGTGCACGACGAGCCGGAGGAGACCGCGAAGCCCCGCCGGTCCAGTGCGTGCAGCAGCGCCTCGCCGTCCACGTACAGGCAGGAGAAGGTGACCAGGTGGGGGAGGCGGTCCACCGGGTCGCCCACCACCTCCACGTCCGGCACCTCGGCGGCCACCCGGGCCCGGATCCGGTCCACCAGCGGCCGCAGCCGGGCCGCCTCGGCCGCCGCGTCGGCCGCCGCCGCGCGCAGGCTCGCCGCCGCGGCCACCACCGCCGGCAGGTTCACCACCCCGGGGGTACGCCCCGACTCCCGCTCGTCGGCCGGGAACGGCGACTCCCACCGGGTGCCCTTGCGCACCACCAGCACACCGACGCCGGGCGGCCCGCCCCACTTGTGCGCGCTGGCGGTCAGCACCGACCAGCCGGCCGGCAGCGGCGCCCGGCCGGCCAGCTGCGCCGCGTCGACGTACAGCGGCACCCCGGCCTCGGCGCACAGCTCCGCCGCCGCGGGCACCGGCTGCACCGTGCCCACCTCGTGACTCGCCCCGATCAGGGCGGCCAGGGCCACCCCGGGCGCGGCCACCGCCGCCGCCCAGGCGTCCAGGTCCACCCGGCCGAGCCGGTCCACGGGTACGGACACCGCGTCGCCCCCGCCGGCCACGTGCCGCTCCGCGGCGTGCAGCACCGCCGAGTGCTCGATCGCCGAGTGCACCAGCGCCGCCCCGGCCCGGCGCCGCCCCGACAGGCCACCGAGCACGGCGGCGTGCGCTGCCGTCGTACCGCTGGGGGTGAAGGACAGCTCGTCGGCGCGGACGCCGAGGGTCTGCGCGGCGGCCTCGCGGGCGGCGTCGAGGAGCTGGCGGGCCCGGCGGGCCTGGCCGTAGAGCCGGGCCGGGTCGGCCCAGCCGTCGTCAAGCGCGGCCAGCAGCGCCTGCCGTGCGACCGGGTGCAGCGGCGCGGCGGTGGCCGCGTCCAGGTAGACCGGATTTGCGCTCACGAAGCCTGACGCTATCGCGCCGGTACGCCCAAGATCCCCCCGATGGGGGCGGACAGCGACCCCAAGACGGTCAGGCCCGTCATGGTCGAGTAATCTGCGACCGTCGGTGACGCCTTTGCCGTCGGTGTCGAGCGAAACAATCACCGCGGCGCGCTAGGGAGGCAGGACCAGGTGGTCGCAAGGAGTTCGGAGGTACGGCCGTCGGCCGTACGGCACAGCGCTTCCTCGGGGGCCGGTGGGCGCCGGCGGCGTGGTGCCGGTCGACTCGCCGGGCTCGGTCTCGGCGGAGCCGCGCTGCTGGTTCTGCTCACCGGCTGCGACGTCGGCAAGACGTTCGGCGGCTTCGGGTGGCCGCAGGGCGGCATCACCCCCGAGTCGCACCGCATGTACGACCTCTGGATCGCGTCCTGCATCGCGGCCCTCGCGGTCGGCGTGTTCGTCTGGGGCCTGATCTTCTGGTGCGTGATCCGCTACCGGAAGCGCGGCAACGCCCTGCCGGTGCAGACCCGCTACAACCTGCCGATGGAGTTCCTCTACACCATCGCGCCGATCCTCGTGGTCTCCGTGCTCTTCTACTACACCGCGGTGGTGCAGACCGACGTGGTGAAGGAGTCGAAGAACCCCGACGTCACCGTCGAGGTCGTCGCCTTCAAGTGGAACTGGCAGTTCAACTACCGCGACGGCCAGGGCCGCGACGCCAACACCGTCGCGTCGGTGCTGGGCACCAGCGAGGTCATCCCGGTGCTGGTCCTGCCGAGCGGCAAGTCGATCCGGTTCGAGGAGCAGAGCCGCGACGTCATCCACTCCTTCTGGGTGCCGGAGCTGCTGTTCAAGCGCGACGTCATGCCGGGCAGCATCCGCAACACCTTCGAGGTCTCCAGCATCGACCAGGAGGGCGCGTTCGTCGGCCGCTGCGCCGAGCTGTGCGGCAGCTACCACGCCTTCATGAACTTCGAGCTGCGGGTCGTCTCGCCGGAGAAGTACGAGCAGTTCCTGGCTGCCAAGAAGGACGGCAAGTCGACGCAGGAGGCGCTCAAGGCGATCGGCGAGCCCGAGTACGCCACCGAAACCGTGCCGTTCAAGACGCGGCGCAACACCGCCAACTTCAACCCGTCCGACGCGACGGCCGGCGCGGGAAGCTGAGGGGTCCGGCATGAAGACCGAGTGGAAGATCTTCCTCACCATCGCGACGTTCCTCCTCGGCGCGACGATCCTCTACGGCGCGTGGACCTACGGCGACGGCGGCCGGGTCGAGTGGATCGGCACCGTCGCGCTGCTGCTGTCGTTCCTGCTCTGCGCCATGTGCGGTGGCTTCTTCTGGTTCGTCTCGCGGCGCATCGACCTGCGTCCGGAGGACCGGCCGGACGGCGAGATCGCCGACGGCGCCGGCGAGATCGGCTTCTTCAGCCCGGGCAGCTACTGGCCGTTCGGCCTGGCCCTGGCCGCCGCGATCGCGGGTCTCGGCCTGGTCTTCTGGCAGTTCTGGCTGATCGGCCTGGGCCTCGTGACTGTCGTCTTCGCCGCCTGCGGCCTGCTCTTCGAGTACTACTCGGGCACCCGCCGCACCGCCGAGCACTGACCCGACCCACCACCGGAAGGCCCGCGCCCCTCAGGGGCCGCGGGCCTTCCGCGTCTCCGCGCACTCCGCTGCCCCGCGCCTCCCGCTGTAGCGCGCCTCCCGCCCTCGCCTCCCGCTGTCGTGCGTCGATCATGAGGTTGCCGGCGTGTTTCGCCCTTTCCGCCGCCGCCAACCTCATGATCGTCGGCAGGGCCGGCGGGTTTCGTTGTTGATCATGAGGTTGGCGGTGCGGTTCGCCCTCTTTGTCGCGGCGAACCTCATGATCGTTGCGGGCGGCGGGGGATCTTGGACAGTTGTCGTTCGAGGCGAACGTAGGTGTCCAAGACCGGGCGTCCGGGTGGCCGAGCGGAGGCTGACCGCGGCGGCGACGTGGCCGCCCTGGCGGCGCAGCGCGCCGCGGCGGTGGTGTGCTTGCGGTGGGTGGGCGGCGTGGACCGGCGGAGGGTTGGGTGAACTCGTGCGCACGGCGGCGGGCCCGTTGCGCGCGCCTGCCGCCTGCGGAGGTGCTCTGGTCCTTCGGGCGACGGGCGACGGGCGACGGGCGACGGGCGACGGGCGACGGGCGGCGGGCGGGGGTGGCCCGGAAGAGGGAGTCCCCCCGGCCGCCGGCGGTCGGCGAGCGTCGGGTGTGGCGGGTCGGGGCGGGCGCCGGTGGCGGTGTCAGCGTGCCGGGTCGCCAGGCTCGGGCATCGCGGCTCTCGGGCGCCGGCGGGGTCGCGTCGTTCTACGGCGCGGCCGGTGGCCCGGAGACGACCGTGGCGAGCGTCGACCCGGGGTCAGGCGGCCTGGCGGTGGGGGGTGCGGGTGGCGCGGCGGCGGTGGTGCAGCCGCGGGGCGGGGAAGGCGAAGGTGGCGATGAGCACGGCCGCCCCGCAGCCGGTGCAGACCAACTCCGGGCAGTCGGCGTCGTGCCCGTCGACGCAGGGGGGCGCCTCGAAGAGCACGACGCCCTCGCAGCCGTCGCAGTAGAGCTCGCGGTCCGACACGGGCGTCTCCTCTCGCTCCGGTGCCCGCCGACGGGCGGTGGCGCCATCGGCGGAAAACGGAAAATTACTCCCGTGTAGTTTGGCACGCGGGTCCGACAAAACCGGACGGCACCCGGGCTCAGAGCGAGCCGGCCACCTCCAGCCAGCGCTCCAGGGCGCCGGCGGCCGCCCCCGAGTCGATCGACTCGGTGGCCCGGACCAGGCCGGCGCGCAGCGCCTCGTGCAGGTCGCCGTCGAGCGGGCCCTGGGTGGCCAGCGCGACCGCGGCGTTCACCAGCACGGCGTCGCGGACCGGGCCTGTCTCACCGGCCAGCAGCCGCCGGACCACGCCGGCGTTGTACGCCGCGTCACCGCCGCGCAGGTCGGCCAGGGTGGCCCGGGGTACCCCGAGTTCGGTCGCGTCCAGCAGCGCCTCCCTGACGGCCCCCTGCTGGGCCACCCAGACGCGGGTCGGCGCGCCCGTGCTGAACTCGTCCAGCCCGTCCTCGCCGCGCACCACGATGACCGAGTCGCCGCGGGCGGCGAAGACGGCCGCCATCACCGGAGCCATCCGCGGGTCGAAGCAGCCCACGGCGCCGGCCCGCGGGCGGGCCGGGTTGGTCAGCGGGCCGAGGAAGTTGAACGCCGTGGGCACGCCGATCTCGCGGCGGACCGGGCCGGTGTGGCGCATACCGGGGTGGAACCGGGCGGCGAAGCAGAAGCCGATGCCGGCCTCGGTCACGCAGCGGGCCACCTGCTCCGGGTCCAGGTCCAGCGGGACGCCGAGGTACTCCAGCACGTCCGCGGTGCCGCACGAGGACGAGGCGGCCCGGTTGCCGTGCTTGACCACGCGGACGCCGGCGCCGGCGACCACCAGCGCGGCCATGGTGGAGATGTTCACCGTGTGGGCGAGGTCGCCGCCGGTGCCCACCACGTCCAGCGCGCCGGCCCGCACCTCCTCCGGCAGCGTCACCGGGACGGCCCGGGTCAGCATGGCCTCGACCAGGCCGCCCAGCTCGGCCGGTGTCTCGCCCTTGGTGCGCAGGGCCACGGCGAAGCCGGCGATCTGGGCCGGGGTGGCCGAGCCGGCCATGATCTCGCCCATCGCCCAGGCGGTGTCGGCGGTGGAGAGCTCCTCACCGCGCAGCAGCGCGTTGAGCAGAAGCGGCCAGGTCCGTTCGCCCATGGCGGGCCTCCCGAGCGGGGGTGTGAGCGGGTGGGGCGGCCGTCATCCGGTCCGTGGCGCCGGACGGGCGGTGCGGCGGGCCGGACCACGGCCGGTGGCCGTCATCCGCCCGTCGGCGCCGTCCGGCCCGAGGGCCGGATCATGGCCGGGGTCGGTGCCACGGCCGCGTCGCCGTGGCGCCGGGACGACGACTCCGGGTCGCGGCGCGTGCCCCGAGCCGGAGTCGCCGAAGGGTGGCTCAGGCCGCGGCGTGCGTGCGCCGCAGCAGCTCGGCGACGGTGGTGCCGGCGGTCACCGGGTCGAGCGGGTGGGTCAGGGTGGCGTCGACCTCGGCGTACGCGGCCAGCCAGCGGTCGGCGGCGCGGGCCAGCACCACGCACGTCGGCGGGGCGTCGTCCCGGTCGTCCTTGATCTGGCGGGCGATGCCGAGGCCGCCGCCGGGGCTCGCCTCGCCGTCGAGCAGGAGCAGGTCGATCTCGTAGTCGTCGACCAGCCGGACGCAGCCGGCGTAGTCGTCGGCCTCGACGAACTCGATCTCGAGCCCGGGCGCGGGCCGGGTGCCCACGGCGAGTCGCATCCGGTCACGGACCTTCGGGTCGTCGCTGTAGAGCAGGACGGTGCAAAGACGATCGCTCATCGTGACGTGGCTCCCACCTCGTAGCTGCCCGCTGATCGTAGCGGGCGTCACATCCGGCCGATCGCCCCGCCCTGGCGTGCCCCGGTGCCCGTCAGGCGCTCGCCTCGGCGGCGCGCTGGCGAGCCTCCTGGCGGTCGAGCTCGCGGTCCAGGCGGCGGGCCTCGCGCTCGGACTGCTTGATCCACTGCACGACCAGCACGGCCAGCATGGTGACGCTGACGAACTCGCCGCCGGCCCAGAGCACGCCACCGGCGACCACCTGGTCGTTCCACGGATCGGACCAGCTCAGGTGCAGCGACGGGTACCAGTCGCCGCCGAGCAGGGTGGTGCTCTGCATGATGGTGAGCCCGAGCACGGTGTGGAACGGCACCGAGAGCAGCATGAGCAGCGCCCGGGCCGGGTACGGCCAGCGCCCGGGCAGCGGGTCGAGGCCGAGCAGCGGCCAGAAGAACACGCAGCCGGTCATGATGAAGTGCGCGTGCACCAGCTCGTGCGCCCACTCGTGCCGGAGGGTGATCTCGTACAGGCCGGTGAAGTAGAGGGCGAACGGGTTCACCACGAAGATGGCGAACGCCACCAGGGGGAAGCTGTAGACCCGGGCGATCCGGCTGTGCACGATCGCCAGCAGCCGCTTGCGCGGGCGCACCGGCAGGGTGCGCAGGGCGAGCGTCACGGGCGCGCCGAGCGCCAGGAAGATCGGCGCGATCATGGACAGCACCATGTGCTGGACCATGTGCACCGACAGCAGGGCGGTGTCGTAGGCGCCCAGCCCGCTGACCGTGACCGCGGCGATGCCGCCCAGGCCCGGGACGAGGAAGCAGACGGTACGGACCACCGGCCAGCGGTCGCCGCGCAACCGCAGCCGGTACACCCCGTAGAGGTAGAGACCGGCGGCCAGCACGAGGCCGAGGGCGAGCCAACTGTCCAGCCGGGTCTCGGTCAGGACCCGGGCCACGGTGAACGGCGGCGGGACCGCCTCGCCCCCCGCCGCGAGTGTCGCCGGGGCCACCGAGGTGGGGGCGAAGATCGGATCGACGTGCAGCACGCTTTTCAGGGTAGGTCAGGCGAAGCGGACGACCCCGATCGGGCCACTGATGGCACAGGTTTGGCACCCCGCTGATCGTCGGTCCCGGTCAAGGGCAATAATGACCGCGTGACTGCGGCCCCAGCCATTGACAAGAGCCGGATCCACTCCCTGACCCGACCCAACATGGTCAGCGTCGGGACGATCGTGTGGCTCTCCAGCGAACTCATGTTCTTCGCGGCGCTGTTCGCGATGTACTTCTCGATCCGCGCGGCGGCGCCGGAGCAGTGGGAGAAGCACACCGAGATCCTGAACATCCCCTATGCGACCACCTTCACGGTGATCCTGGTGCTGTCCTCGGTGACCTGCCAGCTCGGTGTCTTCGCGGCCGAGAAGGGCGATGTCCACGCCCTCCGTCGGTGGTTCACGATCACCTTCGTGATGGGCCTCATCTTCGTCCTCGGTCAGGCGAACGAGTACCGCAACCTGGTGCACGAGGGCGTCAAGATCAACGAAGACGGTTACGGGTCGATGTTCTACCTGACGACCGGCTTCCACGGCCTGCACGTGACCGGCGGTCTGGTCGCGTTCGTCATCTTCATGATCCGCACCACCATGGGCCGGTTCACCCCGGCGCAGGCGACCTCGGCGATCGTCGTGTCCTACTACTGGCACTTCGTCGATGTCGTGTGGATCGGGCTCTACGCCATGATCTACTGGCTCCAGTGATCTTGGCGCGTCACGTACCGCGCCGCTGCTCCGTCCCCTGAGACAAGGTCCAACCGGTTAAGGACACAGGTCATGACTTCTGACAACGACCGCCGACGCGGTCTGCTCGCGCGCCTGCGCGGGCGGCCCGTAGCGCGCAGCAGGGGCCGCCGCCGGCTGGGTGCCGCGGTCCGGCTGGCCGCCGCGCTGATGCTGGCCGGCGGCGCCTACACCGTCTTCGCCCCCGGCGTGCAGGCGCAGGACAACCCGCCCCTGAGCGCCGCCGCCAACGAGGGCAAGGCGCTGTTCGACGTGAGCTGTGTGACCTGTCACGGTCGCAACGCCCAGGGCGTCGAGGGACGCGGCCCGAGCCTGATCGGCGTCGGGTCGGCCTCGGTCGAGTTCCAGGTCAGCAGCGGTCGCATGCCGATGGCCCGGCAGGAAGCCCAGGCCATGCGCAAGCCCCCGGCGTTCACCGACGAGCAGGTGCGCCAGCTCGGCCAGTACATCCAGGAGCTCGGCGGCGGCCCGCAGGTGCCGCAGGGCGACCTGCGCGAGGGCGCGAACATCTCCACCGGTGGTGAGCTGTTCCGGATCAACTGCTCGCAGTGCCACGCCTTCGGCGCCGGTGGCGGCGCCCTCTCCTCGGGCAAGTACGCGCCGAGCCTGAAGCCGGCCAGCGACCGGCAGATCTACGCCGCCATGCTGAGCGGCCCGCAGAACATGCCGGTGTTCGGCGACAACCAGATCTCTCCGGAGGAGAAGGCGGACATCATCGCCTACATCCAGGAGAACCTGAAGAACACCCAGGACCAGGGCGGTTTCAACCTGGGCCGGTACGGCCCGTCGACCGAGGGTCTCGCGATCTTCCTGGTCGGCATCGTCGCGCTGGTCTTCACGAGCCTGTGGATTGCGGGCAAGTCGTGACCGGGCGGATCATTCGTTTCAGTGCTGTGGCGCCGACCCCCGGCGTCACCCGTAGCGAGGTGACGGCATGAGCACCCACACCGAGCACCAGGCCCCGCAGGGCCGGGAGCCGCTCGACGTGAACGACCCCCGGCTCTCCCGGTTCGAGATCGTCCAGGAGGGCGCGCGGCGGGACGACATCGAGATCGTCCACTACGAGCCGCAGGTGGTCCCGGGCAGCAAGGCGGAGCGCCGGCTGACCCGCACGGTCGCGACGATGTTCCTGCTGACCGGCGCCGCGGCCACCGCCTTCCTGGTCATCTACATCTGGTGGCCGTGGAAGTGGGAGGCCGGTCGCGGCGGCGACAAGTTCTACACCCCACTGCTCGGCCTGACCCTGGGCGTCGCGCTCCTCGGCATCGGCTTCGGCATCCTCACCTGGGGCAAGAAGCTGCTGCCCAAGGAGGTCTCGATCCAGGACCGGCACGACCAGCCGGGTTCCCCGGAGGACCGCCGGATCACCGGCGAGACGATGCTCTACATGGCCGACGAGCTCGGCGTGAAGCGCCGTCCGCTGCTCGGCATCTCGCTGCTCGCCGGCCTGGCGCCGGTCGGTGCGGTCGTCGCGGCGCCGCTTGTCGGTGGCCTGATCTCGGACCCGCACAAGAACAACCAGATGTTCACCACCGGCTTCAAGCCGGCCTCGGACGGCAAGCGGATCCGGCTGATCCGCGAGGACGGCCGCCCGATCCGCCCGGCGGACGTCAGCGTCGGCGGCCAGCTCACCGTGTTCCCGGGCATCGAGGGCGGCGTAAGCAACAAGCACGCCGACTCGCCGACCCTGCTGATCCACCTGCGCGAGGACGACGCGCAGAAGTCGCGCGCCGCCAACGAGCGCAAGGGCCACGGCGACTACATGTGGGGCAACTACGTCGCGTTCTCCAAGATCTGCACGCACGCCGGTTGTCCGGCCAGCCTCTACGAGCAGCAGACCAACCGGCTGCTCTGCCCCTGCCACCAGTCGCAGTTCCTCATCACCGACAACGCCAAGCCGGTCTTCGGCCCGGCGAACCGGCCGCTGCCCCAGCTGCCGATCGAGGTGGACGAGGAGGGCTTCTTCGTGGCGAGGTCCGACTACACCGAAACCATCGGTCCCGACTTCTGGGAGCGGCCATGAAGCGCCGAAAGTTTGATGCGGCCGCGCTGCCGGCCAAGAGCGCCGGGGCGGTGGACGACCGCTTCCAGGTGGCGACCCCGCTGCGCAAGCTGCTGAACAAGGTCTTCCCCGACCACTGGTCCTTCCTGCTGGGCGAGATCGCGCTCTTCTCGTTCGTCGTCCTGCTGCTGACCGGCGTCTTCCTGACGTTCTTCTACGAGCCGGCGATGACCGAGGTGGTCTACGACGGCAGCTACGCCCCGCTGCGGGGCACCCCGATGTCGGCCGCCTACGCCTCCAGCCTGGACCTGTCGTTCGACGTCCGGGGCGGTCTGGTCATGCGGCAGATGCACCACTGGGCGGCGCTGCTGTTCATGGCGTCGATCGTGGTGCACATGCTGCGGGTGTTCTTCACCGGCGCGTTCCGCAAGCCGCGGGAGACCAACTGGATCATCGGCTCGCTGCTGTTCTGGGTGGGCTTCCTCGCCGGTTTCACCGGCTACTCGCTGCCGGACGACGGCCTCTCCGGCACCGGCCTGCGGATCGCCTCCGGCATCATGCTGTCGATCCCGGTGATCGGGTCCTGGGTCACCTCGTCGATCTTCGGCGGGGAGTTCCCGGGCACCATCATCATCAGCCGGTTCTTCATCGCCCACGTGCTGCTCATCCCGGGCCTGCTGGTGGCGCTGATCAGCGTCCACCTGGGCCTGGTCTTCAAGCAGAAGCACACCCAGTGGCCCGGCCCCGGCCGGACCAACGAGAACGTGGTCGGCGAGCGGATGTTCCCGCGCTACGCGCTCAAGCAGGGCGGCTTCTTCATGGTCGTCTTCGGCGTGATCGCGCTGATGGGTGGCCTGTTCCAGATCAACCCGATCTGGTACTTCGGCCCGTACGAGGCGTGGGTGGTTTCGGCCGCCAGCCAGCCCGACTGGTACGTCATGTTCCTCGACGGCTCGACCCGACTCATGCCGGCCTGGGAGATCAGCATCCCGATCGGGGACGGCTACGTGATCCCGCCGCTGTTCTGGCCGACCGTCGTGCTTCCCGGCATCCTGGTGATGATCTCCCTGTTCTACCCGTTCCTGGAGGCGCGCCGCCTCAAGGACTACAAGCACCACAACCTGCTCCAGCGGCCCCGGGACGTGCCGGCCCGGACCGCGGCTGGCGCGATGGCCGTGGCGTTCTTCATCGTGCTGACCCTCTCGGGCGGCAACGACGTCATCGCCGACAAGTTCCACATCAGCCTGAACGCGATGACCTGGGCGGGCCGGATCGGCCTGCTTGTCGTCCCGCCGATCGCCTACTACCTCACCTACCGGATCTGCCTGGGTCTCCAGCAGCACGACCGGGAGGTGCTGGCCCACGGCGTGGAGACCGGCATCATCAAGCGGCTGCCCGACGGCCGGTTCGTCGAGGTCCACCAGCCGCTCACCCCGACCGACGGGCACGACGGCCACGGCCCCGCGCTGGACTACGTCGGCTGGGTGGTGCCGAAGAAGATGAACCGGCTCGGGGCCCTCGGCCCGGCCATCCGGGGCTTCTTCTACCCGATCGAGAAGCCGGCCGAGGCGCCGGTCTCGCCGGGGCACCCGCCGGTCGAGCCCCGACCGGAGCGGGAGGAGATCGGCAGCGGCGAGAGCCGCCGCTGACCCACCCGGGTACGACTGACCGTGGCGCCCGCCGGATCATCCGGCGGGCGCCACGGCCGTTTTCCGGCCCTGCCGTCCCGTTCCGCCCGGCGGACGCCCGTCGGCCCCCCTCCGGTGCCCCGCCACCCCCTGACACGGACGGGTGGAATCGCAGGAATAACCCCGGTCAGCCGGGTATCCGTGCGGTCCAACGTCTCAAGGGGGGGAAAGCATGTTGGGAATCAAACGCCTGGGCCTGCTGGCCGCGCTGGTGCTCGTGGGGCTGGCGCCGGCCGCGGCGGCCCAGGCCGCGGCACAGCCGTCGACGCAGGACAGCCAGTACCTGCAGGCGGTGCACCAGGTGAACCTGTTCGAGATCACCGCCGGTAACCTGGCGCAGCAGAAGGGCCAGAACCAGCAGGTCAAGGACCTGGGCAAGATGTTCGTCACGGACCACACCCAGCTGGACCAGACGGTGCAGTCCACCGCCCAGCAGCTCAACGTCCAGCTGCCGTCCGACCCGACGGCCGACCAGCAGAAGGTCCTGGACCGGCTGAACAACCTGAGCGGCGCCGAGTTCGACAAGGCGTGGGTGACCGCCCAGTTGGCCGGCCACGTCCAGGCCATCCAGGCGACCCAGACCGAGATCTCGCAGGGTTCCGAGCAGTCGGTGGTCCAGATCGCCCAGGACGCCCTGCCGGTCCTCCAGGCGCACTACGACGCGCTGGTGGCCCTGGCCCAGACCCTGGGCGTCCCGGTCCCGCAGACCAGCGGCAGCGGCACGCCCAGCCCGGGCGGCACCGGCACCGAGTCGCCGGCTCCGGGCGGCACCGAGTCGCCGGCCCCGGGTGGCACCGGCACCGAGGCGCCCGCTCCGGGCACCACGGAGACCCCGGCGCCCGGCCAGAGCTGACGCGTACGGCCGACGGTGGCCGGTCCGCCCCACGGGGGCGGGCCGGCCACCCGCGTGCGGTCAGTCGGCGTTGGCCAGCCCGATCGCGAACGCCTCCTCCAGGTCGTGCTGGGAGTAGGCGCGGAACGCGATGTGCGACTCGGTGTTGATGACCCCGGGCACCTTGGAGATGCTGCCGGCGATGACCTGGGCGATCTGCTCGAACTCGCGGACCCGGACCATGGCGATCAGGTCGACGTGCCCGGCCACCGAGTAGACCTCGCTGACGCCGGGCAGGTTGGCCAGCGTCTCGGCCACCTCGGGAATGGAGTCGGTGGCGCAGTCGATCAGCACGATCGCGGTGATCACGGGACATTTCTCCGTTCGTCGGCGTCGAGGCCCATGCTAGAGGCTCCGCGGGTCACGGGGCCGCCGGGACGGTGAGGTCGCCGCCGGCCCGGATCACCTGGCTGAGGCGTTCGCCCGCGGCGACCGTCGCGCCGGGCCACACGACCGACCGGTCCACCGCCCCGCGCACGACGGCGCCCGCCCCGACCACCGAGCGGGTCACCGGCCCGTCGACCGTGGCGGACGGGTCGACCAGGCCGCCGGGGCCGGCGGCGTGCAGGTTCGCGGCCAGGTAGTCGGCCGGGGTGCCGGTGTCGTAGAAGGTGCCCCGCCAGGGGACGACGGTGAGCGCGCCGGCCGCCTCCGCCGGTCGCCACACCGCCCGGACCAGGTCGCCGAAGGCCGCCGGCAGCTCCCGGACCAGCCGCCACGGCAGCAGTGAGAACCCCACGAACCGGTGGCCGTCGAAGGTGCCGGGCGCCGCCGGGTCGTCGGCCGGCTGGCCGAGCAGGCGTACGCTCCGCCCGTCCCAGCCGTCCAGCAGCGCCGCCACGTCCGGCCCCGGCGGGGTGTCCGGGTCGGCGAGGTACGCGTCGGCGTTGCCGACCAGCACCCCCCGCCCGGCGATCCAGTCGCGCAGGTTGCCCAGCCCGCCGGCGGTGCCGAGCGGGTCGCCCGGCTCGACCGACAGGTGCGCGCGGGCGCCCACGTGCGCCACCACCTGCCCGCCCAGGTAGCAGGCGTTCACCGCGACCCGGTCCGGCCCGGCCAGGCCCAGCCCGGCCAGCCGGTCCAGCGCCCGGTCGAGCAGCGGCACGTTGCCGACCGGGCAGAGCGCCTTCGGCAGGTGCGCGGTGAGCGGGCGCAGCCGCGTGCCCTCGCCGGCGGCGAGCACCACGGCGCAGACGTCCACGGCGGCGCGCCAGCCGGGCCCGGTCGCGGGAGCGGTCACGCGGCGGGTGGCGCCGCCGGCGGGACCTCACCCGCGCGCGGGCCGATGCCGTAGTGGCGGAGCAGGTTGGCGGTGGCCCGGCTCAGCCGGGGCAGGTCGTCCAGCGGGTGCCAGGCGGCCTCGAAGACCTCGGCGCCGTCCACCGCCAGTTCGGTGCGGGACGCCGGCACCTCGGCCTCGAAGACCACGTCCACCCAGCCCTTGGCGTGCACCACGGCGTTCGGCACGGCCGGCCGGAGCCGCTCGGGGGAGAGCCGGATGCCGGACTCCTCGTACAGCTCGCGGGCCGCCCCGACCACCGGCGCCTCGCCGCGCTGCAGCAGCCCGGCCGGGAGGGTCCAGCTGTGGCCGGGCGGCTGGCGCAGCAGCAGGATCCGGCCCGCCCCCTCGGCCTCGGCGTCCCGCACCAGGGTGACCGCGCCGACGATGTACTTCGGCACGGCGAGCCGGACCAGCCGGCGCCGCAGCGGCACCGGCAGCCGGTAGAAGATCTGGTAGCCGAGGGCCCGTCCGGTGGCACGCGCGCGGGGGATCATGCCTGTAAGGCTAGTGGCCGGGTGTCGCCCGTGGCTGAGCGGTGCTCACCTACTGCCGGTGGTCGACCAGATCGATCAGCTGCCGGACCACCGTGTCCGGCTCGACGGTGCGGTCGAAGACCGCCACGAGCAGGGTCTCCAGGTCGGGGTAGCCCAGCTCCTCGGAGAGCCGCAGCAGCGGCAGGTCGCTGGCCAGGCCCCGGTCGTGCTTGCGCAGCGCCAGGCCGATGGTGGCCCGGCCGAGACGGACCTTGTCGGCGATCGAGATGCCCGGCTCGGTGTGCTCGGCGAACCAGCGGTTGATCTGCATCTGGGCGTGCGGGGACTTCACGAAGCCGAGCCACTCGCGGCGCGGCCCGCGCGGCGCCACGTCGGCCTCGAAGCCGCTCTCCGCGTCGCTCTCGGTGAAGATCTCCACCACGTCGCCCTCCTCCAGTTCGGAGGAGAGCGGGGCCAACCGGCCGTTGATCCGCGCGGCGAGACAGTGGTCGCCCCGCTCGGTGCCCAGCTCGTAGGCGAGGTCGACCGGGGTGGCCCCGGCCGGCAGCACCACCTGCCGCCCGTCGGCGACCACCTGGATCTGCGCCTCGGCCAGGTCACAGCGGAGCGACTCCATGAACTGGGTGGGGTCGACCGTCTCCTGCTCCCAGTCGAGCACCCGGCGCAGCCAGGCCAGCTCGTCCGCCCGGTCGCCCGCCCGGCCGGTGGCACGCGGGAAGCGGTAGTGGGCGGCGACGCCGTACTCCGCGGAGCGGTGCATCTCCTCGGTGCGGATCAGCACCTCGACGGTCCGGTCCTGCGGGCCGCAGACGCTGGTGTGCAGGGAGCGGTAGAGGTTGTTCTTGGGTGAGGCGATGAAGTCCTTGAAGCGGCCCGGCACCGGCCGCCAGAGCCCGTGCACCGCGCCGAGCGCGGCGTAGCAGTCGGTGGCCGGGCCGTCCACCACGATGGCGATGCGGGGCAGGTCGTAGGGCGCGGCGTGGTCGCCGGCCACCGTGTCCTTCCAGATCGAGTAGAGGTGCCGGGGGCGGGGACCGACCTCGGCGTCCACGCGGCTGCGGCGCAGCGCCACCCGCGTCTTCGTCACCACGTCGTCCAGGTAGGCGTCCCAGCCCGGCCGGTCGTGCACGAAGCGGGCGATCCGCGCGTGCTCCTCCGGTCGCAGGTGCAGCAGCACCACGTCGTCCAGCTCGCGTTTGAGGGTCTGGATGCCCAGCCGGTCGCAGAGCGGGACGAGCACCTCCTGGGTCTTGCGGGCGATCCGCTCCCGGGAGGCGGCCGAACGGACCCCGAGGGTGCGCATGTTGTGCAGCCGGTCGGCCAGCTTGATGATCAGGACCCGGACGTCCTTGCCGGCCGCCACGATCATCTTGCGGACGGTCTCCGCCTCGGCGGCCTTGCCGTAGAACGCCTTGTCGAACTTGGTCACCCCGTCGACCAGGTGGGCCACCTGACGGCCGAAGTCCTCCTGGAGCGCCTGGAGGGTGTAGCGGGTGTCCTCGACGGTGTCGTGCAGCAGGGCGGCGACCAGGGTGGTGGTGTCCATCCCGAGGTCGGCGCAGATCTGGGCGACCGCGAGGGGATGGGTGATGTACGGCTCGCCGCTCTTGCGGAACTGGCCGCGGTGCATGTTCTCGGCGATCGTGTAGGCCCGCCGCAGGACCGACGCGTCGGCGCTGGGATGGATGCCGCGATGGGCGCGGACCAGCGCGGTGACCGGGTCGCCGTCGGTGGTGGGCCAGGTGAGCAGGGAGCGCAGCCGGCGGGAGAGCGGCAGCTCGCCGGGCTGGGTCGGAAGGGCGCCGCCCAGGGCGGCGCCGTGTCCGGCGTCGACGTCCACCTGGGACACCTCCTCACCCCGGCCCCGGGTCGCCGGAGCCGGCAACCGGGAGCAGGCCCGCGAATCGGGCAGGACTGCACTTCTCTAACAGCCTAAGGGAGTTGACGTAGTCCGATCGGACACTTGGTCATGAGCGTTCGGTCGAGAGTTGGTGGGACGCGCCGTTCTCCGCCTTGGTCAACAGGTCCCGGAACCGGCCCGCGCCGGCGATTGGCGAGGCCCACCCGGCCGAGGTCTCCACGAGCCGGGTCTCCGGTCGCTCCAACCAGGACAGGATCCGCTCGGTCTCCTCGGCGGTGGCGGCCGGCACCGGACCGTGCCCGGGCAGGACCGTCTCGGCGGTGGCCCGGATCGCGTTGATCGTCGGTCGCGGGTGGACACCCGGCGGGGACACCCCGGCCCCGGCCAGCCGGCCGTGCCGGACCAGGGCCAGCTCCCAGCCGCCCCGGGCGGCCGGGCGGGCGGCGGCCAGCTCGGCGATGCCGGTCAGCGCGGCCAGCCGCTGCATCCGGACCGCCGCGCGCAGCACCGCGGCGAGCCGGCCGCGGACCACCGCGGCCTCCTCATAGCGCCGGGCGCCGGAGAGCACCTCGATCCGGGCCAGCAGGGCGTCCACCACCACCTGCGGGTCGTCCCGGGTGGCGGTGCGGAACGGGACGGCGGCGCGCTGGTCGTACTCCTCCGGGGTGATCCGGTGCTCGCAGGGCGCCGGGCAGCGACCCAGCTCGGCCAGCGCGCAGGCCGGCATGGTGGTGCGCCGGGACAGCCGGTGCGTGCACTGCCGCAGCGGCACCGCGTCGTGGAACCCGGCGGCGGCCAGCTCGGCGGCCTGCTTGGAGCGGAAGGGGCCCAGGTAGGCCGAGTCGGTGGGGGCCAGGTCGCGCACGATCGACAACCGCGGGTACGCCTCGTCGGTCAGCTTCAGCCAGACCTGGCGCTCGGGATACTTCGACCGCCGGTTGTACGGCGGCGCGTGCGCGGCGATCAGCCGCAGCTCGCGCACCTCGGCCTCCAGGGAGTGGGCGCACTCGACGGCCTCCACCCGCTCGGCTGCGGCCAGCATCTCCGAGATCCGGGCCCGCTTCTCGCCGGCGGTGAAGTAGCTGCGCACCCGGGTGGCGATGTCGCCGGAGGTGCCGACGTAGAGCGGCCGGTCGTCGGCGGCCCGGAAGATGTAGACGCCGGGCACCTTCGGCAGCCCCTCGGCGAGGTGCCGCTTGCGGCGCTGGGTGGGGGTGACCGCCCGGGCGAACTCGATGGCCTCGCCGACGGTGTCGACCCGGTGCCCGCCGAGCCGGCCGATCAGCCCGTGCAGCACGTCGACGGTCGCCTTGGCGTCGTCGAGCGCCCGGTGGGTCGGCTGGGTGGCGGTGCGGAAGTAGGCCGCCAGGGTGCCCAGCTTGCGGTTGGGCACCTCGTCGCGGGTGAGCACCCGGCGGGCCAGCGCGGCGGTGTCCAGCACGCGCGGGTTGGGCCAGGGGTAGCCGTGCCGGGCACACGCGGCCTTGAGGAAGCCCACGTCGTAGGGGGCGTTGTGCGCCACCAGCACGGCGTCGGTGATGAACTCCAGGAAGCTCGGCAGCACCTGCTCGATCGGCGGGGCGGGGAGCAGCATGGCCTGGGTGATGCCGGTCAGCACGGTGATGAACGGCGGGATCGGCACCCCCGGGTTGACCAGGGTGGCGAGCACGCCCAGCTCCTCGCCGCCGCGCACCTTCACGGCGCCGATCTCGGTGATCCCGCCGCCGTCCGGCGCGCCGCCGGTGGTCTCCAGGTCGACCACCACGAAGGTGGTCGCGTAGAGCGGCAGCGCGGGGTCGACCCCCGTGCCCGCCGCCCGGTCCAGGCCGGCCAGCGCCTCCTGGACGTACTCCGCTCGCGTCACCCGCGGCACGCTAGCGGCGGGGTCCGACACTCCCGTCCCACCAGTACCAATCGCTACCACGGCGGTAGGATGAGAGATCGGCTCACTCACCGGGCGGTGGGCCCGTTCGGGGTGGGAGACTTGCCACATGCCCCTCACCGAGCCGCACGACGACCACTCCTCCGCGGAGGAGCCGGTGGTCGGCGCGCACGACGCCGGTGAGAGCCCCTCGGCCCCGCTGGAGCCGGAGCCGACCCTGCCCGAGCCGGTCCGGCAGCGGATCGTGGCGCTCACCGCCGCGGTGCTGCCCGGCCTGGCCGCCGACGAGGTGCCGGTGCCGCTGCGCCGGGTGGCGAAGTTCGCCCCCAACCGGCGCGCCCGGCTCGGCGCTCCGGCCATCGCCGCCCAGCTCACCGCCGACCCGCTGTTCCGGCAGCGGGTCACCGCCCGGGTGCTCACCGACGCCGGCGACCTCGGCGCGGCAGTGGTGGAGGGCACCGCCCCGGCCGCGGCCGACCCGGTCGAGGTGGCCGCCCTGGCCTACCTGGCCCGGCCCCGCGGCTGGCGGGAGCTGATCGAGGCCAGCGGCGCCGCGGTGCGCGCCGAGGCGGACAGCGCGGTGGTGGCCGAGCTGGTCCGTGAGGCCGAGCAGCGGGCCACCCGCGCCGAGCACGACCGGGCGGTGGCCCGGGTAGAGGCGGAGAAGCTCCGCGACGAGCTGGCCCGGGTCCGCGAGGAGCTGGGTCAGCTCCGCGAGGAGGCGCGCCAGCTCACCCGTACCCTCCGGGAGACCCAGGCCCGGGAGCGCAAGGCCACCGAGATGCTGGCCACCGAGCGGGGCCGGGCGGCCCGCGCGGCGGCCGACGCGGACGCGGAGCTGCGCCGCGCCCGGGCCCGGCTGGCCGAGGCGGAGGCCGCGGCGGGGGTGGCCCGGGTCAGCGCCAAGGAGGCCCGCTCGGTCGACGAGGCGAAGCTCTGGCTGCTGCTGGAGACGATCGGCCAGGCGGCCGTCGGGCTCCGCCGCGAGCTGGCCCTGGACCCGGTGGAGAAGCTGCCCGCCGACTTCGTGGCCGACGCGTTCGCCGACCAGTCGGCGGCCACCCCGGCCGGTGCCGCGGCCCGGGCGCGGGACACCGACGACCCGGCCCGGCTCGACCAGCTGCTCGCCCTGCCCAAGGCGCACCTGGTGGTGGACGGTTACAACGTCACCAAGCGGGGCTTCGGCGAGATGTCGCTGGAGCAGCAGCGCAAGCGGTTGATCAGCGGGCTGGGCGGGATCGCCGCGCAGACCGGCGACGAGGTCACCGTCGTCTTCGACGGCGCCGAGCGCATCCACGGGCTGCCGCCCACCCCGCGCGGGGTGCGGGTGCTCTTCTCCCGCAAGGGGGAGACGGCGGACGAGCTGATCCGCCGGCTGGTCCGCGCCGAGCCGGCCGGCCGGCCGGTGGTGGTGGTCTCCTCCGACCGCGAGGTCGCCGACGGGGTGCGCCGGCACGGCGCCTACCCGCTCGGGGCCGACTCGCTGCTGCGGCGGCTCGCCCGGTCCTGAGGCCGATGATCGTATTCGGGGTGGGTGCTGCCTCGTTGTCCGGTTCTGTCATACCCCCGGCCTAGCCTCGTGGTGACCGACGGTGGTGGCCGGCTCTCCGTTCCGCCACCGGCCACGCGTCAGGAGGCGTTGATGCTCATCGACTGCGACACCTGCGGGATCCGCGGCGCCGGGTGCTCCGGCTGCCTGGTGACCGCGCTGCTCGACACCGGCGCCGCGGCGGCCGACCTGGGCCCCGCCGAGCACCGGGCGATCGAGGTGTTCGCCCGGGCCGGGTTCGAGGTGCAGGTGCTGCCCGCCCCGCCCGCTCCCCGGAAGCCGGTCCGCCGCCGCCGGGTCGCCTGATCCCCCGCGGCACCGCGGCCACCCGGCCCGCGCCGGGCCTTAGGATGGGCCCTCACGGCGGGAGGGGAGCGGCATGACTCGGGTACGGCGGGTGGGGCGGTGACCCCGCGCGGCTGGGCGGTGCTGACCCTGGCCGGACTGGCCGTGGCGCTGCTCGTCGCCGCGGCCCTGCTCGTGCCGTGGAGCCGGCCACCGGCGCCCCGCGCCGACCAGCTCGCGGCGCTGCGCGCGCTCCCCGTCGACCAGGTGGCCCGGGGCCGGGCCTTCCACGGCGCGCTGCGCCCGGCCGGCTGGTCGGCGCTCGCCGTCGGCCTGGTGGTGGCCCTGCTGCTCGGGCTCACCCCGCTCGGCGGGCGCCTGGTCGAGCTGGCCGGCCGGCCCTTCGGCGGCCACTGGGCGGCCCAGGCGGTGCTCGGCGGGCTGGCCGTGATGTTCCTCGCCGACCTGCTCACCCTGCCCTTCGCCGCCTGGCGGCAGACCGTGCTGAACCGCTACGGGCTGAGCACCCAGGGCTGGGGCGGCTGGGCTGTCGACCTGCTCAAGTCGTACGCGGTCAGCGCGGTCATCGGCGCGCTCGTCCTGCTCGGGTTCTACACGGTGGTCCGGCTCTCGCCGCGCTGGTGGTGGGCGTTCGGCGCGGCCGGCGCCGCCGCCCTCGTGGTGCTGCTGTCGTTCGTGCTGCCGGTGCTTGTCGAGCCGGTGTTCAACCGGTTCACCCCCATGGAGCCCGGCCCGCTGCGCACCGAGCTGACCAGCCTGGCCGCCCGTGACGGCGTGCCGGTACGCGACGTGCTGGTCGCCGACGCCTCGCGGCGGACCCGGGCGGTCAACGCGTACGTCTCCGGGTTGGGGCCGACCCGGCGGGTGGTCGTCTACGACACCCTGCTGCGCGAGGCCGACCCGGCGGAGGTGACGAGCGTGGTCGCCCACGAGCTGGGGCACGCCAAGGACCGGGACGTCTGGACGGGCACGCTCACCGGGGCGCTGGGCGCCGCCGCCGCGGTGGTGGCGCTCTACCTGATCGGCTCCTGGACGCCGCTGCTGCGGCTGGCCGGCGTCGACTCGATCGCCCAGCCCCGGGCGTTCCCGCTGCTGATCGCGCTGGTCACGGTCGCGGGCCTGGTGGCCACGCCGGTGCAGGCGCTGGTCTCCCGGCGGGTGGAGGCCCGCGCCGACGCGCACGCGCTGGCGCTCACCGGCGACCCGGTCACCTTCGAGGCGATGCAGCGCCGGCTGGCCGGGGTCAACCTGGCCGACCCCGACCCGCCGCGCTGGGAGTACCTCTGGTCGGCGTCCCACCCGTCCACCGTGGAGCGGATGGCCGCCGCCCGCGCCTACGCCAGGGAGTCCGGCGGATGAGCCGCACCTTGCTGATCACCAACGACTTCCCGCCCCGCCCCGGCGGCATCCAGTCGTTCGTGCACCACCTGGCGGTGCGCCAGCCACCGGGCTCCGTGGTGGTCTACGCGTCGAGCTGGCGCGGCGCGGCCAAGTTCGACGCGGACCAGCCGTTCGAGGTGGTCCGGGAGCGCACCAAGGTGCTGCTGCCCACCCCGCTGGTGGCCCGCCGGGCGGCGCGGCTGGCGCGGGCGTACGACTGCGACACGGTGTGGTTCGGCGCGGCGGCCCCGCTGGGGCTGCTCGCGGCGGGGCTGCGGCGGCGGACCGGGATCCGCCGGGCGGTGGCGCTCACCCACGGGCACGAGGCCGGCTGGGCCGCGCTGCCCGGCGCCCGGTCGGCGCTGCGCCGGATCGGCCGCGGTGTGGACGTCACCACCTACCTCGGTGAGTACACCCGGGTCCGGCTGGCCCGGGTGCTCGACGGGGTGACCGAGCTGCGCCGGCTCGCGCCGGGCGTCGACGTGGACACCTACCACCCGGGCGTCGACGGCGAACGGGTGCGGCTGCGGCTGGGGCTGGCCGACCGGCCGGTGGTGGTGTGCGTGTCGCGCCTGGTCCCGCGCAAGGGGCAGGACATGCTCATCCGGGCGATGCCGGAGATCCGCCGCCGGGTGCCGGACGCCGCGCTGCTGGTCGTCGGCGGCGGCCCCTACCGGGCGACGCTGGAGAAGCTGGCCCGGCAGACCGGTGTGGAACGCGACGTGGTGTTCACCGGGTCGGTGCCCTCGGCCGAGCTGCCCGCCCACTACGCGGCCGGCGACGTCTACGCGATGCCCTGCCGCACCCGCAACCGCGGCCTGGATGTCGAGGGCCTGGGGATCGTCTACCTGGAGGCCAGCGCGACCGGGCTGCCGGTGGTGGCCGGCGACTCCGGCGGCGCGCCGGACGCGGTCCGCGAGGGCGAGACCGGTTACGTGGTCCGCGGCCGGGACGTGGCCCAGCTCGCCGACCGGGTGGCGACCCTGCTCGCCGACCGGGACCTGGCCCGCCAGTTCGGCGCGGCCGGCCGGGCCTGGGTGGAGCGCGAGTGGCGCTGGGAGACCCAGGCCGAGCGGATGGCCGCCCTGCTCGCCGGCTGACCCACGGGCGGGCCGCCAGGCCGGAGCGGTCCGAGGCCGGCGGCCCCGGCGTCGGGCCGGGGCCGCCACGTGAAGCGGGTGGTCAGGTGCGGGCGAGGGCCGGCTCCGCCGCGACCGGCCGCGGCGACCGGCGGGCCAGCCGCCCCGGCCACCAGGTGCGCGCGCCGAGGTCCAGGGTCAGCGCCGGGATCAGCAGGCTGCGCACCAGCAGGGTGTCGAGCAGGATGCCCAGCGCCACGATGACGCCCATCTGCACCGACGGCACCAGCGGCAGCACCAGCAGCGCGCCGAAGGTGGCGGCCAGCACCACGCCCGCGCTGGTGATCACCCCGCCGGTGACGGCGAGCGCGCGCAGCACGCCCGGCCGGTGCCCGATCCGGGCGACCTCCTCGCGGGCCCGGGTCATCAGGAAGATGGTGTAGTCCACACCGAGCGCCACCAGGAACAGGAACGCCTGCAACGGGACCCCGACGAAGAGCCGGGGGTGGCCCAGGGCGTCGAGCACCAGCCCGGCCGCACCCATGGCAGCCGCGTACGACAGCACCACGCTGGCCATCAGCAGCAGCGGCGCGACCAGCGACCGCAGCAGCAGCACGAGGATGACCAGGACGACCGCGAGCACCAGCGGGATGACCACCCGGTTGTCCCGGTTCACCGTGCGTTCCTCGTCGAGCAGCGTGGCCGTCCGCCCCCCGACCAGGGCCCGCGCGTCGGGCACCGCGTGCACGGCTGCTCGCAGCCGGGTCACCGTGTCCCGGGCGGCGTCGCTGTCCGGCGCGCCGGCGAGCACGGCCGGCACCCGGACCCACCGGCCGTCCGCCGAGGGCTCGGGCGCGCCCACCTCGGCGACCCCGGGCACCGCGCGGGCGGCGGCCACCACCCGGTCGGCCGTACCGGCGGCGGCCAGGATCTCGGCCGGCGCTGCCGAGCCGCCCGGGTAGTGGGCGGCGATCAGCCGCTGGCCGGCGACCGAGCCGACCTCGGTGGTGAACGACTCGTCGTCGGGAAGGCCCAGGCCGAGGTTGCCGATGCCCAGGGCCAGCGCGGCCAGCGCGGCGGCGGTGCCGAGCCAGACCGCCCGGGGCCGGCCGGCGACCAGGCCGGCGATCCGCCGCCACACCCCGTGGTCGGCGGCGCGGTCGCGGGTGTCGGCGCCGGGTGTGTACCGGGGCACGAACGGCCAGAACAGCCACCTGCCGCACAGCACCAGCACTGCGGGCAGCAGGGTGGTCATGGCCAGCAGCGCCGCGGCGATGCCGACCGCGCCGACCGGGCCCAGGCCGCGGGTGGCCGGCAGATCGGCCGCGAGCAGGCAGAGCAGTCCGATCGCGACGGTCGCCGCCGACGCGCAGACCGCGCCGGCCGAGCGGCGCAGCGCGACCGCCATGGCGGCGTGCCGGTCGGCGTGCCGGCGCAGCTCCTCCCGGTAGCGGGCGATGAGCAGCAGGGCGTAGTCCACGCCGACGCCGAAGACCAGCACGGTGAGGATGGTCTGGCTCTGGAAGTCGACGGCCAGCCCGGCGTGCCGGGCCAGCAGGTAGACCACCGCCCCGGCGAGCTGGTTGGCCACGGCCACCGCGACGAGCGGGATCAGCCACAGCACCGGGCTGCGGTAGGTGACAAGCAGGAGCAGGGCGACGGTGAGCGCGGTGGCCAGCAGCAGCGCGCCGTCCATCCCGTCGAACGCGTCGAAGACGTCGTGCTCGGCAGCCGCCTCTCCGGTCAGCGCGGTCCGCAGGCCGGGCGGCGCGCCGTCGGCCAGCCGGTCCTTGAGCGCGCCGACCGCGTCGGCGCGCCGCTCGTCGTCCAGGCTGACCGGTAGGGAGAGCAGCAGCGCCCGACCGTCGGCGGAGGCCACCGGCGGGGACACCGCCCCGCCGTCCGCGTACGCGGCGAAGGCGGCGCGGTCGGCGTCGACCCGGGCCCGGTCGGCCGGGGTGAGCCCGGTGTCGCGGACGTAGACGGCGATGGCGAGCGGGTGCCGCGAGCCGGGGAAGGCCGTCTCGGCGCGCTGCACGGCCCGGCTGCTCTCGGCGCCGGCCGGCAGCGCGCCGAGCGTCGAGTTGTCCTGGACCTCGCCGAGCTTGACGGCGAGCGGGCCGGCCGCCACGAGCAGCGCCAGCCAGAGCAGGAGGACCGCGTACTTGCCGCGGCGGCCGGCGGGCAGGCCGGCCAGGCGATGCGGGGACATCCGAGTTCCCTTTCGTCGTCACGGTTGCGGGGTCGGCGACCCCGCCTTCGATCCTTCGGTCCGGGCCGGCGCGGGTCAGGGGTGCCAGCGCGCCGCCCCGGGTGGTGCCAGCACCACCGATCCGGCGGGGACAGTGCCGCAGAATGGGCCCGTGGACGGCGTACGCGGACTGCTCCGCACCTGGATCCGGCCCGGCGCGGTCACCGCCGCGCAGGGGCTGCTGATCGCCCTGCTGGCGTTGGCCACGCACGTCGCGCTCTTCGTGCTGTCCCTGGTGTCGCTGCTGCTGATCCCGGTGTTCGGCGTGGGGTTCGCGCTATTCCCGGTGGTCACCGCGCTGGTCCGGCTCTGCGTCGGTCTGCACCGCCGGCTGGCCCGGTGGGGCGGGACGGAGATGGCCACGCCCTACCTGCCGGCCCCGGCGGGCGCGCAGTTCGGCACCTGGCGGCGGTTCCGCTGGGTGGTGAGCGACCCGGCCACCTGGCGTGACCTGTCCTGGCTGCTGCCCGGCGCGGTTACCGGCGCGGTCTGCCTGGCCGCCTTCGTCCTGCCGGTGTACGGCCTGGAGGGCCTGCTCGGGGTCCCGCTGGTGCTGCACCTGACCGTCGGCTTCGGCTACGGCCCGTTCTGGCCGATCGACAACCTCGTCGAGGCGCTGCTCTGCTTCCCGCTGGGCGCACTGTTCCTGGTCGGCGGAGTGGCCGCGGGGCGCTGGCTGGTCTGGGTCCACCTGGCCTTCGCCCGGTTCTTCCTGCCGCCCACCCGCACGGCCGAGCTGGCGCTACGGGTCCGCCAGCTCACCGTCACCCGCGCCGAGACGGTGGACGCGCAGGCGGCCGAGCTGCGGCGGATCGAGCGGGACCTGCACGACGGTGCGCAGGCCCGGATCGTCGCGCTGAGCATGAGCATCGGCCTGGCCGAGCAGCTCGTGGGGGACGACCCGGAGGCGGTGCGGCGGCTGCTCGCCGAGGCGCGGGAGACCAGCGGGCAGGCCCTGGCGGAGCTGCGCGGGCTGGTACGCGGCATCCACCCGCCGGTGCTCGCCGAGCGCGGCCTGGCGGGCGCCGTACGCGCGCTGGCGCTGGCCGTGCCGCTGCCGGTGGCGGTGACCGTCGACCTGCCGGGCCGCCCGGCCGCCCCGGTGGAGTCCGCCGCGTACTTCGCGGTGGCCGAGGGGCTGGCGAACGTGAGCAAGCACAGCGGGGCGTCCCGGGCCTGGGTCGAGCTGGGTCACAGCGACGGGCGGCTGACCATCGTGGTCGGTGACGACGGGCGGGGCGGGGCCGACGCGGCGGCGGGCGGCGGCCTGGCGGGGATGGGGCGTCGCCTGGCCGCGTTCGATGGGACGATGGTGGTGACCAGTCCGGCCGGTGGGCCCACCGTCATCGCCATGGAGCTGCCGTGCGAGTTGTCATCGCCGAGGATCTCGCCCTCCTCCGGGACGGGCTGATCCGCATCCTGGAGGCGTTCGGCTGCCAGGTGGTCGCGGCCGTCGACAACGGACCGTCGGTGCTGCCCGCGCTGACCGCGCACCGCCCGGACGTCGCGGTGCTCGACGTGCGGCTGCCGCCCACCTTCACCGACGAGGGGTTGCAGGCCGCCATCCGAGCCCGCGCCGAGATCCCCGGGCTGCCGATCCTGGTGCTGTCCCAGCACGTCGAGCAGCTCTACGCCCGGGAGCTGCTCTCCGACCGCCTCGGCGGGGTGGGCTACCTGCTCAAGGACCGGGTGTCCCACGTGGACCAGTTCGTCGACGCGGTGCGCCGGGTGGCCGCCGGCGGCACGGTGATGGACCCGGAGGTGGTCGCCCAGTTGCTGGCCAGCCGGTCCGGGGCGGGGCCGCTGGACGAGCTGACCGCCCGGGAGCGGGAGGTGCTCGGCCTGATGGCCGAGGGCCGGTCCAACGCGGCGGTCGCGGCCCGGCTCTTCGTCACCGAGAAGGCGGTCAACAAGCACATCAACAACATCTTCAGCAAGCTGCGGATGCCGCCGTCCGGCGACGACAACCGGCGGGTGCTGGCCGTGCTGGCGTACCTGCACGGTGAGGACGGCCGCCGGCCGCGCACCCCGGCCTGACCGGGCTCAGGAGACGCTGTCGGTCAGGGCGGGGGAGCGGCGCAGGTGCGGCACGGCCGGTCCGGGGCGGCCGAAGTGCCAGCCCTGCCCGGCGTCGCAGCCGATCGCGCGCAGCCGGTCCGCCTGGTCGGCGGTCTCCACCCCCTCGGCGGTGACGGTCAGGCCGAGGGCGTGCGCCAGGGAGACCAGCGAGGCGAGGATCCGCTCGTCGGTGCGGCTGCCCGGGTCGTCGGCCGGTGCGCGCAGCCCGGCCACGAACTCGCCGGCCACCTTCAGCTCGCTCACCGGCAGGTCCCGCAGGTACGCCAGGTTGCAGTAGCCGGTGCCGAAGTCGTCGATGGCGACCCGGACGCCGAGGTCGGCCAGCACCCGCAGGGCACGGACCGGCTCCGCCACGGTGCTCATCATGGTGCTCTCGGTGATCTCCAGTTGCAGCCGTTCGGGGGGCAGGCCGGTGCGCCCGAGCACGCCCTGCACCTCCTGCACCAGCCCGGGCCGGTGCAGCTGGCGGACGGCCAGGTTGACGCTCACGAACGGGGCGTCGGCCGCCCCGGCCGCCCAGGTTCCCGCCTCGCGGCACGCCTCGGCGAGCACCCAGCTGCCGAGCCGGACGATCAGGCCGGTCTCCTCGGCGAGCGGGATGAAGCTGTCCGGGCGGAGCACGCCCAGCTCCGGGTGGCGCCAGCGGACCAGCGCCTCCATGCCGACCACCCGGCCGTCGCGCAGCCCGGTCAGCGGCTGGTAGTCGAGGTAGAACTCGCCCCGGTCCAGCGCCGCGGGGATCGCGGCGGAGAGGGCGTAGCGGGCCAGCTCACGGCGGTTGCGGTCGGCGTCGAAGATCGACCAGCGGGCCCCGCCGGCCGCCTTGGCCCAGTGCAGGGTGCTGTCCGCCGCGCGCATCAGCTCCATCGGCGAGGTGCCGGCCACCTGCCGCTCCACGATGCCGATGCTGGCCGACACGGTCAGCTCGTGCCCCTCGACAAGCGCCGGCTCGCTCACCGCCGCCAGGGCCGCCTCGGCCACCTTGACCACGTCCTCGGTGCACCCGGTGCGCTCGACCAGGATGACGAACTCGTCGCCGCCGAGCCGGGCCACCAGGTGCTCGCCGAGCGCCCGCCGCAGCCGCCGCGCCACCGAGACCAGCAGCGAGTCGCCGACCTGGTGGCCGAGGGAGTCGTTGACGACTTTGAACCGGTCCAGGTCGAGGAAGCAGACCCCGATCCGGTCGGCACCCCGCCCGGGCGCGGTGATCGCGGTGGTGAGCCGCTCGGTGAACAGGGTGCGGTTGGGCAGGTCGGTCAGCGGGTCGTGGGTGGCCTGGTGCCGGAACCGGGCCTCGCTCTCCCGCAGCGCCCGTTCGGCCTGCGCCCGGGCCATCATGGCGGCCCGCCGGATGGCCTCCTGCTCGTCGAGCGTGCGGTCGCGCAGGGCGCGGGCGTACCCGGTGGCGACGGTGGCGAGCAGCCGGGCCATCCGGTCCTCGACGTCGTCGACGGCCAGGTCGAGGTCCCGCACCAGACGGAGCTGGATCACCTCGATGGTGCGGCCGAGCCCCTCGGCGGAGGCGATGTGCGCCTGCACCAGCTCGGCGCCGACCTGCTGGCCGATCCGCAGGTCGAACGGGTCGGCGCGCAGCGCCAGGGCCAGGCGCTCGGTGAGCCGCTGGAGCAGCGCCTCCAACTGGGCCTGGGTCATCGGCAGGTAGCTGGTTCCGGAGACCGCCTTGGCCCAGGCCCGGGCGAAGGCGCCGGGGCGGGGGCGGGTGGTGGCGGTGGCCCCGGTGTCACCCACCGAGCCGCCCGACCCCACCCATGAAGACCGCCTGCGCGGCGTTCTCCGCGTGCTCCGGGGCGTCCGGCCGCCACTCCGGCACCCACACCACGCCCGGCTCGACCAGGTCGAAGCCGGCGAACAGGGCGGCCAGCTCGGCCCGGCTGCGGATGAAGAGCTGGTTGTCGGTGCGCCGGTAGACCCGCTCGGCCTCGGCCCGCTCGCCGGTGCCGGCCCGGCCGTCGTCGCTGGCCTGCGACATCACCAGGTAGCTGCCGGGGGCCAGGGCCGCGCGCAGCGTCCGCAGGAACTCCTCCGGGCGGTCGGCGTCGGGGATGAAGTGCAGCACCGCCACGATCATCACGGCGACCGGCTGGGAGAAGTCCAGCAGCCGGAGGACGTCGGGATGGCGGAGGATCGCCTCGGGCCGGCGCAGGTCCTCCTGGACCACCGCGGCCCGGTCGTTGCCGGCCAGGATCTCCTGGCTGTGCGCCACGGCGACCGGGTCGACGTCGACGTAGACCACCCGGGACTCCGGGTCGATCCGCTGGGCGATCTCGTGCACGTTGCCGACGGTCGGGATGCCGGAGCCGATGTCGAGGAACTGGCGTACCCCGGAGTCGGCGAGGAACTGCACCGCCCGGCGCAGGAAGGCCCGGTTGGCCTGCGCCATCAGCGGGGCCTCCGGCACCGCCTCCACCATGGCTCGTGCCGCGGCCCGGTCGGCCGCGAAGTTGTGCGAGCCGCCGAGGTAGTAGTCGTACATGCGGGCCACGCTGGGGCGCTCGATGTCGATGGTCTCGGGTGCCCAGTCCGGCCGCTGCATGCGCTTGCCCCTTTGTGTCGGCGACGCGCGGGGGTCACCGCCGCGCGGATCACCCGGGTATTCTGCCCGCCCGGCGTCGCCGTGCAAAGACCGCCGTCGCTACGCGTCGGGCCCCTCACCGTACGCGGTCAGGGGCGCCCGGAATGCCGGAGAGGCCCGCGTCCGGGGTGCGGACGGGGGCCTCTCCGGCGTCGAGCTGGTGGGACGCCGTCAGAACTTCGGGGCGTCCGGGGCCTCCAGCAGCCCCAGCCGCAGCGCGGTCATCAGCGCCTGGGCGCGGTTGGCGGCGCCGAGCTTCTCGTAGAGCTTCGAGATGTGCGTCTTGGCGGTCGACTCGCTGACGAACAGCTGCTTGGCGATGCCGGCGACGCTCATGCCGTCGGCGAGCAGCCGCAGCACCTGACCCTCGCGGGGGGACAGCTGCGGGCCGGACGGGGCCAGCCGGCGCTTCATGGCCTCGGCCAGGTCGGCCGCGGTGAAGGCGCTGGGGGAGGAGGCGGCGTGCCGGGCGGCGGCCACCACCTCGTCGGCCGGGGCGGTCTTCGGCACGAACGCGCTGGCCCCCGCCTCCAGGGCACCGAAGAGCTGGTCGTCGCCGGCGTACATGGTGAGCACCACGATGCCCATCGACGCGCTGGACTTGCGCAGGGCGCGGGTGGCCTCGAGGCCGCTGCCGTCGGGCAGCCGCAGGTCCATGATCACTACGTCCGGCTGGAGCGCGCCGGCCTGGCGCACGCCCTCCGCGGCCGTGGCGGCCTCGCCCACGACCTCGAACTGCCGGTCCCGCTCGAAGGCGTGCCGCAGACCCTTACGGATCAGATCGTGATCGTCGACAAGGAGAACCTTGGTCCGGGTGGCCGGTGTCGGGCTGGTGGTCATCCTCGGGTTACTCCCCTTCTGCTGCTGCGCTGCCGCGCACCTTATCGCGCCGGGGCGAGGAGCCGAGTACCACCGCCACGGTCGTGCCGCTGGGTTGCCGCGGCCTGATCTCCAACCGGCCCCGGATACGTTCCGCCCTCTCGGCCATGATCGCAAGACCGTAGTGCCCGTCGGGGCGCTGGTCACCGATGCCGTGACCGTCATCCGACACTTCGATCTGGGCGTACGGGGGGTCCACCTCACACGTGACCCACAGATTCGCCGCCCCGGCGTGCTTGCGGGCGTTGGTCACCGCCTCCTGCGCGATGCGCAGCAGTTCGGCCTCGGTGGCGGCGGGCAGCCGGGCGGTGGACTCGTCCAGGGACAGGTGCACCCGCAGGCCGCCGGAGGCGCCGACGGTGCGCGCGTACTCGGCGATCGCGGCGGCCAGGCCACCGTGCCGGTCCACCTCGCTGCGCAGCTCAAACAGGCTCAGCCGCAGCTCGGTGATCACCCGGGTGACCTCCTGGCGCAGGGTGCGCAGCGAGTCGGCGGTCTCCTCGGCGTCGTCGTGCACCGTGGCCAGGGCGTTGTCGATGCCGTACCCGACCATCACCAGTTCCTGGGCGACCCCGTCGTGGATCTCCCGGGCCAGCCGCTGTCGCTCCTCGTTGGTGGCCAGTGAGCGCACCTCGTCGAAGAGCAGCGCGGCCTCCAGGCGCAGCGCGGCCGGGCCGGTCAGCGCGGTCACGCGGGACACCACCGGAGGCGGGTACGCGTGCGCGGTGTCCGCCTCGATCACCACCAGGCCGACCGTGCGCACCCCGGCGACCAGCGGCACGATCAGCGCCGAGACCTCACCCGAGGCCCGGGAACGGGCCTGCGAGCGGGCCGAGGTGGTCGGCTGCTGGCTGGCCCAGGCGTCGGCGATGGCCGAGTCGGCGTCGAGAGTGGTCTCCCAGTCGACCCGGTCCGCGCCGATCTGGGCGAGCACCACGAGCCGCCCGCCGCCGCTGGCCGACAGCACCGCCCCCCGGTCGGTCTTGGCCACCACCCGCAGCTCCTCCAGCAGGTGCTCGGAGATGCCGCCCGGGTCGAGGGTGGCGCCGGGCAGCTGGCGGGCGACCGTGCGGAGCTGGGTGAGCAGCCGGGTCGCCTCCGCGTACGGCTGGGGCTTGCCCTCGCCGCGGACCCGCATCACCCGCTGGAGCGTGCCGGCCGTGTAGAGGCCGAGGCCGGCCAGGATCAGCCACTGCGCGCAGACCGCCAGGTAGCCGAGCTGGCCGAGCTGCGGCTCACCGGCGACCTCGGTGAAGGCCGCGCTGACCAGCAGGGTGGCCGCCGCCACCACGAGCAGCGCCGCGCCCTCGCGGAACCGGCGGCGCAGCGCGGTCACGGTGACCGGCACGGCGAGGTACGGCAGCACCGCCGAGGCGCCCAGCCCGCCGGTCACCCCGGTGAGGTGGGTGTCGGCGGCGACCTGGCTGGCGGCCAGCCCGAGGACCATCACCTCGGCGAAGCGGCTGATCGGGGCGAGCAGCCGGTGCTGCGGGGCCAGCACGGCGGGCAGCCCGGCGACGCCGAGCAGGGCGATCCACCAGAGCTGGGTGGCGTCACGGGTGGCGAACAGGGTCAGGGCGGCGACCAGCGCGAGGATGACCACGCGCGCCGCGGCCGCCAGGGGCTGGGTCGGCGGCTGGCTGGGTGTCGAGGCGGGCACCTGACGGATGGTAGTCAGCCTCGGTAGATATCGGCGATCTCCGCCGCGTACGTCTTGTGCACGACCTGCCGCTTGACCTTGAGCGAGGGGGTCAGCTCGCCGGTCGCCTCGGTGAAGTCCTGCGGGAGGATCCGGAACACCTTGATCGCCTCGGCCTTGGAGACCGCCTGGTTGGCCTGGTCGACGGCGGCCTGCACCTCGGCCCGCAGCACCTCGTCCTCGCGCAGCTCGGCGGCGGTGGTGGTCTCCGGGCGGCCGTGCGCCGCCAGCCACTTCGGCAGTGCCTCCTCGTCGATGGTGACGAGCGCGGCGATGAACGGCTGCCGGTCGCCGACCACCACGCACTGGCTGACCAGCGGGTGTGCCCGGACCTGGTCCTCCAGCACCGCCGGGGCGACGTTCTTGCCGCCGGCGGTCACGATGATCTCCTTCTTGCGGCCGGTGATGGAGAGGTAGCCGTCCTCGTCGAGCCGGCCCAGGTCGCCCGTGCGGAACCAGCCGTCGGCGCTCACCGCCTCGGCGGTGGCCGCGTCGTTGTGCCAGTAGCCCTGGAAGACGATCTCCCCGGCGATCAGGACCTCGCCGTCGTCGTCGATCCGGATGGTGACGCCGGGCAGCGGCCGGCCGACGGTGCCGATCCGGGTGTGCCCGGGCAGGTTCGCGGCGGCGGCCGGCGCGGTCTCGGTGAGGCCGTAGCCCTCGCAGATGGTCACCCCGACGCCGCGGAAGAAGTGCCCGAGCCGGGCGCCGAGCGGGGCGCCGCCGGAGATCGCGTCCCGGCACCGGCCGCCCATCGCCGCGCGCAGCTTGCGGTAGACCAGCTTGTCGAAGAGCGCGTGCTGGGCGCGCAGGCCCAGGCCCGGCCCGTCGGGGGTCTCCAGCGCCTCGCTGTACGCGATGGCGACCTTCTCGGCCCGGTCGAAGATCTTGCCCTTGCCCTCGGCCTCGGCCTTCTGCCGCGCGCCGTTGTAGACCTTCTCGAAGACCCGGGGCACGGAGAGCACGAAGGTCGGCTTGAACTCCTGCAGCTCGCCGACCAGGTTCTTGGTGTCCGAGCAGTGCGCCATCGTGGCCCGCGCCTGCACCACGCCGACCTGGATGAGCCGGGCGAAGGCGTGCGCCAGCGGCAGGAAGAGCAGGGTGGAGGCGCCCTCGCGGAACAGGTTCGGCAGCACCGGCACGGCGTTGGCGATGTCGGCGTAGATGTTGCGGTGGGTCAGCACGCAGCCCTTGGGGCGGCCGGTGGTGCCACTGGTGTAGATGATGGTGGCGACGTCGTCGGCCTTGAGGGTGGAGCGGCGCACCTCGACCTCGGCGGGGTCGACCGACGCGCCGGCGGCGACGAGTTCGTCGACCGCGCCCAGCTCGATCTGCCAGACCTCGCGCAGCTCGGGCAGCCGGTCGCGGACCCCGGCGACCAGGGTGGCGTGCGCGGTGCTCTCCACCACGACGGCGACCGCGCCGGAGTCGGAGAGGATCCAGGCGGCCTGTTCGGCGCTGGAGGTCTCGTAGATCGGCACGGTGACCGCGCCGGCCGCCCAGATGGCGTAGTCGAGCAGCGTCCACTCGTAGCGGGTGCGGCTCATCAGGCCGACCCGGTCACCGGGCGAGACACCGGCCGCGACCAGGCCCCGGGCCACCGCGACGACCTCGTCGCGGAACTGGCGGCAGGTCACGTCGATCCAGGCGCCGCCCGTCCCCGCGGCGCGCCGGACGAACTGCACGGCGTCGGGGGCGACCTCGGCGTTGTCCCAGACCGGGTCGGTCAGGTTGGCCGCGTCGCCGACGGTGACGATCGGCGGAACGGAGAACTCGCGCACCTGCACTCCCTCGTGCTCGCACTGGCCGGGCCGGCCGTGGTCGGCTCAGTCGAAACCTACCCGCCCACCCCCGGGGATGAGGTAGGGAGGTTGCCTGCCCGGCAGGTGGGACACCGGCGCGCCCGCGACGGGCGGGGGTGGAGCGGCGCGCGCCCGCCCGTGGGCGGGTAGCCTCCCCCCCATGGCGGACACCTCCACCCAGTCGATCGTCGTCGGCGCGTCACCGGAGCGGGTGGCGGCCGTCATCTGCGACTTCCCCCGCTACCCGGAGTGGACCGAGGCGGTGCGGCAGGCCGAGGTGATCGAGGAGTACGAGGACGGCTACGCCAGCCAGGTCCGGTTCACCATCGACGCGGGCGTGATGGCCGACGAGTACGTGCTGGCCTACGAGTACGCCGAGGACATCTCCCGGATCGAGTGGCACCTGGTGGCGCCCTCGAAGATGCAGAAGTCCCAGCGCGGGTCGTACGACCTGGTCGGTAATCCGGACGGAACGACCACGGTGACCTACACCCTCGAGGTGGAGCTGTCCGTGGGGATGCTCGGCATGTTTCGCCGCAAGGCCGAGAAAATGATCATGGACGCGGCGTTGAAGCAGCTCAAGCGCCGGGTAGAAGCACTCGGTGCGGCCCACTGACCCGACCGTCGTCCCGGTTGTCACGCTGGAGGAGCCGAACCATGGGCACCACTGATCCGGGTTCGGCCCGGGAAGAGGCCGAGCGCCTCGTCGCCATGCTGCTGGCCACGGCGAAGCTGGCCGCCGCCACGCCCGGGGCCGGTCCCTGGGGTCCGCTCGGTGGGATCCTGTCGGGTGTCCTCGGTCACAGCCCCGGCGGCACGGGCGCGGGCGACGGGTCGTCCGCCAGGTCCGGGGTCGGCGCGGGCTTCGCCACCGGATCGCCGGAATGCTGCGTCTGCCCGGTCTGTCGGGGTATCGCGGCGTTGCGGGACCCGAGTCCCGAATTCGCCGAGCGGCTCGCCACCGGCGCCGGCGACCTGGCCGCCGGGGTGGCCAGCCTGCTGCGCGCCTTCGCCCCGGCCGAGCCGGGCGGCACGACGGCGGAGGGCGGGCCCGCCGGCGCCGCGACGGGGGACCACGTGTGGCGCGAGGCGACCCGCACCGGGCATGATTCTCAGCCGGCACCCGAGCAGGACGTGTGGTCCGCCGCCACCCGGGGGGAGGGCGCGGCCGACGCGGGTGCCGACGAGCCGCCCGCCGATGCCGCCGGGCCGGACGTGCCGGCGTCGAGCCGGCCGCCGGCCGGCCGTCCCGTGGTGCCCGCCTCGCGGGCGTCCGGCGAGGTGGGCGAGGACGTACCAGGCGACGGGGCCTGACCCACCGGACATCCCGGGATCGCACGGCCGGTTCGGCCGGGGCCGGGCAGCACAGCAGAGGGGAGTGGCAGCGGTGACGCTGACCATCGGAGTCGACGTCGGTGGCACGAAGGTGGCCGGCGGTGTCGTGGACGACACCGGCAAGGTTCTCGTGCAGGCCCGACGGGACACCCCCGCCGACGACGTGGCCAAGACCCGCGACGTCATCATCGAGCTGGTCACGGAGCTGGCCACCGGCCGCACCGTCGACGCGGTCGGGATCGGCGCGGCCGGCTGGATCGACGCCTCCCGCTCCACCGTGCTCTTCGCCCCGAACCTGGCCTGGCGGGACGAGCCGCTGCGCGAGTACGTCAGCAACGCCACCGGCCTGCCGGTGATCGTGGAGAACGACGGCAACGTCGCGGCCTGGGCGGAGTTCCGCTACGGCGCGGCCCGGGACGCCGACGACTCGATGGTGATGTTCACCATCGGCACCGGCGTGGGCGGCGGCATCGTGCTCGGCGGCGACCTGGTCCGCGGGGCCAACGGCATCGCGGCCGAGCTGGGCCACATGCTCACCGTGCCGGACGGCCACCAGTGCGGCTGCGGCCGGCTGGGCTGCATCGAGCAGTACGCCAGCGGCAGCGCCCTGGTCCGCTTCGCCCGCGCCGCCGCCCGCCAGGAGCCGCACCGGGCCACCGCCCTGCTGGAGCTTGCCGGCGGCGAGGCCGAGGGGATCAGCGGACCGATGGTGACCGCCGCCGCGAAGGGTGGCGACGCGGTCTCGACCGAGGCGTTCGCCCAGGTCGGCCGCTGGCTCGGCACCAGCCTCGCCGACATGGCGCAGATCCTCGACCCGCAGGTGCTGGTGGTCGGCGGTGGCGTGATCGACGCGGGCGACCTGCTGCTCGGCCCCACCCGCCGGTCGTTCACCGACGCCCTGGCCCAGCGCAGCCGCCTGCCCGTCGCCGAGGTACGCCCCGCCGAGCTGGGCAACACCGCCGGTGTCATCGGCGCCGCCGACCTGGCCCGGCGGATCTGACGTGCCGGCAGCAGGCGTGCCGCTGCGGGTGGTGTCCTACAACATCCACAGCCAGCGGGACGACACCGCGGCGCTGGCCGAGGTGGTCCGGGCCGCCGGGCCGGACGTGGTGATCGTCCAGGAGGGGCCGCGGCGGTTCCGGTGGCGGCAGAAGTGCGCCACGCTCGCCGACTCGTTCGGCCTGGTGGTGGCGGCCGGCGGCCTGCCCTCGTTGGGCAACCTGCTGCTGACCAGCCTCCGGGTCCGGGTGACGGCGACCCGCTGCCAGCGCTACCCGCTCACCCCCGGCCGGCACCTGCGCGGGGCCGCGTACGCCGAATGCCTGGTGGGTGGGACCCGGTTCCTGCTGGCCGGCTCCCACCTCTCCACCGACCCGGCGGAGCGGCCGGGGCAGGCGGCCGCGTTCAAGCGGGAGCTGGCCGCCGCGACGCTGCCGGTGGTCGCCGGCGCGGACCTCAACGAGGGGCCGGACGGGCCGGCGTGGCGGACGGTCGCCGAGGGCCTGACCGACGCGGCGGTCGCGATGGACCGGGCCGACCGGCACACCTACTCCTGCGCGAACCCGCGCCGGCGCATCGACGCCCTCTTCGTGGACCCGCGCGTCGAGGTCGTCGACTACGACGTGGTGGACACCCCGCGGACCCGGCAGGCCAGCGACCACTTCCCGGTCCTGGTCGACCTGCTGCTGCCCGCCGGCGACTGACCGTTCCCTCCCGTGCACCGTGCGCCGCCCGCGGGGGCCGCGCCGCACGCCGTGCGCCTCGGGGGACGTCGCGGACGCGGGCGGCACGGGCGTGACCGAGCGTGATCTCTCCACGCTCCGGCCCTCACCCCTCGACCGCCTTTGCTCTGCAGCCATATCCGCATCAGCTACCTTGCGTGACCGCCCCGCCGTGGCCGCGACCGGAGGGTGAGCGCAAGGGTCGCAGCTCAGCGGGGTGCTGCGCGGATGGCTGCAGAGCAAAGCGGCGCGACCGGTGGCGGAAGGGCCGGCGGCGGACGGCACGCTGCGTGATCGAAGGGTCGGTCACCCAGCGCCACGAAGGCCCGCCGCCACCACATCTCGCGGCTCGGGCGGCTGGACAACGGCGGGCATTGTCGGCAGGATTTCGCACCGACCCGGCACTCGTGCCGCACAAAAGGAGATTCCCGGTGTCCTCCTCCACCGACCTCGGCCGCCCCGACCCGGACCCGACGGTCGCCCCGACCCGGGACGGCCGCCCGGTCTCCGACCGCGGCGACACCGTCTGCGTCATCGGCGCCGGGGCCAGCGGCCTCACCGCCGTGAAGAACCTCCGCGAGGCCGGCTTCGGCGTCGACTGCTACGAGCGGGAGACCGGCGTCGGCGGCGCGTGGAACTGGCGGCACGACCGCAGTCCGGTGTACGCCAGCACGCACCTCATCTCGTCCCGGCCGTTCACCCAGTTCCCCGACTTCCCGATGCCGGACGACTGGCCGGACTACCCGCACCACTCCCAGCTGCTGTCCTACTTCGAGCGCTACGCCGACCACTTCGACCTGCGCCAGCACGTCTGGTTCGGCACCGAGGTGGTCCGGGTGGAGCCGGTCGAGGGGGACCGCTGGGACGTCACCACCCGCAGCACCGGCGGCTACGGCCCGGAGCGCACCTCCCGGTACGCGGCAGTGGTGCTGGCCAACGGCCACAACTGGTCGCCGAAGCTGCCCCGCTACGAGGGGCTGGAGCAGTTCCGCGGCGAGGTCATGCACGCCTCGTCCTACAAGGACCCGGCCCAGCTGCGCGGCAAGCGGGTGCTGGTGGTCGGCGCCGGCAACACCGGCTGCGACATCGCGGTCGAGGCGGCCCAGCAGGCGTCCCGCTGCTGGCACGCCACCCGCCGCGGCTACTGGTACGCCCCGAAGTATGTCTTCGGCCGCCCCGCCGACCAGGTCAACGACACCCTCCTCGCGCTGCGGGTGCCGCTGCGCGTGCGGCAGTGGCTCTACCACTGGACGCTGCGGCTGACCGTCGGCGACCTGACCCGGTTCGGCCTGCCCAAGCCCGACCACCGGGTCTACGAGACGCACCCGATCGCCAACAGCCAGCTCGTCTACTACGTCGGCCACGGAGAGATCACCCCGGTGCCGGACATCGCGCGGTTCAACGACCGCACCGTCGAGCTGACCGACGGCCGCGAGATCGACCCCGATCTGGTCGTCTTCGCCACCGGCTACCTGCCGCGCTTCGAGTTCCTCGAAGGCAAGGTGCTCGGCGACGCGGACGGCTCCGGCCGCCCCCGGCTCTGGCTCAACGCGTTCACCGCCGGCCACCCCACCCTGGCCGTGGTCGGCCTGGTGCAGCCGGACTCCGGCATCTTCCCCATCTCGCACTGGCAGAGCGTGCTCTTCGCCCGGCTGCTCACCCTGCGCACCACCCACCCGGACCGCGCCGCCGCGTTCGGCCGCCGGGTCGCCGCCGGCCTCGGCGAGCGGTACTCGGCGAAGGTCAAGGACAGCACCCGGCACTGGTTCGAGGTGGGGCACGCCGACTACCTGCGCGCGCTCCAGCGGGCGCTCCACGACCTGGAGGGCAAGTGACAAGCGAACGTGTCCGGGTGGTGCGGGGGTGGGAGTGGGCCCGTCCCGAGCGGCCGGCCCGCCGCGAGGTGCTCGCCGCGCTGCCCGAACTGGACCAGGCGAAGCCGCCACTGCTGTTCGTGCCCGGGTTCGGGCACGGGGCGTGGGCGTTCGCCGAGCACTGGCTGGGGCACGCCGCCGGCCGCGGCTTCCCGGCGTACGCGCTGAGCCTGCGCGGGCACGGCGACAGCGAGCCGGCGCCGGAGGCGACGCTGCGGTCGTACACCCATGACGTGGTCCAGGCGGCCGCGGGCCTGCCGCGGCAGGCGGTGCTCGTGGGGCACGGCGCCGGTGCCCGGGTGGTCGCGCACGCCCTGGCCCGCTACCCGGCCCGGGCGGCGGTGCTGGTGGCGCCGGTGCTCGGCGGCTGGGGCACCTTCGGCACGGCGCTGCGCCGCAACCCCACCGGCACGCTGCCCGCGGTGTTCGGCGCCGGCCTGCGCCTGAACCGCCGGCAGCTGTTCAGCCGGGAACTGCCCGACGCCGAGGCCCGGCGGTACGTCTCCCGGCTGGGCCGGGCCGGCAGGCGGGCGCAGTGGCAGCTGCTCACCGGGCGGCAGCCGGAGCCGGCGGTGGGCCGCCCGCCCGTGCTGGTGCTGGGCAGCCCCGACGACCGGGTGGTGCCGGCGGCGGCGCTGACCGGTGCGGCCCGCCGCTACGCCTCGGCCCCGCTGCTCTTCCCCGGCATGGGCCACGACCTGATGCTCGACGCCCGCTGGCGGGAGCCGATCGACGCGATCCTCGACTGGCTGGAGAAGGACCCGACCCCCGCCCTCGGCTGAGCGCCGGCGTCAGCCGCCCGTGGTGCGCCGGCCGGACCGGGACGTGGTCTCCTCCAGCGCGCTCAGGTAGGACCCCGCCCAGGCGTGGATGTCGTTGCGGCCCAGGTGCTCGCGCATCGCCCGCATCCGGGCCGCCACGTCCTCCGGCGCGGCCCGCAGCGCGGCCAGCAGCGCCGCCTTGAGCCCGTCGAGGTCGTGCGGGTTGACCAGGTACGCCTGGGCCAGCTCGGCGGCCGCCCCGGCGAACTCGCTGAGCAGCAGCGCGCCGGTGCCGTCGACCCGGGCGGCCACGTACTCCTTGGCCACCAGGTTCATCCCGTCCCGCAGCGGGGTCACCGCCATCACGTCGGCGACCCGGTAGAGGGCGACCAGCTCGGTGCGGTCGAAGGGCTGGCTGAGGTAGTGGATCGCCGGCTCGCCGACCCGGCCGAACTCGCCGTTGATCCGGCCGACCTGGTGCTCCACCCGGTCGCGGAGGATCTGGTACTGGGCCACCCGGTCCCGGCTGGGCACCACCACCTGGACCAGCACGGTGTCGTGGACCTTGACGTCCCCGCTGGCCAGCAGCTCGTGGTACGCCTTGAGCCGCTGCTCGATGCCCTTCGTGTAGTCCATCCGGTCGACGCTCAGGATGACGCGCTCCGGGTCGCCGAGGTCCTGCCGCAGCCGGCGGGCGCGGTCGGCGACGTCGGGCCGGGCGGCGAGCGCGGACATCTCGGCGGTGTCGATGGAGACCGGGAAGGCGCCGATCCGCACCACCCGGTCGCCGACGCCGATGCGCCGGTCGGTGGCCGGCAGGTCGAGGACCTTGGTCGCGAGCTGGGCGAAGTTGTGCGCGGCCTGGGCGCGCTGGAAGCCGATGAGGTCGGCGCCGAGCATCCCGCGCAGCAGCTCGGCCCGGCGGGGCAGCTGCATGAACAGCTCCGGCGGCGGGAACGGCACGTGCAGGAAGAAGCCGATCCGCAGGTCGGGCCGGAGGTCGCGGAGCAGGCCCGGCACGAGCTGGAGGTGGTAGTCCTGCACCCAGACCAGCCCGCCGGGCTCGGCCGCCTCGGCGGCGGCCTCGGCGAACCGCTGGTTGACCCGCTGGTAGGCCTCCCACCAGCGTCGGTGGTACTCGGGTTGCTCGACGGCGTCGTGGTAGAGCGGCCAGAGGGTGGCGTTGGCGAAGCCCTCGTAGTGGTCGCGGAAGTCCTCGCCGCTGAGCGGCACGGCGCGCATCCGGACCCCGTCCACGTCGGGCAGGTGCGGCGCCGGGCCGGTGCCGCCGGCCCAGCCCACCCAGGTCGCGGGGGTGTGCCGGAGCAGGGGGTGCAGGGCGCTCACCAGGCCGCCGGGGCTGCGGCGCCATTCGAAGGCGCCGTCCGGCGCCACACTGTCGTCGATGGGGAGGCGGTTGGCCACCACCACGAGGGGACTCTGTCGCATCTCGGGAATTCCGATCAGCAGAGGACCGACCACCGAGGAGGGGCCCAACCCGGACAGCCGGTGCGGGACGTGACGTACAGCGGTATTCCTACTGACAGTAAGTTACACCCCTGTTACACGACCGGCCCGGGGCGCGCGGTGTCCCGCCATCCGGGCACCCGGCGCGCGTCCCGCAGTCAGACCACCGCGCCGTCGTCCGGGTCGTGGTCGTCGGAGTCGCCGGGACGCAGCCGCCAGACCAGCATCACGAAGCCGGCCAGGATGCCGGTGAAGCCGAACAGGGTCACCACCGACGGGTCGACCGTCGACAGCAGGGTGGGGGAGAGGAAGAGCAGGAAGCCGAGCACGATGCAGAGCACGCCGACCACCGCGTACTTCGAGAAGCGCGGCAGCGGGGGCGGCGGTGGCGGGGTGTAGTGCTCCTCGTCCCCGTCGCCGGGCAGGTCGGCGCCGAACGTGTCCAGGCCGTCCAGGAGCGAGGGCTCGTCCTGCCGCCCCCGGCTCAGCGAGATGCCGGAGACGTCCGCGGCGTAGGGCAGCCGGCGCACGTCGGTGGCGGTCGGGCCGGCGGTCTCCTCGGCGCGGCCCGGAGCGCCGCCGCCCGGGGTGGCCGGGTCGACCGGGTCCACCGGGTCGTCGACGTCCTCGGCGGCCGGCCAGGGGTGGCTCCCGGCGCTCGGCGCGGTGTGGAAGCCGGCGACGATCTTCGCCCACTCGGCCTCGATGTCCGGCTCGTCGTCGCGGGCCGGCTCGCGGCCGCCCTCGTCGCTCAGCTGCGTGAGGTAGTCGCGGGCGGTCGTCAGGTGGGAGCGGTCGACGTAGAGCCGGTCGATCGGGCGGGACGGGACGGTGGTGGTGCGGGTCACCGGGTTGAGGTCGGCCGAGGGCTGGAGGTAGGCGGCGATGCCGCCGGCGGCGAGCACGTCGAGCAGGTGCTCCCCGACGCGCGGATCGACGTCGCCCGCGACCGCGTACTCGGCCGCGTCGAGCCCGTTGTCCCGCCGTCCCCGGCGGGGCCCGCCCCCTGACACCGGACACCCCCTTCGCCGCACCGTCGTGCCCTGAATCCTGACACGCCGGGACCCGGTTCCGGGAGTGCGTTGTGGCGTGCCGCTCCCTGTTCGTACGCTCTTCCCCGACAGTCCCGCTCGCCGACGGCGCCCCGGGCGCGGTCCCGGCGGCCCCCGCCGCACCCCGGCGACCGGCCCGTCACCGCTCCCGCCTGGAAGGACCCCGGTGCTGTACTGGCTGCTGAAGTACATCATCCTCGGCCCGCTGCTGAGGTTGATCTTCCGCCCGCAGGTCGAGGGGCTGGAGAACGTCCCGGAGTCCGGCCCGGTGATCCTGGCCAGCAACCACCTCTCCTTCTCGGACTCGATCTTCACCCCGTTGATCGTCAAGCGAAAAGTAACATTCATCGCCAAAGCCGAATATTTCACCGGTAAGGGTCTCAAGGGCTGGCTGACCAAGATGTTCTTCGTCGGCTCCGGCACCATCCCGGTCGACCGCTCCGGCGGCCGGGCCGCCCGCGCCGCGCTGGACACCCAGCTCAGGGTGCTGCGGTCCGGCGGCATCGCGGGCATCTACCCGGAGGGCACCCGGTCGCCCGACGGCCGGCTCTACCGGGGCAAGACCGGAGTGGCCCGGCTCGCCCTGGAGAGCGGCGCCCCGGTGGTGCCGATGGCCATGCTCAACTCCGACGCGATCCAGCCCACCGGGCAGATCGTCCCCAACCTCGGCCGGGTGCGGATCCGCTTCGGCGCCCCGCTCGACTTCTCCCGCTACGCCGGGATGTCCGGCGACCGGTTCGTCGAGCGCGCCGTCACCGACGAGATCATGTACGAGCTGATGGAACTGTCCGGCCGCGAGTACGTCGACATGTACGCGCAGAAGGCGAAGGCCCAGCCGCGGGAGCCCGTGCCCGCCTGACGTCAGCCGTCCCCGGCGATCCGGAGCAGGCCGGCGGCGGCGTGCCGCTCGGCGAAGGCGCGCACCTCGGCGAGCGTCTTCGCGGCGGCCACCGGATCCGCCTCGTTCAGCGGCCCCACCGCGAGGGCGGACGCGATGACGTGGTCGGTGACGTCGGTCATCTCGGCGTAGCTCGCCGCCGCCGCGGTGAACAGGTCGGCCGCCCGGCGGGCGTCGCCGTCCCGCCGGGCCAGCGCCGCGTCGGCGGACCGGCCGGCCGCCCGCGCCCAGCGCGTCGTCCGCGGCGCGCGGGCCAGCAGCTCGCGGACCAGGAGCGCCGCCTCGCCGCCGAGCACCCCCGCCACGTGCCCGACCGCCGGCACCCACTCCGCGAACGGGATCATCCGGGTGCGCCGCCAGTCGGCGTCGAGTTCGGCGAGCAGCGCCAGCGCCTCGTCCCGGCGGCCCTGCACGGCCCGGCACAACGCGGCGTGCGCCACGGTGGACCGCAGCACCCGGTGGAAGCCGCTGCGCCGGGCGGCGACCAGCGCCTGATCCACCAGGTCGGGGCCGTCCTCGTCCGTGTCGCCGTCGGGCGGCGCGTCGCCGAGCGCGCGGATCCAGCCGGACACCGCCACGATGTGCAGGTCCCACTCGTCGGTCGGGCGCCGGGTCGACCCCTCGGCCATCCGCAACGCGGCCGTCCAGTCCCCGCTGTAGTAGGACCGGCTCCACTGGTCGGCGAAGCTGACCGTCAGGCCGTGCTCGCCGCCCAGGTCCAGCGAGCGCTGCTCGTCGACCAGGCGGGCCGAACCGGTCAGGTCGCCCTCCTCCTGCAACGCCCAGGCCAGGTTGTGCACCGCGCGCCGGCGGCTGGTCAGCCGCTCCACCCGGCACTCCTCGGTCACCTCGGCCAGTTCGGCGTACGCCCCCTCGACGCCGGCCTGGTACCGCGCCACGGCCAACGTGATCCGCGCGTTCGCCCGCGCCTCCCGCAGCTCCAGCCGCTCGGCCAGTTCGGCGGCGGCCCGAGCGGCGGCGCAGGCCGGCTCGGCCTCCGCGTCGAGCATGTGCGTCCGCGCCAGCTCCAGCAGCGCGCCCACCTTGTCCTCGCTGTCCGGCAGCCCGGCGTGCAGCCGGATCGCCCGGTCCAGGCAGCGCAGCGTCTCCGACCGGTCGGCCCGGGCCCAGGCCGCCGTGGCCAGCAGCCGCCACGCCTTCGCCGCGCCCGGCAGGTCGCCCGCCCCCGCCAGCCGGTCGGCCAGCGAGGTGAGCGTCTCCGTGCCGCCGCCCACCAGGAACCCGTCGCGGTCCCGGTAGAAGGCCAGCTCCGCCTGGAACAGGTCCAGGGAGGGATCCGGTCCGCAGTCCACCGCCAGCGCGCGGCCGACAAGCGTGGCCGCGGTGTCCAGCGCGTGCAGCGCGTACGCCCGGCGGGCGGCCCGGTGCAACGCCGTCCGGGTCGCCCGGGCGTACGGGGACGGGTCGAGGCCGACCGTGCGGGCGATCTCGTGCGCCGCCCAGCGGTGGTTGGCCAGCACCTCGGCCAGGTCGTGCTGCCGGCCGTCGGCGAGCTGCTCCAGCCAGTCGGCGGTGCGCTGGTGCCGGGTGACCCGTTCCGCCCGGGGCAGCCGCTGGTAGCAGACGTCCCGGACCAGGATGTGCCGGAACCGGTACTCGGGCTGGCCCGGCATGGTCGAGGCGGGCAGCTCGTAGACGAGGTCGCGGCGCTGGAGGCGGTGCAGCGCCCGCTCCACCCACTCGGCCGGCCGGCCCAGGGCCAGGGCCACCGGCGCCGCCCAGAACTGCACGCCCACCACCGAGGCCGCCTGGAGCACCGCCCGGTCGGCCGGGTCGAGCAGGTCCAGCCGGTTGGCGATGACCGCCTGGACGGTACGCGGCATCCCCGTCCCACCGGCCGGGTCCAGTGGCGGGAGGGCCGTCCGCCGGTCGACGAGCCCGCCGTCGAGCAGCATCCGCGCGTACTCCTGGGCGTACAGCGGATTGCCGTCGGCGAACTCGATCAGCGGATCGCGGGCCTCCGCCGGAAGGGTGGTGTGGCCCAGCAGCAGCGAGTAGAGGGTGTCGATGTCACCGTCGTGCATGGGTGGCACCGAGATGGACATGGCTCCACTGATCGTGCCGGTCCACGCCGGGTGCCGCTCGCGCAGCTCGGGGCGGGCGGTCGCGATCACCAGCAGTGGCACGTTCCGGGCTGCCGCGCCGAGCTGCTCCACGAAGGACAGCATGGTCTCGTCCGCCCAGTGCATGTCCTCGAAGACGAGCACGGTGGGCCCGGTCGCGGCCAGCGTGAGCAGGAACCGCCGCCAGGCCGCCTCGGTCTCGGCGGAGGTGAGCCGCTCGCCGGGCACGCCGACCAGGGGACCCAGCGCCTCGGCCAGCCGCACCGCGTGCGGGTCGGCCAGCCGGCCCAGCCGGTCCCGCAGCCGTTCCCGCATGGCGGCCGGGTCGTCGGAGTCGGGCAGCCCGAGCCAGCTCCGGACGATGTCGGCCAGGGCGGCGTAGGTGACGTTCTCCCCGAACGGCGGGCAGTGGCCGATCAGCCAGGTCACCCGCGCGCCGGGCAGGTTCGCGGCGTGCCGCGCCAGCTCGCGTAGCAGCCGGCTCTTGCCCACCCCCGCCGGACCGAAGACGGTCAGCAGCTGCGAGGTGCGCTCGGTGACGGTGCGGTGCAGCGCGCTGACCAGCAGGCCCCGCTCGTGGTCCCGGTCGACCATCGGGGTCAGCTCGGCGGTGTGCCCGTCGCGGCGGGCGCGGGCGCGGACGGCCAGCCAGATCCGGCTCACCGCCGACCGCCCCCGCAGCGTGACGGGTGGCTGGTCGGCGTACTCCATCTCGTGCCGGGTGGCCGCCCAGGTGCTCTCGTCGACCACCACGCCGCCGGCGGGGGCGAGCCCCTGCAACCGGGACGCGGTGTTGACCACGTCGCCCGTGACGAACGCCTGGCCGCCGTCGCGGGCGGCGGCGAGGTCGACCAGGGCCTCACCGGTGGCGATCCCGACCCGGAAGCCGAGCGGCGGGTGCGGGCCGGCCGGCTGCCGGGCGAGGCTCCGTTGCAGCTCCAGCCCCGCCCGCACGCAGCGCAGCGCGTCGTTGTCCGTCGCCACGGGCGCCCCGAACAGCGCCATCACCGCGTCGCCGATGTACTTCTCCACCACGCCGCCGTACTGGTGCACCAGCCGGCGCACCGTGGCGAAGTAGGCCTGCTGCAGCCCGCGGGCCTGCTCCGGGTCGGCCCGTTCGGCGTACGTGGTGAAGTCGACGATGTCGATGAAGAGCACGCTGACCTGCCGGCGGTCCTCCTGCACCGCGACGGCGTGGTCGCGCAGCGGCTGCCCGCAGTTGGTGCAGAAGTTCGCCTCGGCGTTGTTGGCGTGACCGCAGCCCGGACAGGTCGCCGCGAGGGGCCGGCCGCATCCGCCGCAGAAGCGGTCGTCCGGGCCGGCGGTCCGGGAGCAGTGTCCACAGGTGAGGTCGATGTCGAACTCCGTACGCGTGAGATCCCCATCGTCCCGCGCGGCCGGGCAGTCGGGTACCCGACGGGTCGGCGGGACGTCAAGGCCGATCGGCCGGGTCTAGTCTTCCGTACCAGGAAGTCCCGTCGACAGGGAGAGTGCCGTGCACGTCCGACTGGCCGCCTCCTGGACCGATCCACGAGGGACGGTGTGGGCCTCGGGCGACACGGTCGACGTCGACGCCGTCACTCTCGCCGAACTGGAGGAAAAAGGCATGGTAGAGCAGCCCGTGGGCGCTGAGTCGACCAAGACCACGACGACCACCACGACCAAGGAGACCGACCCGCAGAAGATCGGTCCCGGCCCGAGCTCGCCGCCGGCCGACACCACCGAGAAGTGACCGGACGGTGGGGCCGGCGGTAGTCCCGCCGGCCCCATCGACCCTCCACCGTGCGGCTCAGGCGACCGCCGCGACGGCGGGCCGCCGCCGTGCGCCGGCGCCGAGGGCGCGGGAGAGCAGGGGTACGACCAGCGCCAGCGTGGCCAGGATGCCGACACCGGAGACGACCAGCAGCCAGCGAGGCCCGATCGCCCCGAGCAGCGAGGCCCCGGTGAGGTACGCGAGCACCTCGGCCGCGTACGGGAACATGTAGACCGTCCCGAAGACCACGCCCATCCGTTCGGCCGGCACGTTCTGCTGGATCAGCGTGTCCGCCGCCACGTGGTGCCAGCCGGCTCCCGCCCCGGCCAGGGCCTGCCCGAGCAGGGCGACCCCGATCGCCGGGCTCACGCCGGTGGCCAGCGTCCCCACGCCGAGTGCGAGCAGGGCCGAGTAGAGCACCAGGTCCATCCTGGTGCGCCGGCCGGTGCGGGTGAGCAGCGCCGGCCCGGCCACCATGCCGACGCCGTACGCGGTGACGAGCAGGCCGATCATCACCTCGGTGGCCGCGAGTTGGCTCCGGGCCAGGGGCACGACCGCGAGGTTGTCCAGGGCGGCGAACGTCACCAGCACCAGGAACCCGATCGAGATCGCGCGGACCACGCCGCTGCCGCGGACGACCCGCAGCCCGGCGCCGAGCACCTGGCGGAACGGCTCGGTCCCGGACGCCGCCGGCGCGGACAGCGTCCGCACGCCGCCGATCAGCAGCGCGGACAGGACGAAGGTGGCCGCGTCGACGAGCAGCGTCGCGGTCAACCCCGCCGTGGCCAGGAGCAGGCCGCCGACGGCCGGGCCGGCCGCGAAGCCGATGTTCATGCCGACCGCGAGTTGCGCGTTGGCGGCCGGCAGCCGGTCGGGCTCGACGAGCCGGGGCAGCAGGCTGCGACCGGCCGGGGTGAAGGCGGTGGCCGCCACGGTCGCCGCCGTGACGGCCGCGAGCAGCACCGGCAACGGCGGCATGACCAGCGCCACGGCCAGGTAGAGCAGCGCCTGGGCGACGTCGCAGCAGACGATCAGCCGGCGCTGGTCGAACCGGTCGGCGAGCGCGCCGAGCAGGGGCCCGACCAGTCGCGGCGCGGTGGTGGCCAGCAGCAGCAGGGCGACGGCCGTGCCCCCGTACGTGTCGTACGCCGCGATCAGCAGCGCGGTACGGGCGAGCTGGTCGCCGGCGTACGACACCAGGCGCGCCGACCAGTAACGACGAAAGGCGATATTGCCGCGGATCAGTGACATGCCCGTCAACTCCTCGCTCCGGCAGGTCTGTCCGGTGGGGCCCCGCGCGGGGGCGTGCCGGACCACGCTGGCAGTGAGCGTCGACGAAGGACAACGGCTCTTCGGGCAGTGATTAGTGTATATATGTCTATTTTGTGCCGATCGTCCCTCCCGTAGCGTCGGTGCCACGCCAGCAACCAGGTACGACACAACGGGAGGCACGAATGTCCACCTCGACCAACACCAACGCCACCGCCGACACGACGACCGGCTGGGCCGGGCCGGGCTACTGGGCGGGGCCGGGCTTCTGGGCCGGTCCCGGCTTCTCGGCGGACTCCGGGCGCGGGTGGGCCGGCCCGACCCGTCGCTGGGCCGGCCCCGGCTACTGGGCGGGCCCGACCCGCTGAACCGCGCATCACGGTCACGCCGGCTGCCGAGGCAGCCGGCGCAGCCGTGCGTGGGGACGCGGACGCCGCCGGTCGCGGACGTCCGCGCGGCCCGGCGGTCGGGTCGGGGTCAGCCGGTCAGCGGTCGTTCATGCCGGCGCGGCGGCGCAGCGCGGCCACGTCCGTGACCACGATCCGGCGCCCCTCCGTGCGCAGCCAGCCCCGGCTGGCGAAGGAGCCGATGGCCTGGTTGACGCTCTGCCGGGAGCCGCCGGCCATCTCGGCGAGCTGGCTCTGGTTGAGCTCGATGGTGATCATCGGCGCCTGGCTCTCGCCGGCCAGCCGGACCAGCGTCTTGGCCACCCGACCGGGCAGGTCGAGGAAGACGTGGTCGGCGTTCTGCTCGGTGAGCCGGCGGATCAGCTGGCCGAGGGAACGCATCACCGCGTCGAGGATGCGCGGGTTGGAGTGCACCAGCTCCATGAAGGCCGGCCGGGACAGCGCCAGCGCGGCGCAGTCCTCGATCGCCTCGGCCGACGCCGACCGGGTCGAGGCGTCCAGCAGGGAGACCTCGCCGAGCACGTCCGGCGGTCGGATGACCGACAGCACGGCCCGCTCGCCCGTGGGGGCCGTGCGGAACACCGCCACCGCGCCGCGGCGCAGCACGATCAGCGACTCGCCGGGGTCGTTCTCGACGAACAGCAACTGACCCTTGCGGTACGTGCGCGGCACGGCCGCGGCGATGACCCGCTGCCGCACCTCCGGCTCCAGCCCGGCGAACATCTCCACGCCCGTGAGCGCGTCACCCGGCTCCGGCAGGCGCATCTCCACGGCCCAACCCCTCCCCGGTCAAGGACCACAGCTCGCACACCGGGTGAACCTGTCAACCCCGGCACGAGGCATCTCAACCGGTTCGGCGTCCGGTAGCGGTACACATCAGATCATGACGGCCCGGTCGCGTGCTGTACACCCCTGGAGACACTTCCGTGACCGTCGCGAGCTGGGGCGGGCGGGCCGACGACCTCGGCGGACGCCCCGGCGACCGGTGGTCGGCGGCGGTGGGCGAGGATGGTGGGGATGGCCTACCGCTACTTCTACGACTGTGAGTTCATCGAGGACGGCCGGATCGTCGACCTGGTGTCGATCGGCGTCGTCGATGAGTACGGCCGCGAGTTCTACGCGGTCTCCACCGAGTTCGACGACTCCCGGGCCGTGCCCTGGGTGCGCCGCAACGTGCTGGACAAGCTCCCCTCGCCGGCCGACCGGGCCTGGCGCTCCCGCGAGCGGATCCGCGACGACCTCTACGAGTTCCTCATGGAGCCGGTCCGGGACCGGCCCGGCGAGCAGCTGGAGCTCTGGGCCTGGTACGCGGCGTACGACCACGTGGTGCTGGCCCAGCTCTGGGGGGCGATGCCGGCGCTGCCCCGGGAGATCCCGCGGTTCACCAAGGAACTGCGCCAGCTCTGGGACGACCGGGGCCGGCCGCGGCTGCCGGAGGCCGAGGCGGGCCGGCACGACGCGCTTGTCGACGCCCGGCACAACCTGGCCCGCTGGCGCGCCATGACCACCAGGTGAGCTGTCGGCAGGTTTGACCGGTTCTGTCCCGGGCACGGTTCGGTTCGGCATCGAGTCGATCCGAGGGAGGGCCGCATGGACAAGCAGCCGACCGACCCCGAGGATGGCCGTCGCCGGGTCACCGAGCTGATCCGGGACGCGCGCATCTGCCTGCTGACCACCACCGCCGTCGACGGGCGGCTGGTCAGCCGCCCGATGGGACTCCAGGAGGCGGACTTCGACGGCGACCTCTGGTTCTTCGCGTACGCGGACTCCGCGAAGGTCCGCCAGATCCGGGTGAACCCGCAGGTCAACGTCGGTTTCGCCGACCAGCGGCACCACGCCTGGGTGTCGGTGGCCGGCACCGCCGCCGAGGAGTGGGACCGGGCCCGGGCCGAGCGGCTCTGGCACCCGCTGCTGAAGACCTGGTTCCCGGACGGCCTGGACACCCCGGGCCTCACGCTGATCAAGGTGCACGCCGGCTCGGCCGAGTACTGGGACGCGCCGGGCAGCACGGTGGTCAACCTGCTCGGCTTCGCCCGGGCGGCGGTCACCGGGCAGCCGCCGAAGGCGGGGGAGAACCACGAGGTCAGCTACTGAGCGGTAGCCCGTCCGGGGCTCGGGACGGGCCGGGGCGCGGTGTCGGCGGGCCCGCACGCCGACTACAGTGCGCACTGACGGCCCGCCCCGGGCCGGCAACGGCGCCGATGGTCTGATCTGACACATATCCTGGGGCTTATCCGGGCTTCACCTGATGCTCCAGGAGGATGAGCAGATCATGCGTATCGGCGTGCTCACCGGCGGCGGCGACTGCCCTGGTCTCAACGCGGTGATTCGGGCGGTGGTCCGCAAGGGCGTCGCCACCTACGGTCACGAGTTCGTGGGCTTCCGGGACGGCTGGAAGGGCCCGCTGGAGGGCCTGTCCAAGCCGCTGGGCATCGCGGAGGTCCGCGGCATCCTGCCCCGTGGCGGCACCATCCTCGGCTCGTCCCGCACCAACCCGTTCAAGATCGACGGCGGCGTGGAGCGGATCAAGGACAACCTCGCCGCGCAGGGCGTGGACGCGCTGATCGCGATCGGCGGCGAGGACACCCTCGGCGTCGCGACCAAGCTGCACGAGCTGGGCGTCCACGTCATCGGCGTGCCGAAGACCATCGACAACGACCTCGGCGCCACCGACTACACCTTCGGCTTCGACACCGCCGTGAACATCGCCATGGAGGCGATCGACCGGCTGCACACCACCGCCGAGAGCCACCACCGCACCCTGGTCGTCGAGGTCATGGGCCGGCACGCCGGCTGGATCGCCCTGCACGCCGGCCTGGCCGGCGGCGCCAACGTGATCCTGCTGCCCGAGCGGCAGTTCGACGTCGAGCAGGTCGCCGGCTACGTCGAGAAGCGCTTCCAGCACCAGTACGCCCCGATCGTCGTGGTCGCCGAGGGCGCCCAGCCGCTCGACGGCCAGATGGTGCTGCACAACCAGGAGCTCGACGCCTTCGGCCACGTCCGCCTCGGCGGCATCGGGCAGTGGCTCGCCGAGCAGCTGGAGGCGAAGACCGGCAAGGAGGCCCGCACCGTGGTGCTCGGCCACATCCAGCGCGGCGGCACCCCCACCGCGTTCGACCGGGTGCTCGCCACCCGGCTCGGCCTGCACGCGATCGACGCGGCGAACGAGGGCGACTGGGGCAAGATGGTCGCCATGCAGAGCACGGACATCGTCCGGGTCCCCCTCGCCGAGGCCACCCGGGAGCTGAAGACCGTGCCGCTGGAGCGGTACGCCGAGGCCGAGGTCTTCTTCGGCAGCTGACCGACGGCGGGCGGCGCGGCGGGTCCCCGACGGGCCCGCCGCGCCGCACCTCCACGGAGAGGGGTACGGCTCATGGCACCCGAGGTGCACACGGTCGCGGTGATCGGCGCGGGCAAGATCGGCGAGCTCATGCTCTCCGGGCTGCTCCGCTCCGGCTGGCCGGTCGAGCGGCTGCTCGCCACCGCCCGGCGGCCCGCCCGCGCCGAGGAACTGACCGCCCGGTACGGCGTCCGGGTGGTGGACAACCTCACCGCGGTGGACGAGGCGGAGGTGCTCGCCGTCTCGGTGAAGCCGCAGGACGCGGCCGCGCTGCTGGACGAGATCGGCCCCAAGGTGCCCGCCGACAAGCTGGTCATCTCGCTCTGCGCCGGCCTGCCCACCGCCTTCTTCAACCGCCGGCTGCCCGAGGGCACCCCGGTGGTCCGGGTCATGACCAACACCCCGGCGCTTGTCGACGAGGCGATGAGCGCGATCTCGCCCGGCGCGCACGCCACCGGCGCGCACCTGGCCCTCGCGGAGGAGATGTTCAAGCCGCTCGGTGCCACCCTCCGCGTGCCCGAGTCCCAGCAGGACGCGGTGACCGCCCTCTCCGGCTCCGGCCCGGCCTACTTCTACCTGCTCGTCGAGGCCATGATCGACGCGGGCATCCTGCTCGGCCTGCCCCGCCAGGTGGCGCACGACCTGATCGTGCAGACCGCCATCGGCTCGGCCGTGATGCTGCGCGACTCCGGAGAGCACCCGGTCAAGCTCCGCGAGGCGGTCACCTCGCCGGCCGGCACCACCATCAACGCCATCCGTGAGCTGGAGAACCACGGCGTCCGCGCGGCCATGCTGGCGGCCCTCGAAGCGGCCCGCGACCGGGCCCGCGAACTGGCCGCCCAGGCCGACTGAGCCGCCGCACCCGGCTTGGCGCGGACGGTGCCCCATACTGGCGCGGTGTTCACTCTCGCCCAGGCGCGACACCTGGTGGCCACCCTGCGGCCGCGCGTCGAGGAGCTGATCCGGCTCCGTGCCGACCTCGCCGAACTCCGGATCGACCTGGCCGACCACGGGGTCAGCGCGCTCGGCGGGCTGGCCGAGGTGAAGGCGCTGGAAGCCCGGCTGCACGCCGTGGTGGAGGAGTTCCACCAGCACGGCATCCAGGTGAAGGGCATCGCCCCGGTGCTGCTCGACTTCCCCGGTGAGCGGGACGGCCGGGCCGTGCTCTGGTGCTGGCTGGAGGGCGACACCGACGTCCGCTGGTACCACCGGGTGGAGTGCGGCTTCGCGGGCCGCCGCCCGGTCTGAACCGCCGGAGCGCGGCCGCCGCCCGGTCTGAGCCCTCAGCCGAGGGTGGCCAGCGCGGCCGGCGACACGTTGCCGCCGCTGAGCACCAGGACGGTCCGCTCGCCGGGCGTCACCTCGACCAGCCCCGCCCGCAGCGCCGCCAGCGTGACCGCGGCGGCCGGCTCGACCAGCAGCTTCGTGGCCTCGACGAGGTCGGCCCAGGCGGGCAGGATGGCCGCCTCCGGCACCTCCACGACCGCGTCGACAAGCGCCCGGACGTGCGCCAGGGTGTGCCGCCCGGCGAACGGGGCGGCCAGGCCGTCGGCGACCGAGGCCGGGCGGGCCGGCAGGGTGTACGTGCCGGTCCGCAGCGCGTGCGACATGGCGTTGGCCCCGTCCGGCTCCACCCCGACGATCCGGGTCGTCGGTGAACCCGCCCGGACGGCAGCGGCGATCCCGCTGATCAGCCCGCCGCCGCCCACCGGCACGAGCACGAGGTCGGGGCGCGGGCCGTCCGCCAGGATCTCCCGCCCCACGGTGGCCTGACCGGCGATCACGTCCGGGTCGTCGAAGGGCGCGAGCAGGTGGAAGCCGCGCTCGGCAGCGACCGCCTCGGCGGTGGCCAGCAGGTCGTCGGTGAGCACCGCCTCGGCGCCGAGCCGGCGGACCATTGCCAGCTTGGCGGGCACCGCGTGCGGCGGCATGCAGACCACCGCGGGCAACCCGGCCGCGCGGGCGACGTGGGCCACCGCGATCGCGTGGTTGCCGGCGGAGAACGCCACCAGCCCCGCCGGCGTGCCGGCGCGCTCGGCGTGGGCGAGCAGCGCGTTCGTCGCGCCGCGGACCTTGAAGCTGGCGGTGTGCTGGAGGTTCTCGGCCTTCACGGCCAGCCGCAGGCCCAGTTCGGCGCCCAGGACCGGCGCGTCCAGCAGCGGCGTGCGGACCACCCGGCCGTCGAGCCGCCTCTCGGCCGCCGTGATGTCGTCACCGGTGATCAACCGCACCCGGCGAGCCTAAGCGATGTCTCGTAACGCGGCGACAGCCCAGTCCGGACCGTCGGAGATGCCCGACCGAGGGTGACGACCTCGTAACCGGTGACAGTCCGATTCCGACCGGATGATCATCGATGGCGTGGCCGGAGGGCGGACGGGAACGTCCGCCCTCCGGCGGCGGTCAGCTGTCGGCGTAGCGCCGGGCGGCGGCGAGGGCGGCCCGGAGCCGCTCCGCGTCGACCGGGACCGGACGGGTCCAGTCGCCGTCGGCGGCGTAGAGACCGGCGTACGCGGTGGTGTCCCGCTGGAACCGCCAGCCCTCGGCGAGCGGGCCGACGTCGACGGCCTCGTAGCCCAGCGAGTCGAGGAACGCGCTGACGGTGGCCTTGGCGGCCGGGTCGTCGCCGGCGATCGGCAGGGCGGTGCGGTCCTCCGCGCCGGACGGCCGGGCCAGGGCGCGCAGGTGCTCGAAGTAGATGTTGTTGAAGCCCTTGACCACCCGCGACCCCGGCAGGTGCCGCTGGAGCAGCTCGCTGGTGGTGGTCGACTCGTCGTCCAGCTCGGGGAAGCGCCCGTCCCGGTCCGGGTAGTAGTTGTTGGTGTCGATGACGACCTTGCCGGCGAGCGGTCCGGCCGGCACGTCGCGGTAGGCCCGCAGCGGGATGGTGACGACCACGAGGTCCCCGGCCGCCGCCGCCTCGGCCGGGGTGGCGGCCCGGGCCCGGGGGCCCAGCTCGTCCACCAGATCCTTGAGCGTCTCCGGTCCGCGCGAGTTGCTGAGTACCACGTCGTGACCGGCGGCCACCGCCAGCCGAGCCACCGTGCCCCCGATGTTGCCGCTGCCGATCAGTCCCACAGTTGTCATGTCCGGTGCCAACCCGGGGACCGCCGCCGGAATTCCCGACCAGGAAGCTAGGTTTTCGCGGCGAAGGAAACCTTCGATCCCGTGCGCCGCATCGACAATGGTTTGTATCCATAAGGTTCTATCGGCAACCCGCGCGAAATGTTGATCTTCCGTCGGTCTCCGATCTATTGATATCTATCTCTCACCACCACTTCCCACCCCCAGGAGTGCGACGTGCGGAGATCCCGTCTTGCCACCCTCGCCCTGACTCTGGCCGCCTCGCTCGGCGTCACGCTGACACTGGGCGCCGCCCCCGCCCAGGCGGCCGCGACCGACCGCTACGTCGCTCTCGGCGACTCGTACGCCTCCGGCGTCGGCGCCGACAGCTACACCTCCGAGAGCGGGTCCTGCCTGCGCAGCACCAACGCCTACCCGGCGCTCTACAACGCCAACATCAGGCCCGCCTCGTACCGCTCGGTCGCCTGCTCCGGCGCGACCACCACGGACGTCATCAACAACCAGCTCTCCGCGCTCTCCTCGACCACCACGCTGGTCAGCGTCACGATCGGCGGCAACGACGTCGGCTTCGCCAGCATCATGAGCACCTGCGTGCTCCAGGGCGAGACCCAGTGCGTGGCCGCCGTCCAGGCCGCCGAGGACAAGGCCCGCACCGAGCTGCCCGGCAAGCTGGCCAACGTCTACAACGGCATCAGGAGCCGGGCCCCCTCGGCCCGGGTCGTGGTGGTCGGCTACCCGGTCTTCTACCAGCTCGGCACCATCTGCGTCGGGCTCAGCGCCACCTCGCGAGCCAAGATCAACGAGGGGATCAACCTGGTCGACGACATCACCCGCACGGCCGCCACGTCGGCCGGCTTCACGTTCGCCGACGTCCGGTCCATCTTCGTCGGCCACCAGCTGTGCAGCTACGGCGAGAAGTGGCTGCACGCGTTGAACTACCTGAACCTCACCGTCTCGTACCACCCGACAGCCGCGGGGCAGTCCGGCGGCTACTACCCGGTCTTCCGCTCCGCCGCGGGCTGATCCGGCACGGTCACGTCCGGGGCGGGCCAGGGCCCGCCCCGGACACCCGTCGTTGTCGGACCCCGCGGCTAACCTGCGGTCCGGTCGACGATGGACCGGGGAGCGGAGGACCGATGGGGACCTGGGCGGCGGGGCCGTTCGACAACGACACGGCGGCGGACTGGTCCGGCGACCTCGACGACGCCGCGCCGGAGGAGCGCCCGGCCCTCGTGGAGCGGGCCCTGCGGACGGTCCTCGACGAGCCGGACCACCTCGACTCGGACCTGGGCGTCGAGGCGGTGGCCGCGGCCGCGGTGGTCGTGGCGCACCTGCCCGGCGCGTTCCCCGTCGACTCGCCCTATGCGCCGGACTTCCTGACCGCCGGCGCGCGGCTCGACCTGCCCGAGCGGCTGCGACCGCTGGCCGTGCGCGCGCTGGACCGGGTGGTCGCCGACGACTCCGAGCTGGCCGAGCTGTGGGCCGAGGCGGGGGAGCCGAACGAGTTCCTGGCCGAGGTGGCCCGGCTCCGGGCCGCCCTCACCGCGCCGGTCTGAGCACCGCGGCGGCCCTTGTCGCGCCGGTCTGAGCACCCCGGCGCCCTTGTCGCGCCGGCGTGAGCGCCCCGGTGGCCCTCAGGCCGGCAGCACCTTCTCGACGGCGGCGCGCAGCTCGGGGGAGTCCGGGGTCACCGTCGGGGCGAACCGGGCGGCCACCGTGCCGTCCGGCGCGACGAGGAACTTCTCGAAGTTCCACCGCACGTCGCCGGTGTGCCCCTCGGCGTCCGGAGTGGACACCAGCTCGGCGTAGAGCGGGTGCCGGTGCGGCCCGTTGACGTCGACCTTCTCGGTCAGCGGGAAGGTCACGCCGTAGTTGACCTGGCAGAAATCCTCGATCTCCGCGGCCGTGCCGGGTTCCTGGCCGGCGAACTGGTTGCACGGCACGCCCAGCACGGTGAGGCCACGGTCCGCGTACTCGTCGGCGAGGGCCTGGAGGCCGGCGTACTGCGGGGTGAGGCCGCACCGGGAGGCGACGTTGACCACCAGCAGGGCGCGGCCACGGTAGCGCCCGAGGTCGGCCGGGCCGCCGGCGAGGGCGTCGATCTGCACGTCGAAAACGGTCATGGGACGAGGCTACGGGGTTGCCCGTCCCGTCCGGCGGCGGACCCGACGAATCGATGCATCTACATCTTGACGAAGTGGTGACGCGTGAGTAGCGTCTCAGCATCCAATCTGGAAAGTTTCCTAACTGTTTGGGGAGACGCCGTATGAAGAGATCGCTCCGCCGGGCCCTCTGGGCCGGCGCCGTGGTCGCGCTCGCGGTCGCGGCGGTGCCGATGGCGACCGCCTCCGCCGCGGGCAGCGTCACCGCCACGTTCACGAAGGTGCAGGACTGGGGGACCGGTCACGAGGCGAAGGTGACCATCACCAACGGCACCAGCGCCAGCGTCGACACGTGGCGCATCGAGTTCGACCTGCCCTCGGGCACCACCATCAGCAGCTTCTGGGACGCCGACGTCACCAGCAGCGGAAACCACTACGTGGCGGTCAAGAAGAGCTGGGCCGGCCCGCTCGCCGCCGGCGCCAGCTTCAGCTGGGGCTACAACGGCACCGGGGCGTACAAGGCGCCGCTGAACTGCACGGTCAACGGCGCGTCCTGCTCCGGCGGCACCACCCCGACGACGGCCCCGCCGACCACTACCGCGCCGCCCACGACCGCCCCGCCCACCACCGCGCCGCCCACGACCACCCCGCCGCCGACGACGCCGCCGCCCACCACGACCCCGCCGAGCGGGGGCAAGAAGGTCGTCGGTTACTTCACCGAGTGGGGCGTCTACGGCCGCAACTACCACGTGAAGAACGTCCACACCAGCGGGTCGGCCGCCAAGCTCACCCACCTGCTGTACGCCTTCGGCAACACCACCGGCGGGCGGTGCAGCATCGGTGACAGCTACGCCGACTACGACAAGGCGTACACCGCGGCGGACAGCGTCGACGGCGTCGCCGACACGTGGGACCAGCCGCTGCGGGGGAACTTCAACCAGCTGCGCAAGCTGAAGAAGATGTACCCGAACCTGAAGGTGATCTGGTCCTTCGGTGGCTGGACCTGGTCGGCCGGCTTCACCCAGGCCGCGCAGAACCCGGCCGCGTTCGCCGACTCCTGCTACTCGCTGATCAAGGACCCGCGCTGGGCGGACGTCTTCGACGGCATCGACATCGACTGGGAGTACCCGAACGCCTGCGGCCTCCAGTGCGACACCAGCGGCCCGAACGCCTTCAAGAACGTGATCAGCGCGCTGCGGAGCAAGTTCGGCTCCAGCTTCCTGGTCACCGCGGCGATCACCGCGGACGGCAGCACCGGCGGCAAGATCGACGCGACCGACTACGCCGGCGCGGTGCCGAACCTCAACTGGCTGATGCCCATGACGTACGACTACTTCGGCGCCTGGGCGGCGCAGGGCCCGACCGCCCCGCACTCGCCGCTCACCTCGTACACCGGAATCCCGCAGCAGGGCTTCTGGTCCGACGCGGCGATCCAGAAGCTCAAGTCCAAGGGCGTCCCGTCCGACAAGCTCCTGCTCGGCATCGGCTTCTACGGGCGGGGCTGGACCGGGGTGACCCAGACGACGCCCGGCGGCACCGCCACCGGCCCCGCTCCGGGCACCTACGAGCAGGGCATCGAGGACTACAAGGTGCTCAAGAACACGTGCCCGGCCACCGGCACGATCGCCGGCACCGCCTACGCCAAGTGCGGCAGCAACTGGTGGAGCTACGACACCCCGGCGACCATCGGCGGCAAGATGACCTACGCGAAGAACCAGGGCCTCGGTGGCGCGTTCTTCTGGGAGCTCTCCGGTGACACCAGCAACGGTGAGCTGATCGGCGCCATCAAGGGCGGTCTCGGCTGAGCCGAGGGCCGACGCACCACCCACCCGGCGGGGAGGGGCCGCACCGGCCCCTCCCCGCACGGTGTCCGTTCCGGCACGGATTCCGACGCTCGTCGCGCGCCGTGCTGGCCGGCCGGGGCGGTCCGGGCGAGGATGGCGAGGTCGTCGAGGGCCGGTGGCAGCCGCCCACCGGCGGCCGGGGCCGGCATGGGACGGCGTCGATGTGACAGACTCGCCGCTCGGCATGTCCCGATGTCCGCGCCGATGGAAGGGGACCGATGGGCCTGAAGTACCCCCGGGCGGTGGCCGGCGCGGCCCTGCTCGCGTTCCTGCCGGTCACGCTGGCCGGTTGCGGCCTCGGCGGCGGGGACGACGCCCCCGGCGGCCCGGCGACCCAGTCGCAGCGGGCGCCGGCCGAGGAGGCGGCGGCCAAGAGCCGGGAGCGCGTCCAGGCGTACCTGGACGCCATGGCGGCCAAGGACGTCGACGCCGGGCGCAGCCAGCTCTGCGCGCCCATGCAGGCCGCCTTCGACGCCGCCGCGACCGGCCCCAACGGCGACTTCGCCGATCACTTCACGGTCCCGCAGGCCACCATCACCGACGTCCGGTCCGGCCCGCGGGGCGAAGAGGTGAGCACGTCGATCACCGTGGCCGTCGGGGCCCGCAAGGCCACCCGGTCGCTGCTGTTCACGGTCACCCGCACGGGCGCCGACTGGTGCATCGCCGGCGAGGCCCTGGGCGGCAACACCCCGGAGCCGGGGATCACGCCCTGACCCCGCACCCGCCCCGACCTGCGGCGGTTCCGGAGTGTGTCGGTGATCTCCCAACCACCGGAACCGTCCCCCTCGGCGGCGGGCCGCCCCGGCGGTCGCCGTACGCTTTCCCCCATGCGCCATGAGTGGCATCAGCTGAGTCACCCCGCGGTGGGCAGCCCGGGGCTCCAGACCAGTCGTCCGACCGTCGACTCCGCCGAGGACGCGGCCCTCGGCCTGGACCGCTGGCGGGAGCTCCCGCGCGCGCAGACCCCGCCCTGGCCGGACCTGGAGCAGGTCGCCGAGGTCTGCAAGGTCCTGGACACGGTGCCGTCCGTGGTCGCCCCCTACGAGGTCGACCAGCTCCGGCAGCGGCTGGCCCTGGTCTGCGAGGGGAAGGCGTTCCTGCTCCAGGGCGGCGACTGCGCGGAGACCTTCGCCGACAACACCGAGAGCCACCTGCTGGCCAACGCCCGCACCCTGCTCCAGATGGCGATCGTGCTCACGTACGGCGCGTCGCTGCCGGTGGTCAAGGTGGCCCGGGTCGCCGGCCAGTACACCAAGCCCCGGTCGCTGCCGACCGACGCGCGCGGCCTGCCGGCCTACCGCGGGGACATGATCAACTCGCTGGAGGCCACGCCGGAGGCGCGGGTCGCCGACCCGCAGCGCATGATCCGGGCGTACGCCAACTCGGCCGCCGCCATGAACATGCTCCGGGCGTACCTGGCCGGTGGGCTGGCCGACCTGCACGCGGTGCACGACTGGAACAAGGGCTTCGTCAAGCAGTCCCCGGCCGGCGAGCGCTACGAGGCCATCGCCCGGGAGATCGACCGGGCGCTGGCGTTCATCCGGGCCTGCGGGATGACCGACGACGAGGCGCTGCGCACTGTCACCCTCTACTGCTCCCACGAGGCGCTGGCGCTGGAGTACGACCGGGCGCTCACCCGGATCTCCGGCAGCCGCGCGTACGGCCTGTCCGGGCACTTCCTCTGGATCGGCGAGCGGACCCGGCAGCTCGACGGCGCGCACATCGACTTCATCTCCCGCATCGCCAACCCCATCGGGGTCAAGCTCGGCCCGACCACCACCCCGGACGAGGCCATCGAGCTCTGCGAGAAGCTCAACCCGGACAACATCCCCGGCCGGCTCACCCTGATCAGCCGGATGGGCAACCACCGGGTCCGGGACGCCCTGCCCCCGATCGTCGCCAAGGTCACCGCCGCCGGGGCCAAGGTCGTCTGGCAGTGCGACCCGATGCACGGCAACACCCACGAGTCCTCGAACGGCTACAAGACCCGGCACTTCGACCGGATCGTCGACGAGGTGCTCGGCTACTTCGAGGTGCACCGCGGCCTGGAGACCCACCCGGGCGGCCTGCACGTCGAGCTGACCGGCGAGGACGTCACCGAGTGCCTCGGCGGCGCCCAGGGCATCGAGGACCTCGACCTGCCCGACCGGTACGAAACCGCCTGCGACCCGCGACTGAACACCCAGCAGTCGCTGGAGCTGGCCTTCCTCGTTGCGGAGATGTTGCGTGGCTGACGCGCTGATCGACCTTCGTTCCGACACCGTGACCCGGCCCACGGCCGGGATGCGGGAGGCGATGGCCACCGCCGAGGTGGGCGACGACGTCTACGCCGAGGACCCGACGGTCACCGCGCTGGAGGCGGAGGTCGCCGCACTCTTCGGGCACGAGGCGGCGCTGTTCGCCCCGACCGGTTCGATGGCCAACCAGATCGCCCTCCAGCTCGTCGTCCCGCCCGGCGACGAACTGCTCTGCGACGCCGACGCGCACGTGGTCACGTACGAGATCGGCGCGGCCGCCGCGTACGGCGGGATCTCCTCGCGGACCTGGCCGGCGGTGGGTGCGGAGGTCGACCCCGAGGTGGTAGCCCGGATGGTCCGGCCGGACGGCTACTTCGCGGTGCCGACCCGGGCCATCGCGGTCGAGCAGACCCACAACCGGGGCGGCGGCGGGGTGATCCCGCTCGCCACCCTGCGCGAGCTGCGCCGGGTCGCCGACGAGCACCGGCTCGCCCTGCACTGCGACGGCGCCCGGATCTGGCACGCCCACGTCGCCGACGGGGTGCCGCTGGCCGAGTACGGGGCGCTGTTCGACACCCTCTCGGTCTGCCTCTCCAAGGGCCTCGGCGCCCCGGTCGGCTCGCTGGTGGTCGGCAGCGCCGAGAAGATCGCCCGCGCGCGGTTCGTCCGGAAGCGGATGGGCGGCGGCATGCGGCAGGTCGGCATCCTGGCCGCCGCCGGCCGGTACGCGCTGGCCCACCACGTCGAGCGGCTCGCCGAGGACCACGCCAAGGCCGCCCGGCTGGCCGAGGCGGTCGCGCCCTACGGGGTGCTCGCGACCGGGGTGCGGACCAACATCGTCCCGCTCGACCTGGCCAAGCACCCGCTCGACGCGCCCGCCCTGGCGGCCGCCGCCCGGGAGCGGGGCCTGCTGCTGTCGGTGCTCGGCCCGCGCACGGCCCGCCTGGTCACCCACATGGACGTGTCGAACGACCAGATCGACCGGGCCGCCGAAACCCTGACCACCCTCCTCCGCGCCTGACCCCGCCCGCACCGCCCCCTCGCCTCGTTGATCAAGAGGTTTGCGTCGCCCGCGACGCGGATTCCGACGCAAACCTCTTGATCAACGCCGCGGCGCAGTCCGCGCCGGGTTGAGGGCCTCAGGGGTGGAGGCGTTTGAGGGTGGCGATGTCGGCCGCGTGGCCTACGTGCTTCTCCGTCGGGGTCTCCACCAGGACGGGGACGCCGGCCGTGGCGGGGTGGCGCATCAGCTCGGCGAACGCGGGCTCGCCGATGCTGCCCTTGCCGATGCTCTCGTGCCGGTCCCGGGTGGAACCGCACAGGTCCTTCGAGTCGTTCGCGTGCACCAGCTTCAACCGGTCGGCGCCGACCGCGGCGACCAGCGCGTCCAGCGTGGCGGTCATGCCGCCCTCGGTGGCCAGGTCGTGCCCGGCCGCCCAGGCGTGGCACGTGTCGAAGCAGACGCCCATCATCGGGTGCCGGTCCACCGCGTCCAGGTAGGGGCCCAGGTGCTCGACCCGGGAGGCCAGCGACCGGCCACCCCCGGCGCTCGGCTCCACCAGCAGCATCGGCCCGCCGGTGGCCGCGGTCTCGTCGAGCAGCGGGAGCAGGGCCTCGCGGACCTGCCGCATGGCCGCCTCGGCGTGGCCCGCGTCGACGGCGCTGCCGGCGTGGAACACCACGGCCTCGGCGCCGATGGCCCGGCCCCGGCGCAGCGCGTGCGCCAGGGTCTCCGCCGACCGCTCGACGGTGGCCGGGGTGGGGGAGCCGAGGTTGACCAGCAGCGACGCGTGGATGAAGACCGGCAGGCCGCGCTCGCCGCAGCCGTCCCGGAACAGCACGTCCTGCTTCGGGTCGCCCGCCGGCAGCGCCCAGCCCCGCGAGTTGGAGACGTAGACCTGCACCGCCTCGGACTCGGCCGCGTCGACGTAGGGCAGCGCCGCCTTGGCCAGGCCGCCGGACGTGGGGGTGTGCGAGCCGACCCGCCGCCGCCCGCTCACAGGCAGGTCACCGTGACCGGGGTGCCCGGCGGCACCGGGGTGTTCTCGCCCGGGTTCTGGAAGCGGGCCACCCCGTTCGGGTTGAGCTGGATGGTGACCGGGAAGCCCTGGCTCTCCAGCACCTGCTTGGCCTGCTGGCACGGCATGTCGACGACGCGGGGGACGGGCACCTGGGCCGGGCCCTTGCTGACGTCGAGCTTGACCTGGGCGCCCTTCTCCACGCCGGTGCCGTCCGCCGGGCTCTGGCCGAGGATCTCGTCCCTCGGCTTGTCCGAGTCCTTGTACGTCTCCACAGGCGTCAACCCGAGCCGGCTGAGGATGCCGCGGGCGTCGGTGAGGCTCTTGCCCACCAGGTTCGGCACGCTCACCGGGGCGCGGCCCTTGCTGAGGACCACCGTCACCTTCGTGCCCGGTTTGACCACCGTGCCCACCTTCGGGTCGGTGGCCAGCACCACCCCGGCCGGCAGCGCGTCGTCGTAGCGGGAGCTGCCCTTGACCGGCGCCAGCTTGGCGTCGGCCAGCTCGGCCCGGGCCAGCTCGAAGTCCTTGCCCACCACGTCCGGCACCGGCAGCCGCTCGGGGCCCAGCGACAGGGTCAGCGTGATCGTGCCGCCCTTGACGATCCGGGTGGCGGAGACCGGATCCTGGCCCAGCACCGTGTCCTTGGGGATCTTCTCGTCGTGACGGGGCTCGGCGTAGCGCAGGACGAAGCCGCCCCGGGTGGCCTGCGCCTCCGCGTCGGCCTTGCTCAGGCTCACCAGCTGCGGGGCGACCGTGTAGCGGCCCACCCCGAACCACCAGCCGCCGACGGCGGCCACGAGGCCGAGCACCACGGCCGCCGCGGCGACCGCCAGCCGGCCGCGCGGCGAGCCCATGACCCGGGTGCGCAGCCCGGCGAGCCGGGCCCCTAGGCTCTCGTCCTCCACGGCGCGGCGGCGGTGCGGGCGCTGGCCGCCGCCCTCCGGCAGCCGGGCCCAGGCGGGGCGCTCGGCCGGGCGGACCGCGGCCACCACCATGGTGGGCTGCGCGATCACGGCCGTCTCGTCGCCCACCTGCCGCAGCACCGCGGTGTGCGAGTTGCTCAGCTCGTCCCGGGCGGCCTGCACCTCGGTCAGCAGCGCGCCGGCGTCGGCCGGGCGGGCGGCCGGGTCGCGCCGGGTGGCCCGGGCGACAAGCGCGTCGAGCACCGGGGGCAGCGCCGGCACCAGGGTCGACGGGGCCGGCACGTCGCGGTCGACGTGCTGCCAGGCGACCTCGACCGGGCGGTCGCCGTCGTAGGGCACCCGGCCGGTGAGCATCTCGAACAGCACGATGCCGGCGGAGTAGACGTCGGTGCGCGGGTCCGCGTGGCCCTGGGTGACCAGCTCGGGCGCCACGTACGCCACGGTGGCCATGAGCTGGTTGCCGTTCTCCTCCTCGGCGCTGGCCTCGACCGCGCGGGCCAGCCCGAAGTCGGCCACCTTGACCACGCTGTCCACCAGGCTCGTGGTGCCGCCGGTGGGCGCCTCGGCGACCAGCACGTTCTCCGGCTTGACGTCGCGGTGCACGAGCCCGGCCCGGTGCGCGGCGGCGATCGCGGCGAGCATCTGCTCGGCGATGGCCAGCGCCTCGTCCGGGCTGAGCCGGCGCCGCTCGGCGAGCACGTCGCGCAGGGTGCGGCCGCGCACGTACTCCATCACGAGGTAGGGGAGGCCGGCGTGGGTGCCCTGGTCGTAGACCGCCACCACGTTGGGGTGGGTGAGCCGGGCGATGGTCTTCGCCTCGTCGGTGAAGCGTGCGACGAAGCCGGCCATGCGGGCCCGGGCCTCGGGCGCCTGCGTCGGGTGAATGATCTTGACCGCCACGGTGCGCTCCAGGCGCTCGTCGGTGGCGGTGTACACGGTCGCCATGCCGCCACGGGCCACGCGACCGCGAATGCGGTAGCGCCCGTCGATCAGCGAGCCCAGCAACGTGTCGGCGACCTGTGTGTCCATCGGCAGGCAGTCTATGTGTCGGGAGGGTGAAGGTTGAACAGGATGCTACAGCCGGGGTACGACCGGGGTGGACCGGCGCACGCGCCGGGCGGGGTACGGGGTGCCGCCGACCGGTCCCGGCGGGCACGTGGCAGGGTGGTCGGGTGACCGATTCCGTACCCGCCCAGGCCGCCGCCACCGGCGCCGACCTGCCCGGACCGACCGACCCGGCCGGCTGGCTGACCCTGCCGGACGTGGCCGAGCGCCTCGACCTGTCGATCAGCAAGGTGCACCAGAAGATCCGCGACCGGGAACTGCTCGCGGTGCGCCGCGACGGCGTCCGCCGGATCCCGGCCGACCTGGTGGCCAACCAGACCGTGCTCAAGCACCTGCCCGGCGTGCTCAACCTGCTCGCCGACGCCGGGTACGACGACGAGGAGGCGCTGCGCTGGCTCTACGAGCCTGACCCGACCCTCCCGGGCACCACGCCGGCCGCCGCCCTGGCGAGCGACCAGGCCCGCGAGGTCAAGCGCCGCGCCCAGGCCCTCGGCTTCTGACGGCCTCCCGCACCCCCCGCGCCCCCCGGGCACCCCACCCCGTCGATCATGAGGTTGGCGGCAGCTCAGGAGATCGACTTCGCCGTCAACCTCATGATCGCCGGGGCGGGCCGGGGCGGGGCGGGGCGGGCCGGGGGCGGGCAGCGCGGGGGCGGGGCCTCAGTCGGTGCGGCGGGTGGCGGCGATGGCCAGGTCGACCAGGGACTGGCGGGCCTCCGTGTCCAGGTCGACAGTTGTGAGGGCGGCCAGGGCGCTCTCGGTGAGGGCGGTGATCCGGCGTTCGGTGCGGTCCAGGGCGCCGCTCGCCGTGATCAGCTCGCGGAGGCGGGCCACGCCGGCGGGGTCCAGGTCCGGGTCGCCGAGCCCGCCGAGCAGCAGCTCCCGGCCCGCGTCGTCGAGCGCCTCGAGGGCCGCCGCCACCAGGTACGTCCGCTTGCCCTCGCGCAGGTCGTCCCCGGCCGGCTTGCCGGTGCGCTCGGGGTCGCCGAACACCCCCAGCACGTCGTCGCGGAGCTGGAACGCCTCGCCCAACGGCAGCCCGTACGCCGAGTAGGCCGCGTGCACCTCGGCCGGCGCGTCGGCCAGCGCGGCGCCGAGCAGCAGCGGCCGCTCGACGGTGTACTTCGCCGACTTGTAGCGGGCCACCTTGCCGGCCCGCTCCAGCGAGGTGTCCCCGGTGGCCTGGGTCAGCACGTCCAGGTACTGCCCGACGGTCACCTCGGTGCGCATCTCGTCGAAGACCGGCCGGGCCCGTGCCACCGTCCGCGGGTCCAGGCCGGCGGAGTGCAGCACCTCGTCGGACCAGACCAGGCACAGGTCACCCAGCAGGATCGCCGCGGCGTCGCCGAACCCGTCCGGGTCGCCGCTCCAGCCGGCCGCGCGGTGCCGGGCGGCGAACCGCCGGTGCACCGCGGGCTCGCCCCGGCGGGTGTCCGAGCGGTCCATCAGGTCGTCGTGGATCAGGGCGCTGGCCTGCACGAACTCCAGCGCGGACAGGGCCGCCACCACCTGGTCGGAGTCGACACCGCCGGCACCCCGGTAGCCCCAGTAGCCGAAGGCCGGGCGCAGCCGCTTCCCGCCGCCCAGCACGAACGCCTCGATCGTCTCGGCGACGGGCGCCAGGCCGTCGTCGACGGCGGTCAGCCAGCCCCGCTGGCCGGCGAGGAACTCGGTGAGGGCCTTGTCGATCCGCTGGCGGAGGCCGGCGCGGTCGACGGGGGACACGGGAGCAGCGTGGGTCACGCCGACGACGCTAGCCGGTCGCCGCCGGCCGTGCCCGACCGCCGCTCCGGCGCGCCGCGCGCGGGATGGACCCCGGACCCCGCGCCCGCGCCGCCCCGGGCGTGCCCGGCGGACGCGGACGACCCGGCCCGCCCGGCCCGCCCGGCCCGCCCGGCCCGCCCGGCGCGCCTGGACTGCTCGGCGCGCCTGGGGCGCTCGGCGCGCCTGGGGCGCTCGGCGCGCCTGGGGCGCTCGGCCCATCCGGGGCGCTCGGTCCGCCTGGAGTGCTCGGTCCGCCTGGGGTGTCCGGCCCGCCCGGGGTGAGCCGGCGGCTGAGCGCGGCGGCCCCGGCGAGCAGGTCGCCCGGCACCCCGAGGACCACGGCCAGCCAGCCGGACCAGAAGTCGCCGGGGAGCCGGCGCTGCCGCTCCCACCGGGACACCTCGTGCCGGGTCAGGGTCGGCACGCCGGCCGCGGCGCACAACTCGGCGGCGACCCGCCGCTGGCTCCAGCCGCGGGCGGCCCGCAGCTCGACCAGGAGCGGCCCGAGCGGACGCGGCCCGGGACACCGCGGGTCGGGAGGCCGCCGGTCGGGAGGCCGCGCGTCGGGAAGGCGCCGGTCGCGAGGCCGCGGGTCGGGAGGGCGCCGGTCCGGAGGCGGCGCGTCGGGAAGGCGCCGGTCGCGAGGCCGCGGGTCGGGAGGGCGCCGGTCCGGAGGGCGCGGCCGGGGTGGCGGGGACGGGGTCATCGGTCCTCCGGAGGCGACGGCGCGGGCGGCGACGCGGACGCCCGGCGGTGCCGGACCGGCGCGCCGCCGATCGTGGCGACCCCCGCGCGGCCCCCCGGACCGGCCACCGGCCGGCCCACCGCGCTGCCACCGTTCTACCCCCGGGGTACGACGCTCCGCCGCGCTCGTGCTCGCGGGCTGGGAAGATCCTGGGTCGGGCCGGGCCCGCCGGTTACAGTCGGTCCGTGGCGCTCGGTCTTCCCTCGGTCCTCCCCAACCCTCAGCCGGCCATCGGCGAGCTGATCCGCGGCGGGCGGCCCACCTTCTCCTTCGAGTTCTTCCCGCCGAAGACGCCGCAGGGGGAGCGGCTGCTCTGGCAGGCCATCCGCGAGTTGGAGTCGCTGCGCCCCTCGTTCGTCTCGATCACCTACGGCGCGGGCGGCTCGACCCGGGACACCACGGTCGCGGTGACCGAGCGGATCGCCACCGAGACCACCCTGCTGCCGATGGCGCACCTCACCGCTGTCGATCACTCGGTCGCCGAGTTGCGGCACGTGATCGGCCGGCTCGCGTCGGTCGGGGTGCGCAACGTGCTGGCCGTGCGTGGCGACCCGCCGGGCAACCCGGGCGGCGAGTGGATCGAGCACCCGGAGGGCGTGCGGTACGCCGAGGAGCTGGTCCGGCTGGTCCGCGACTCCGGTGACTTCAGCGTGGGGGTGGCCGCCTTCCCGTACAAGCACCCGCGCTCGCCCGACGTGGCCAGCGACACCGCGCACTTCGTCCGCAAGTGCCGGGCCGGGGCCGAGTTCGCGATCACCCAGATGTTCTTCGACGCCGACGACTACCTGCGGCTGCGCGACCGGGTGGCGGCCGCCGGCTGCGACACCCCGATCCTGGCCGGGGTGATGCCGGTGACCCAGCTGGCCACCATCGAGCGGTCGGTGCAGCTCTCCGGGGCGCCGTTCCCGCCGGCCCTCGCCGAGCGGTTCGCACAGGTGGCCGACGACCCGGAGGCGGTCCGCCGCCTCGGCATCGAGCAGGCCGGCGAGATGTGCGCGAAGCTGCTGGACGAGGGCGTGCCGGGGATCCACTTCATCACCCTCAACCGGTCCACCGCCACCCGTGAGGTCTGGCAGCGGCTGCGGGCCGACGCGCGGGTGTGACGACCCGCCCCGCGACACCCGTGCCGGCCTTCTACGGTTGATCCCGTGGTGGGCACACAGCTGAACTGGGACCAGTACGCGACCGCGTGGGCGCGGCTGCACGGCGGCTTCGATCCCCGGGTGGCCGCGCCGGTGGTCCGCGCCTGGCTGCGCTTCGCCTACCACGTGGGCTACATCCTGGGCCGGCTGCGGATCGGCCCGACCCCGGTGACCGTGGTCGGCGTGCTGCTCTGCGTCTGCGTACCCCTGCTGGTGGGGCGGGCCGGCGACGGGCCGTTCCTGGGTGCCCTGTTCGTGCTGCTGGCGGCCGTGGCGGACAGCGTCGACGGCGCGGTGGCGGTGGCGACCAACCGCACCACCCGGCTGGGCTACGTCTACGACTCGGTGGCCGACCGGCTCGGCGAGGCCGCCTGGCTGACCGCGTTCTGGCTGCTCGGCGCGCCCGGTGCGCTGGTCGCCGCGGCCGGCGGCCTGTCCTGGCTGCACGAGTACGTGCGGGCCCGGGCGGTCTCCGCCGGGATGCGGGAGATCGGCGCGGTGACCGTGGGGGAGCGCCCCACGCGGGTCTGCGTGGCCCTGTTCGGGCTCGTGGTCGCCGGGCTCGCGGGGTTGCTCGACGCCGACCTGACCGCCGGCACCATCACGATGGCGACCACGGTCTGGGTGCTGCTCGCCGGTTTCGGTCTCGGCCAGTTGCTCTCCGCGGTCCGCCGCGCCCTCATCGACGCCGGCTGACCCCCGCCGGGCGACCTACCAGGCCGGGCCGATGGCGTCGGCGACGATCTCCGCCGACAGGGTGACCATGGGGAGGCCGCCGCCCGGGTGGCTGGAGCCGCCGACCAGCCAGAGCCCGGCGGCGGGCCCCCGGTTGGCCGGGCGGAGCAGCCCGCCCGCGGTGCCGTAGATCGCCCCGCCCGGCGCGCCGGTCGCCGCGTCCAGGTCGGCGGGGGTGCGGATCTCCCGGAACACCAGCCGGTCCCGCACGTCCACGCCCCGCTCGGCGAGCACGTCGAGGATCCGGTCGGCGTACGCCTCGGCCAGCCCCGGCCGCCGCCAGTCGACCGCGCCCGCGGCCGTGCCGTGCCGGGCCGCGTTGACCAGCACGAACCACGCCTCGTGCCCCTGCGGGCGGACCACCGGGTCGTCGGCCACCGTGACGAAGACGGTCGGGTCGTGCGCCGGCCGGGCCCGGACGCCCCGCCCCGGGTCGCCGAAGACCGCGTCGAACTCGGCGTCGTTGTCGCGCGGGAAGAAGACGGTGTGGTGGGCCAGCCCGGTGTCGCCGCGGACGCCCAGCAGCAGCACGAATCCGGCCAGGCTGCGGTCAGTGAGCGCCGCCAGACGGCGCGGGGTGGGCAGCAGGTCCCGGTAGACGGTCAGCGCGTCGACGTTGGCCACCACCACGTCGGCGGGGACGGGAGCGGACGACCCGGCGAGGCGTACCCCGTGCACCCGGCCGCCGGCCGCGTCGATGCGGGTGACCGTGGCGCCGGTCCGCACCACCACGCCGAGGTCCAGGCAGCGCGACAGCAGCGCGTCGGCCAGGGTGCCCAGCCCGCCGCGCAGGTACCAGCCGCCGTACGCCAGTTCCGCGTAGGGTACGGCGACCAGCGCGGCCGGCGCGCGGCGCGGGTCGGCGCCGGTGTAGGTGGCGTACCTGTCGAGCAGCATCCGCAGCCGCGGGTCGGACAGGTGCCGGCGGCCCAGCCCGCGCAGGCTGCGGCCGGGGCCGATGGCGGCGAGGTCGCCCAGCCGCCAGGCCAGCGCGGCCAGGTCGCGCGGGGAGTCGACGGTGCGGCGCAGCACGTCCCGGTGGGAGGCCGCCCACACCCGGCCGGCCCGCTGCCAGAGCCGCTGCCAGTCGGCGGCGGCCCGGTCGCCGAGCGCCGCGCCGATCCGGGCGGTGAACTCGGCCGGGTCCGCGCAGGAGTCCAGGGTGGGCCCGCCGTCGGGGAAGACGTGCCGGACGATCGGGTCCAGCGGCACGAGGTCCAGGTACTCGTCGAGCTTCGCGCCGGTCGCCTCGAACAGGTCGTGGAACACCTGCGGCAGGGTGACCAGGCTCGGCCCGGTGTCGAACAGCCACGACCCCTCGGGGGTGTCGTGCCGGTGCCGGCCGAGCTTCCCGCCGACGGTGTCGGCCCGTTCGAGGACGGTGACCTCGTGCCCGGTGACCGCCAGCCGCGCGGCGGTGGCCAGACCGCCCACGCCGGCGCCGATGACCACGATCCGCGCCATGCCGCCCCCTCCTAGCTGACCGGGCGACCCCGCCAGGTGAGCCGGCGTCGCTTCCGCAGATGGTACGACCGCAGGGTCAGCCAACCGAGGACCACGACCGACACGGGGTGTGCCAGCGCGTCGGGCCACGCCCGCCCGCCGGTGGCCCGGGCGCTGACCGCCCGCCCGGCGACGCCGAGCAGGTAGCCGGCCAGCGCGAGCCCGGCCGTGACCGGCGCGCCGGCCACCAGGGCACCGACCGCGACCAGCGGGGGAGCGGTGTAGAGCAGGAGCAGCAGGGCCACCACCACCGCGGCGGCCGCCGGGTGCCCGAACGAGGCCCAGAGCGACTTGCTGTAGCCGTCGCGCAGCTGCGGCCAGCTGTCGTACATCCGGCAGGTGGCCAGCCGCGCGCCGTCGGCGAGGGCGATCCGGCCGCCGGAGCGCTTCACCGCCCGGGCCAGTTCGATGTCCTCCAGGACCCGGTCGGCGACCGCCGCGTGCCCGCCGGCACGCAGGTAGCCGGCCCGGTCCACGACCAGGAACTGCCCGCCCGCCGCCGCGAGCGACGGCCGCGGCGAGCGTTCCATCGCGCGCAGCGGCAGGAAGGTCAGCCACAACCACTGCAGCAGCGGCTGCACGAGCCGGTCGGCCACCGTCCGCACCACGATCCGGGGGTACGGCGACAGCAGCGTCGCGCCCGCCGCGCGCAGTTCGGTGACCGCCGCCGCGACCGCGTACGGGGTGAGCACCACGTCGGCGTCGACGAAGGCCAGCACCGTCGGGGCCGGGTCGGTGCGGGTGGCGAGCTGCCAGCAGGCGTGCGGCTTGCCCAGCCAGCCGGGCGGCGGGGCGACCCCGGTGAGCACTGTGACCTTCGGGTCGGCGCCGGCCACCGCGCGGACCACCTCGGCGGTGCCGTCGGTCGAGCCGTCGTCGAGCACCACGATCCGCAGCTCCGGCACGCCGCGTTGGGCGAGCAGCGCCCGCAGGCACGGGGTGACCCGGTCGGCCTCGTCGCGCAGCGGCAGCAGCACGGCCACCGACTCGGTGACCTCGACCGGGCCGGCGCCGGGGCGGCGCAGCCAGGCGGTGGCGTTGACGAGCGTGTGGGCGGTGAGCGCGGCGACCGCCGCGACCAGGACGAGCGCGGGGATCATGCCGGCGCGTCGACGCGGGGCGTCGGTTGCGCCGCCCCGCGACCGGCCCCGTCCCGGCGGGCGCGCAGCAGCGTCACCGCCAGCGGCACGGCGGCCACCGCCATCCCGGCCGCGCCCCAGAGCGCCGAGGCGGGCAGCCGGAGGAAGACCGCGTGCGCCAGCACGCTGGAGGCGTACGTCCACAGGTAGAGCGCGAACATCGGGGCGTCCCGCCCGTCGGCGCGGTCGACGGCCGGCCCGGCGAGCGGGCGCAGAGCGGTCATCAGCAGCACCGCGAAGAGCAGCCAGCCCAGGTAGTTGCTGACCGGGATGCCGGGCAGGCCGGGCAGGGCCGGGGTGGCGTCCCGCCAGCGCCAGTAGCCCTCGGCCACCATCTGCGGGTCGAGGAAGAGGTCCCAGGCGGCCAGGCCGACCGCGGCCAGGGCGACCCGGCCCGGGCGGGAGCCGGTGAGCCGGACCGCGGTGAGCCAGGCCGGCCAGGCCATCCAGGTCCAGGCCAGCGGGATGATCAGCGGCACCCCGGCCAGCTTCGGGCCCAGCTCGCCCGAGTAGTCGTAGCTGCCGAACGGGAAGCCGGTGGCCACGCCGAGCGCCTCGATGGCGAAGCCGCCGCCGGTGGCCACGGCGACCAGGGCGAGCGCGGTGCGCGGCCCCCGGCTGAGCAGGGCGTGCCCCACGGAGAGCAGCCAGCCGAGCACGACGGTGGCCACGGTCAGCCCGGCCCGGGTCGCGCCGCCGGTGAGCGGGTAGCAGATCTGGGCCAGGACCAGGACGGCCAGCAGCGCCCAGGGCAGCCGGCCCACTGCGCCGTCCCGGTTCGCGACCGCGGGGCTCGACCCCGGCTCGCTCCTCGCGCTCACGGCGTTTCCGGCACCGGCGCGCCGCCGGGGCCGGGCGGGGGCAGCGGCAGGTCCCGGCCCAGCACGCCGAACGGCCGCTCGTCGCCGGGGAAGTGGAAGTGGCGCAGGATGTCGACGAAGCCGAACCGGCGGTAGAGCCGCCAGGCCCGGGACCGCTGCTCGTCGGCCTCCGGCGTGGAGAGCAGGGTGGTGCTGCCCTCGGCCATGGTGAGCAGGGCGCGCAGCTGGCCGGCGCCCAGGCCGTGGCCCTGCGCGGGCGGGCGGACGTGCAGCTCGACCACCTCGAAGCAGTGGGTCAGCCAGCGCCGCCGGGACTCGCCGTCGAGGGCCCGGTGCACCTGGTCGTGCCACCACTGGCCGGCGGCGCCGAGGTAGCCGTACCCGAAGCCGGCCAGGTGGCCCTCGGTGGTGAGGCTGGCGACGGCGCGGAAGCCGGGCCGGCGGACGTGGGTGGCGATGTAGCCGCGCCGGGCCTCCAGCAGGTCGGCGCGGTAGCCCATCGCCTCGCCGTAGACGGCCACCACGTCGTCCAGCCGCCGGACCAGATCGTCCGGCGTCCACCGCACCAACCTCATGCGTTCCCTCTCACCGTTTCCGGGTCGCCTGCGGGGGCGGCCCACCCCAGCACCGTGCGGTCGCCGACCACGTCGCCCACCGCGAACCGCGCGAACAGTTCCTCCGCGTACCAGCCCTCGGTGGGGGTACGCGTGATCGCGGCGCGGTGCTCCGGGTGACGGTACGCGAACGCGACCAGGTCCGCCGGGTCCCGCCACAGGCTCACCGTGCCCTGCCAGCCCAGCGGGGCCTCGCCGACGCCGAACCGGGCGAGCAGCCCGGGCGCGTCGCGCAGGGCGGCGGCGACCGGCGGGATCGCCCGCCAGAAGGTGACCGCCCGGCGGGCCCGCAGCCGGGCCCGGGTCAGCGCCAGCACCGGCCCGGTGACCCGCCCGCCGGACGGCTCGCCGAACGGGCGGCGGCCGGACCACTCGCCCCGGCTCGTCAGCGGGCGCAGCTCCACCCGGACGCCGGCCCGGGCCAGCCGGTCCCAGGAGCGGCCGACCGGGGAGGCGTCGAAGCCGGCCGCCGCGGCGGGGGAGTCCCACACCACGAGGGCGGCCCACCGGGTGAGGTCGGTGTCGCCGGGGCCGAAGCCGGTGCCGGTCCCGGTGCCGAGCAGCTTGGCGAACCGGACGCCGGGCATCCGGCGCAGCCGCGCCGGGTGGGTCGCCATCCGGGCCAGCGCCCGGGGGACGGCCGTGCGGGGGATCCGCCACACGTGCAGCGTGACGAGGTCGGGAGTCACGCCACCTCGGTCGGGGTGCCGGAGGTGAGCCGCAGCAGCTCCGCGTGCGTGGTGGGGAAGACCGCCTGGGGCACGCCGCCGGCCGCCCACACCTCGTCGTACGCCGCCAGCGCGGTGTCCACGAGGGTGCGCAGCGGCTGCGGGTGGCCGACCGGGGCGACTCCGCCGATGACCTGCCCGGTGTGCCGCTTCACGAAGTCCGGGGTGGCCCGGCGCAGGTGGGTGACGCCGAGGGACGCGGCCAGCCCGGCGGTGTCCACCCGGTGCGCGCCGGAGGTGAGCACCAGCAGCGGCGCGTCGTCGGCGTCGAAGACGAGCGAGTTGGCGATGGCGCCGACCTCGACGCCGAGCGCCTCGGCCGCCGCGGCGGCGGTGTGCACGGCCTCGGGCAGCAGGCGGACCTGGCTGGGGCCGCCGGAGGAGTCCCGCGCGCCCGCGTCGTCGAGCGCCCGCTGCACCGCCTGCACGTTCGGGTGTGGCTGCATGCCCCTCATTCTCCCCGGCCGTCCGGGCCGCGCTCGTGCACCCCGCTCGGGTGTCGGGGGCCGGCGGCGGCGCGGGTGGCGATGAACGCCTCGATACCGTCGAGGATCCGGGCCAGGCCGAAGTCGAGGGCCTGGTCGGGGATGTCCGGGTCGATGCCGCGCAGGGCGGCCTCCAGGGCCGGGAAGCGTTCCTCCCGGCCGCGGATCAGGGCGCCGAAGCCGGCCTCCCGGCTCCCGGCGGGCGCGTCGTCCGGCGCGGCGTGCTGGGCCAGGTTGCGGGCGTGCCCGACCAGGAGCACCGCGACGTCGAGCCGCTCGGCGCCGGTCAGCCCGGTGCCGGCGAGGGCGGCGACCACCTGTTCCACCCAGGCCAGCTCGTTCGGGCCGGGCAGCCGGGGGCCGACGGTGGCCGCCTGGGCCCACGGGTGCCGGCGGAACCTGTCGAACAGTTGTCGGGCCCAGTCGTCGAGCCGGCCGCGCCAGTCGGCGTCGGGCGGCGGCGCGGGCGGCTCGCCGACGGCCACCTCCAGCATGAGCGCCACCAGTTCGGCGCGGCCGGGCACGTAGCGGTAGAGCGCCATCTTGGTGACGTCCAGCGACTCGGCGACCCGCTGCATGGTCAGCCCGTCGAGCCCCTCGGCGTCGGCGATGGTGATGCCGGCCCGGGCGATCGCGGCGAGGGTGAGGGTGGGGCGCGGCCCGCGCCGGGGGCCGGTCGGGGCACCCCACAGCAGCTCGTACAGCCGGCGTTTGTCGACGCCACCGGTCTCCACTGTCACCTCTCTTGTTCTCGGGCCGAAACTGTGTCTACAGTACTCTGTATCCGAGGGACACAGTTTAGAACGGGGAAAGACATGCCCACTCCTCTTGGCGGCTTCCGCGTGCTCGTCTCCGGCGCCGGGGTGGCCGGCCCGGCGGTGGCCTGGTGGCTGGCCCGGCACGGCGCCGAGGTCACCGTCGTCGAGGCCGCGCCCGCGCTGCGGACCAGCGGCTTCGCGGTCGACTTCCGGGGCCCCACCCACCTCGGCGTGCTGGCCGCCATGGGCGTGCTCGACGAGTTGCGCGCGGTGCAGACCCACGCCGGCGCGATGAGCCGGGTGGACGAGCACGACCGGGAGGTCTTCCGGCTGCCGGCCGAGTTCGCCGGCGGCGAGCTGGAGGTCCGCCGCCGGGACCTGTCCCGGATCCTGTACGAGCACGGCGCCGACCGGGTCGGCTACCTGTTCGGCGACCGGATCACGGGGCTCACCGAGACCGCCGACGGGGTGCGGGTCGACCTCGCCCGGGGCGCGTCCCGCACCGTCGACCTCGTGGTCGGTGCGGACGGGCTGCACTCCGGGGTGCGCCGGCTGGCGTTCGGGCCGGAGTCGGCGTACGTCACCTACCTCGGCTACCACCTGGCCGGCTGGGACCTGCCCAACGACCTCGGGGCGGGGCCGGTCCCGCGGCAGTACAACGTGCCCGGCCGGATGGCCAGCGTGACCGCCGACCCGCGCGAGCCGGACCGGGCCACCGCCCTGGTGGTGTTCGCCTTGCCCCGGCAGGACCACGACCGGCTCGACCTCGACCGGCAGAAGGCGCTGGTCGCCGACGCCTTCGCCGGGCTGGGCTGGCACGTGCCCCGGCTGCTGGCCGCCCTGCGGGACGCGCCCGAGCTCTACTTCGACGCGATCGCCCGGGTCGGCGTGCCCCGCTGGCACGCCGGCCGGGCCGTGCTGCTCGGCGACGCGGCCTGGGGGGTGACCCTCGGCGGGATGGGGGTGGGCACCGGCCTGGTCGGGGCGTACGTGCTCGCCGGCGAGCTGGCCCTGGCCGGCGGCGACCACCGGGTGGCGCTGCCCGCGTACGAGCGGCGGATGCGGGCCTACGCCGGCCGCTGGCAGCGCGGCGCCAGCCCCGGCCGGTTCCTCGCCCCGGCCACCGGCTGGGGGCTGTGGCTGCGCGACCGGCTGCTGGCCGCCCGCCCGGTCCAGTCGCTGCTGGTGCGGAGCACCGGGTCGCTGGCCACCGAGGCCGACCTGCCCGACTACGCGGCGCGGGTCTGAGCCGCCGCCCGGGAGCCGGGCCAGTCCGGGGTGGCCCGGACCCGGCCGGCGGCGTCCACCAGCAGGGCCGCGTACCCGTCCAGGGTGGCCAGCCAGTCCAGCGCGTCCGCGCCGCGGGCGACGGCCGCGGTGGCGTACACGTCGGCCCAGAGCAGCTCGGGGCCGACCACGGTGACCGACCGGACGGCCTCGGCCGGCCGGCCGGCGCGCGGGTCGGTGATGTGCGCGCCGCGCCGCGCGGTGCCCGACGTGGCGACCGCGCCGTGCGCGCGGGTGACGACGTCGAGCAGCCGCTCGGGGTGGTCCGGGTCCTCGATCCCGACCCGCCAGGCCGGCCGGCCCGGCGCGGTGCGCAGCAGCACGTCCCCGCCGGCGTTGAGGCACAGGTCGTGGTCGGGCAGCGCCAACCGGCGCGCGGCCCGCTCCACCGCCCACCCCTTGACCAGGCCGGACGGGTCGAAGCCGGTGCCTCCCCCGGGCAGCGGCAGCCGCCGGGCGTCGAACCACCCGCCGGTGCGCATCCGGGCCGCCTCGCAGAGTTCGACCACCTCGCGCACCACGGGCTCCGCGGCGGCCGGGTCGGGCATCGCCCCGCCGAGCCGGCCCAGCACGCTGTCCGGCCGGTACGTGCTGAACGTCGCGTCCACCGTGCGCAGCTCGGCGAAGACCCGCTCCACCCGCTCGGCCACCGCGTCGGTGCGCACCTCGGGGCCGCGCAGGTGCACGCTGACCGGCAGCCCCATCACCTGGACCACCCAGGCGCGCCGGTCGGGTTCCCTGGTCAGGTTCATGGCGTCCTCACTTCAGGTGCGCCGCGTCGACAGCGGACTGGAGGGACTCGCGGTAGCCGTCGCTGGTCACGGTGGCCCCGGACACGGTGTCGATCCGCGCGCTCTGCGCCGCGAGGGCCTCCTGCCGCAGGATCGGCACCGCGTAGTCGTTGATCTCCTGGTCCCGGTGGTTGCCGTCGGGCACCTGCACCGCGGTGACGTCGGTGATCTTCCCGCCGGAGACGGTGATCCGCACCTGCACCGGCCCCCACCGGGTCTGTGCCACCGACCCGGTGGCCGTGCCGCTGCCGCCCGACGTACCGCCGCCGCTCGACGTGTCACCGCTTCCGCTCGACGTGTCGCCGCTGTCGTCGGTCGGCGAGCCCGACCCGTCCGCGCCGGTCCAGGAGCTGCCGCTGCCGGCCGGGCCGTCCGGGCCGGAGGCGATCGCGCTGGTCTCCCCGCCCGCGCCCATGGTGCTGGTCCGGTAGCTGAACAGCAGCACCAGCGCGGCCACCGTGGAGAGCAGCCAGATGGTGATCCGTCGCACGGATCCTCCCTTCGCGCCTGTCACCAGGCGAAGCGTTCGTGATGGGTGTGCGCCTCGGGGACCCCGGCCGCGCGGGTCGCGGCGCGCGCGGCGTCGACCCAGCCGTCGGGTCCGCAGAGGAAGACGTCGTGACCGGCGACGCCGGGGGAGAGCCGGCGCAGCGCCTCCGCGTCGGAGAGCCCCTCGGCGTAGGCCGGCAGCCAGGACGGGCGTGCCGCCCGGGGGCCGACCAGGTGGTGCACGACCACCCCGCGCTCGGCGGCGAGCCGGTCCAGCTCCGCCCGGAAGGCCAGGTCCTCGGGGGTACGCGCGCGGTGGAGCAGCACCGCCTGGCCGGGCGCGTACGGCAGCTCCCAGAGCAGGGCCAGCAGCGGGGTGATGCCGACACCGCAGGCCAGCATGGTGATCCCGCCGCCGCGCCAGCGCTCCCCGGTGAGCCGCCCGTACGGCCCCTCGACGAGCACCCGCGTGCCGGGGCGCAGGGCGGCCACCCGGGCGCTGCCGTCGCCCAGGTCCTTGACCGTGATCCGCATGAGGTCGCCGTTCGGCGGCGCGGACAGCGAGTACGGGTGGGCCCGGGACCAGCCGGGGCCGTCCAGGAACCGCCAGAGCAGGAACTGCCCGGCCCGGACGGGCAGCCGGTGCAGGTCGCGCCCGCGCAGCCAGACCGAGGTGACCCCGGGCGCCTCGGGGACCACGGCGGCCACCTCGATCCGGTGCCGCAGCGAGCGCCAGGCGGGCAGGCCCAGCCGCCAGACCAGCACGCTGGCCAGCGCCAGCAGGTAGAGGGTCCACCAGTAGGCGCGGGCGAGCGGCGAGGCGACGAAGTCGGCGCCGGTCCAGAGCTGGTGCGGCAGCGCCAGCGCGACGCCCAGGTACGCGTACAGGTGCAGCAGGTGCCAGGACTCGTAGCGCAGCCGGCGCCGGGCCGCGCGGACCGAGGTCACCACCACCAGCACGAGCAGGGCCAGCGCCGCGGTGGCCAGCAGCATCCCCGGGTACGTGACGACCAGGTCCCAGGTCTCCGCGAGCACCCCCCGGCGGGCGGTGCCGGCGTACCCGAGGACGGTCAGCAGCACGTGCGCCAGGAGCAGGTGGAACGAGGTGAAACCGGTGAGCCGGTGCCAGCGGGCGATCCGGTCCTGGCCGAAGCGCCGCTCGATCAGCGGTACCCGGGCCATGAGCACCACCTGCACCAGCATGAGGTCGGCGCTGACCAGGCCGGCGAGCCGGCCGAGCGAGGTGAGGCCGGTGGCCGCGCCGCCCGACAGCTCCTGCACGCCGCGGTCGGCGGTCCAGAGCGCGGTGACCACCAGCAGGCTGAGCACCGCGGCGGCGCCGGCCACGTCGGCCCACCAGGCCGGGGCGGCCGGCAGGGTCCGGCGCGGGGTCCGCCGGCCGGCGACGGTGGTGCTCACCGGGGGGTCTTCTCGGTACGGCTGACGTTCATGCCGTCAACCCTGCGGGCCGGAACTCGGCGGCTCCTTTGCCGATGCTGTGCGCGCCCTGGGAATCCACCGACCGGCGCATCGACGCGCCGGTGCGTCACACGTTGCATTTTCGTCGGAGGGGGGGTGTACTGTCAGAGCAGTTAGAACGAGTGTTCGATTCACTCGTACGCTCGTTCCAACGTCCGGGAGCGGTGTTTCGCGGCTCCGGCTCCCGGGAGGTGCGGTTCCGCGGACCGCACCGGGCTCCGGACAGTCGCGAGTCCGGACCCGTCAAGGCAGGATCGTCGCCCGCCGCCCACGACCCCCGGGCGGCGGGCGACGGACCCGCCGGTACGCCGGCCGGGTGTGGTGTGGGGAAGCGTCCACACCCGGCCGGCCCCCACCTGGTGCGTCTTCCTCCGCACCGCCCGTTCCGGGCGTCCCGGGCGACGGCTCCCCGTCGCGCGGCCGCCCCGCCCCGGCCCACGCGGAGGAGAGACCATGCCGACCAGTCCGGCCCAGGCGCCCACGGTGCCCGCGCACGTGCTGCCGCACCGCACCCCCGCCCAGCTGCTCGTGGTGGCCCGCCACGGGCTGGCCGAGGCAGCCCGGACCCGCCCCGACGGCCTCCGGTACGCCGCCGCCCACCTCGCCGCGCTGCGCGCCGCCGCCGCCCTGCTCGCCGCCCGCGCCCGCCCCGCGCCCACCCGGCGCAACCGGATCACCAGCGTGTGGGTGCTGCTCGCCGCCGTCGCCCCCGAGCTGGACGAGTGGGCGGCCTACTTCGCCACCGGCGCCGGCAAGCGGGCCGCCGCCGAGGCCGGCATCCCCCGGGTGGTCACCGCCCGGGAGGCCGACGACCTGCTCCGCGCCGCCGAGGAGTTCGTGACGGTGGTGGAGACCGCGCTCGGCCTGGCACACCAACCGGCGCTCGACGGGCTGCACCAGCCCACCCGGCTCGGCACGCCCGACGCCACGCCCCGACCCGGAGCGGCCGCCGCCTGAGCCGCGGCGCCCGGCCACCACCGGCGGGACCCCGGGTGGCCGGGCGCCGCACCCCGGCGACGGCGAGCACGCCGCCGCCGGACCGCTGAGCGCGTCCCGCACCGCACGATCCACAGCACCATCCACGGGCCGGCGCCCGTGGTGAACACACGACGGGGGGTTGGTCCGATGGCGGGCCGCATGGTGGTCGGTTCCGCCGCCCTGGCCGAGCTGGTACGCCCGGCGAGCGCGCCCGACCCGGCCGGCGGCCACCGGGTGCTCCCCGTCCGGCCCGAGCTGACCGGGCTGCTGCCCAACCGCGGCCTGCGGCGCGGCAGCACCATCGCGGTCGGTTCCGGCCAGCCCCGGCGCAGCGGCGCCACCTCCCTGATCCTCGCCCTGCTCGCCGAGGCGTCCCGGGCCGGCTCGTGGTGCGCCGTGGTGGGCGTACCCACCTTCGGGGCCGGCGCGGCGGCCGAGGCGGGCATCGCCCTGGACCGGCTCGCCCTCGTGCCGAACCCCGGGCCGGAGTGGCCCACCGTCGTCGCCGCGCTCATCGACGGGGTCGACGTGGTGGTCACCGCCGTGCCGACCACGGTCTCCGCCTCGGTCGCCACCCGGCTGGCCGCCCGGGCCCGGCAGCGCGGCAGCGTGCTCGTCCCGTACGGCCGGTGGGACGGCGCGGACGTGACGCTCCAGGTGGTCCGCGGGGTCTGGGAGGGGCTCGGGCCGGGCCGGGGCCGGCTGCGCCGCCGGGAGGTGACCGTCTCGGCCCGCGGCCGCGGCGCGGCCGCCCGCCCCAAGGAGATCAAGGTCTGGCTGCCCGGCGACGAGCTGACCCAGGTGATCCCCCGGTCGGCCGGGCTCGGCGCGGCCACCCGGCCCGCCGCCGTCCCCGGTGCCGGCCGGCTCCGCGTGGTGGCGCCGGCCGGCCCGTCCGCCTCCGCCGCCCGGTCCCGCCGGGGGCCGCTCACCGTGGTCGGGTCGGCATGAGCGGCGCTCCGGCGCGGACCCTGCTGCTCTGGTGCCCCGACTGGCCGGTCCTCGCCGCCGAGATCGTCGACGGGGTGCCGGCCACCGACCCGGTCGCGGTGCTGCACGCCAACCGGGTGGTCGCCTGCTCCGAGCGGGCCCGCGCCGAGGGCGTCCGCCGGGGGCTGCGCCGGCGGGAGGCGCAGGGGCGCTGCCCGCAGCTCACCGTCGTCGACCACGACCCCGCCCGGGACGCCCGGGCGTTCGAGCCGGTGGTGGCCGCCGTCGAGGAGGTGGTCGCCGGGGTCGAGGTGATCCGCCCCGGGGCCTGCGCGCTGGCCGCCCGGGGCCCCAGCCGCTACCTCGGCGGCGAGGAGGCGGCGGCCGAGCGGATCGTCGAGCACGTCGCACAGACCTGCGCGGTGGAGAGCCAGGTCGGCATCGCCGACGGGGTCTTCGCGGCCGGGCTGGCCGCCCGGGACGGGCGGATCGTGCCTCCCGGCGGAACCCCGGAGTTCCTGGCCGGCCTGCCCGTCGAGGCGCTCGGCCGGCCCACCCTGACCGACCTGCTGCGCCGGCTGGGCGTCCGCACCCTCGGCGACTTCGCCGCGCTGCCCGCCGGGGACGTGCTGGCCCGGTTCGGCTTCGACGGGGCGCTGGCCCACCGGCTCGCCGCCGGCCGGGACCACCGGCCGCTGGCGGTCCGGCAGCCGCCCGCCGACCTGACCGTCACGGCCGACCACGACGAGCCGATCGACCGGGTCGACGCCGCGGCGTTCGCCGCCCGCACACTGGCCGAGCAGTTGCACGAGCGGCTCGCCGCGCACGGGCTGGCCTGCACCCGGCTCGGCATCGAGGCGGTCACCGCGCACGGCCAGGAACTGCACCGGGTCTGGCGGCACGACGGGCTGCTCACCGCCGCGGCCATCGCCGACCGGGTCCGCTGGCAGCTCGACGGCTGGCTCTCCGGCAGCAACGGCCGGGGTGGCGCCCGCCCGGCCCGCCCCACCGCCGGGATCATCCGGCTGCGGCTGGTGCCGGACGGGGTGCTCGCCCAGGCCGGCCTGCAACCCGGCCTGTGGGGGGAGACCGGCGAGGAGCGGGAGCGGGCGCACCGCGCGTTGAGCCGGGTGCAGGGCATCCTCGGCCCCGAGGCGGTGGTCACCGCCGTGCTCGGCGGCGGGCGTTCCCCGGCCGACCAGGTGCGCCTGGTCCCGTGGGGCGACGAGCGCCTGCCCGCCCGCCCCGGCCCACCACCCCTGCCGCCCGCCGAGCCCTCGCCGCCCGCCGCCGCACCGGAACGGGCCGTGTCCATCCGTTCCCGGGCGGCGGCGCCGGTGCCGCCGTGGCCGGGGCGGATCCCGCCGCCCGCGCCGGCCGTGGTGCTGCCCACCCCGCTGCCGGCCGCCGTGCACGACGCCGCCGGCGAGCCCGTCGTCGTCAGCGCCCGGCTGGCGGTCAGCGCCGCGCCGGCCCGGCTCACCGTCGGCGCCGGCCGGCCCGCCGAGATCGCCGGGTGGGTCGGCCCGTGGCCGGTGGACGAGCGCTGGTGGGCGCCGGCCGAGGCCCGCCGCCGGGCCCGCTTCCAGGTGTGCCTGGCCGACGGGGCCGCCCTGCTGCTCGCCGTCGAGGGCGGCCAGTGGCTGGTGGAGGCGATCTATGACTGAGCGCCGCCGGGGAGACCGCCGGTGAGCTTCCACAACCCGAAGATGCCCTGGTCGGAGCTGGAGCAGGTGCTCTCCGGGCGGTCCGGGTCCGGCAAGGGGCGGCCCAAGGGCGAGCGGCACCTGCACGTGGTGGACCCGCTCGCGGTCGACGCCGACGGCGGCGACGCACCGGCGTGGAGCCGCAAACGCCAGCACTACCAGCCGCCGGAGCTGGACCGCCCGGACGGCACCGTGCCCTACGCGGAGCTGCACGCGCACTCCAACTTCAGCTTCCTCGACGGCGCCAGCCACCCCGAGGAGCTGGCCGAGGAGGCCGCCCGGCTGGGGCTCACCGCGCTCGCCGTCACCGACCACGACGGCTTCTACGGCGTGGTGCGCTTCGCCGAGGCGGCCCGCGCGCTGCACCTGCCGACGGTCTTCGGCGCGGAGCTCTCCCTCGGGCTGCCCGGCCCGCAGAACGGCGAGCCGGACCCGCACGGCGCGCACCTGCTGGTGCTGGCCCACGGCCACGAGGGGTACGCCCGGCTCGCCGCCACCATCGCCCGGGCCCAGCTGCGCGGCGGCGAGAAGGGCCGCCCGGTCTACGGCGAGCTGGAGGAGGTGGCCGCCGAGCTGCGCGACCACGTGCTGGTGCTCACCGGCTGCCGCAAGGGGCACGTGCCCGCCGCGCTGCTCACCGAGGGCGTCGACGCGGCGGCCCGGGAGCTGGACCGGCTCACCGCGCTCTTCGGCGCCGAGACGGTGGCGGTGGAGCTGACCGACCACGGCCACCCGCTCGACGCCGACCGCAACGACGCGCTGGCCGAGCTGGCCGCCGCGGCGGGGCTGCCCACGGTGGCCACCAACAACGTGCACTACGCCACCCCGGGCCGGCGCCGGCTGGCCACCACGGTGGCGGCGGTGCGGGCCCGGCGCAGCCTGGACGAGATCGACGGCTGGCTGCCCGCCGCCGCCACCGCCCACCTGCGCAGCGGCGCGGAGATGGCGGCGCGGTTCGCCGCGTACCCGGGTGCGGTGGCCCGGGCCGCCGAGTTCGGCGCGGAACTCGCCTTCGACCTGCAACTGGTGGCGCCGCAGCTGCCGGCGTACCCGGTGCCGCCGGGGCACACCGAGATGAGCTGGCTGCGCCACCTCACCATGGCCGGCGCCCGGGAGCGCTACGGCCCGCCCGAGGCGCACCCGGACGCGTACGCGCAGCTGGAGCACGAGCTGCGGATGATCGAGGACCTGGGCTTCCCCGGCTACTTCCTGGTGGTCTACGACATCGTCGCGTTCTGCCGCGAGCAGGACATCTACTGCCAGGGCCGGGGCTCGGCGGCCAACTCGGCGGTCTGCTACGCGCTGCGGATCACCAACGTGGACGCGGTGCGGCACCGGCTGCTCTTCGAGCGGTTCCTCGCGCCGGAGCGGGACGGCCCGCCCGACATCGACGTGGACATCGAGTCCGACCGCCGGGAGGAGGTGATCCAGCACGTCTACGCCCGGTACGGCCGGGAGCACACCGCCCAGGTCGCCAACGTCATCTCCTACCGGCCGCGGTCGGCGGTGCGGGACGTGGCCAAGGCGTTCGGCTTCTCGCCCGGGCAGCAGGACGCCTGGAGCAAGCAGATCGACCGCTGGGGCTCGGTCGCGGCGGTCGACGTCGAGGACATCCCCGAGCAGGTGGTGGCGTACGCCAACGAGCTCCAGACGTTCCCCCGGCACCTGGGCATCCACTCCGGCGGCATGGTGATCTGCGACCGGCCGGTGATCGAGGTCTGCCCGGTGGAGTGGGGCCGGATGCCCGGCCGCAGCGTGCTCCAGTGGGACAAGGACGACTGCGCCGCCGTCGGCCTGGTCAAGTTCGACCTGCTCGGCCTCGGCATGCTCTCCGCACTGCACTACGGCTACGACCTGATCGGGATGAGCCTGGACCTGGGCGACATGACCCTGGACGACCCCGAGGTCTACGACATGCTCTGCCGCGCCGACTCGGTCGGGGTGTTCCAGGTGGAGAGCCGCGCCCAGATGGCCACCCTGCCCCGGCTCAAGCCCCGCGAGTTCTACGACCTGGTGGTGGAAGTGGCGCTGATCCGTCCCGGCCCGATCCAGGGCGGCTCGGTGCACCCGTACATCCGGCGCAAGAACGGCCAGGAGCCGGTGACCTTCGCGCACCCGCTGATGCGCAACGCGCTGGAGAAGACCCTCGGCGTGCCGCTGTTCCAGGAGCAGCTCATGCAGCTCGCCATCGACCTGGCCGGCTTCGACGCGGCCGGGGCCGACCAGCTGCGCCGGGCCATGGGGGCGAAGCGCTCGGTGGAGCGGATGGCGCAGATCGCCGACCGGCTCTACGCCGGGATGGCCGAGCGGGGCATCAGCGGCGAGCTGGCCGACGACGTCTACCGCAAGCTGACCGCGTTCGCCAGCTACGGCTTCCCGGAGAGCCACGCCATGAGCTTCGCCTACCTCGTGTACGCGAGTTCCTGGCTGAAGCGCTACCACCCGGGCCCGTTCCTGGCCGCGCTGCTCAACGCCCAGCCGATGGGCTTCTACTCGCCGCAGACCCTTGTCGACGACGCCCGCCGGCACGGTGTCGAGGTCCGCCGGCCGGACATCAACGCCAGCGGCGCGAAGGCGGTGCTGGAGTCCACCCCGGAGACCCGGTGGGGGAGCCAGCCGGGCGAGCCGCCGCACGCCTGGGGGCTGGGCGGCCCGGCGGTCCGGCTGGGGCTGGGCAGCGTGCGTACCCTCGGCGACGACGTGGCCGAGCGGATCGAGGCGGAGCGGACGGCTCACGGGCCGTACCGGGACATGCCGGACCTGGCCCGCCGGGCCGGCCTGACGGCGGCGCACCTGGAGGCGCTGGCCACCGCCGACGCCTTCGCCTGTTTCGGGCTGACCCGGCGGCAGGCCCTCTGGGCCGCCGGCGCGGCGGCCCAGGACCGGCCGGGCCGGCTCCCCGGCACGGTGACCGGCACGACCCCGCCCACACTGCCCGGGATGGAGGCGGTGGACCGCCTGGTCGCCGACGTCTGGGCCACCGGGCTGTCCCCGGAGAGCCACCCGGCCCGGTTCATCCGGGACCGGCTGGACGCCCTGGGCGCGGTGCCGATCGCCCGGCTGGGCCGGGTGGAGCCCGGGCAGCGGATCCGGGTCGGCGGGATCGTCACCCACCGGCAGCGCCCGGCGACCGCCGGCGGGGTCACCTTCCTCAACCTGGAGGACGAGACCGGCATGCTGAATGTCACTTGCTCCCCGGGGCTCTGGCAGCGCTACCGTCGAGTCGCCCGCACCAGCGGCGCGCTGGTGGTGCGGGGCCGGTTGCAGCGGCACGAGGGCGTCACCAGCCTCACCGCGGACCGGCTGGACGCGATCGAGCCCCCCGTCACGCCGGCGTCCCGGGATTTCCGTTGAGATCAGTGATCCACATTACGGTTTCCCGGCCCCGGACGCGGGAGACTCCCGGCACGGATGGGCAGAGTGGCCCACCCGCGTAGTGGGGGATGAACCGATGACCTTTCACAGCACGTACCCCGGTGGCGTGGCGAACGCCCGACGGACCCGGCTGGGCGCCGGCTGGGCGCCCACCCACGAGGTGGAGCCCCGGGAATACCAGGTGACCGACGGGCCGGTGGCCAACGCCCAGCGGTCCCGCGCGGAGGAGGACCCCGCCGGCGGTGGCGAGTCCTGACCCCGGGCCCGGGGGTGACTAGGCTCGGCGGCGTGGAGCGCACCCGAACCCTGACCCCCCGCACCGCCGTGATCTGGGCGGTGCTCCGGGCCGAGCTGGACCGGCGGGCCGGCGAGCGGCTCACCGTGCTCGACGTCGGCGGCGGGACCGGCGGCTTCGCCGTCCCGCTCGCCGACGCCGGCCACCGGGTCACCGTGGTCGACGCCAGCCCCGACGCGCTCGCCGCGTTGACCCGCCGGGCCGCCGAGGCCGGGGTCGCCGAGCGGGTACGCGCCGTCCAGGGCGACGGCGACGCGCTCGCCGGGCTGGTCGAGCCGGCCACCGTCGACCTGGTGCTCTGCCACTCGGTGCTGGAGGTGGTGGACGATCCCGCCCCGGTGGTCGCCGCGCTGGCCGCCGCCCTGCGCCCCGGTGGCGCGGCGAGCGTGCTGGTCGCCGGCCGGGCCGCCGCCGTGCTGGCCCGGGCCATGAACGGCCACCTGGACGTGGCCGCCGCGCTCGCCGCCGACCCGGCCGGCGCCGCCGGCCCCCGGGACACCCTGCGCCGCCGCTACGACGCCGACGGCGCCACCGCCCTGCTCGCGGCCGCCGGGCTCACCGTCGAGGAGATCCACGGCGTACGCGTGCTCGCCGACCTGCTCCCGGCCGCCGTGGCGGACGGCCAGGCGGCCGCCCTGGTGGAGCTGGAACGGGCCCTCGCCGCCCGGCCGCCCTACCGCGACCTCGCCGCCCAGCTGCACCTGTTCGCCCGCCGCCCGGCATGACCGGCCCGGCGGTGGGTCCGCTCGACCGGGTCGCGCCCCGCTACGGCGGCGGCAGCCTGGCCGACGTGCTGCCCAGCGCGCTGGCGCTGCTCGGCGTGCCCGGCGCCGCCGACCTGCTCGGCCTGGCGCCCCGGCTGGCCGGGGTGCGGCGGGTCGCCGTGCTGCTGGTCGACGGGCTCGGCTGGTACCAGATCCCCACCGCCGCCCCGTACGCGCCGACCCTGGCCGGGCTGGCCGCCACGGTCGGCGTCCCGCTCACCTCGGGTTTCCCCTCCACCACCCCGACCAGCCTGGTCAGCCTCGGCACCGGAACCCCGTCCGGCCCGCACGGGGTGCTCGGTTTCACGGTCCGGGTGCCCGGCACCGATCGGGTGCTCAACCACGTCGACTGGGCCGGTGACCCGGAGCCGTCCGCGTGGCAGCCGGTCCCGACCTGGTACGAGCGCGCTCGCGCCGCCGGCGTGGCGGTCACCGTGGTCAGCCGCCCCGAGTTTGCCGGCAGCGGCCTCACCCTGGCCGCGAACCGGGGCGGCGACTACCGGGGCGCGGCCGGCGCCGACCCGCTCGCCGAGCGGATGCTCGCCGCCCTGGCGGCCGGTCCCGGGCCGACCCTGGTCTCCGGCTACCACCCCGACCTGGACCGGCACGGGCACCTCACCGGCGTCGACTCCGCGCCCTGGCGGCTGGCCGCCGCCGACGTGGACCGCCTGCTCGCCCGGCTGGTCGACGGGCTGCCGCCGGACGCCGCCCTGCTGGTCACCGCCGACCACGGGCAGCTCAACGTGCCCGACGGGCACCGGATCGACCTCGACACCGACCCCCGGCTGCGGGCCGGCGTCCGGGTGGTGGCCGGCGAGCCCCGGGTCCGCTACCTGCACGTCGAGCCGGGCGCCACCGCCGACGTGGTGGCCGCCTGGTCGGCGGTGCTGGACGGCGCCGCCCGGGTGCTGACCCGGGCGGAGGCGGTGGCCACCGGCTGGTTCGGGCCGGTGCCGGAGGCGCACCTGGGCCGGATCGGCGACGTGGTGGTGGTCTGCCGGGACACGTACGCCGTGGTCGCCACCCGCTCGGAGCCGCCGATGGCGTCGCGGCTGGTCGCGTACCACGGCGCGGACACCGCCGCCGAGATGACCATCCCGCTGCTGGTGGTCCGCGGCTGACCCGGCCGGCGCCGGTCTGTCGGACCGGGGGGCTAGCCTGCGGGGATGGGCCGCAGCCAGTCGTTGCCCCGGGGCGGTGATCCGCGCTTCGGGCCGGACGCCGACGACACCGGCTGCCCGATCCTGCACGTCGACATGGACGCCTTCTTCGCCTCGGTGGAGGTGCGCCGCCGCCCCGAGCTGCGCGGTCAGCCGGTCGTGGTGGGCGGGATCGGTCCGCGCGGGGTGGTCAGCTCGGCCAGCTACGAGGCTCGCCGCTACGGCGTCCGCAGCGCCATGCCCACGGCCCGGGCCCGGGCGCTCTGCCCGCACGCGGTCTACCTGCCACCGGACTTCACGCAATACTCGGCCGCCTCCCGGGCGGTGATGCGGATCTTCCGCGACGTCACCCCGCTGGTCGAGCCGCTCTCCCTGGACGAGGCGTTCCTCGACGTGGCCGGCGCCCGGCGGCTCTTCGGCACCCCCACCGAGATCGCCCGGCTGATCCGCCGCCGGGTCGCCGAGGAGCAGGAGCTGACCTGCTCGGTCGGGGTGGCGCCGAGCAAGTTCGTGGCCAAGCTCGGCTCCACCCGCGCCAAGCCTGACGGCCTGCTCGTGGTGCCCGCCGCCCGGGTGCTGGAGTTCCTGCACCCGCTGCCGGTGGCGGCCCTGTGGGGGGTGGGGGAGCGGTCCGCGGAGGCGCTGCAACGGCTCGGCCTGCGCACCGTGGGCGACCTGGCCGAGGCGCCGCCGGGGCTGCTCCGCCGGGCGGTGGGGGAGGCGTCCGCCGGCCACCTGCACGAGCTGGCCTGGGGGCGGGACCCGCGCCGGGTCTCCCCGGAGCACGTGGAGAAGTCGATCGGCGCGGAGGTCACCTTCGACACCGACGTCACCGACCCGGTGAAGATCCGCCGGGCGCTGCTCGCCCTCGCCGAGAAGGCCGGCGCCCGGCTGCGCGCGGCGGGTCAGGTGGGGCGGACCGTGTCGCTCAAGGTCCGGTTGGCCGACTTCCGCACGGTCAGCCGCTCCCGCACCCTCGGTGTGCCCACCGACACGGCGCGGGAGATGTTCGACACGGCATGGGCGCTCTGGACCGCCCTCGCCCCCGGCGAGCCGGTCCGTCTGGTCGGCGTCCGGATGGAGGGCCTCGCCGCGGCGGAGGAGACGCCGCAGCAGCTCACCCTGGGCGCGCCGGAGCGCGGCTGGCGGGAGGCGGAGGCGGCGGCCGACGCGGCGGCCGCCCGATTCGGGCGGTCCGTCATAGGTCCGGCCAGTCTTCTCGGCAGGCGCGACGTCCGGCGCGACGAAAAACCGACCCGGCCGTAGGTCGTCCCGCTTTCCGACGCGCGAGCCCCCTCGTAGACTTGCGGGTAAGCAGTCGGATGGCTGCCACGGTCTGTCGGCCCGACCGGGCCGACCAACGTGACCGGGGAGGAGTGCCGTGCCGCTCTCGGAGCACGAGCAGCGGCTGTTCGAGCAGATCGAGCGGTCGCTTGCCGAGGACCCCAAATTCGCCTCGGCCGTGCGCGCCAGCGACCCGCGTTTCCACGCGCGGCGTCGCGTGCTCGTCGCTGCCGGCGTGGTCATCGCTGGTCTGGCCCTGTTGATCTACGGTGCCGTGATCAAGACGCCCCCGCTGGCCGTGGCGGGCTTCGTCGTCATGCTGGCCTCGTTGGGCTACGCGGTGCAGTCGCACCGCCGATCCCAGTCGCCCGACCTGCACGTGGTCGGCGGCACGACGAGCCGTCGTCGTCCCCGTGGCCGCAGCGGCCGCCGGGGCTCCTTCCTCGACCGGATGGAGGACCGCTGGCGGCAGCGCCCGGAGGGCCACCGCTGAGCACCTCCCGCCGCTGACCGGCGGGACCAGCGCGACGACCGGTCGCCGACATGTCCGGCGACCGTGGCCGCTTCCGCGCGCCCTGACCCTCCCTGATCCTCGCGCCCACGTCGCGCCCGCGTGCCCACCCCGCGGCCCGCACGTCCCACCGCGGCGTCGATCAAGAAGTTTGCGTCGACGCGGGCTGGCTTTTTGACGCAAACCTCTTGATCAACCCACCTCTGGCGGTGGCGCCAGCGCCCGGCGCCGGGGACGGGACGGGGGTGGGGACCCGGTCCGGCCCGTCGGCGGGGGAGCGCCGGCGGGCGGAACCGGGTCAGCGGGCCGGGCGGCCCGCCAGGAGACGACGCGGGTTCCAGCGCAGCAGTCGCTGCCGCACCTGCCCGGTCGTGGTGACCAGTCGGGTCGAGCGGTCGGTCAGGGCGGTCCGCCAGCGGAGCAGCACCGACGGCGGCAACACGGCGGCCAGCAGCCGGGTACGCCGGTCCGCCCGGGCCGCGAGGGCGCCGCGCACCGACCGCAGGGCCGGGTACAGCTCCTCGCCGGTCAGCGGGTCGCGGGCGTAGCGGGCCCGCTCCTCCGCCCGGCCCAGCAGCCGGACCCCGGTGACCGCCCCGGCGTCCTCGACAAGCGCCTCCCGGGCCAGCCGCTCGGCGGTCGTGCGGGGTGTCTCCGTCCGGTCCACCCGGACGTGGAAGTCGACAAGCGTGTCGATCAGCTCGTCCCAGGCGGCGTGCGCGTCCGCGCGGGCCCGGTCGGCGTCCACGCCGACCACGATCTCGCGCGCCTCGCCCCGCTGCCCGGGCACGGCGGCCAGGGTGGTGGCCGTGGGCACGGTCGCCCGGGCTCGCCGGCGCCGGCGCAGCGCGGAGCGGCGCAGGGCCGGCACCGCGAGCAGCGCGAGCAGGACGACGGCACCGGCCACCCACCACGGCCACACCGGGTTCTGCCGGGTCGGGCCGTTGTCGCCGACGGCCAGGCCCTGGTCGGCGTCCTTGTCGAGGCGGTCCGGGTCCTCCGCGCTGGCCGAGGGGTCGGCCCCGCCAGGGGCGGTGGTGCTCCCGGGCAGGGGGGTGACCTCCTCGGGGGCGTCGGTGTCCGGGGCCCAGGCCGAGCGGACCGACCCCACGACGCTCGCCGCCGGGGTGGCGTCGAACGGCACCCAGCCGATCCCGCCGAAGTAGACCTCGGTCCAGGCGTGCAGGTTCCGGTTGGTCAGCACGTACGCGCCGCCGCCGGAGTTGCTGCCGTTGCTGAAGCCGAACGCCACCCGCGCGGGGATGCCGGCCGACCGGACCAGCCACGCCATCGCGGCGGCGTACTGCTGGCAGAAGCCCACCTTGGTGGCGAGGAAGTCGGTGATGTCGTCCCCGCTGGTGCCGCCCCGGGTGGACAGCGAGTACGTGAACCCGTTCTCCACCGAGAAGTAGTCGTAGATCGCCCGGACCTTGTCGTAGTCGTTCGTGCGGCCCTTGACCAGCTGTTCGACCAGCCGGGTGACGGCCCGGACGGACGGCGTGACGGTCTGCTGCCGCAGCACCGGGTCGTCGGCCGGCAGGGAGGGCGCCGCGCGCAGCGCCGCCGGGCTGAACGTCGAACGGACGTAGTCGAACGAGTAGCGCTTGCCCCGGGAGTTCTCCCGGTTGGAGAAGACGATCTGGAGGTTCGGGTCGTAGAGCCAGTTGCCGCCGACGTCCTCGGTCTTCACCGGCTCGGCGTAGACCGGCAGCAGCGGCATGTTGAGGTTCTTGCTCACCTCGACGCTGGCCCGGTAGCGCTGCTGCTCCACGCCCCGGCCGCCGCGCTCCGCCGGGTCGGGCAGGTTCCGGTTGGCCGGCCGCCCGGTGGGCACCCGCACCCGGAAGCCGTCCGGCCGCAGCTCGTCGGCGACCCCGAAGCGCAGATAGAACGGGGCCGGCTCGTTGGTGGTGACCTTGACCAGCTCGGTCACCTCGGTCTGGTTGAGCTGGCCGCTGAGCGCGGCGAACAGGTCGATCCGGCCGGGGCTGCCGCCCTGGCCCGGCCGCCCGTTGCCGGTGCCCGTGCCGTTGCCGACGGCGCTCATCAGCCCGCCGGTCATCCCGGGCACGACCAGGGGCAGGGCGACCGCGAGGGCCACACCGACCACGGCCAGCCGCCGGCCCGCCGCGGCGAGCGGCGACGCCTCCCAGACGTCGACGTCGCGCCCCTCGCCGGTGAACCGGCGGCCGAACCGGCGTACGCGGTCGACGTTGTCGGTGACCAGCAGCCACAGGTAGCCGCAGGCGCCCACCACGAACGGGGTGGCGGGGACGCTGTCCACGTAGACCGCCACCGGCACCGAGTAGATGGCCAGCATGGGCAGCCCGGCCAGCGCGGGCCGGCGCAGCCCGACGGTGAGCACGTCCACCACGATGGCCACCGCGCCGATGCCCAGCACGGCGAGGAAGAGCAGCGAGTCGACGTCGGGCACCTGCACGCCGTACGAGCGCATGTCGGGCAGCGAGGCGTTCAGCAGGTCGCCGAAGTGGGCGAAGGTGGCCGGGGTGGGCACGAACGCGAAGAACTCGGTGCCACCCGGGAAGACCCAGGTCAGGGCGAGCGTGAGACCGGCCAGCATGGCCAGCACCTGGCCCCACAGCGGCGCCCGGGCCAACCGGCTCAGCGCGGCCGCGCCGGCCACCACGGCCACCACGATGGCCGCCTGGACGAGCCAGGTCCAGCGCTCGAAGATCACCGACAGCGGTGCCGCCGCCAGCAGGGTCGCCGCCGCGGCGACGAAGCCGAGGTTGCGGTGCGCGGTCACGGGTCCACCCTTCCGGTCATCGCACGCCTCCGGCGACCGTCTCGGCCAGCGCCGCCCGCAGCGCGAACCCCTGCGAGCCGCGGGCCGCCTGCGGCCAGAGCACCGGCAGCCGGTTGCCGTGCTCGACACCGATCACCCGCCAGCCGCTCTGCAGCAGGGCGAGCGCGGCGGCGCCGTGCGCGTGCTCCGCCTCGGCCCGCGCCTTCGGCGGCAGGTTCAGCCAGGTGTTGCTGTCGAGCAGGAAGCCCACGCAGGTCGCGCCGCTGGTGCGCAGCCCGGCCAGCAGCTCCGCCTCGGCGGTGCTCAACGTGCCGAGCAGCGCGATGATCAGGCCGCCGTCGGCCCGCTGCCGGACCTGCTGCACCAGCGTTGTCAGCTCGCCGCGCTTGTCGAGGTGCACCTCGGCGAGGTGGTCGAGGAGCACGCCCTCGCCGCCGGCCTCGGTGGCGTCCACGTCCGCGCCGTTGCCGGTGACCAGGCGCAGCTTGTAGCCGGCCTGGCGCAGGTGCACGGCGACGCTGGCGGCGGTGGAGACGGCCCATTCGAAGCTCGCCGTGGGCCCCTCGCCCCGGTGCCCGGCGGCGCGGGTGTCCAGCACCACGGTGGCCCGGCTCTCCCAGGGCTGCTCCTCCCGGCGGACCATGAGCTCGCCGGTGCGGGCCGTCGACTTCCAGTGCACCCGGCGCAGGTCGTCGCCCATCCGGTACTCCCGGGTGGCGGCGTCGTCCTCGCCGTGCACCGCCACCGACCGGGCCCGGCTGTCGCCGCTGCCCGCGTACTCGCCGGGGAGGCGGACCGAGGGCAGTGGGGTGACCTGCGGGATCACCGTGAGGTGGTCGGTGCTGGGGAAGGCCCGGGTCAGCTCGCACAGCCCGAACGGGTCGGTCAGCCGGATCACCAGCGGGCCGACCTCGTAGCGGCCGCGCACGTCGGCGCGGACCGTGTACGCCACCGAGCTGGCCTGGTGGGCGCCGAGGCGCTCCAGCACCACCCGCGGCCGGCTGCCGAGCGCGTAGGGCAGCCGGTCCTCCAGCAGCAGCGTGCCGGTGGGCAGCCGGGACAGGTTCTGCAGCCGCAGCACCACCCGGGAACTCGCCCCGACCGGCACCCGGTGCGGCTCCAGCGACCGGTTGCAGGCGAGCTTGTAGCGGCTGCGCCCGACGTAGGCCGCCGCGAGCAGCGGCAGGATGGCGAGCAGGATGGCCACCCGGAGCAGGTCCTTCTCGCCCAGGATGGCGGCGGAGATCGCGGCGGCGACCGCGGCCGCCAGGAAGGAGCGGCCGCGGGTGGTCAGCCCTCGCAGCCCGTCGCGCACCTCACGGCCTCCGCGGCTCGTACGGCCCGCGACCGTTGCCCGTGCCGCCGGGCCGGGTGTCGTACGGGGAGCGCTTGCGGTCGTGCGGGAGCGGGAGGCGGTGCACCAGCTCGGCGACGATCGCGTCGGTGGTGCGCCGGGCCAGCTGCGCGTCGGCGGTCGGGATGATGCGGTGCGCCAGCACCGGCACCGCGAGGGCCTGGAGGTCGTCCGGGAGGACGTAGTCGCGGCCCTCCAGGGCGGCCACCGCGCGGGCGGTGCGCAGCAGCTGGAGGGTGGCCCGCGGGGACGCGCCGAGCCGCAGGTCGGGCGCCTCGCGGGTGGCGGTCACCAGGTCGATGGCGTACTGCTTGACGGCGTCGGCGACGTGCACCTGCCGGACGTGGCCGATCAGCCGGCGGACGGTGGCCGCGTCGGAGACCGGCCGCAGCTCGTGCAGCGGGTCGGTGGCGCCGTGGCCGTCCAGCATGGCCAGCTCGGCGTTCGGGTCCGGGTAGCCCATCGCGATCCGGGCGGTGAACCGGTCGCGCTGCGCCTCCGGCAGCGGGTAGGTCCCCTCCATCTCGATGGGGTTCTGCGTCGCGACCACCATGAACGGGGTCTGGAGCTGGTAGGTCACGCCGTCGACGGTGACCTGCCGTTCCTCCATGCACTCCAGCAGCGCCGACTGGGTCTTCGGCGAGGCCCGGTTGATCTCGTCGCCGACCACCAGGTTGGCGAAGACCGCGCCGGGGCGGAACTCGAAGTCGTGCGTCTCCTGGTTGTAGACGCTGACGCCGGTGACGTCGCTGGGCAGCAGGTCCGGGGTGAACTGGATCCGGCGCACGGAGCAGTCGATGGACCGCGCCATGGCCTTGGCCAGCTTGGTCTTGCCGACGCCGGGGACGTCCTCGATCAGCAGGTGGCCCTCGGCGAGCAGCACCGCGAGGGCGAGCCGGACGGTGGCCGTCTTGCCCTCGATGACCTGCTCGATGTTGGCCACGATGGCCTCACTGGCGGCGCGGAACTCGTCGTGCGGCAGCAGACCGCCCACCTCGTCCCAGGTCTGTTGTGTCACGGGCCTCCTCCTCGTCGCCGGACGGCAGCTCTGTATAGAGCACCTGGACCCGCCGTTGGGTTCGCGACGCCGAGCCTCGTCTGCCGCAAAAATCTCACTGGCCTCTCAGGCTAACCATGTTTCTCGTTGTCGCCGACCCCCGCAGGCGGTCGGCCGGTTACGCCCGGAATATTCGCCGGACCGGGGGACGCGTGACCGGCTCGCCGGCGGGTAGCCGGGTCCCGGTTCCTGTCGCGAGGGCGGCGGGGCGGGGAGGTGAGCGGGTGCGAGGGGATCGGGAGATCTACGGCGACACCGGTGACGGTGGGGTCCGGCTCGGCGCCGGCGCCGCCCGCTGGCACCTGTACGACGACCACGTACACCTCACGCCGCACCACACCGGCGGTCGGCTGGCGCGCTTCGACGCCGAGCTGCTGCCCTTCGTCGAGGACCTGGACGCCTGCGCCCTGGCCGTCATCGACATGCAGAACGACTTCTGCGCGCCGGGCGGCTGGACCGACCGGTCGGGGCTGGACCACACCGGCTGCCGGGCGGCCATTCCTGGTGCGGTCCGGGCGGTGGAGGCGGCCCGCCGGCACGGCATGCCGGTCATCTGGATCTACTGGCACAACCGGACCGACCTGCGCAACCTGGGCGCCCCGACGCTCTGGTCCTTCAAGCACCGGACGGACCAGGCCGGCATCGGCGAGGAACTGGACCGCGGCCGGGTGCTCATCGAGGGCTCCTGGGGCGCCGCGCTGGTGGACGAGCTGGCGGCGCTTGTCGGCCCGGACGACGTCCACGTCGAGAAGTTCCGGATGAACGGGTTCCACGGCACCCAGCTCGACCAGGTGCTGCGGACCCAGGGGCTGCGGACGCTCTTCCTGGCCGGGGTCAACGTCGACCAGTGCGTGAGCACCACCATGGAGGACGCCTACTTCCGGGACTACGCGGCGGTGCTGCTGACCGACGCCACGGCGACCTCCAGCCCGGACTACTGCAAGGAGGCGGTGATCTTCAACGCCAAGCAGTGCTGGGGGTTCGTCACCGACAGCGGGCGGTTCGCCCAGCCCGCGCCGTACCCGTCGAGGTGACCCGCCGGGCCGCGCCGTCCCACCTGCCGGGCAACGGGCGCGAGGCGTGACCGGCCGGCGGGGTACACTGCCGGTCATGGCCGGAGTCTTCCTGCTTCTTACCGAGCCGTGCTGATGCGCTGAGCGCGCGACAGCACGGCGGCCCCTCCTGCGCGAGGGGCTTTTTTGTGCCCGCAGCAGACCTCCCATATCCGACATGACCCGCGCCGAGGAGACGCCATGAGTGAGGCAGCCGCACCGGCGACCGACATCCCCCCGTTCCGGTACACCGCCGCCCTGGCCGAGGAGATCGAGCACCGCTGGCAGGACACCTGGGAGCGGGAGGGCACCTTCCACGCGCCGAACCCGGCCGGTCCGCTGGCCGACCCGGACCACCCGCGGGCGGGCGCCGAGAAGCTGTACGTGCTGGACATGTTCCCCTACCCGTCCGGCGCCGGCCTGCACGTCGGCCACCCGCTGGGCTACATCGGCACCGACTGCTACGCCCGCTACCAGCGGATGGCGGGGCGCAACGTGCTGCACGCGATGGGCTTCGACGCGTTCGGCCTGCCCGCCGAGCAGTACGCGGTGCAGACCGGCACCCACCCGCGGACCACCACCGAGGCCAACATCGAGCGGTACAAGGCGCAGCTGCGCCGGCTGGGGCTGGGCCACGACGAGCGGCGCTCGGTCGCCACCATCGAGACCGACTTCTACCGCTGGACCCAGTGGATCTTCCTGCAGATCTTCAACTCCTGGTACGACGCGGACGCGCGCAAGGCCCGTCCGGTCGCCGAGCTGATCGCCGAGTTCGAGGGGGGCACCCGCCCGACCCCGGACGGCCGGCCGTGGGCCGAGCTGACCGTGGGCGAGCGGCGGAGGATCGTCGACGACCACCGGCTGGCGTACGTGTCGGAGGCGCCGGTGAACTGGTGCCCGGGGCTGGGCACCGTGCTGGCCAACGAGGAGGTCACCGCCGACGGCCGCTCCGAGCGGGGCAACTTCCCGGTCTTCAAGCGGAACCTGAAGCAGTGGATGATGCGGATCACCGCGTACGGTGACCGGCTGCTGGAGGACCTGGACACGCTGGACTGGCCGGAGCCGATCAAGCTGCAGCAGCGCAACTGGATCGGCCGGTCGACCGGCGCGCACATCGAGTTCCCGACCGAGCGCGGCCCGGTCCGGGTGTTCACGACCCGGCCGGACACCGTCTTCGGCGCCACCTACATGGTGCTGGCGCCCGAGCACGAGCTGGTCGACGTGCTGGTGCCGGCCGCCTGGCCGGAGGGAACGAAGGACGCCTGGACCGGCGGGCACGCCAGCCCGCGGGCCGCCGTCGAGGCGTACCGGAAGGTCGCCGCGGCCAAGACGGACGTGGAGCGGCAGGCGGAGACCAAGGAGAAGACCGGCGTCTTCGTCGGCGCCTGGGCGACCAACCCGGTCACCGGCGGGCAGGTCCCGATCTTCATCGCCGACTACGTGCTGGCCGGCTACGGCACCGGCGCGATCATGGCGGTGCCCGCGCAGGACGAGCGGGACTGGGACTTCGCCGAGGTCTTCGACCTGCCGATCGTGCGCACCGTGCAGCCGGCGGAGGGCTTCGCGGGCAAGGCGTGGACCGGGGACGGCCCGGCCATCAACAGCGCGGCGCCCGAGCGCGGTCTGGACCTGAACGGCCTGGGGGTGGCCGACGCCAAGGCGCGGATCATCGAGTGGCTGGAGGCCAACGGGCACGGCGCCGGCGCGGTCACCTGGCGGCTGCGGGACTGGCTGTTCTCCCGCCAGCGCTACTGGGGCGAGCCCTTCCCGATCGTCTACGACGAGACCGGCGCGCCGATCGCGCTGCCCGAGTCGATGCTGCCGGTCGAGCTGCCCGAGGTCGAGGACTTCTCGCCGAAGACCTTCGACCCGGAGGACGCCGGCAGCAACCCGGAGACCCCGCTGTCCCGGCGGCGCGACTGGGTGGAGGTGGAGCTGGACCTGGGTGACGGGCCGAAGCGCTACACCCGGGAGACCAACGTGATGCCGCAGTGGGCCGGTTCCTGCTGGTACGAGCTGCGCTACCTGGACCCGACCGACTCGGCGCGTTTCGCCGAGCCGGAGAACGAGGCGTACTGGATGGGCCCGCGCGCGGCCGGCGACTGCGGGGGCACCGACCTGTACGTCGGCGGCGCCGAGCACGCCGTGCTGCACCTGCTGTACGCCCGCTTCTGGCACAAGGTGCTGTACGACCTGGGCCACGTCTCCTCGTTCGAGCCGTTCCGCCGGCTGTTCAACCAGGGCATGATCCAGGCGTACGCGTTCACCGACCCGCGTGGCGCCTACGTGCCCGCCGAGGAGGTCGTCGAGGTCGACGGCCGGTGGTTCCACGGCGACACCGAGGTCACGCGCGAGTACGGCAAGATGGGCAAGTCCCTGAAGAACGTCGTCACCCCGGACGACATGTGCGCGGCGTACGGCGCGGACACCTTCCGGGTCTACGAGATGTCGATGGGCCCGCTGGAGGTGTCCCGCCCGTGGGAGACCCGGGCGGTGGTCGGCTCGTACCGGTTCCTGCAGCGGGTCTGGCGGGCGGTCGTCGACGAGCAGACCGGCGCGCTGCGGGTCACCGACGCGCCGGCCGACGAGGCCACCCGGCGGCTGCTGCACAAGGTGATCGACGGGGTCCGCGCGGACATGGAGGGGATCCGGTTCAACACCGCGATCGCCAAGCTGATCGAGCTGACCAACGGCCTGACCCGGCTGGCGGAGACCCCGCGCGAGGTGGCCGAGCCGCTGGTGCTGATGGTGGCGCCGTTCGCCCCGCACATCGCCGAGGAGCTGTGGCGGCGGCTGGGCCACGACACCTCGCTGGCGTACGCGGACTTCCCGACCGCCGATCCGGCGCTGCTGGTCGCCGAGACGGTGACCTACCCGGTGCAGGTCAACGGCAAGGTCCGGGGCCGGGTCGAGGTGGCCGCCGACGCGTCCGAGGACGACGTCCGGTCGGCCGCGCTGGAGGCCGTCGCCGGCGCGCTGGCCGGCAAGGAGCCGCGCAAGGTCATCGTGGTGAAGGGCCGGATGGTCTCGGTCGTCGCCTGACCACGACCGCTCACTGAGGCGCGTCCCCGGCCCGGGGGCGCGCCTCAGCGGTCGTGCAGCGCCGCCTCGACCGTCGGGCGGTGCCGCAGCAGCCACCCGTGCCAGGCGCGTACCGCGTCGACGGCGCCCGCCGCGCGGAGCCGGCGCATGCCCGGCTCGTCCCGGTCGGCGCCGGCGTCGATGCCCCGCCAGGTGCCGTCGAGCTGGTCGAGCATGACGGCGACCAGCTCGCCCCGGGGCAGGGACACCCCGGAGCCGGCCGCCTCGTAGGCGTCGCAGAGCAGCCGGCAGCGCCGGGCCAGCTCGGCCGGGTCGGCGTCCCCGCCCAGCGCGGCCCAGTGCCAGCCCGCGAACGCCACGTCCTCGATCCGGCGGCCCGGCGCGGCCAGGTCCCAGTCCAGGAAGGCCACCGGGACCGGCCCGGCCGGCGAGTCCCGGTAGACCGTGTTCTTCGGCGACAGGTCCCGGTGGCAGACCGTCTCCGCGTCGCCGGCCAGGTCGGTGCCGGCGCAGGCGTCGTGCAGCGCCCGGATGAGGCCGGCCAGCCGGGTGAGCGCGGGGTCGGCGAAGAAGGCCCGATCCTCCCGGTCCCGCCAGGGCACCCGCCCGTCGACGTGGGTCAGCACCTGCCGGCCCCGTTCGTCGACGCCGAGGTAGCCGGGTGCCAGACCCGGCGCGGCGGCGGCCAGGTGTCGCAGCAGCGCCGCTCCGAACTCCGCGCGGGCCGGGGGAGTGCGGCGTACCGTGTCGCCGATCCGGACCACCTCGGTGACGAAGCCGCCGGGCAGCCGTTCCTCCGCGGCGGCCATCTCAGCTCGGGCCCAGCCGGCGCTGCCGCTCCGCGCGCCACCAGCGGTGGATGATGAGCACGCTGGCGATCAGGCCGAGGCTGGCCGGGGCGGCCGCGTACCAGTTGATCGAGCCGGGGGAGCTGACCGCCGCGCCGATGGCCGCGTAGCCGATCGCGGTGGGGGCGGAGGCGATCACGCTGCCGGCCAGGAACGGCAGCACGCGCGCCCCGGTGGTGCCGTAGCCGTAGCTGACCAGCCCGAACCCGGCGATCGGCAGCAGCCGGACGGTGATCACGCCGAGCACGCTCTGCCGGGCGAACCAGCCGTCCAGCCGGGCCAGCCGGCCGCGGACCCGCTCGGCGACGAACTGCCGGCCGAGCAGGCGCCCGACCGCGAAGCCGATGGCCGCCGCGAGCAGCGCCGCGCCGAGGGCGTACGCGGCCCCCTGCGCCGGGCCGAAGATCGCGCCGGCGGCCAGCGTGACGAAGGTGCGCGGCACCAGCGCCACGAGCAGCAGCGCGCCGCCCACCACGGCGACGGCCGGGGCGTACCCGCCGAGCGAGTGCGCCAGCCGGGGCAGGTCGCGCGGGTCCGGGTGGGGGACCAGCAGCAGCGTGACGCCGAACCCGGCGAGCAGCAGGAGCAGCAGCGCGAACCGGCGCGCCGACGGCTGCCGGAGCAACCGGGCGAACCGGCGGGATCCTCGCCGCCACGGTCGGGCGGCGCCGGTCATGCCCTCGCGGCGGCGGCCACGGCGGTGCGGCGCTCGGACCGGAGCCGGTCGGCCCAGGTGTCGTCGAGCGGGGGGAGCTGGTGGACGCCGGTCGCCCAGCGCAGCAGGAGGTCGGCCAGGGCGGGGTTGCGGGCCAGCGCCGGACCGTGCGAGTAGGTGCCGAGCAGCTTGCCCCGCCAGGCGCCCTCGGTGGTCCCGTCGTTGCCGACCCCGGTGGTCACCCGGGCCACCGGCGACACGCCGGGGCCGAGGTGGGTCCGCCCGCCGTGGTTCTCGAACCCGGTCAGGTACGGGATGCCCAGCCGCGGGTCGACCTCGCCGGCCAGCTCGCCGACCGCCCGGGTGGGACCCCGGTCGGAGGAGATGTCCAGCAGCTCCAGGCCGGTGCAGCGGGTGCCCTTGGCGAAGAAGGAGGTGCCGAGCAGCTGGTAGCCGGCGCAGACGCCGAACACCACCGAGCCCTGGGCCACGGCCCGGTGCAGGCCGCCGTCGGCGATCAGGCGCTGGGCGCCCAGCGCCTGCGGGCCGTCCTCGCCGCCGCCGATGAGGTAGATGTCGGCGGTGGCGGGCAGCCGCTGGTCGGAGCGGACCTCCAGCACCTCGACCGGCATGCCGCGCAGTTGGGCGCGGCGGGCCAGGATCAGCGCGTTGCCCCGGTCGCCGTAGGTGGACAGCAGGTCCGGGTAGATCCAGACGATGCGCAGGCTCTCAGTTGACACGGTCCAGCTCCGCTCGGATGTCCTGGAAGGCGGTGTAGTTGGCGATGACCTCCAGCCGGCCCGGCGGCACGGCCCGGACCGCGTCGTCGAAGCTCCGCACGTGCTGGAACGGCACGCCGTTGACGTCGAGCCGGACGGCGAGGTCGTACGCCCGGTCGCCGGTGATCAGCACCTGCCGCCCGCGCAGCGGGGAGAAGTCGACGTCGAAGAGCCAGGAGGTGTCCAGCCCGTCGGGGTCGCGCGCGTTGATGGAGAGCAGTGTGGGCGCGACGTCGGCCATGTCGAACGCCTCCAGCCAGCTCGCCGGGTTCTTGGCCAGCAGCAGCCGGATGTTGCGCCCGTCCCGGTCGACCTGCGCGTAGCGGCCGGCCACCGAGGTGACCGTGCCGAGCCGGGAGACGGCGTCCACGGGGCGTACCCCGAACTCGGCGGCGACGGCCAGGGCGGTGGCCGCGTTGCCGAGGTTGACCTTGCCGGGGAGCTGGAGCTGCACCTTGTGCCAGGCGCCGGTGGGGTCGAGCACGCCGTCGTCCTCGACCGTCCACTGCGGCTGGGGGCGGCGCAGCGGGCAGCCGGTGCACCACCACTGCTCGCCTGAGCGCTGGATGGTGGAGCCGCACTCGGGGCAGACCCAGGAGTCGTCGTGCCAGCGCTGGCCGGCGCTGAACCAGGTGACCTGCGGCGGGACGTGGCCGCGGGACGGGTCGGCGGGCGGGGTGGCGGCCCAGACCACCATGGGGTCGTCGGCGTTGGCGACCACCCGCAGGTCGGGGTGCCGGACCAGCGCGGCGCGCCAGAGCTGCGCCATCATGGCGACCTCCTTGGCCCGGTCGAGCTGGTCGCGGGAGAGGTTGAGCAGTGCCACCACGTGCGGCTCGGTGGCCTCCAGCACCTGGGCGAGGTAGTGCTCGTCCACCTCCAGCACCGCGTAGGGGGTGCTGCCGGCCTTGGCCAGCGCCGAGGTGTGCCCGGTGGGCATGTTGGCGCCGAAGGAGTTGGTGGCGACCCGGCCGAGCACCCCGACGGCGGCGGTGGTGAGCCGGGTGGTGGTGGTCTTGCCGTTGGTGCCGGACACCAGGGCGATGGCACGGCCGGCCGAGAGGTGCGCCAGCAGGTCCGGGTCGATCTTGAGGCCGATCCAGCCGCCGATCACCGAGCCGTCGCCACGGCCCGCGGCCCGCGACAGCGCCGCGGCGGTCCGCGACACGGAGCTGGCCACCTTTGCCCGCAGGGGCATCTTCGCGTCCGTCACCCGAGCGAGGTTACCGGACCACCGGGCCCACCAGATCGCCGCCGACGGCGATCCGTTCGGCCGGGGACTGCCGGCGGACGGTCAGCACGGGTTCGGCCGGACGGAGTCGATCTATGTCGGGAAGCGGACCGCCGGCGGGGCGCGCCGCACCCCTCCACTCCGCCCCACCCCCGTTGACGTGCTGTTTTGCGCGTGGAAACGCCACGCCGAGCGGGCGTTTCCGGTTGCAGGTGGAGGGAAGTGGAGTAGAGTGGGGCGCGATGGTGAGGCCGGGAGGGCCGCACCGGCCCGGGGGGTCAGCGGCGCCGCGAACGCCGCTCAGGGCGAGGGGGTTGGGCCGATGTTCCTCGGCACCCACACTCCGCGCCTGGACGACAAAGGCCGGTTGATCCTTCCGGCGAAGTTCCGGGACGAGCTGGCGGGGGGTGTCGTGATCACCAAAGGGCAGGAGCGCTGCCTCTACGTCTTCCCGATGCCCGAGTTCCAGCGGATCGCCGACCAGTTGCGCGCGCAGCCGATGACGAGCAAGGCGGCCCGGGCCTACAGCCGGGTCTTCTTCGCCAGCGCGCACGACGAGGTGCCGGACAAGCAAGGACGGGTCACCATCCCCGGGCACCTCCGGTCGTACGCCGCTCTCGACCGCGACCTGGTCGTGATCGGGGCGAGCACCCGGGTGGAGATCTGGGACAGGGCGGCCTGGGAGGCCTACCTCGCGGAGAGCGAAGACGACTTCGCCGACATCGAGGAGGGGGTGCTGCCCGGCGGTCTGTAGGGCGTGACGGCGCCCGACGTACTGCGAGATCTCCAGCCGCTTTCGAGTTCCTGGCACCCCTTCCCCGGTGCCAGGCGCACGATCCGATACGGAGGGCCGCGGCCTCCGGCGGGCGGGGAGCGGATGGGGATCTGGCGGTATGGCGAGGCGTCGTGGCGACGACGGACACAGGGACGGACACGGGTTTCAACAAGTGGGGGTCGAGATGGGGGAGCTACGCGGCACGCACGTGCCGGTGCTGCTCGAGCGGTGTCTCGAGTTGCTGGCCCCCGCACTGGGCCGGCCCGGCCGCACCGTCCACGTCGACGCCACGCTCGGCCTGGCCGGGCACGCCGAGGCGGTGCTCGAGGCGCACCCGGACACCGTGCTGATCGGCCTGGACCGGGACACCGAGGCCCTCGCCCACGCGCGGGTCCGGCTGGCCCGGTTCGCCGACCGGATCCACCTGGAGCACGCCGTCTACGACGAGTTGCCCGAGGTGCTCGACCGGCTCGGCTACCCGGCGATCGACGGGATCCTGTTCGACCTCGGCGTCTCGTCCCTGCAACTGGACGCGCCCGACCGCGGGTTCGCGTACGCGCAGGACGCGCCGCTGGACATGCGGATGGACCAGACCCGGGGGGTGACCGCCGAGGAGGTGGTCAACACCTACTCCCACCCGGACCTGGCCCGGGTGCTGCGGGTGTACGGCGAGGAGAAGTTCGCCGGGAAGATCGCCTCGGCGATCATCCGCGAGCGCGAGCGCGCGCCGATCACGTCGTCGGCGCGACTGGCCGAGCTGGTCCGGGAGAGCATTCCGGCACCAGCCCGACGAACCGGGGGACACCCGGCAAAGAGAACGTTTCAGGCTTTACGGATCGAGGTAAACAGGGAGCTGGCAGCGCTGGAGACGGCGCTGCCGGCCGCTCTGGACAAGCTCACCGTGGGCGGCCGCATGGTGGTCCTGTCCTACCACTCGCTGGAGGACCGGCTCACCAAGCAGGCGCTCGCCGACCGGGTCCGCAGCAAGGGCCCGGTCGACCTCCCGGTCGAACTGCCCGGGTCGGGTCCGACGTTCCGGCTGCTCAGCCGGGGCGCGGAGCTGCCCGGGGAGGCCGAGGTCGCCGCGAACCCGCGCGCCGCCTCGGTGCGGCTGCGGGCCGCGGAACGGCTCGACCCGGAGGCGGCCCGGCAGGGGCGTACCGACCGCGAACGGTACCGCCGCCGGGTGAAGGCGATGCACCAACCGGGGACGGGGTCACCGGGGTCCGGCAAGGACCCGCGGTCGGCGCCGGGGGACGGGAACGGGACGGACGAAGAGGGGGAGGGGACATGAACGTCAACCAGCGCGACGGCCGGGACACCGGCATCGGGCAGCGCGCACCGCGGTCGGGGGGCCGGACCGCGGCGCAGCGTGCCCCGCGCACCACGTCGACGGTGGCGGCCGACCGGCCCGACCGCCGGGGGGAGGCTCGCGCCCGGGGGGCGCGCGAGTTCCCCGTCCAGGGCAGCGCCGCTCTGCGGCCGGCCGAGCGCACGAAGGCCACCGGCGGGACCTCGCCGCGGCTGCGGGTCGCCCCGCCGCCGCCGGTCCGCGTGCCGCGGGCGCCGTTCGTCGGGCTCATCCTGGTGCTGGTGGTCGGCGGGGTGCTCGGCATCCTGGCGGTCAACACGAAGATCAACGAGAACGCGTTCAAGCTGGAGAAGCTCCAGCAGCAGCAGGCCAAGCTCGACGTGGACCAGCAGCAGCTGGAGAAGGAGATCGCCGACCAGAAGGCGCCGGGCAACCTGACCGCCAACGCCCGCAAGCTGGGCCTGGTCGACTCCGACGAGCTGGCCTACATCCGGCTTCCGGACGGGAAGGTGATCGGCGTCCCGCACCCCGTGGAGGGCGCGCCGGCGATCACCAGCCAGCAGGGCAACGGGGGCTGAGCAGTGCCGCCGAGATCGGAGGAACCGCGCCGGGACGCCACGGGCTCCCGGCGCGGCTCGTCGCGGGGCACCGAGCACCGGGAGCCGGGCGTCGGCGGGATCTCCGACGCCCGGGCGTACACGCCGCGGGGCCGGACCATCCGGGAGGGCGGCGGCGCGGCTCGGACGGGTGGCGGCGCCGAGCAGCGGCGTACCCCGCGCAGCAGCCGCTCCGGCGACCCGTTCCGCCCGGCCCTGCAGGTGCTCGACGGCGGCCGGACCGGGGCGACCCGCGCCGGCCGCCGGGAGACCGCCGCCGGCGGCCGGGCCGGCGTGGTGCGGACCGTGTCCGCCAAGCCGGTGCGCGAGCCGTTCGACGACGACGAGGAACCGGCGCCGCGACGCCGGCCCGGGCCGCGCCGCCCCGCACGGCAGGCCGCCGCCCGGAGGCCGGTCCGCAAGCCGCGCCGCCCGCCCAAGCTCGCCGACCCGCGCCGCCGGCTGCGCCTCGGCACGCTGCTCGTGCTGGCGCTCTTCACCACCATCGGCATCCGGCTGGTCTTCCTCCAGACCGTGAGCACCCCGGCGTACGCCGACGGCGGGCTCGCCAGCCGGCTCGCCGTGGTCGAGCTGCCCGCGCCACGCGGGGCGATCTACGACCGCACCGGCGCCCCGCTGGCGCACAGCGTCGAGGCGCGGTACGTCTTCGCCGACCCGACGCTGGTCAAGAACCCGACCGCCACCGCCAGGCTGCTCTCCCCGTTGCTGGGGATCCCGGTCTCCGAACTGGCCGACCGGATGAAGCCGCGCATCCTGCCCGGCACCACCACCCCGTCCCGCTTCGTCTACCTCGCCCGCGGGGTCGAGATCGCCAAGGCCAAGCAGATCATGGCCCTCGACCTGGCCGGCGTCGGCGTGCACCGGGACGAGAAGCGCGAGGTGCCCGGCGGCGACCTGGCCGCCAACCTCATCGGGTTCGTCAGCCAGGACATGAACGGCCTCGAGGGGCTGGAGGCGAAGTACGACGACATGCTGGAGGGCAAGGCCGGCCGGAAGCGGTACGAGGTGGGCCAGGGCGACCTGGCCGCGCCGATCCCCGGCGGCTACAGCCAGACCACCCCGGCCCAACCGGGCAGCTCCCTGGAGCTGACGATCGACCGCGACCTCCAGTTCAAGACGCAGCGGATCCTCTCCGACGGGATGGCCCGCACCCGGGGCAGCGTCGGCGCCGCGGTCGTCATCGAGGTCGGCACCGGTGACGTGCTGGCCCAGGCCAGCTTCCCCACCTACAACGCGGCCGACCCCACCAAGGTCAACTCCCCGGCCGACCGGGAGGACGCAGCCACCAGCTTCATCGTCGACCCGGGCTCGATCCACAAGGCGATCACCTACGGCGCCGCCCTCCAGGAGGGCGTGATCACGCCGGACACCGCCTTCCCGGTGGCCAACACCATCACCAAGGGCGACACCACCTTCCGGGACACCCACCCGGCCAACGGTCAGAAGATGAGCATCCCGGGGATGCTCGCCTTCTCGTCCAACGTCGGCACCATCGAGATCGCCGACAAGCTCGGCCCCGACCGGCTGATCGACTACCAGAAGCGGTTCGGGCTGGGCCAGCCCACCGGCGAGGGCATGCCGGGGGAGGCCGGGGGCCGGCTGCTCCCGGCCGACCAGTGGAGCGACTCGTCGTACGGGTCGGTGCCGATCGGGCACAGCGTGGACGCCACCCCGTTGCAGATGGCCGCCGCGTACGCCGCCATCGCCAACGACGGCAGATACGTCCAGCCGCACCTGATCAGGAACGTGATCGCGCCGGACGGGAAGAAGACGCCCGGGGCCGCCCCGGTCACCCGGTCGGTGCTCAGCCCGGCCAACGCGGCCGCGCTGCGCCGCATGCTGGAGGCGGTCACCACCGTCGACGGCCCGGACGGGCGGGCCACCGGCCTGGCCGCCGCGGTGCCCGGCTACCGGGTGGCCGGCAAGACCGGCACCGGCCTGCGCTACGACAACGGCAAGCTCCAGCCCGGGGAGGTCGGCTCGTTCATCGGGATGGCCCCGGCGGAGAAGCCGCGGTACGTCGTGGCGGTCTTCGTGTGGAGCCCCGGCGGCGAGGGCGGCGCGGTGGCCGCCCCGGCCTTCCGGGAGATCATGGGCTTCACCCTCCGGCACTACCGGGTGCCGCCCTCGGCGACCGACAAGTCCCCGAAGTTCGAGGTCTTTCCGCACTGAGCGGGCACGGCGGGACATCATCGGTGAGTGGCGACGAACCACCGGGGCGGCTGTGCGGTCGGAACCGGACGACCGGGTAGGGTCTGACGCCGTGCCCGGCAATCCACGTCCCGCCACCGTGAATCCCGTCCGGCTCGGCGACCTCGCCGCCCGGCTCGCCGTCGCGCCGCCGGAGGGCGCCGCCGAGGTGGCCGTCACCGGGGTGACCCACGCCAGCCAGGAGGTCCGCCCCGGCGACCTGTACGCCGCCCTGCCCGGTGCCCGCCGGCACGGCGCGGAGTTCGCCGCCGCGGCCGCCGGAGCGGGCGCCGTGGCCCTGCTGACCGACCCGGCCGGCGTCGCGCTGGCCGCCGACGCGGGCCTGCCCGTGCTGGTGGTCGACGACCCCCGGGCGGTGCTCGGCGAGGTCGCCGCCACGGTCTACGGCGACCCGACCGCCGGGCTGACCATGATCGGCGTGACCGGCACGGCCGGCAAGACGTCCACCAGCTACCTCATCGAGTCCGGGCTGCGCGCCGCCGGGCACACCACGGGCCTCATCGGCACGGTGGAGACCCGGCTCGGCGACCTCGTGATCGACAGCGTCCGGACCACCCCCGAGGCGACCGACCTGCACGCCATGCTGGCGGTGGCCCGTGAGCGCGGGGTCGACACCGTGGTCATGGAGGTGTCCAGCCACGCCCTGGCCATGGGCCGGGTCGGCGGGGTCCGGTTCGACGTCGGCGGCTACACCAACTTCGGCTCCGACCACCTGGACTTCCACGCGGACGAGGCGGACTACTTCGCCGCCAAGGCGAAGCTCTTCGACGGGCGCTGCCGGGTCGAGGTGCTCAACCACGACGACCCGGCGCTGCTGCCGCTGCGCAAGCCGGCGACCGTGACCTACTCGGCGGCCGGCGACCCGACCGCCACCTGGTGGGCCGACGGCGTCGGCGGCGAGGGCTACGCGCAGCGCTTCACCGTCCACGGCCCGGCCGGGGTGAGCCTGCCCACCGGGGTGGCCCTGCCCGGCCGGCACAACGTGGCCAACGCGCTGCTGGCCGTCGCCACCCTGGTGGCCGCCGGGGTCGACCCGGCCACCGCGGCCCGTGGGGTGGCCGCCTGCGGCGGGGTGCCCGGCCGGCTGGAACTGGTCAGCGGCGACGCCCCGGTGCGCGGGGTGGTCGACTACGCGCACAAGGCGAACGCCATCGAGGCGGTCCTCGTGGCGCTGCGGGACCTGACCGACGGCCGGCTCATCTGCGTGCTGGGCGCCGGTGGCGACCGGGACCGGGGCAAGCGGCCGGTGATGGGCGCCGCCGCCGCCCAGGGCGCCGACGTCGTGCTGGTGACCGACGACAACCCGCGCACCGAGGACCCGGCAGCGATCCGGGCCGAGGTGCTGGCCGGCGCGTACGCGGCGGGCGCCGGCGCGCGGATCATCGAGGCGCCCGGCCGGCGGGCCGCGATCGAGGAGGCGGTCCGGGTGGCCGAACCGGGGGACATCGTGGCGCTGCTGGGCAAGGGGCAGGAACGCGGCCAGGAGGTCAACGGCGAGGTGCTGCCGTTCGACGACCGGGTGGAGCTGGCGGAGGCGCTGCGCGCCCGCTTCGGCGACCTGGTGGGGCAGCGATGATCCCGCTGACCCTGGCCGAGGTGGCCGCCGCTGTCGACGGCCGGCTGGTCGCCGCCGACCCGGATGCCCGGGTGACCGGCTCGGTGGAGTTCGACTCCCGCAAGGTCACCCCCGGCGGCCTCTTCGTCGCCTTCCCCGGCGAGAAGGTGGACGGGCACGACTACGCGGCCGGCGCCGTCGATGCCGGCGCGGTGGCGGTGCTCGGCACCCGCGAGGTGCCCGGCGTGCCGATGGTGCTGGTCGGCGACGCGCTCGACGCGATGGGCCGGCTGGCCCGCGCCGTGGTCGACCGGCTGCCCGGGCTGACCGTGATCGGGCTGACCGGCTCCTCCGGCAAGACCACCACCAAGGACCTCATCGCCCAGCTCGCCGTCCGGCTCGGCCCGACCGTGGCGCCGCCCGGCTCGTTCAACAACGAGCTGGGGCACCCGTACACGGCGTTGCAGGCCGGCCCGGAGACCCGCTACCTCGTGATGGAGAAGGGCGCCCGCGGGGTGGGCCACATCCGCTACCTCTGCGACGTGGTGCCGCCGCGGATCTCCGTGGTGCTCAACGTCGGGGTGGCGCACCTCGGCGAGTTCGGCTCGGTGGAGACCATCGCGCTGGCCAAGGGCGAGCTGGTCGAGGCGCTGCCCGCCGACGGCCTGGCCGTGCTCAACGCCGACGACCCGCGGGTCGACGCCATGGCGTCGCGCACCGAGGCCCGGGTGGTCCGCTACGGCGAGTCCGAGCGCGCCGACGTGCGCGCGGTGGACGTGACGGTGGACGGGCGGGGCCGGCCGTCGTACACCCTCGTCACGCCGGAGGGCAGCGCGCCGGTGCGGCTCGGGCTGACCGGGCGGCACCAGGTGTCCAACTCGCTGGCCGCCGCGGCGGTCGCCCGGGAGCTGGGGCTGCCGTTGGCCGACCTGGCGGTCGCCCTGGGAGAGCTGGGCCTGGTCTCCACCCGCCGCATGGACGTGTTCGAACGCCCCGACGGGGTGACCGTGATCGACGACTCGTACAACGCCAATCCGGCCTCCACCGGCGTGGCGCTGCGGGCGCTGGCCAGCATGCGGGGGACGGGGCGTACCGTCGCGGTGCTCGGCTACATGGCCGAGTTGGGCGACTTCGAACGGGAGGGGCACCAGCAGGTCGGCCGGCTCGCGGCCGAACTGGGGATCGACCGGCTGCTCGTGGTGGGCGAGCCGGCGGCGCCGATCCACGAAGGCGCGACAGCGGTAGGCAACTGGGGAGGAGAGTCGGTGCTGCTCACCGATCAGGCGGCGGCCGTCGAGGTGCTGCGGAGCGAGCTACGTCCGGGAGACGTGGTGCTGGTGAAGGGCTCCCGGTACCGCACCTGGGAGGTGGCGGACGCGCTGCGCGCGGACGCCTCCGGGGAGGATTCGGCCGCATGAGGGCGGTGATCGTCGCCATCGGGGTCGCCTTCCTGGTCTCGCTCTTCTGCACCCCGATCGCGATCAAGGTGTTCACCCGGCTCAAGGCCGGCCAGCCGATCCGGGCCGAGGGCCCGGCCATGCACCAGGGCAAGAAGGGCACGCCGACGATGGGCGGCGTGGTCTTCATCCTGGCCACGGTGATCGCGTACGTCGCCGGCCACCTGGCCCTGACCACCCTGCCGGACGCGCAGATCGCCCAGGTCGAGCCGACCATCACGGCGCTGGTGCTGCTGGGGCTGATGGTGTTCTCCGGCGCGGTGGGCTTCATCGACGACTTCCTGAAGGTCCGCAAGCGGCACAGCGGCGGCCTGAACAAGCGCGGGAAGCTCGCGGGCCAGATCGTGGTCGGCGCGATCTTCGGGATCGTGGCGCTCTACTTCCCGAGCAGCATGACCGACGTGAGCGGCAACGCGACGAACACCGAGACCGTCGGCAGCACCATGCTGAGCTTCATCCGGGACATCCCGGCGCTGGAGATCGGCAAGGTCGGCGCGGTGATCGTCATCATCCTGGTGGTGATGGCGGCGACCAACGGGGTGAACCTCACCGACGGCCTGGACGGCCTGGCCACCGGCGCCTCGGTGATGGTGCTCGCCGCCTACGCGCTCATCGCGTTCTGGCAGTACCGGCACTGGTGCGCCGACCCGAACTACACCGAGGCGTACTGCTACTCGGTCCGGGACCCCCTGGAGATCGCGCTGATCGCCGGCGCGGCGGCCGGGGCCTGCGTCGGCTTCCTCTGGTGGAACACCTCGCCGGCCCGGATCTTCATGGGCGACACCGGCGCGCTGGGCCTGGGCGGCCTGATCGCCGGCATGGCGATGTCCACCCGGACCATCCTGCTGCTGCCGATCATCGGCGGCCTCTTCGTGATCATCACGATGTCCGTCGTGATCCAGATCATCTCGTTCCGGACCACCGGCAAGCGGGTGTTCCGGATGTCGCCGCTCCAGCACCACTTCGAGCTGGCCGGCTGGAGCGAGGTCAACATCGTGGTCCGGTTCTGGATCATCGCCGGCATCGGTGTGGCCATCGCGCTGGGCCTGTTCTACAGCGAGTTCCTCGCCGCGGTGAGCTGACCCCGCTGCCGCTGTGTCACGGCGGGACCCCCCGGTGTTACCAGGGGTCCCGCCGTTTCGCGTTCCGACACGCCGACCGGGCGGTTGCGCCACGGGCGGGCGGGTCGAGCCGCCATGATGGGCGGGTGGGGGAGGGAAGAGACACCGAGGGCACGACCGACACGCAGGCCAGACGTCCGCCCGCCGCGAGCCGCCCGGCCGACCCGCCGGGGCCGCTGCTCGGGCTGGACGCGGCCGGCGGGCTGGCCGCGCTGCGCGGCCTGCTGGCCCGGCCGCTGGCCTCCTACTACCTGCTGCTCTCCAGCGCCGGCCTGCTGCTGCTGATCGGCCTGACCATGGTCTTCTCGGCGACCAGCGTGAAGGACTACGCCGAGGAGGGGAACGCCACGGCGTCCCTGGCCAAGCAGACGATCTTCGCGGTGATCGGCGTCGTGGCGTTCTGGGCCTGCCAGCGCCTGCCCGCGAAGACGTTCCGGGCCGGCAGCCGTCCGGCGCTCGGCCTCGCGGTCGTGCTGCTGCTCCTGCTCAACCTGCTGGTCGCGCTGGAGGCACTGTTCCGGGTGAAGGCGATCGGCCCGCTCAGGGCCGAGCTGCTCTGGCTCTTCCTCGGCCCGATCTCGGTGCAGCCCGTCGAGGTGGCCAAGTTCGCGCTGGTGCTGTGGGGGGCGCACGTGCTCGCCCGCAAGGGCGCCGCGCTCGGCTGGTGGAAGGAGTTGGCCACCCCGCTGTTCCCGGTGGTCGGCCTGCTCTTCGTGCTAGTCGGCTACAACGACCTGGGCAGCATGCTCTGCCTGCTGGCTCTGGTGGTCGGCCTGCTCTGGGCGGCCGGGGTGCGGCTGCAGGTCTTCGCCGCGCTCACCGCCGTGGGGCTGCTCGGCGTGGGCCTGCTGGTCGCCGCGGCCTCCCTGGGCGCCGGCTCGGGAGAGCGGGGCGCCGACAACTACCGGCTCGGCCGGTTCAGCGCCTGGCTCCACCAGTCCGACCCGTCCGGCTGTGCCGAGACCGGCTGCTACCAGCTCGTGCAGGCCCGCAACGCGATCGAGCACGGCGGCTGGTTCGGCGTCGGGCTGGGCAAGGGCAGCGCCAAGTTCGGCTGGCTGCCCGAGGCGCACAACGACTTCATCTTCGCGGTGATCGCCGAGGAGCTGGGGGTGGTCGGCTGCACGGTGGTGCTCGTGCTCTTCGCGGTGCTGGCCTACACCGGGCTGCGGATCGCCCGCCGGGTGGAGGACCCGTTCCGCCGGCTCGCCGCCGCCGGGGTGACCGCCTGGCTGGTCGGCCAGGCCGTGATCAACGTCGGCGGGGTCACCGGGCTGCTGCCGCTGACCGGCGTACCCCTGCCGTTCATCTCCGACGGCGGCAGCGCCCTGGTGGTGACCCTGGCCGCGGTCGGGATGCTCGCCTCCTTCGCGCGCGCCGAGCCGGACGCGGCCCGAGCCCTGCATGCCCGTCCGCCGGCCCGGTGGGTCCGACTAGTGTGGGCCCCGTTGCCGCCGCTTCCCGGCCGGCGCCGCCGACCGGCGTCGCCACCGGCGGACCGAGGGTCCGTGCCCCGGTCCCGTTCGCGGCGGCAGGACGACCAGGCCGCGGCCCGCGGCGTCCGGTCCGACCGGGCGCGCGCCGGCACGGCGAGCGAGAGGAGACGCTGATGGGTCCGCTGCGTTCGGTGGTGCTCTGCGGGGGCGGTACGGGTGGGCACATCTACCCGCTGCTCGCCTTCGCCGACTGCCTGCGCCGACACGACCCGAGCGTCCGGATCACCTGCCTCGGCACACCCAAGGGGCTGGAGAACGAGCTGATCCCGCCGGCCGGCTACGACCTGCGCCAGATCCCGGCGTACCAGCTGCCCCGCTCGGTCAACATGAGCCTGGTCCGCACCCCGGACCGGATGTGGAAGGCGGCCCGCGCGGCCGGCAAGATCCTCGACGAGGTCCGGGCCGACGTCGTGATCGGCTTCGGCGGGTACGTCTCGGTCCCGGGCTACCTGGCCGCGTGGCGGCGGGAGCTGCCCATCGTCATCCACGAGGTGAACGTGCCGCCGGGCGTGGCCAACCGGCTCGGCATGAAGTTCACCAAGAACGTCGCGGTCGGCTTCCCGCACCAGCCGGCGCAGGCCGAGTCGCTGCGCGACGCCCGGGTGGTCGGCGTGCCGCTGCGCCGGGGCATCGCCGGGCTGGACCGGGCCGCCGTGCGCAACGCCGCGCGGGCCCACTTCGGACTCCGTCCCGACCTGCCGGTGCTGTTCGTGGCCGGCGGCTCGCAGGGCGCCCGCTCGATCAACCTGGCGGTCTCCGGGGCGGCCAAGGAACTGGCCCGCAACGGCGTGCAGGTGCTGCACGTGATCGGCGCCCGCAACGAGCCGGTGTCCGTCCCCACCGACCTGCCGGTGCCGTACGTGACAGTGCCCTACCTGTCCGAGATGGAGCTGGGCTACGCGGCCGCCGACCTGATGCTGGGCCGCGGCGGCGCGATGACCTGCGCCGAGGTGGCCGCCATCGGCCTGCCCACCGTCTACGTGCCCTACCCGCACAGCAATCAGGAGCAGAAGCGCAACGCGCTGCCCGTGGTGGAGGCCGGCGGCGGGCTGCTCGTCGACGACGCCGAGGTGACCCCGGCCTGGGTGGAGCGCACGGTGATCCCGCTGATCCGGGACCCGCAGCGGCTCGCCGCGATGGGCGCGGCCGCGGCCGCGTACGGCCGGCGCGACGGCGACGTCGCCCTGCTGAACTTCGTCTACGAGGCGGTGTCCCGCTGATGCGGGCCGCCGCGACCGGAAGGTACGTCGCATGAACACCGCGCAGTTCACCCCCGCCGGCACGATGACCGCGGAGGACCTGGGCCGGATCCATCTGATCGGGGTGGGCGGGGTCGGCATGAGCGGCCTGGCCCGGCTCTTCCTCACCCGGGGCCTGCCGGTCTCCGGCAGCGAGCTGCGGGAGTGGCCCTCGCTGGCCGGCCTGCGGGCGCTCGGCGGCACCATCCACATGAGCCACGAGGCGAGCAACCTCGACGGGGTGGACACGGTCGTCTACTCCTCCGCCATCCCGCAGGACCACCTGGAGATGGTCGAGGCGCGCCGGCGCGGCCTGCGGGTGCTGCACCGCTCCGAGGCCCTCGCCGCGGCGATGACCGGCCGCCGGACCGTGGCGGTCGCCGGCACCCACGGCAAGACCACCACCACGTCGATGGTCACCATGGTGCTCCAGCAGGCCGGCGCCGACCCGTCCTTCGTGATCGGCGGCGAGATCTCCGAGGTGGGCTCCGGGGCGCACCACGGCACCGGCGAGCACTTCGTGGTCGAGGCGGACGAGAGCGACCGCTCGTTCCTCATCTACCGCCCGTACGTGTCGATCATCACGAACATCGAGGCGGACCACCTCAACACGTACGGCGACCTGGCGAACCTGGAGGCGACCTTCGCCGAGTTCGCCCGGCTCACCGACCCCGAGGGCTTCATCATCACCTGCGCCGACGACCCGGGTGGCCGGCGGCTGGCCGAGACGCTGCGGGCCGAGGGGCGCCGGGTGTGGACGTACGGCGAGTCCGCCGACGCCGACCTGAAGCTCAGCGGGATGGCCTCCTCCGCGCAGGGGGTGCGCTACCTGGCCGAGATCGAGGGCCGGTCGCTGGGCGAGATCCGGCTCCCGGTGCCGGGCCGGCACATGGGGCTGAACAGCGCCTCCGCGGTGCTCGCCGCGTACCTGCTGGGGCTGCCCGTCGCGGCGGCGGAGGCCGCGCTCGGCGCGTTCCCCGGCGTGCGGCGGCGCTTCGAGCGCAAGGGCGTGGCGGACGGCGTGCTGGTCTACGACGAGTACGCCTACCACCCGACCTCGATGACGCTGGCCCTCCAGACGCTGCGCGAGGTGGCCGGCGAGGGCCGGCTCATCGTGGTCTTCCAGCCCTACCGCCTCTACCGCACCCGCGACCTCCAGGCGGAGATCGCCGCCGCGCTCGGCATCGCCGACGAGCTGGTGCTGCTGGAGGTCTTCGGCCCCGGCGAGCTGCGCCAGCCCGGCGAGGGCTCGGCCGCGCTGCTGTCGGTGGTGCCGCTGCCGGCGGACCGGAAGGTCTTCGTCGAGGCGTGGGACGACGTGCCGGCCGAGGTGGCCCGCCGGGCCCGCCCCGGCGACGTGGTGGTGACCATGGGCGCGCCGCCGATCTCGCTCATGGGCGACCAGCTGCTCGACGCCCTGCTGGCCCGGTCCGGCGACGCCGCGGCGATCGGCACCGGCGTCGACCCGGACGGCGCGGCGGCCACGGCCGGATGAGCCCCGGCCCGGCCCGCGGCCGCACCCCCGGCCAGGACGGCGGGGCCGGCCGGCGCAACCCGGCCCGGCGGTGGCAGCTGGTCCGGGCCGGCGCGGACGCCGTACCCCCGTCCACCCGGCGCTTCATGGCCCGGGCCCGGCAGCGGCGGATGCGCGCGGCCCTGCCCTGGGCGGTCACCGTCGCCGTGCTGGCCGTCGCCGGGCTGGTCGCCTGGACCGTGCTGGGCACCGGCCTGTTCGGCGTGCGGGAGGTGCGGGTGGTCGGCGCCGAGCTGGTCACCCCGGTCGAGGTACGCGACGCCGCGGCCGTGCCCGACGAGGCTCCACTGGCCCGGGTGGACCTGGCCGCGACCGCCCGCCGGGTCGGCCTGCTCGCTCCGGTGGAGCGGGCCACGGTGGAGCGGGACTGGCCGGGCGCCCTGGTGATCCGGGTGGTGGAGCGGACGCCGGTGGCCGCGGTGCCGCAGGGCGACCGGTGGGTGGTCGTCGACCGCGCGGGTGTGGTCTTCCGGAACCTCGACCAGGCCCCCGGCGGGCTGCCGGTCATCCAGGTCGGCAGGCCGGCCCCCGACGATCCGGGCACCCGCGCCGGGCTGGACGTGCTGGCCGCGCTCAGCCCGAAGCTGCGCGCCGAAATGGTCGCCGTGGACGTGGCCGGGCTGGCCCGGATCACCCTGCTGCTGCGCGGCGACCGGAAGGTGGTCTGGGGCGACGCGACCCGCAGCGCGGACAAGTCCACGGTGGCCACCGCCCTGCTCGGTCGGAAGGCCGACACGATCGACGTCAGCGCCCCGGACGTGGTCACCCTCCGGTGATCCGCCGGTCAACGGACGTGAGCCCGCCCGCTCCGCCCGCGACACGCCGGAAAGGTCCTTGGCTCAGCGCGCGGCGGCGCATACGTTGCCCCGAAGAGATCAGTGGTTGACATAGCTCTAAGCCTCTAGTAGAGGGTGAGGGTTTCAGCCGTCGGAATCGCTGGGAAATGCTCCGCCGCTGGTCTGGCCAAGCCGTGTGGGGTCGGCCCATGCCAATCTCGAAGGGAAAGGACCGGAGATGACACCTCCGCACAACTACCTGGCGGTCATCAAGGTCGTCGGCATCGGTGGCGGTGGCGTGAACGCCGTCAACCGGATGATCGAGGTTGGGCTCAAGGGCGTCGAGTTCATCGCGATCAACACCGATGCGCAGGCGCTGCTGATGAGCGACGCCGACGTCAAGCTCGATGTCGGCCGGGAGCTGACCCGCGGGCTGGGCGCCGGTGCCAATCCGGACGTCGGCAAGAACGCCGCCGAGGACCACCGGGACGAGATCGAGGAGGTGCTCAAGGGCGCCGACATGGTCTTCGTGACCTGTGGCGAGGGCGGCGGCACCGGCACCGGCGGCGCGCCGGTGGTGGCGAACATCGCCCGCAAGCTCGGCGCGCTCACCATCGGCGTGGTCACCCGGCCGTTCTCCTTCGAGGGCAAGCGCCGCCAGGTGCAGGCCGAGGCGGGCATCGAGGAGCTGCGCAACCAGTGCGACACGCTCATCGTGATCCCGAACGACCGGCTGCTCGCGCTCGGCGACCGGAACATCTCCATGATGGACGCCTTCCGCACCGCGGACCAGGTGCTCCTCTCCGGTGTCCAGGGCATCACCGACCTGATCACCACGCCGGGTCTGATCAACCTCGACTTCGCCGACGTGAAGAGCGTCATGAGCGGCGCCGGCAGCGCGCTCATGGGCATCGGCAGCGCCCGCGGCGAGAACCGCGCCGTCGAGGCGGCCGAGGCGGCCATCTCCAGCCCGCTGCTGGAGCAGAGCATGGACGGCGCGCGGGGCGTGCTGCTCTCCATCGCCGGCGGCTCCGACCTGGGCCTGTTCGAGATCAACGACGCCGCCCAGCTGGTCACCGACGCGGCCCACCCGGACGCCAACATCATCTTCGGCGCGGTCATCGACGACGCGCTCGGCGACGAGGTGCGGGTGACCGTGATCGCGGCGGGCTTCGACGGGGGCGCGCCGGCGTACAAGGCGGTCGAGCCGGCCCGCAAGACCAACCAGAACCCGCCGACCCAGGCGAACGCTCCGGTCAGCCCGCCGGCCACCATGCCGGCCCCGCAGCAGTCGCCGCGGCGGGTGCTCTTCGACGACGTCGACGTGCCGGACTTCCTCAAGAACGGGTCCTGAGCCGCGCCGATGACCGATTCACCCACCACGGTGCGACCCGACCGTCGCGCCGAGCTCGCGGCCGGCCTCGCCCGGGTCCGGGCCCGCATCGCCGACGCCTGCGCGGCGGCCGGCCGGGACCGGGGCGAGGTCACCCTGGTCGCGGTCACCAAGACGTACCCGGCCGCCGACGTCGTCGCGCTGGCCGGGCTCGGGGTGACCGACGTGGGCGAGAACCGCGACCAGGAGGCGGCCCCGAAGGCCGCCGAGGCGGCCGCCGCCGGCGCCACGCCGCGCTGGCACTTCATCGGCCAGCTGCAGCGCAACAAGGCCCGTTCGGTGGTCCGCTATGCCGACGTGGTCCAGTCGGTCGACAGCGTGCGGCTGGCCGCGGCCCTGGACGGCGCCGCGGCCGCCGCCCGGGACCGGCCGCTGGACGTGCTGGTGCAGGTGAGCGTCGACGGCGACCCGGCCCGGGGCGGTGCGCTGCCGGACGCGGCCGACCCGGACCGGGGGCTCGGCGCGGTGGCCGCGGCGGTGGCCGGCGCCGACGGGTTACGGCTCGCCGGCCTCATGGCGGTCGCCCCGCTGGGCTGGGAGCCGGACCGGGCGTTCGCCCGCCTGGCCGAGGTGGTGGCGCGATTCCGCGTCGACCATCCCGAGGCCACGGTGCTCTCGGCGGGTATGAGCGGCGATCTGGAAATCGCGATCGAATACGGCGCGACACATGTCCGCGTCGGCAGCGCGTTGCTCGGAATGCGCTCCACGCTGCGGTAGCCTGACCGCGAAAGAAGCAAATTACATCAGTGTTGTTCAGGAACGGCGTTCCCGTAGCCGGGGGCCGTGGCGAGCGGACCGCGAATCGCTCGCCGGGGGATTGCCGATCCGGTCCGGTGGGCATCGTTGTCCACTCGTGATCAAGCGACACGGCACGGGGGCGCGTGCCGCACGGCGGACGGAAGGGCGCGGGGATGGGTGCACTGCGCAAGGCGGGGGTCTGGCTCGGTCTCGTCGAGGAGGACGATGAGCGGGCGTACGAGGACGGTGGCTACGACAAGGGTGGCTACCGCGAGTCGCGCTACCGGTCGAGCCGCTACTCGGAGGAGTTCGCCGACGACGAGGACGACGAGTCCGAGGAGCCGCCGGCGACCCGTGGCCGGGTCGGCGACCGTGGCCGGCTGAGCGAGCGCGCGTCGAGCCGCGCCGTCGAGACCGACCGGGCCGAGGTGGAGCGGCCGGAGCGGACCGAGCGGTCCAGCGTCCGGTCGATCACCCGTTCCGGCGCGGGGGAGACCTCCGGCGCGCTGACGTACCACACCCGCGACAACCTCGCCCTGGCGCCGCAGGCCCAGCCGCGCGAGCGGGCCGTGGTGCCCGAGGACGAGCAGCGCTACCAGATCACCACCCTGCACCCGACCACCTACCGGGAGGCGCGCACCATCGGTGAGCACTTCCGCGACGGCGTACCGGTGATCATCAACCTCACCGAGATGGACGAGGCGGACGCCCGCCGGCTTGTCGACTTCGCCGCCGGACTCGCGTTCGGCCTGCGGGGTACGATCGAGCGCGTGACCAACCGGGTGTTCCTGCTCTCACCGGCCAACGTCCAGGTCACCGCGGAGGACAAGGCCAAGATCGCTGAGGGCGGCTTCTTCAGCCTGAGCTGACCCGCACGACCGAGGGACGTCGCCTGCCGTGTTGTCGATCCTGTTCCAGGTGCTCTATCTGCTCCTGTATTTCTTCCTGCTCATCCTGTTGGCCCGATTTGTCCTTGGCGCCGTTCTGGCCTATGGTCGCCGCTGGCAACCGGGCCGGGGCGCATCGGCGGGACTGGAAGTCGTGTGGAGCGTCACTGATCCGCCCCTGCGCGCGTTGAGGCGTGTGATCCCACCGCTGCGAATTGGTACCGTGAGCATCGACCTGGCCTCCCTTGTGCTCCTGGTTATCCTGTTCGTGCTGATGGAGTTCGTGTTAGGGCAACTGATCAGAGCTTTCGCCTGACCAGACTGCTTTCGCGGCCGCAACTGACCCGAGGAGTTTCGATGCCGCTGACCCCGGCTGACGTCCACAACGTCGCCTTCAAAAAGCCGCCGATCGGCAAGCGGGGGTATGACGAGGAGGAGGTCGACGCCTTCCTGGACGAGGTCGAGCGCGAGCTTGCCCGTCTGATCGAGGAGAACAACGAGCTGCGCGCCCAGGTGGAGCGCGGCGGTCGGGGCGGCGCTCCCTCCGGCCCCGGCGGCGACGCCCGGCTCGCCGCGGAGCTCAACGACGTCAAGGCCCAGCTCGACCGGGTGCAGCGCGACAAGGCGGCCGCCGAGCAGGCGGCCCGGGCGATGCAGGCCGAGCTGGAGCAGGTCCGCGCCCAGGGTGGCCCGGCGACCTCCGCCGCCGACGGCGAGCAGCAGGCGCTGCGGGTGCTCATGATGGCCCAGCGCACCGCCGACGACCACGTTTCCGACGCCCGCCGCGAGGCCGACCAGCTGCTCTCCGAGGCCCGTTCCAAGGCCGAGGAGGTCACCCGCGAGGCCCGCGCCAAGGCCGACGCCCTGGAGCGGGACGCCCGCCAGCGGCACCAGGAGGCCATGGGCGGCCTGGACGCCAAGCGCACCGCGCTGCAGAAGCACATCGAGGAGCTCAAGCAGTTCGAGCGCGAGTACCGCACCCGCCTCAAGGCGTACCTGGAGAGCCAGCTGCGTGACCTCGACGGTCGCGGCCAGGGCCTCGAGGCCGAGATGACCCGCTCCGAGGGCAACCGTGCCGCGGGCGGCAGCAACGGCCTCGCCGCCGCCGGCCTCGCCGGCTCCTACGGTGGCGGCCGCGCGGGCTCGCTCGAGTCCGGCCGCTGATCCCGCCGTCGGTGGCCGTCCCCGGGGCGGCCACCGACCGCGCAGAACCGACACGACGCGGCCGGGGGTGAGCCGTGATAGCCGCCAGCATCCTGCTCATCCTCGTCGCGGTCGTGCTCCTGGTGGCCGGGCTGGCCGGTGGGTCCAGCCCGCTGCTGATCACCTCTATCGCGGCCAGCCTGCTGGCCGCCGTCGCCCTCGTGGCGTTCGCCCGCCAGGCGGCCGCCGCCCGGGCCACGGCGGGCCGGGAGACCGGGCCGCGCCGCCGGACCGCGCCGACCGTCCCGTCCCCCGACGGGTCGGAAACCCCGGTCCCGCACGTTTCGTCGACGGTCGGCGCCGGTGGACCCGGGTGGCGGCAACCGCCCGAGCCACCGGCAGCCGACCCGTTCGACCCACCGGCAACCACGGTCGATCCGGCGACCGCCGGGTTCGACCCGCCGGCCGACCGACTCGATCCCTCGATCGACCCGCTCGCCCCGCCGGCCCGGCCATACTCGCCGGCTGAGCCCTACTCACCGGCCGAGCCCTATTCGCCCCCCGCGCCCCGCGGCCCGTCGGGCGCCGCGACGGCGTTCGACGCCCCGGCGCCCACCTCGCCGGCGCCGGACGGCCCGTTCGAGGGGGACCCGCCGGCCGAGTTCCTCTCCTCCGGGGAGGTCGCCCGGCTGGTCCGGCTCGACGGCGAGGTCCGCGTGGTCGACGGTCACCCCCGCTTCCACCTGCCCGGCTGTCCCCACCTGGTGGGCCGGGTCGACGAGCCGCTGCCGGTCGCCGAGGCGGTCGGGCTGGGCTTCACCCCGTGTGCCGGCTGCGCACCGGCCACCACCCTGCTCGCCGAGGCCCGGCCGCACTGATCATGGTGACCATGGACGACACGCTCACCGTCGCCGTACGGGTGAAGCCCGGCGCCTCCCGCGCCCGGGTCGGCGGCCGGTTCGACGGGCCGCACGGGCCGGCCCTGGTCATCGCCGTGAACGCGCCCGCGGTGGACGGCCGGGCCACCGAGGCGGCCCGCCGGGCCCTGGCCGACGCGCTCGGCGTCCGGCCGGCGGCGGTCTCCCTGCGGGCCGGCGCGGCGAGCCGGGACAAGCTCTTCCTGGTCGAGCACCCGGCACCGGGGCTGCCCGACGTGCTCCGGCGCCTGCGCGACGGATCGGCCGGGTGAGGACCCTCCGGACCGGCCCCGCATGACGCCGGGGCTCGACGTCGCGCTCCTGGTCGGTGCGGGCGTCCTGCTCGTCGCCGTGGGTGCGGTGCGCTTCTCCACCCGGCTCGGCGTGCCGAGTCTCCTGGTCTACCTGGCGCTCGGGGTGGCCATCGGCGAGGCCGGCCTGGGCATCCGCTTCGACGACGTCGAGCTGACCCGGGTGCTCGGCTTCTGCGCGCTCATCGTGATCATCGCGGAGGGCGGGCTGAGCGCCCGGTGGAGCACACTACGGCCGGTGCTCGGCCTGGCCGCCGCGCTCTCCACGGTCGGCGTGGCGGTCAGCATCCTGGTCGTCGGCGCGGTGGTGCACCTGCTGCTCGGCCTCGACTGGCGGCTGGCGTTGCTCTACGGCGCGGTGCTCTCGTCCACCGACGCGGCGGCCGTCTTCGCCACCCTGCGCCGGCTGCGCCTGCCGCCCCGCCTCGTGGCCACCCTGGAGGCCGAGTCCGGGATCAACGACGCCCCGGTGGTCATCCTGGTCCTGCTGCTGTCCCGGGCCGGGGTGGAGGCCGCCCAGCCGTGGTGGCAGGAGGTGCTCCTGGTCGGCTACGAGCTGGGCGCCGGCGCGGCGGTCGGCGTGGCCGCCGGGATCGCCGGCCGGTACGCGCTGCGCCGGGCCGCCCTGCCGTCCGCCGGCCTCTACCCGATCGCCGTGGTCGGCTTCACGGTGCTGGCGTACGCGGCCGGCTCGGTGCTGCACGCCTCGGGCTTCCTGGCGGTCTACGTGGCCGGCGTCCTGCTCGGCAACGCCCGGCTGCCGCACCGGCAGGCCATCCTGGGCTTCGCCGACGGGCTGGCCTGGCTGGCCCAGATCGGCCTGTTCGTGCTGCTCGGCCTGCTGGTCTCACCGGGCCGGCTGGCCGCCGCGGTGCTGCCGGCCGTGGTGACCGGGCTGGCCCTGCTGCTGCTCGCCCGGCCGCTGTCGGTGGCGGTCTCCGCGCTGCCGTTCCGGTTCCGGGTGCGCGAGCAGCTCTTCCTGTCCTGGGCCGGGCTGCGCGGGGCGGTGCCGATCGTGCTGGCCACCATCCCGCTCTCGCTGCGGGTGCCGGGCGCCGACCGGCTCTTCGACGCGGTCTTCGTGCTGGTGGTGATCTTCACGTTGCTCCAGGCCGGGACGCTCGCCCCGGCGGCCCGCCGGCTCGGGGTGACCGCGCCGGCCGAGGCGGCGGAGATCCTGCTGGAGACGGCGCCGTTGGAGCGGATGCGGGCCGATCTGCTCCAGTTGGAGGTGCCGCCGGGCTCCCGGCTGGGCGGGGTGCACGTGGACGAGCTGCGGCTGCCGGTGGGCGCCTCGGTGACCCTGGTGCTGCGCGACGGGGTGGGTTTCGTGCCCGGCCCGGACACCCGGCTGAAGATCGGGGACAGCCTGCTCATCGTGGCCACCGCGGAGGTGCGGGACGAGGCGGAGCGGCGGCTGCGGGCGGTGAGCCGGCGGGGTCGGCTGGCCCGGTGGTTTGGCGAGTACGGCGAGGACCGGACGGCCTGATCTGCTAGCGTTCCTTTTGCCCCAATTGGTGGCTGTTCGGGGCTGAATCGCGGTGCGACGGTGCGGCACGTTGTCGGACGCCTGTACGTTCCGTATTCTTGCCACCCTCCGGAGTGCGCGGCCCTGTCGCCGCGCGCCCGTTCTGTACAGGGGGGACGCCGACGCCGGCCGTCCCCGCCCAGGCACGCTGACCGCCGCGGCACGCGGCTGAGGGAGCTGACGATGGCGAAGCCAGCCGACACCAGGACCGCCGGCCGCAAGCCGGTGGCGAAGGCCACCCGCAGCGCCGCGGAGACCGAGAAGATCCGGGCCGCCCTGGCGGCACGGCGGGACGAGCTCAACGCCGAGTACGATCAGACGCTGAGCGAGATCACCGAGCTGCAGCGCGACCGGCTGACCGACTCGGCCGGGGACGACCAGGCCGACACGGGCACCAAGACGTTCGAGCGCGAGCAGGAGATCTCACTCGCCAACAGCATCAAGGAGCGGATCACGCAGGTCGAGCGCGCGCTGGAGCGGCTCGACGAGGGTGGCTACGGCTGGTGCGAGCGGTGCGGCAACCCGATCCCGGTGGAGCGGCTCGCCGCCTTCCCGTCGGCCACCCTCTGCGTGAGCTGCAAGCAGCTGGAGGAGCGGCGCTGACGTCCGTTCCCCGGCGGCCGTACGGCAGACGGTGACCGCCACCGTCGCGAGCGTCGATGGGGAGCAGATGACCGCAGCACCGCCCGCCGGGTCCGGCACGGCCGACCCGGACACCGGCACGCCCCGCCGCAAGGCGACCGGCCTGCTGCTCGGCGTGGCCCTGACCTCGCTCGTCGCCGACCTGGTCACCAAGCAGCTCGCGCTCTCGGAGCTGACCGGGCGGGGGCCGGTGTCGCTGCTCGGCGGCGCGGTCTACCTCAGCCTGACCCGCAACAGCGGCGCCGCGTGGAGCATCGGCTCCGACCACACCTGGGTCTTCCCGCTGATCACCATCGGCGTGGTCGCCTGGATCGCCTGGATGGCGCTGCGGCTGCGGTCGCTGCCCTGGGCCGTGTCGCTCGGGCTCGTCCTGGGCGGGGCGCTGGGCAACCTCACCGACCGGATCTTCCGGGCCCCCGGGCACTTCGTCGGCCACGTGGTCGACATGGTCAGCCTCTTCGACCCGTACGGGCAGGTCTGGCCGGTGTTCAACCTGGCCGACAGCTCGCTGGTCTGCGGCGTGCTGCTGGCGGTGTTCCTGGAGCTGACCGGCCGGCAGCGGGACGGCTCCCGGGCCACCGCCGAGCGGTCCGACGCCGAGACCCCCGCCGAGCAGCGGGAGCGCGCGTGACCTCCGCCTTCGCCGCCGGCGGCGACCACCGGTCCCTCCCCGTCCCGGACGGGCTCGACGGCATGCGCCTGGACCAGGCCGTCTCCCGGCTCTTCGGGCTGTCCCGCACGGCCGCGGCGGCGCTCGTCGACGCCGGGGACGCGCTCGTTGACGGCGCGGTCCGGCCCAACTCGCACAAGGTCAAGGCGGGCTCCTGGCTGGAGGTCACGCTGCCCGCGCCGGCCGCCCCGCCGACAGTGGTGCCGCAGGCCGTGCCCGGCCTCACCGTGGTCTACGCCGACGACGACATCGTGGTGGTGGACAAGCCGGTGGGGGTGGCCGCCCACCCCAGCCCCGGGTGGACCGGCCCGACGGTGATCGGCGGGCTGGCCGGGATCGGCCACCGGATCTCCACGAGCGGCGCCGCCGAGCGGCAGGGCGTGGTGCACCGGCTCGACGTGGGCACCACCGGCGTCATGGTGGTGGCCAAGAGCGAGCAGGCGTACACCGCGTTGAAGCGGGCGTTCAAGTACCGCGAGGTGGAGAAGCGCTACCACGCCGTGGTGCAGGGCCACCCGGACCCGCTGCGCGGCACCATCGACGCGCCGATCGACCGGCACCCGCACCACGACTACCGCTGGGCGGTGGTCTCCGGCGGCAAGCCGAGCATCACCCACTACGACACCCTCGAGGCGTTCCCCTCGGCCAGCCTGCTCGACGTGCGGCTGGAGACCGGGCGTACCCACCAGATCCGGGTGCACTTCTCCACGCTGCGGCATCCCTGCGTGGGCGACCTCACCTACGGCGCCGACCCGACCCTGTCCGCCCGGCTCGGCCTGAGCCGGCAGTGGCTGCACGCGCGCTCGCTGAGCTTCCTGCACCCGCGCACCGGCGACGAGGTCACGTTCGTCAGCGAGTACCCGGACGACCTGGCCCGGGCGCTGGAGATCCTCCGCGACTGACCTGCCGATGAGCACCGACACCGAGCCCCCGCGCCGGTCGCGCTCCGCCGCGCTCACCTGGCTCGCCCTGGCCTGCGCGCTCGTGGTGCTGGTGGTCGCCCTCGCGCAGCGGGGGGACCGGCCGGTGGGGGACCGCACGGTGGGCGAGGTGACCCGGGTCGGGGTGGCCGACGGCGACTCCGTCCCCGCGTATCTGGGCGCCGCCGCCGACGAACTGGTCCGGCTCGACGCCCCCGCGCCCGGCAGCTACGCCCTGGTGTCGTTCGCCGCGTACCTGACGCCGGCGCAGGTGGCGACCGCGCTGGGCGGCGCCCCGGTCTCGGCGGTGGTGGCCCGGGTGCCGGTGCCCGGGCGGCAGACCGAGATCGTCCGGATCGCCGCGTTGCGCCTGCCCGACGACGTGGTCGCCGGGATGGCCGAGGTGGCCGGGCGCAAGGACCGGGAGGCCGCCGACTACCGGGCGCGCGCCGCCGCCCCGGCGGCCACCGCCGATCCCGAGCTGCGTCGGGTGTACGACACCGGGGCCGCGGTGGCGGCGCGGGAGGCGGCCGGCTACCGGGCGGGCTGCGCGTGTGTCTACGCCGCGGTGGTCCGGGACGCCCCGGACGCCCTGCGGGCGCTGGCCGCCCGACCCGGCGTCCGCGCGGTCGACCCCGCCCCGGAGGTGACCCGGTTGGACCGGACGGTGTTCACCCCGCCGCTGCCGGAGCAGCGGGACGTGGTCCGGCCGCCGGCCGACACCGGGCTCACGCCGAGCGCCGGTATGGGCGATTCGTCGGAAGCCGCACCGACGGTGACCGGATCCTCACCGACCGCCGGCCGGCCCGCCGCCGGAGCGGGACCGCCCAATCCGGCTCCCACCTCCTGAGACGTGCTGGTGGACGGCGTCGGGCCCCGGCCGGCGGTGAGGAGGGCCACCGGGGGATGTGCGAACCGGGGTGTGGTCCGAATAGGGTTTCGTTCGTAGCCTGTCAGGCGGAGATCGATGGGCTGGGGGAGGGGCGAGGCCGTGGACGGCAGCGAGACCGGTTGGGGTCGGCAGGCTGAGCCGGCACCACGGTGGCGGGCGCTGCTCGACCGGGCCCGGCTCGCCGGTCGCGGCGGGGAGCACCACGACGTGGACCACCGCGCCGAGGAGGACCCGGCGCCGCCCCCGGAGACGCTGCCCCGGCGCGCGGCCGGCACCGGTTGGACCGGCCGGGCGCAGGCCGTCGCCCGCCCCGCCGACGGGTCGTTCGGCGCCGAACCGGCCTACCGGGTCGAGGCGACCTACCGGGTGGAGCCGGCCTACCGGGTCGACCCGCGCTACGGCGGCGAGCCGGCGTACCAGGCGGAGCCCGCCTACCGCGCCGAGCCGGAGCCGCGCGTCGAGCCGTCCTGGCGGGCCGAGCCGGTCCGCCCCCCGGAGCCGGCCTACCCCGAGCCCCCGCCGCGCGGTCGCGGCACCGCCTCGGTCGAGTCCCGGTACGCCCTGCTCGACGGCGGCTACCAGCCCGACCCGCCCCCGGCGGAGTCCCGCTACGCGCTGCTGGACCGGGGCCGCTACCGCCCGGAGGTCCACCCGGCCCCCGAGCCGGCCCGCATCGAGCCGCCCCGGATCGAGCCGGCGCGGGTGGAGTGGCGCGCCCCGGAGCCGGAGACCGAGCTGGAGCGCGCGGCCGGGGTGCTCCGCCGCGAGCTGGGCGGGCCCCGGGTGCTCGCCTTCGCCAACCCCAAGGGCGGCGTGCACAAGACCACCGCCACCGTGCTCGCCGCGGCCACCGTGGGCAGCGTCCGCGGGCGCGGGGTGCTCGCCTGGGACGACAACGAGCTGCGCGGCACCCTCGGCCTGCGCGCCGGCAGCGCCCGGCACGCCCGCACCATCCGGCACCTGATCCACGACCTCGCGCAGATCGAGATCCTGGAGGGCGCCACCCTCCTGGAGCACCTCGACGACTACCTCCGGCACGCCTCCGACGGCTCGTACGACGTGCTGGCCGGCGAGGAGAGCCCGCGCTTCGCCCAGCGCCTGGACCAGTTCACCGTCAAGCGGGTGCTGGAGCTGCTGCGCCGCACCCACGACGTGGTCTGCGTGGACACCGGCAACAACGTGGAGAGCCCCAACTGGCGCACCGTCATGCAGGCGGCCGACCAGCTCGTGGTGACCACCGTGCCCCGCGAGGACGCCGCGTTCAGCGCCGACTGGATGCTCGACCTGCTGCACGAGGAGGGCATGGGCGAGCTGGCCGACAACGCCGTCACCCTGATCTCCTGCCCCACCCCCGGCCGCACGCCGCTCCAGGACGACCTGGAGCGGCACTTCGCCACCCGCACCCGGGCGGTGGCCGTGGTGCCCTACGACCCGGCGCTGGAGACCGGCTCCTCGATCGAGTACCACCAGCTCCAGGCGGAGACCCGGCAGGGCTGGCTCAAGGCCGCCTCGGTGATGCTGGAACCGTTCGCCCGCTGACCGCCACCGCCGCCCCGCGCCGCCCCGCCGCCTGAGAGGATCACCGGGTGAGTCCGGACACCCCTGATCCCGAGCGGGTCGCCGACGGTCCCGGCGCCGCCGCCCGCCCGCCCGCCGGCGCGGGCGGCTTCCCGCGCCCCGAGCGGCCCACCGACTCCGCCCCGCCCGGGGGGTCACCGGGCCCGGGGGAGCGGCCCGGCCGCGTTCCGGACGACGGCGTGGCCGCCGACCGCTCCCCGGGCGCGGGCCAGGAACCGCCCGGCTGGCCCGGCGGCCTGCCGGTGCCCGCCGGCACCCCGGTGACCGCGCCCGGCGCGGACCCGCTCGCCGGCTGGCCCGGCGTGGTCGGGGAAGTGCCCGGCGTGCCGGCCGCCACCCGGCGGGCCGGTGGCCGGACCGCCACCGTCGCGGTCGGCGCGGCGCTGCTGCTGACCGTGCTCGGGGCGCCCCTGGGCCTGCTCTGGGCGCTGGTGGCCCCCGGCACGCCGGTGCGGATGACCGCCGAGGGTGCCGTCTACGCCACCCCGCAACCGGAGCAGCCGATCGCCGCGGACGGCTGGTTCAGCCTGCTCGCGTTCGGCTTCGGGGTGCTCGCCGCGATCACCCTCTGGGTGGTGCTGCGCCACCGGCGTGGTCCGGCCGGCCTGGTCGCCGGCGCGCTCGGCGGGCTCGGCGCGGCGGTCGTGGCCTGGCAGGTGGGCCGCCGGATCGGGCTCGGCACCTTCCACCGGCTGCTGGACACCGCGCCGCCCGGCACCGACTTCACCAAGCCCGCCGACCTGCGCGCCGGCGGGATCGACTGGTACGGGCCGCTGCCCGTCCCGCACGGCAACCTGCTGCTGGCGGCGTTCGGCGTGGCCGTGACGTACACCCTGCTGGCCGGCTGGTCGCGGTGGCCGTCGCTGCGGCCGGAGCCGCAGTGGGACGGCGGCTGGGCGCCCGGCGGGCCGGGGATCAGTTCGGAGCCGGGGGACCAGCCAGCTCGCTGAGCGGCACCGGGACCGCCCGCACCTCGCGCAGCAGGGTGGTCTCCCGGTGCAGCAGCCGCAGCTCGGCCCGGAGCCGGCCGGCGGTGTCGTCGATGGCGAGCAGCCGCTGCCGGTCGTCGACGGTCAGCGCCGCGGTGGCGGCGACCAGGTGCGACAGCACGGTCGGGTCCTCCGGCAGCTGCTCGGAGATCTCCTGCGGGTCCGGCCGGACCAGGTTCAGGTACTGCCGGAAGACCGAGATCACCCGGGCGGCCAGCAGGTCGGCCACCTCGTCGGCGCCGGCCGGCTCGGGCAGCCACTCCACCTCGGCGGTCAGGTACGGCGCGGCGGCGTCGTCGACCTCGGCGATGCGGAACCGCCGCCGCCCCACGGTGACGATGTCGAACCCGCCGTCGTCCAGCTCGGTGACCTGCCGCAGCTCGGCGGTGCAGCCCACCTCGTGCAGGGTGACCTCGCCGCCGGCGGGCCCGGAGCGGCCCGGTGGCCCGGCCGGCGCGACCTCCCAGCCGGCCCGGATGGCCACCACGCCGAACTCGCGCGGCGCGCCCTCGGGCAGCCCGACGAGGTGGCGCACCAGTGCCCGGTAGCGCTCCTCGAAGATGTGCAGCGGGAGGACCAGCCCCGGGAAGAGGACCGTCCCGAGCGGAAAAACCGGCAGCCGTGCGGTCACGTGATCGAGAGTATCCCGATCGCGCCGCGGCGGCGTGTCCCGGCTCACCGTCCCGGCGTACGGGCGGCTCCGGTCGGCGCGGGGGCGGGCAGCCTAGACTCGCAAGGGTGTTGAATCGGATCGACCTGCGCGGCGGCGCGCGCGACCCGCGCCGCCTGCTGCCCCGTGCCCAGCTCGACGTCTCCGTGGCCGTCGAGAGGATCCGCCCCCTCGTGGAGGCGGTCCGGGAGCATGGGTACCCGGCGATCCGGGAGGCGAGCGAACGGTTCGACGGGGTCTCGCCCGAGCGCCTGCGGGTGCCGGTCGAGGTGATCCGCGCCGCCGAGGACACCCTCGACCCGCAGGTCCGCGCCGCGCTGCTGGAGTCGATCACCCGGGCCCGCAAGGTCCACGGCGACCAGCGCCGCGTCGACCACACCACCCAGGTGGTGCCGGGCGGCACGGTGACCGAGCGCTGGGTGCCGGTCGACCGGGTGGGCCTCTACGTCCCCGGCGGGCTGGCCATGTACCCGTCGACAGTGGTGATGAACGTGGTCCCCGCCCAGGCGGCCGGGGTCCGCTCGCTGGTGGTGGTCAGCCCGCCGCAGAAGGACAACGGCGGCCTGCCCGACCAGCGGGTCCTCGCCGCCTGCGCGCTGCTCGGCGTCGACGAGGTCTACGCCGTCGGCGGCGCACAGGCCGTGGCCATGCTGGCGTACGGGGCGACCGTCGACCCCGAGGGCGCCGAGCGCTGCGAGCCCGTCGACATGATCACCGGCCCCGGCAACATCTGGGTGACCGCCGCGAAGCGGCTGCTGCGCGGCGTGGTCGGCATCGACGCCGAGGCCGGCCCCACCGAGATCGCCATCCTGGCCGACGACACCGCCGACCCGGCGCACGTCGCCGCCGACCTGATCAGCCAGGCCGAGCACGACCCCCTCGCGGCCAGCGTGCTGGTCACCCCGTCGGTGGCGCTCGCCGACGCGGTCGACGCCGAGTTGGCCCGGCAGGTGCCGGCGGCCAAGCACGCCGAGCGGATCGGCACCGCCCTGCGCGGCGAGCAGAGCGGCGTCGTCCTCGTCGACGACCTGGAGGCCGGGCTGCGGGTGGTCGACGCGTACGCGGCCGAGCACCTGGAGATCCAGACCGTCGACGCCCGCGAGTGGGCGCTGCGGGTGCGCAACGCGGGGGCGATCTTCGTGGGTGCCTGGTCGCCGGTGTCGCTCGGCGACTACTGCGCCGGCTCCAACCACGTGCTGCCCACCGGCGGCTGCGCCCGGCACTCCTCCGGCCTGTCGGTGCAGTCCTTCCTGCGCGGCGTCCACCTCGTGGAGTACACGCGGGACGCGCTGCGCGAGGTGGCCCCGCACGTGGTCACCCTGGCCGGCGTCGAGGACCTGCCGGCGCACGGCCAGGCGGTCAGCGTGCGGTTCCCGGGGGCGGCCTCGTGACCACCCTCGACGACCTGCCGATCCGCGACGACCTGCGGGGCCTGACGCCGTACGGGGCGCCGCAGCTCGACGTGCCGGTGCGGCTGAACACCAACGAGAACTCCTACCCGGTGCCCGAGCCGGTGGTGGAGGCGATCGGCAAGGCCCTCTCCGCCGAGCTGCGCGACCTCAACCGCTATCCCGACCGGGACGCCGTGGCGCTCCGCGCCGACCTGGCGGAGTACCTGGGCCACGGGCTCACCGTCGACCAGGTGTGGGCGGCCAACGGCTCCAACGAGATCCAGCAGCAGCTGCTCCAGGCGTTCGGCGGCCCCGGGCGCACCGCGCTGGGCTTCACCCCGGCGTACTCGATGCACCCGCTGCTGGCGCTGGGCACCGGCACCGGCTGGATCCCGGCCGCCCGCGACGCGGACTTCGGGCTGACCGCCGCCGACGCGGTCGCCCAGGTCCGGGCGCACCGGCCCGACGTGGTCTTCCTCTGCTCGCCCAACAACCCGACCGGCACGGCGCTCGACCCGGCCGTGGTGGCCGCCGTGCTGGCCGAGGCGCCCGGCATGGTGATCGTGGACGAGGCGTACGCCGAGTTCGCCCGGCCCGGCACGGTCAGCGCGCTGGCCGTGCTGCCCGGGCACCCCCGGCTGGTCGTCACCCGGACCATGAGCAAGGCGTTCGGCTTCGCCGGCGGCCGGCTCGGCTACCTGGCCGCCGACCCGGCCGTGGTGCGGGCGGTGCAGCTGGTCCGGCTGCCGTACCACCTCTCGGCGCTCACCCAGGCCGCCGCCCGCGCGGCGCTGGCCCACCGGGACGCCCTGCTCGGCACCGTCGCCGCGATCATGGAGCAGCGCGACCGGATCGTCGCCGAGCTGCGCGCCCGTGGGCACCGGGTGGCCGACAGCGACGCCAACTTCGTGCTCTTCGAGGTCGGCGGCGACCGACAACTCGGGCTCGGCGCGTCTGACGCCGCGCCCCGACCCGGAGCCGTCGACCAGGCCGCCGCGTGGCGCACCCTGCTCGACGCCGGCGTGCTGGTCCGCGACGTCGGCCTGCCCGGCTGGCTGCGGGTCACCGCCGGCACCCCCGCCGAGACCGACGCCTTTTTGTCTGCAATGGAGAAGTTGTCATGAGCCGGACCGCCCGGGTGGAGCGGATCACCAAGGAGACCAAGGTCCTCGTCGAGATCGACCTCGACGGCACCGGCAAGGCCGACATCGAGACCGGCGTGGGCTTCTACGACCACATGCTCAACCAGATCGCCCGGCACGGCGGCTTCGACCTGACCGTGCACACGGTCGGCGACCTGGAGATCGACGCCCACCACACCATGGAGGACACCGCGCTGGCCCTGGGCGCCGCGTTCGACCAGGCCCTGGGCGACAAGGCCGGCATCCGACGGTACGGCTCGGCCACCGTCCCCATGGACGAGGTGCTGGTCCGGGCCGCCGTCGACCTGTCCGGCCGGCCGTACGTGGTGCACGACGAGCCGGCGCTCGCGCCGTACATCGGGCCGGTCTACCCGACCAGCATGACCCGGCACATCTGGGAGTCGTTCGGCCAGGCCGCCCGGGTCACCCTGCACGTGGACGTGCTGCGGGCGGCCCGGCCGGGCGGCAACCCGGACGCCCACCACGTCGTCGAGGCCCAGTTCAAGGCGGTCTCCCGCGCGCTGCGCGAGGCCACGTCGATCGACCCGCGGGCGGCTGGCGTCATCCCCAGCACGAAGGGAGCCCTGTGATGGGGCGGGCGTTGCCGACGCTGCTGCTGATCCTGGCCGGGGTGCTGGTCGGCGGCACCTGGTCGCTCTACAAGCAGGGCGCCGCCCGCCCCGCCGTGGTGGTCACCGGGCTGCTGGCCGTGCTGGCCACCGCCGGTGGGCTGCTCTGGCTGCTGCCGGGGGAGGGATCGTGAGCAGGCGTGTCGTGGTGCTCGACTACGGCTCGGGCAACCTGCGGTCCGCCGAGCGCGCCCTGGAGCGGGCCGGCGCCGACGTCACCGTCACCGCCGACCTGACCGCCGCCGCCGAGGCCGAGGGCCTGGTGGTGCCGGGTGTCGGCGCGTTCGCGGCGTGCATGGCCGGCATCGAGGAGTTGGGCGCGGGGCCGGTCATCGCCGAGCGGGTGGCCGCCGGCCGCCCGGTGCTCGGCATCTGCGTGGGGATGCAGGTGCTCTTCGAGCACGGCGACGAGCACGGCGTGGTCACGAAGGGGCTCGGGCTGCTGCCCGGCGGGGTGACGAAGCTGCCCGCGCCGCGCCTGCCGCACATGGGCTGGAACACCGTGCAGGCACCCGCCGGCTCGGTGCTCTTCGCCGGCCTGCCGGCGGACGCCCGGTTCTACTTCGTCCACTCGTACGGGGTGACCGAACCCGCGGCGCTGGCCGCCGCCGGGGCCACCGTCACCACCGCCCACCACGGCACGGACTTCGTCGCCGGGGTCGAGCGCGGCGCACTGTCGGCGGCCCAGTTCCACCCCGAGAAGTCCGCCGACACCGGGGCGGCGCTGCTGCGCAACTGGCTGGGCACGCTTGAGTAAGGAGCGGGCCCGCCGCCGGGAGGCCCGCCAGGCCGAGCTGGAACGGGAACGCGCCGCGCGGGCCCGGCGGGTGGCGCGGCGGGAGCGGCGGCGCGTGGTCGCCCGCCGGTTCACGCCGAAGCTGCGGCGGGGCCGCACCGGCCGGCTGCGCCGGCACAGCCGCGGGGAGCGGGCGGCCATCGTGCTGCTCACCGGCGCTGCGGTGGCCGGTATCTGGAGTTTCGTCGACGACCTGGCGCTGCGGCTGGCGCTTGTCGTGTTGTTGCTGCTGGTCCTGCCCGCGGTCGTGGTGATCGCCCTGGACCGTCGTTCCTGATGCGAGGAGTAGAGCGTTGAGCCTCACCCTGTTGCCCGCCGTGGACGTCGCCGACGGGCAGGCCGTCCGGCTCGTCCAGGGCGCCGCCGGCAGCGAGACCGCGTACGGCGACCCGCTGGAGGCCGCCCTCGCCTGGCAGGCCGACGGCGCGGAGTGGATCCACCTGGTCGACCTGGACGCCGCCTTCGGCCGGGGCACCAACGCCCACCTGCTGGCCGAGGTGGTCCGGCAGCTCGACGTGAAGGTCGAGCTCTCCGGCGGCATCCGGGACGACGAGTCGTTGCAGGCCGCCCTGGGCACCGGTGCGGCCCGGGTGAACATCGGCACCGCCGCGCTGGAGGACCCGGAGTGGTGCGACCGGGTCTGCGGCGAGTACGGCGACCGGGTGGCCATCGGGCTGGACGTGCGCGGCCGTACCCTCTCCGCGCGCGGCTGGACCCGCGACGGCGGTGACCTCTACGAGGTGCTGGCCCGGCTGGACAAGGCCGGCGCCTCCCGCTACGTGGTCACCGACATCACCAAGGACGGCACGATGCGCGGGCCCAACCTGGACCTGCTGCGCGAGGTCTGCTCCCGCACCGACGCCCCGGTGATCGCCTCCGGGGGCGTGTCCACCCTGGACGACCTGCGCGCGCTGGCCACCCTGGAGCCGGTGGGTGTGGAGGGCGTGATCGCCGGCAAGGCGCTCTACGCGGGGGCGTTCACCGTGGCCGAGGCGCTCGCCACCCTGCGGGCCGGCGCGTGACGGCCGTCGCGGGCGACAGCGCCCCGTCCGCGCCCGACGTGCCGGCCGTCACCCGGCTCGGCTCGGGCGGCCCGTGGGAGGCGCTCTACGGCTACTGCCGGGTGGTCCGCGCCGGGCAACTGGCGATCACCGCCGGCTGCACGTCGACGGTGGACGGCAGGGTGGCCCACGTGGGCGACGCCGCGGCGCAGACCGCCCAGGCGATCCGGATCGGCCTGGACGCGCTCGCCGAGGTCGGCGCCGAGCCGGCCGACGTGGTGCGCACCCGGATGTACGTGACCGACCGGATGTACGCCGACGAGGTGGGCCGGGCCCACAACGCGGTGTTCGGCGCGGTCCGCCCGGTGGCCACCATGGTGGTGGTGGCCGGGCTGATCGACCCGGAGCACCTGGTCGAGGTCGAGCTGGAGGCCTGGCTCGGCGATCGCTGACGGCCGTCCCCGCGGTGTGGGGGCGGCCACTCCGCGGTCCATTAGGTTGTGCACAACTAAATTGGGGGCTACGTTTTCGGGGTGACCGATGATCTGGTGCTGCGCCGGCAGGTGTGCTTCGCCCTCTACGCGGCGTCGCGCGCCCTCACCGACGTCTACCGGCCCATCCTCGACGAGCACGGCCTGACCTATCCGCAGTACCTCGTGCTGCTGGTCCTCTGGGAGCGCGGCGACGACGCCCCCACGGTCTCCGAGCTCGGCGCGCGGCTCCGGCTCGACTCCGGCACCCTCTCGCCGCTGCTCAAGCGGCTGGAGGCGGCCGGCCTGGTGGTGCGTACCCGATCGGCGGCCGACGAGCGCCGCGTCGAGGTGGGCATCACCGCGGCGGGCCGGGCCCTGCGGGAGCGGATGGACGAGGTGCCGCGTCGGGTGGCCCGCGCCACCGGCCTCACCGAGGCCGAGCTGGTCGCCCTCCGCGACACCCTCACCCGGGTCACCGAGACGATCCACCGACAGAAGGAGCAGTGACCACCATGCAGGTGCTCTACACCGCGTCCGCGCAGGCCACCGGCGACGGCCGGGACGGCCACGTCCGCACCTCCGACGGCGGCCTCGACCTGGACCTGGCCGTCCCGAAGGAGATGGGCGGCGCCGGCGGCGCGACCAACCCGGAGCAGCTCTTCGCGGCCGGCTACGCCGCCTGCTTCCACTCCGCGCTGCGCCTGGTCGCCCGCAAGGCCCGGGCGGACGTCTCGAACTCGGTCGTCGAGGCCGAGGTGGGCATCGGCCCGAACGGCAGCGGCGGCTACGGCCTGGCCGTCACGCTGGTGGTCGACCTGCCCGCGGTCGAGCGGTCCGCCGCGCAGCAGCTCGTCGAGGCGGCCCACCAGGTCTGCCCGTACTCCAACGCGACCCGGGGCAACATCGAGGTCACCCTGACCGTCCGGGACGCCCGATGACGGCCAACCGGGAGATCCACCTGGCCTCCCGTCCGCAGGGCTGGCCCACCGCCGACAACTTCCGGCTGGTCGAGACCGAGGTGCCCACCCCGCGGCCCGGCCAGCTCGTGGTCCGCAACCGGTTCATGTCGGTGGACCCGTACATGCGGGGGCGGATGAACGACGTCAAGTCGTACGTGCCGCCGTTCGCGCTCGACGCCCCGCTCGACGGCGGCGCGGTCGGCGAGGTGGTGGCCAGCGAGGCCGAGGGCTTCGCGCCCGGCGACGTCGTGCTGCACGGCCTGGGCTGGCGGGAGTACGCGCTTGTCGACGCCAAGGGCGCCCGGAAGGTCGACCCCGACCTGGCCCCGGTCACCGCCTACCTGGGCGTGCTCGGCATGACCGGGCTGACCGCGTACGCCGGGCTGCTCGACGTGGCCGCCATGAAGCCGGGCGAGACGGTCTTCGTCTCCGGCGCGGCCGGCGCGGTCGGCAGCATGGTCGGGCAGATCGCCAAGCTGCGCGGCGCGGCCCGGGTGGTCGGCAGCGCCGGCTCGCCGGCCAAGGTCGAGCGGCTGCGGGCGCTCGGCTTCGACGCCGCGTTCGACTACCACGACGGCCCGGTCCGGGACCAGCTCCGGGCCGCCGCGCCGGACGGCGTCGACGTCTACTTCGACAACGTCGGCGGCGAGCACCTGGAGGCCGCCATCGGTGCCATGAACCTGCACGGCCGGGCCGCCATCTGCGGCATGATCGCGCAGTACAACGCCACCGAGCCGCCCGCCGCCCCGCGCAACCTGGCGCTGCTCATCGGCAAGCGGCTCACCCTGCGCGGCTTCCTGGTCGGCGACCACGGGCACCTGCGGGAGCAGTTCGTCCAGGAGATGGCCGGCTGGCTGCGGGACGGCCGGATCTCCTACGACGAGACGGTGGTCGACGGCATCGAGCGGGCCCCGGAGGCCTTCCTCGGCCTGCTGCGCGGCGAGAACCTGGGCAAGATGCTCGTCCGCCTGTGACGCGGCACTCGTTCACGGCGGTCGGCCCGGTCGGGCCGGCCGCCGTGCCGTGCCGGTTGGATAGGCTCACGGCATGACGGTGGCGGTACGGGTGATCCCGTGTCTGGACGTGGACGCCGGGCGGGTGGTCAAGGGGGTCAACTTCCTCGACCTGCGCGACGCCGGCGACCCGGTCGAGCTGGCGGCCGCGTACGACCGGGCCGGCGCCGACGAGCTGACCTTCCTCGACGTCACCGCCTCCAGCAGCGACCGCGGCACCATGCTCGACGTGGTGCGGCGCACCGCCGAGTCGGTGTTCATCCCGCTCACGGTCGGCGGCGGCGTCCGCCAGGTCGCCGACGTCGACACCCTGCTGCGCGCCGGCGCGGACAAGGTCGGGGTGAACACCGCGGCCATCGCCCGCCCGGAGCTGATCGCCGAGATCGCCGACCGGTTCGGCCGCCAGGTGCTGGTGCTCTCCCTCGACGTGCGCCGCGCGCCGGCCGGCGCCACGCCGAGCGGCTTCGAGGTGACCACCCACGGCGGGCGCCGGGGCACCGGCCTCGACGCGGTCGAGTGGGCGGCGCGCGGCGCCGAGCTGGGCGCGGGGGAGATCCTGCTCAACTCGATGGACGCCGACGGCACCAAGGCCGGCTTCGACCTGCCGCTCATCGAGGCCGTCCGCGCGGTCGTCGACGTGCCGGTGATCGCCAGCGGCGGGGCCGGCGAGGTCGCCCACTTCCCGCCGGCCATCGGCGCGGGCGCCGACGCGGTGCTCGCGGCGAGTGTCTTCCACTTCGGTGAGCTGACCGTCGGCGAGGTCAAGAACGCCCTGCGCGGCGCGGGCCACCCGGTCCGCTGACCCGCCCGCCGGGCCGGATCGGAGAAGGGTTCAGGGCCGGCCGGAGTGGCCCTCGGGGGAGCGGCGGGGCATCGGGATCGAGCGGACCACGTACTCCTGCACGGCGGCGGCGTGGTCGTCCTCGTCCAGCCGCCAGTCGGACTCGCCGGGCACGGGGCCGCGGCTCAGCACGCCCTGCACGGTGTCGACGGTGGTGCCCAGCCCGGCGCTGGGCCGGCTGCGCCAGAGCCGCTCGCCGTCCGGCGTCACCCGGAACCAGCCGTCGGTGACGCTGACCAGGCCCGCGTCGACGAGCCGCCGGACCGCGCCCTCCACCTCGTGCCGCTCGGGAATGGCCTGGTTGAGGTGGTCGGCTGTGGAGAGGACGTCGGCGAGGCGCACGCCCTCCGGGCGCCGGGTGTCGGCGGCCCGGCGGTGCCGACCGGCGCCGCTCGCGATGACAAGTGAGACGAAGATCCAGGCGTCGCTCCAACGCCAACCGTTCTCCCCCATGGACGAATGATGCCCGGCGACGGCGGCGGAGAAAACACCCGGTTTCGCGTCCGGACGTCGCCGCAGCTCAGCGACGTCCGGGGCGTCCCGTTCCGCTGCGGTGGGCGCGGCGGGGGTGACGCTGCGTGGTCGAAGGGCGGTTCAGGCCGCCTCGCCGGCCGTCCTCGGCGCGCCGGCGACCACCGGCTCGTCGGCCGGCCGGGCCGGCACCGCGAAGATCGGGATGAAGAACTGGGCGAGCGGCCCGATGGCCAGCGCGTACGCCACGGTGCCGAGGCCCACGGTGCCGCCGAGCAGCCAGCCCAGGCTCAGCACGGTCACCTCGATGACGGTCCGGACCAGCCGTACGGAGTACCGGGGCCGGCGGGCGGTGAAGCCGGTCATGAGGCCGTCGCGCGGGCCGGGGCCGAGCCCCGCGCCCAGGTAGAGGCCGGTGGCGGCGCCGTTGGCGACGATCCCGGCGACCAGCAGGGCGGCGCGGACCGGCAGTCCGTCGCCGGGCGGCAGCAGGGCCAGCGTGGCGTCGACGACCAGGCCGATCACCACGACGTTGCTGATGGTGCCGAGGCCGGGGCGCTGCCGCAGCGGGATCCAGAGCAGCAGCACGAGCGCGCCGACCGCGATGGTGACAGTGCCGAACGAGAGGTGGGTCTGCCGGGCGAGCCCCTGGTGGAACACGTCCCACGGGTCGAGCCCGAGGCCGGACCGGATCATCAGCGCCATGCTGATCCCGTAGAGGGCCAGCCCGGCGTAGAGCTGGACGAGCCGCCGGGTGGGCCGGTGCCGGAGATTGCCAATTGGTGCCATGCATGCCACCCTAGGGGCCAATCCTGCCCGCGACAGAGCCAATTCAGGAGGGGTGGCCATGACGAGCCAGGTACGTGGCGTCCAATTGGCTCGGCTCCTTGGGCAGTGGCATGCCCTCCCGGGCCGCCGGCGCAGCCCGGACTACGCCGCGCTCGCCGCCGCGGTCCGCGGGCTGCTCGCCGACGGCCGGCTCCCCCTCGGGGTACGCCTGCCGGCCGAGCGCGACCTGGCCGAGGCGCTGCGGATCAGCCGCACCACGGTCACCGCCGCCTACCGGGAGCTCCGGGAGACCGGCCACCTGGCCAGCCGGCGGGGCGCCGGGAGCTGGACCATGCTCCCCGGCACGCACCGGGTGGCCAGCACCGGCCTGTGGACCCCGCTCGACGACCGCGACATGATCGACCTGGGGGTGGCCGCGCTCTCCGCTCCGGCGCAGCTCGTGCCCGCCGCCCGGGCCGCCGCCGAGGACCTGCCCCGCTACCTCGGCGGTGCCGGCTACCACCCGACCGGCATCATCGAGCTGCGCGAGGCGGTGGCCCGCGCGTACACCGAGCGGGGGCTGCCGACCAGCCCGGAACAGATCATGGTCACCAGCGGCACCCAGCACGCGCTGGACCTGGTGCTGCGGCTGGCCCTGTCGCCGGGCGGCGGGGTGCTCGTGGAGTCACCGACCTACCCGAACGCCCTCGCCGCGCTGTCGGCCCGGCGGGCCCGGATCACCACCCACGGTCTCGCCGCCGACGGCGACGGCTGGGACGCCGACCTGCTGCTGGGCAGCATCCGGCAGACCCGGCCGAAGCTGGCGTACGTGATCCCCGAGTTCCACAACCCGACCGGCCACCTCATGGCGACCGACCTGCGCGAGCGGCTGGTCGGCGCGGCGCACGCCGCCGGCACCGACCTCGTGGTGGACGAGTCGTTCGTGGACCTGCCGCTGGACGGCACCCCGCTGCCGCCGCCGGTGGCCACCTTCGACAGGCACTCCCGGGTCATCAGCATCGGCGGGATGAGCAAGCCGTACTGGGGTGGCCTGCGGATCGGCTGGGTCCGGGCGTCCGCCCCGCAGGTGCAGCGGCTGGCCGCCGCCCGGGTCGGCGTGGACATGGCGAGCCCGGTGCTCGACCAGCTCGTCGCGGTGCACCTGCTGGCGCAGGGGCCCAGCATCGTGGCCGCCCGGCGGATCCAGCTCGCCGCCCAGCGGGACGCCCTCGTGAAGGCGATGGCCGACCGCCTGCCCGACTGGCGGGTCACCGTGCCGCGGGGCGGGGTGACGCTGTGGGTGGAGCTGGACGGCCCGATCTCCAGCGCGCTGGCGCGGGCCGCCGAGGAGGTCGGCGTACGCCTGGCGCCCGGACCGCGGTTCGGCCTGGACGGCACCCTGGAGCGGTTCCTCCGGCTGCCCTTCACGCTGCCCACCGCGGACCTGGAGGAGGCCGTCGGCCGGCTCGCCGCGGTCCGCTACGACCTGGACCGCACCGGCCGCCCGCAGTGGCGGGAGCCCTCCGTCATCGCCTGACCCGCGCCGGGCGGACCGGGGACACCGTCCCGGCCGCCCGGCTGCCAGACTGTCCGCCGTGACGGACGGAACGCGGCGCGGGCCACGGATGCGGGTGATGACCGAGGGCGCCTCGGTCACCCCGCTGGAACTCTTCTTCGACCTGGTCTTCGTCTACGCGCTCACCCAGGTGACCGCGCTCATGGCGGCCGACCTGACCTGGCCCGGCCTGGGTCGGGGCCTGCTGCTGCTGGCCCTGCTCTGGTGGTGCTGGTGCTGCTACGCCTGGCTGGGCAACACCGTCCGGGCCGACGAGGGCGTGGTCCGGGTGGTCCTCTTCGCGGTGATGGCCACCATGTTCGTGGTCGCCGCGACCATCCCCGAGGCCTTCGTCGACCTGCGCGGCGGGCTCTCCGGCCCGGTCGTCTTCGCCGCCTGCTACCTGGTCGTCCGGGTGCTGCACCTGACCCTCTACTGGTACGCCGCCCGCGGCGACGCCGGGCTGCGCCGGCAGCTAGTGCGGGCCGCCCTGCCGATGCTGGGCGGGGCGGTGCTGCTCTTCACCGCCGCGCTGCTGCCGCCGTACCTCACCGACGACCCGGCGCGGGTCGTCTGGCTGCGCACCCTGCTCTGGGTGTGCGCCCTCGCCGTCGACTACGGCGGCATCATGGCCATCGGCGCGGCGGGCTGGCAGATCTTCTCGGCCGCGCACTGGACGGAGCGGCACGGCCTCATCGTCATCGTGGCGCTGGGGGAGTCCCTCGTCGCCATCGGCGTCGGGATCACCGCGCTGCCGATCTCCTGGCCGATCATCGTGGCCTCGTTCCTCGGCGTCACCGTGGCGGCGGCGCTGTGGTGGGCGTACTTCGACGTGGTGTCCATCGCCGCCGAGCGGGTGCTGGCGCGGGCGCGGGGCGCCGAACGGGCCGCGCTGGGCCGGGACTCCTACACCTACCTGCACCTGCCGATGGTCGCCGGGATCATCCTGCTCGCCCTCGGCTTCAAGAAGGTCCTGGCGTACGTCGGGGACGGCACCCACCACCGGCTCACCGACCCGCTGCACGGGCTGGGCCTGCTCGCCCTCTACGGCGGCGTGATCCTCTACCTGCTCGGGCACGTGGGCTTCCGGCTGCGCAACATGCGCTCGGTCAACTGGCCGCGGGTCGCCACCACCGTGCTGCTGGTGCTGCTCCTGCCGGTCGCCGACCACCTGCCGGCGCTGGCCGCGCTGGGGCTGCTCGCCGTGGTCTGCGCCGGCATGGTGGTGGCCGAGGTGGTGCTCTTCGGCACGGCCCGCCGCGCCCTGCGCGACGAGTTCCTCACCGAGCACGGCGCCGGCGGCGCGCCCGGCCGGTAGGCCCGTTCCGGTACGGATCGTCCGATCGGCACCGTGCCGGCCGGTGATTGCGGAGACTGCCCGGGTGGGGAACGGCGGAGGCACCCGGTGGTCGCGGGTCGTGTTGCCCGGCGCGCCCGGCTCCCGGACCACCCGCCTGGAACTCTTCTACGACCTGGTCTTCGTCTTCGCGTTCATCAACGTCACCACCCTGACCGCCACGCTGCTCAGCCCGGTCAACCTCTACCGGTGCCTGCTCATGCTGGCGCTGCTCTGGTGGTCGTGGACCGGCTTCGCCCGGCTCGGCAACGCGGTCCGCGCCGACCAGGGTGTGCTACCGGTGGTCGGCGTCGTCACGGTGGCCGCCACCTTCCTGCTGGTGCTCAGCGTGCCGAGCGCGTTCGCCGACCAGCCCGGTGGGCTCAACGGCCCGCTGGTCTTCGCGGCCTGCTACTTCGTGATCCGGATGGCCCAGCTCGCGGTCTTCGCCTGGGTGGACCGGTCGGATCCGACCCGGCGCCACGGGCTGCTGCTGCGCGCCCTGCTGCCGAGCCTCGCCACCGTGCTGCTGGTGGTCGCCGGCATCGTGCCCCTGCGGTTCGCCGAACGGCCGTACGCCGTGGCGCTGCAACTGGCGCTGTGGACCGTGGCGCTGCTGGTCGAATACGTCGGCGGCACGACCCTGGCCCGGCGATGGTGGGTGGTGGTCTCCGCCGGCCACTGGGCGGAGCGGCACGCGCTCATGGTGCTGATCGCGCTCGGTGAGTCGATCATCGCGCTGGGGCTCGGCCCGAAGACCGGGCTGCCGCTCGTCGGCCCCGTTGCGGTGGCCGCGCTGCTCGGTGTGCTGGTCGTGGCGGTGCTCTGGTGGGCGTACTTCGACACCCTGGCGTACGCGCTGGAGCAGGCGCTGCACCACGCCCGCGACCCGGCCGCCCGGCTGCGGCTCTGCCGGGACGTCTACACGTTCCTGCACCTGCCGCTGATCGCCGGGACCATCCTCTTCGCCCTCGGCCTCAAGGACCTGCTGGCCGACGCGGCCAGCCCGGACACCCCCACGTGGGGGCCGCCGCTGGGCGGCTTCTGGGTGGGGATCATGTTCGGCGGTGTGGGCCTCTACCTGCTGAGCCTCGTGGCCTGCGCGCTGGTGGCGCTGCGGGAGGTGCACTGGCCACTGGTGATCACGGTCGTGGCGCTCGCCGTCGTCGCCCCCGTCGTCGCCCCGATCCCGGAACTGGCGTCGCTCATCGTGCTGGCGGTGCTCGTCACCGCCGGCGTGGCCGCGGAGACGTTCCAGGAGGACGGCCGGCGGCGCCGGATCCGGCGGCTCGCGCTGGAGGAGCAGCTCGCCGCGGAGGCGGACCAGAGCCGCTGGCGCCAGGAGCACCTCTGAGCGGGAGACGCGCCGGCGGCCGTGCCCCGGGACGGAGGGGCACGGCCGCCGGCCGGTGCGGGTTCGCTACAGCTCGGCGAGCGTGCCCGCGTACATCTTGTCGATCTCGTCGGCGAAGTTGGTCTCCACGCTCCGGCGCTTGATCTTCAGCGACGGGGTGACCTCGCCGTCCTCGATGGTGAGGTCCCGGGGGAGGATGGTCACCTTCTTGATCGTCTCCCAGCGGTTCAGCTTGCCGTTCAGCTCGGCCACGTAGCCCTCGACCATGGCCTGCGCCTCCGGCGAGGTGACGATCGCGGTGTAGTCGCGGCCCTCCAGCGGCGTGCCGGCGGCCCACGCCTTGATCGCGTCCGGGTCGAGCGTGACAAGCATGGTGCAGTAGTTGCGGGCCTGCCCGATCACCACCGCCTGCGAGGTGTACGGGCAGACGGCCTTGAACATGCCCTCGATGTGCGACGGCGCGATGTACTTGCCGCCGGAGGTCTTGACCAGGTCCTTCTTCCGGTCGGTGATGCGCAGGTAGCCGTCGTCGTCGAGGGTGCCGATGTCGCCGGTGCGGAAGAAGCCGTCCTCGGTGAACGCGGCGGCGGTCTCCTCCGGCAGGTTGTGGTAGCCGCGCATGACCGGCTTGCCCCGGACCAGGATCTCGCCGTCGGTGTCGATCCGGCACTCCAGGTCGCCCATGGCCCGGCCCACGCTGCCGATCTTCAGCCCTCCGGGCGGGTTCACGAACGCGCCCGCGCTGGTCTCGGTGAGCCCGTACCCCTCGGAGATGGGCAGGTTGGCCGCGGCGAAGAAGGTGCCGATCTCCTTGCTGAGCGGCGCCGCGCCGGAGACCAGCACCCGCATCCGGCCGCCGAGGCGGGCCTGGAGCTTGCTGAACACCAGCTTCTCGGCCACCGCGTACTTCAGCTTCAGGCCGGCCGGCACCGGCTTGCCGGCCTGCTCCAGCGCGACCTTCTCCTTGCCCACCGCGACGCCCCAGGCGAAGATCTTCGCCTTCGCGCCGCCGGCGCCCTGTGCCGTGGTGACCGCCTTGTTGTAGACCTTCTCGAAGACCCGGGGGGCGCCGCACATGAGCGTCGGCCGGACCACCCCGAGCAGGTCGACAAGCTTGTCCACCCGGCCGTCGACGTAGGTGGGCAGGCCGACGTGGGTGGCGCCGCAGAGCAGCGTCTTGCCGAACGAGTGGGACAGCGGCAGCCACAGGTACTGCAGGTCGTCCACGCGCAGCAGGCCCAGCTCGGCCTGGGCCACGCCCTCCCAGCACCAGCCGCCGTGCAGCAGCTCGACGCCCTTCGGTCGGCCGGTCGTGCCCGAGGTGTAGATCAGGGTGGCCAGGTGGTCGGGACCGATCCCGGCGACAAGCATGTCGATGAGGTCCGGCTCGTTCTCCAGGGCCCGGGCGCCCCGCTCCTCCAACTCGGCCAGGGTGAGCTGAGGGACGGTGGCGGCCGGGTCGGGCGCGCCGTCGAAGAGCACCACGTGGGTGAGCGCCGGCACGGCGCTGCCGGCGATCTTCGCGGCCTGGGCCGGGTTCTCGGCGAAGAGCACCTTCGACCCGGAGTCGGCGATGATGTAGGTCGCGTCCTCCGGCTCGGTGGTCGGGTAGACGGTGGTGGTGGCCCCGCCGGCACACATGATCCCGAAGTCGGCGAGCACCCATTCGAGGCGGGTGTTCGCCAGGATCGCCACCGGGTCCTCCAGGCCGACGCCGAGCCCGTGCAGGCCGGCGGCGATCGCCTTGGCGCGCTGCCCGACCTGCTCCCACGTCAGCCAGACCGGTCCCGAGTCGTCCGGGGCGGGATGGGCGAACGCGTGGCGGTCGGGGGAGTCCGCCACGCGCTTGAGGAACATGTCGGGTACGGAACGGTACGGTACATCGAGAGCCATCGCTGTAGCCGCCTTCAAGGGTGGAGGGACGTGACGGGGGTCACGCCATTCTGCGGTTACCGAAGAGTATTGCCTCGACCCGGGCAGCGGCTAGCCCTCCTGGCCTGCGACGACCGTGCCGTCCCGGGAGGTGGTACGCGCGGCTCAGGCGTACCGGGTGGCGGCGCGGGACCAGTCGTAGGTGGCCCGGATCCAGTTACGCCGGGTGGCGAGGAAGGCCCGCACCCCGTCGTCGCCCGTGGCGGCCAGCGCCGCGTCCCGCTCGGCGTACGCGGCAAGGCCCTCGTTGAACCGGGCGGCCGCCGCGCGCAGCGCCGCCTCCTCGCCCTGTCCCGTCTCGCCGGCGATAGTGGTGACCAGGTTGTGCGCGTCCGGGCCGGTCGCCCGCTCCTTGTCGTAGGAGAAGAGATCGTTGCACCAGCAGACCAGGTCGGTGGCGAGCGCGTCCAGGTCGGCCAGCGCCGGCTCCGCCCGTCGGCCGGGGTCGGACCGCTCCGGTTGCGCCAGGTCGGTCAGCGTGAAGCTGGGCCGGACACCCCCGGTGTGCCGGCGCATCTGCACGTACTCGGCCACCCCGGGCACCCGGCGGTGCTCGCGGTTGGCCGCCTCCCAGAGCAGCGCCAGCAGGTACTCCCGCAACTGGCTGACCAGGCTCAGCAGCAGGCCCGGCCGCTTCCGGTCGCGGACCCGCCGGCACAGGTCGTCCAGCGCCACGGCCAGCGGGCCGGCGTCGGCCGGGACCGGCGCGCCCGGGTCACCGTGCCGGTCGAGCACCTCCAGCAGGGCCGCCACGGTCGGGGCGAGCCGGGTCGGGCTGGTCCCCAGGCCATCCTCGTCGCAGGCGTCGTCCATCACGAACAGCCAGCTGATCAGGTCGGCGAGCAGCCGCAGGTCGTCGACCGCCGCGTCCGGGCAGGCCCGTCCCGCCAGTTCCACCGGGTGTGCGCCGCCCAGCCGGCGCAGCCCGTCGGGGGTGTCGATCAGGCCCAGGTCGCGAACCCACCCGGCGCTCTGTCCGGCGACCAGTTCGACGGCGGCGTGCCGGCGCGCCGGGAAGGGGGGTTCGTGCAGTGCCGAGAGCGCGAAGCCTCGCATCCGTCTCCCCTGTCCGCCGCCTCGGGGTGGGGCGGCGGGTCAGGAGCGTACGGCAGCGCGGATCGGCAGTCGTCGCTGGGCCGAAGCTGTTCCACCGGTATCCGTGACCAATTCGGCACACCGGGTCAGAAGCCGAGGCTGGCCGCCCGCAACCGCTCCGCCGGCTCGGCGGGGCCGTCCACCTGGACCCGGGCCACCCGCTGCCGACCGGAGATGAACAGCACCAGCTCGCCGGGGGCGCCCACCACGCGCAGCCGTTCGCCGCCGCGGCCGACGCCGCGCTCGCCGTAGCCGGGGGCCTGGATCAGCAGGTCGGCCGGGAAGCGCCGCAACGCCAGCCGGGCCAGCACGGCGGCCCGCTTCCAGAGCGCCGCCTGCTGCCGGGCCGGCAGGTCGCGGGGCAGCCAGCCCGGCTGGGCGCGGCGCACGTCCTCGTGGTGGATGAAGAACTCCAGGCCGTTGACGAGCTCGTCGGTGAGCGGGTTGCTCACCGGGCTCCACAGCGGCGGGCGGCGGACCCGGGCCACCAGGTCCGCGTACGGGCCGGCGGCCACCCGCCGGCGGACCGTCTCGCCGTGCTCGCGCAGCGGCGGCAGCAGGATGCCGCCGGCCGCGTCCGGCCGGCGCTCCCGCACCAGCAGGTGCGCCGCCAGGTCGCGTGTGGTCCACCCCTCGTTGACCGTCGGCGCGTCCGGTCCCAGCTCCAGCATCAGGTCGGCGAGCGCCTCGCGCTCCGCTCGGGCGTACCGCGGCATGGCCTGATCGTAGGCCCGGCGGGGCCGGCCGGCGCGCCCCGGCGCGGTCCGGGGCCGGCGTCCCACGCCGAGGGGTGGCCGTCGCGCGGGCGTCCGCCCTGGTGGGCGGGGCCCGGGGGAAGGAGTGACGGTGGACATATCGGGGCCGGGTCGGCGGAGCCGCTGTCGAGCGGTAAGGATGAGGAGGGAAAACTGCGGCTTACGGCGGGGGACAGCGTGGCGAGCGGGACAAGTCGGGACGTCGTCGGCAGAGGGCTACGGGTGCTCGGCCGGGCCATCCGGGAGCAGCCGCGCATCTTCGCGGTGGCGGTGACCGGCAGCGTGCTCTTCGGCCTCATGGTGATCGCCAGCGCGTACGTCGTCGGCGCGGTGGTCGGCAAGGTCGTGGTCCCGGCGGTCGCCCGCGGCTCGGTGACCGACGGCGCCCTGGCGCTCGCCGCCGCCGCCCTGTTCGGGATCAGCGTGCTGCGGGTGGTCGGCATCTTCGGCCGCCGGCTCGGCGCCGGCTACATGCAGTACCGGCTCCAGGCCACCTACCGCCGCCGGGTCACCCGCCGCTACCTCGACCTGCCGCTGGCCTGGCACCACCGCAACGCGACCGGCACGCTGCTCTCCAACGCCAACTCGGACGTCGAGGCCGCCTGGTACCCGATCGCGCCGCTGCCCTTCGCCGTCGGCACCCTGGTCATGCTGGTCGGCGCCGTGGTCTCGCTCTTCCTCACCGACTGGGCCCTCGCGCTCGTCGGCCTCGCCGTCTTCCCGGCGCTGTTCGCGCTCAACGTGGTCTACTCCCGCCGCATGGCGCCCCGCCAGGCCCGTGCCCAGCGGCTGCGCGCCGAGGTGAGCGGCATCGCCCACGAGAGCTTCGACGGCGCCCTGGTGGTCAAGACGATGGGCCGGGAGGCCCAGGAGACCGCCCGGTTCGCGGCCCGGGCCGGCGACCTGCGCGACGCGCTGATCTCCGTGGGCAAGCTCCGCGGCGTCTTCGACCCCATGCTGGAGACGCTGCCCAGCCTCGGCACGCTCGCCGTGCTGGTGGTCGGCGCGATCCGGCTCCGGCAGGGCGCCATCACCGTGACCGAGCTGGTCAGCGTGGCCTTCCTCTTCACCGTGCTGGCCTTCCCGGTGCGGGCCATCGGCTGGGTGCTGGCCGAGCTGCCGCGCAGCGTCGCCGGCTGGGACCGCGTCCGCCGGGTCCTCGACGCCACCGGCGAGATGCCGTACGGCGAGGTGGCGCTCGACCCGGCCACGCCGGCGCCGGCCACCCTCGCCTTCGACGACGTGCACTTCGGGTACGAGCCGGCCGAGGCGCACCTGCCCGGCGCCCAGGTGCTCGGCGAGGTCACCTTCACGGTGCCGGCCGGGAAGACCGTCGCCCTGGTCGGGCCGACCGGCGCCGGCAAGTCCACCATCGCCTCGCTGGCCGTGCGGCTGGTCGACCCGGACAGCGGCACGGTCACCCTGGACGGGGTCGACGTGCGGGAGCTGACCGCCGCCTCGCTGGCCTCGACCGTCGCGCTGGTCGCCCAGGTGCCGTTCGTCTTCGACGACACCGTGCGGGCCAACATCACCCTGGACCGCCCCGGCATCGGCGACGAGGAGGTCTGGGCCGCGCTGCGGCTGGCCGAGGCGGACGGCTTCGTGGCCGCGCTGCCCGAAGGGCTGGACACCATGGTCGGCGAGCGCGGCACCTCGCTCTCCGGCGGGCAGCGGCAGCGGCTCACCCTGGCCCGGGCGCTCGCCGGCCGGCCCCGGCTGCTGGTGCTCGACGACGCCACCAGCGCCGTCGACCCGCGGGTGGAGGCGGCCATCCTGGCCGGGCTGCGCGCGCCGACGGACGGCGGGGCGCCGGCCTCGATCCTGGTGGTCGCCTACCGGCGGGCCACCATCGCGCTCGCCGACGAGGTGATCTACGTCGAGCAGGGCCGGGTGGTGGCCCGCGGCACGCACACCGACCTGCTCGCGACCGTCCCCGGCTACGCCGACCTGGTCACCGCCTACGAGCAGGCGGAGCAGGAACGCGAGCAGACCCGCACGTACGACGAGGTCACCCCGCTGACCTCCGGCCTGGAAGTCGAGGTTGACCGTTGAGCGCGACTGTTGAGGCCGAGCGGCCGGCCGAGGCGACCGAGTCGACCTGGCGGACGCTGCGGCGCGGGCTGGCGCTCTCCCCGGAGCTGAAGACCGGGCTGGCCGGCACCCTGGCGCTGGCCCTGGTCTACATGGTCGGCCGGGTCGCCGTGCCGGTGGCCGTGCAGCGCGGCATCGACCACGGCATCGTCGGCGGGCTCGACCTGGACGTCGTCACGCTGACCGTGGTGGTCACCGCCGCCGTGCTGGTGGTCACCACCACCTGCGGCTACCTGATGATGCGCCGGCTGTTCACGGTCAGCGAGACCGCGCTGGCCGGGGTGCGCACCCGGGCGTTCCGGCACGTGCACGACCTGTCCATGCTGCACCAGCAGTCCGAGCGGCGCGGCTCCCTGGTCTCCCGGGTCACCAGCGACGTCGACCAGATCACCCAGTTCCTCCAGTGGGGCGGCGTGATCCTCATCGTCAACCTGGGCCAGCTCGTGGTGACCACGGCCGTGATGCTCGCGTACTCCTGGCAGTTGACCCTCGTGGTGCTCGCGGCGTTCGCGCCCGCGGTGCTCGTCATCCGGCTGCTCCAGCGCCGGCTGGCCGGTGCCTACGGGGTGGTCCGGCAGCGGACGGGCACGCTGCTCGGCACCATCGGCGAGAGCGTGGTGGGCGCCCCGGTGATCCGGGCGTACGGGATCGCCGGGCGCACCGCCCGGCGGCTGGACACGGCGATCGAGGGCCAGCGGCAGGCCCAGCAGAAGGCCATCCGGATCAGCATCCTGGGCAGCTCCGTCGGCGAGCTGGCGGCCGGCCTGGCCCTCGCGGGCGTGGTGGTGGTCGGTGTGAACCTCGGCGTCGACCGCACCCTGTCCATCGGGCAGCTCACCGCCTTCCTGTTCCTGGTGACGCTCTTCATCCAGCCGGTGCAGATCGCCACCGAGGTGCTCAACGAGGCGCAGAACGCGATCGCCGGCTGGCGCCGGGTGCTCGACGTGCTGGACGTCGCGCCCGACGTGGCCGATCCGGGGGAGCGGGGCCGGGAGCTGCCGTCCGGCCCGCTGGACATCCGCTTCGACGGGGTGACCTTCGCCTACCCGGGCGGGCCGCCGGTGCTGCACGACGTGACGCTGGAGATCCCGGCGAAGAGCCGGGTGGCCGTGGTCGGGGAGACCGGCAGCGGCAAGACCACCTTCGCCAAGCTGCTCACCCGGCTCATGGACCCGACCGAGGGCGCGGTGCTGCTCTCCGGGGTCTCGCTGCGCGAGGTGCGCTTCGAGTCGCTGCGCTCCCGGGTGGTGATGGTGCCGCAGGACGGCTTCCTCTTCGACGCCACGGTCGGGGAGAACGTCCGCTTCGCCCGCCCGGACCTGACCGACGCGCAGCTCACCGCCGCCTTCTCCGAGCTGGGGCTGGCCGACTGGCTGGACGGGCTGCCGGCCGGGCTGGACACCCCGGTGGGCGAGCGCGGCGAGGCGCTCAGCGTCGGCGAGCGGCAGCTCGTCGCGCTGGCCCGGGCGTACGTGGCCGATCCCGACCTGCTGGTGCTGGACGAGGCGACAAGCGCCGTCGACCCGGCCACCGAGGTACGCCTCCAGCGCACCCTGGACGCGGTCACCCGGGGCCGGACCACCCTGGCCATCGCCCACCGGCTCTCCACCGCGCAGTCCGCCGACGAGGTGATCGTGGTGGACCGGGGGCGGATCGTGCAGCGCGGCCCGCACGAGGAACTGCTGCGCGACCCGGAGTCGGTCTACGCGCTGCTCTTCGCCTCCTGGCTGGAGCAGACCCGCTAGCCCGGCGCCCGGCCGGCCCGGTCAGGCGCTGTCGAGCGGGCCGGTCAGGTAGCGCTGGACGGTGGGGCCGATCGTGGCGGCCAGCGTGTCCGGGGACGCGGAGGCGACCGGTTCGAGGCGGATCACGTACCGCATCATGGCCAGGCCGGCGATCTGGGTGGCCACCAGCGCGCCCCGCAGCGGCGTCTCGGCCGGGTCGAGGTCGAGCTGCTCGACGACCCGGCGCAGCACCTGCGTGACAAGGAACTCGCGCAGCAGGCGGGCGGTCCACTGGTTGCTCACCGCCGAGCGGAGCAGGGCCACCGCGGCGGTGCCGACCGGCGAGTCCCAGACCGCCAGGAAGGTGCGGACCAGCCGCTCGCCGACCTCGTCGCGGCCACCGGCCAGCACCCGGGGCACCAGCTCCGCCGGGTCGACGGGGATCGCCACGGTGGCCCGGAACAGCTCCTCCTTGGTGCCGAAGTAGTGGTGCACCAGCGCCGGGTCCACCCCCGCGGCGGTGGCGATCGCCCGGATCGAGGCGGCGTCGAAACCGCGGTCGGCGAACGCCGCCCGGGCCGCCGTGAGGATGGCCTCCCGGGTGTCCGGGTTGCCGGGCCGCCGGCCGGTGCGCCGCGCCATCACCCGCTGCGCCGCCGCAGCGTCGCGGCGGCCAGCACCAGCGCCGCCACCGCCGCCCCGGCGACGATCGCCACGTCCCGCCACATCGTCCCGGTCGGGTCGGCGTGCGCGCCGACCTCCTGGAGCGCCTCGACGGCGTACGACAGGGGCAGCACGTCGCTGATGGCCTGGAGCCAGCCGGCCATCTCGCCCCGCGGCACGAAGAGCCCGCAGAGCAGCAGCTGGGGGGCGACGACCACAGGCATGAACTGCACGGCCTGGAACTCGGTGCGGGCGAAGGCGCTGCAGAACAGCCCGAGCGCGACCGCGAGCACGGCGTTGACCGCCGCGATCATGATCACGAGCCCGATGCTGCCGGCGGTGGTCAGGTCGAACACCCAGTACGCCACTGCCGAGGCGACGGTGGCCTGGACCACGCCGGCCAGGCCGAACGCGATGCCGTACCCGAAGAGCAGGTCGAGCTTGGCCAGCGGTGTGGTGAGCAGCCGTTCCAGCGTGCCGGTGGTGCGCTCCCGCAGCATGGCGATGCTGGTGACCAGGAACATGATGATGAACGGGAAGAAGCCCAGCATGATGAGCGCCACCCGGTCGAAGACCGTGGGCTGGCCCGGCGGGGTGGGCTGGTCGACGTACATGAAGTAGACAAGCGTGAGCAGCACGGTGGGGACCACGACGAGCAGCGCCACGGTGCGCCTGTCGTGCCGGAGCTGGCGCAGGATCCGCCCCGTGGTGGCGGCGAGGATGTGCGGGTTCACGAGTCGGCCTCCTGCTCGCTCGCCTTGATCAACCGGAGGAACGCCTCTTCCAGGTCGTCGACGCCGGTGGCGCCGCGCACCGCGTCCGGGGTGTCGTCGGCGACCAGCCGGCCGTCCCGGATGAGCAGCAGGCGGTCGCACCGGCCCGCCTCGTCCATCACGTGGCTGGACACCAGCAGCGTGGTGCCGGCGGCCGCCATGGCGTGGAACCGGGCCCACAGGTCGGCCCGCAGCACCGGGTCCTGGCCGACGGTGGGCTCGTCGAGGATGACCAGCTCGGGGTCGCCGACCAGGGCGCAGGCCAGCGATGCCCGGCTGCGCTGGCCGCCGGAGAGGTTGCCGACCAGTTGGGTGGCCGCGCCGGCCAACCCGACGTCGGTGACCGTCTGGTCGGCGTGGGCGTGGTCCCGCCCGTGGAGGGCGGCGAAGTACCGGGCGTTCTCCCGGACGGTCAGGTCCGCGTAGACGCTGGGGGCCTGGGTCAGGTAGCCGACCCGGCGGCGCAGCTCCGCCGCCCCGGCGGGCCGGCCCAGCACGGTGACCGTGCCCGAGGCGACCGTCTGCACCCCGACGACGGCCCGCATCAGGGTCGTCTTGCCGCTGCCGCTCGGCCCGAGCAGCCCGGTGACCGTGCCGCGGGGCACCGTGCAGGAGATGCCCTGGAGCACCCGCCGCCGGCCCCGCTCGACCACCAGGTCACGGACCGACACCGCGTCGTCCATGCCCGCCTCCAAAAAACTCATCAACTGTTGAACTCAACGCTAGATGAGTTACCGGCCCGCGCGCAAGGTTGACTTCGAGTGCCCTCGAACTGGAAGCCTTGGAGGCGTGGACATCAGCACGCGGGAGATGAGCCTCACCGTCGGTGAGGCGGCGGAACGGGTCGGCCTCACCACCTACACACTTCGCTGGTACGAGCAGGAGGGGCTGGTGGCACCGGTCGGCCGGGACTCCGGCGGCCGGCGGCGCTACACCGAGTCCGACGTCAACTGGCTGTTCCTGCTCACCCGGCTGCGCCGCACCGGCATGCCGGTGCGGGACATGCGGCGCTACGCCGAACTGGCCCGGCAGGGGGACCGCACGCTCGGCGCCCGGCGGGCGCTGTTCGAGGCGCACCGGACCCGGGTGCTGGCCCGGATGGCCGAGTTGGAGGAGGACCTCAAGGTCCTCGACCACAAGATCGACGCGTACCGGCGGGCCGAGGAGGAACTGTCATGATCACGCGACGGGTGGGCGCGACCGGTCCGGAGGTCTCGGCGATCGGGCTCGGCTGCATGGGCATGAGCTTCGCCTACGGCGCCGCCGACGACGCCGAGTCGACCCGGACCCTGCACCGGGCCCTCGACCTCGGGGTCAACCATCTCGACACCGCCGACATGTACGGCTTCGGGGCGAACGAGCGGCTGCTCGGCCCGGTGGTCCGGCAGCGCCGGGACGAGGTCTTCCTGGCCACCAAGTTCGGCAACCGCACCAGCGGCGACACCTTCGGCGGCACCGGCAGCCCGGGTGCCTACGTGGACAGCAGCGCCGCCTGGGCCAGGCAGGCCTGCGACGCCTCGCTGCAGCGGCTCGGCATCGACACCATCGACCTGTACTACCTGCACCGGCGAGACCCGGGCACCCCCATCGAGGAGACCGTCGGCGCGCTGGCCGAGCTGGTCCAGGCCGGCAAGGTCCGGCTCATCGGCCTCTCCGAGGTCAGCCCGGCGACCCTGCGGGCGGCGCACGCGGTCCACCCGGTCTCGGCGGTCCAGATGGAGTACTCCCTGTTCACCCGGGACGTCGAGGACGAGATGCTGGCCACCTGCCGGGAGCTGGGGGTGTCCCTCGTGGCGTACTCGCCGGTCGGGCGCGGGCTGCTCACCGGGGCGATCACCAGCCGCGAGCAGCTCGCCGACGACGACTGGCGGCGGACCGTGCCGCGCTTCGCCGACGGCAACCTCGACGCCAACGTGCGGCTGGTCGAGGCGGTCCGCGAGGTGGCCGCCGAGATCGGCTGCACCCCGGCCCAGGCCGCGCTGGCCTGGCTGCTCGCCCAGGGCGAGGACATCCTGCCGATCCCCGGCACCCGGCGGGTCCGCTACCTGACCGAGAACGCGGCGGCGGCCGACCTGCGGCTGACCCCGGAACAGCAGGCCCGGCTCCGCGCCGCGGTGCCCGCCGGGTCCGTCGCCGGGGAAAGGTATACCGCGGCAGGAATGCGAACGGTCGGTCACTAGCCCCTCGCATCGGACACGGCGTCCGGCATCGGTCATTGCGCCGAAGATCGGGCGTCCGGCACCATGGCGCGGTGGGTCCCGCTTCGTTGTCCGAGACCGGCGGCTCCAGGTCGCAGCGCGGCGCCGGACGCGGCGAGCCGGAGTTGCCGGGATTCCTCGACGACTGGGCCGCCCGCCTCCGGCAGGCCGCCGACCGTCCCGTCGTGGGGATCATGCTGCGGGGCAGCCATGCCCGGCGGGCCGCCACCGAGCACAGCGACGTCGACGTGGACGTGCTGGTCGCCGACGACGAGCGACCCGCCGCCCCGGTTTCCGGTGCGGCGGGTCCGGCCCGCCCCGGCACCCCGTACGCGGCCCGCCGGGCGTACCTCGCCGAGTTCGACGGCCGGCTCGTGCACGTCTCCGTGGCCGCCCGCGACGTCCGCTCCTGGGTGCGCCGGCTCGGCCAGCCCGCCGACTGGGCGTTCGGGCTGCCGGTCACCGCGCCCGCCCGGCTGCTCTGGGCGGCGCCGGAGTGGCGGCGCCGCATCGACCTGCCGGTGCTCTGCCAGCCCGCCGACGAGCCCCGCCTCGAGGAGCTGATCGCCACCCTCGGCAAGGTGGCCGGCGCCCGCTGGGCCGGCGACCCGGTCGGGGTCCGGCTCGCCGCCGCCGACCTGGCCCGCCTCTGCCCGTCGGTGCTGCGGCTGGCCAACCCGTCCGTTCGGGTGGCGTCCCGCCGGGCCGCCCTGGCCGCCGCGCTGGACCTGCCGGTCGCCCCGCCCGGCTACCGCGACGACATGCTGCGCTGCCTCGGGCTGCGCCCCGGCGACACCGCCGAGGTCGGGGCCGCCGCCGGCCGGCTGGTGACCGGGATCGTCCCGCTCGTCCGCCCGTACGCCGGGGAGATCGCCGCGGTCGGCGGCGCCGACCTGGCCGAGGCCCTGGTGGACGGCCGGCTGGACCGCTACCTCGGCCAGCTGACCCGGGCCCTGGACCACCCCGCGCCCGCCTCCCGGGACACGTCGGCGGTGCCCGTGCCCCGTGCGGGAGAATGGTCAACCGTGCCCGCCTCTGACGCGCCGGTGACCGGCGCCCCCGCCAGCTCCGGCGGCGCCGCGGCCCCCGGCCCGGCCCGCCCCTCCCGGCTCGACCCGGCCATCGCGGCTCGGCTCCGCCGCACCCCCGACGGCCTGGTGGCCGCCGTGGTCCGCGCGCACGACTCCGGCGAGGTGCTCATGGTCGCCTGGATGGACGACGAGGCCCTGCACCGCACCCTGACCACCGGCCGGGCCACCTACTGGTCCCGCAGCCGCCAGGAGTACTGGGTCAAGGGCGCCACCTCCGGCCACCACCAGCACGTCCGCTCCGTCGCGCTGGACTGCGACGGCGACGCGCTGCTGGTCAGCGTCGACCAGGTCGGGGCCGCGTGCCACACCGGGCACCGCACCTGCTTCTTCACCGAACTGCCGGTCAGCTCCCCGGAGGCGACGTCATGACCGACGGCACGGTCAACCCGGACCAGGGCACCTTCGCCGACCTGGCGGCCCGCTGGCGGGTCGTGCCGGTGACCCGGCGGCTGCTCGCCGACGCGGAGACCCCGGTGGGCGTCTACCGCAAGCTCGCCGGTGGCCCCGGCACGTTCCTGCTGGAATCCGCCGAGCAGGGCGTCGGCTCGGCCGGGATGGCGTGGTCGCGCTACTCCTTCATCGGGGTGCGCAGCAGCGCCACGCTGACCGAGCGGGACGGCGCGGCGGTCTGGGCCGGCGAGCCGCCCGTCGGAGTGCCGACCGCCGGCGACCCGGTGACCGCGCTCCGGGAGACCGTCGCCGCGCTGGCCGGCCCGGCCTGGGACCCGGCCAGTGGCATGCCGCCGCTCACCGGGGGCATGGTCGGCTACCTCGGCTACGACCTGGTCCGCCGCTTCGAGCGGCTGCCCGAGCTGACCGAGGACGAGCTCGACGTGCCCGAGCTGGGCATGATGCTCGCCACCGACCTCGTGGTGCTCGACCACTACGACGGTTCGGCCATCCTGGTCGCCAACGCGGTGCTGCCCCCGCTCGACGCGCCCGACCGGGACGCCCTGGTGGCGGCCGCGTACCACCACGCGGTGGGCCGGCTGGACGCCATGACCACGGCGCTGTCCCGACCGATTCCGCCCATGATCTCGACGGTCGCCCGGCCCGGCGTGGGCGAGGTGCTCAGCCGGACGCCGGAGGGCGGCTACCCGAAGGCCGTGGAGGCGGCCAAGGAGGCCATCCGGGCCGGCGAGTGCTTCCAGATCGTGCTCAGCCAGCGCTTCGAGCGCCAGACGCACGCCGACCCGCTCGACGTCTACCGGGTGCTGCGCACCACCAACCCCAGCCCGTACATGTACCTGCTGCGCTTCGACGGCTTCGATATCGTCGGCTCGTCGCCGGAGGCGCACCTCAAGGTCAGCACCACGGCGGAGGGGCGGCGCCGCGCGCTGCTGCACCCGATCGCCGGCACCCGGCCGCGCGGCGGCTCCCCGGCGGCGGACGCCCGGCTCGCCGCCGAGCTGCTGGCCGACCCGAAGGAGCGCGCCGAGCACGTCATGCTCGTCGACCTGGGCCGCAACGACCTGGGGCGGGTCTGCCGGCCGGGCACGGTGGAGGTGCCGGAGTTCGCCACCATCGAGCGGTACAGCCACGTCATGCACATCGTCTCCACGGTCGTGGGCGAGCTGCGCGCGGACCGCACGGCCTTCGACGCGCTCGCCGCGACCTTCCCGGCCGGCACCCTCTCCGGCGCGCCGAAGGTGCGGGCCATGGAGATCATCGAGGAGCTGGAGCCGGTCCGGCGCGGCGTCTACGGCGGCACCGTCGGCTACTTCGGCTTCGGCGGCGACCTGGACATGGCGATCGCCATCCGCACCGCGTTGATCCGCGAGGGTCGCGCCTACGTGCAGGCCGGCGCCGGGGTGGTGGCCGATTCCGATCCCGCCGCCGAGGACCAGGAGACCCGGAACAAGGCCGCCGCGGTGCTCGCCGCGATCGCCGCCGCCGAGACGTTGCGGCCGGCGCGATGAGCGCGTCGACAGGCGCGCCCGCCGCCCGGGGCCGGCGCGAGCTGACGTACGCGGTGCTGCTCTGCCTGGCCGGCGCGGGCCTGGCGTTCTGGGCGGTGACCCGGACCTGGTCGGTCGAGCTGACCGCCCGCGGCTCGCTGCCGCCCACCCGGCACGCCCGCACCGGCACGGACCTGCTGCCCTGGGTGTCGGCGCTGGCCCTGGTCGGGCTGGCCGGCGGCGGCGCGGTGCTGGCCACCCGGGGGCGGGTACGCCGGCTGCTGGGCGGCCTGCTCGCCCTGCTCGGCCTGGGCGTGGCGGCCGGCGGCGGCTACGGCCTCACCGAGGCCGGGGTGGGCCGGCAGTGGCCGGCGCTGGTGCTGCTGGGTGGGCTGGTCCTGGCGGCCGGCGGGCTGTTCACCGCGCTGCGCGGGGGCGGCTGGCCGGCGATGGGCGCCCGCTACGAGCGGCGGCCGGCCGAGCCGGCCGGCGCGGACGGGCCGGCGGTCGAGCGCGGCACCCGGGACGCCTGGGAGGCGCTCGACCGGGGCGAGGACCCGACCGTGCGCTGATCGGCGGGTCAGCGCACCGCCTGGGCGTCGGGAGTTCCCGGGTCGCGGCGCTCCCGGGGTCAGCGCACCGGCTGGGCGTCTCGCGCGTCGCGGCGCTCCCGGACCGCGGCCCCGGCCGCGGCGCGGGCGGCGGCCAGCTCGGCCACCAGGCGGTCCAGTTCCCGGCGCTGCGCGGCCCGGGCCCGGTCGGCGCACACGGCCTCCCAGGCGTTGCCCCGGGCGGTGCGCGTCCGCCCGTCGCCGGCCATGGCTTCGAGGGTGTGCACGACGCCGACGGCGAGCGCCGCGACGTTCCGGGAGATGGTGGTGAATCCGAGGGTCTGGTTCGGACCGTTGGCGCTCATGGTCACCCCGCACGAGATCGTTGGCGACGGTCGGCAGCCGCCTCATCGAGTCTGCCCGAGGAGGATGCTGCCGGGCTCACGTTTCGCGTCCGTGAAACGCAGGTCAACTCTGCGGCAGCCGGTCCGACCTGGGCAGGGCCGTTCGTCCTTGAGCTTGCTCACAGCATCGACGGCTGTCGCTGACCTGCGGGAGACGGACCGCCATGGTGAGATGGGTCATGGGCGGCGGTCGATGTGGCGGCCGGGGGCGCGGGACGCGCCCGGGTGACGCCGGTCGATGGGCGCGGTGGCGCTGCGTGACACCGCGTTCACCGGAAGTCGGTCATCATGCCACAGCCCATTTCGTGAGGAGCGCCATACCCCCGGCACTTGTCGCCAGGTGGCGCCCCCTAGCATCGGCCCATGACACCCGGAGAGGGGAGTCCGTTGGTGACTGCTGAGCATGCGCACGCGGAGGGGGACGAGGCCGGATCGGCGGCGTCCGCAAGCGTGCTCGACGAGATCCTGGCCGGCGTGCGCGAGGACGTGGCCCGGCGACAGGAGCAGGTTCCGCTGGAGCGGATCCGCGAGCTGGCCGCCGCCGCGCCGCCGCCGCTGGACGCGTACGCGGCGCTGCGCCGGCCCGGCGTGGCCGTGATCGCCGAGGTGAAGCGCTCGTCGCCGTCCAAGGGGCGGCTGGCCGAGATCGCCGACCCCGCCGACCTGGCCAGCGACTACGCGGCCGGCGGCGCCCGGGCGATCAGCGTGCTCACCGAGGGCCGCTGGTTCGGCGGGTCGCTGGACGACCTGGCCGCGGTCCGCGCCGCGGTGAACGTGCCGGTGCTGCGCAAGGACTTCGTGGTCTCCAGCTACCAGGTGCACGAGGCCCGCGCGCACGGCGCCGACCTGGTGCTGCTGATCGTCGCCGCGCTGGAGCAGAACGTGCTCGTCGGGCTGCTGGAGCGGATCGAGTCGCTGGGCATGTGCGCCCTCGTCGAGGTGCACACCGAGGAGGAGGCCGACCGGGCCATGGAGGCCGGCGCGCAGGTGATCGGGGTCAACGCCCGTGACCTGCGTACCCTGGAGGTCGACCGCTCGGTGTTCGAGCGGATCGCGCCCGGCCTGCCCAGCAGCGTCGTCAAGATCGCCGAGTCCGGCGTGCGCGGCCCGCACGACCTGATCCGCTACGCCTCAGCCGGCGCCGACGCGGTCCTGGTCGGCGAGGGCCTGGTCACCCAGAAGAGCCCCCGCGAGGCGGTCGCCGAGCTGGTCAACGCCGGCAACCACCCGGCCACGCCCCGCCCGGTGCGCTGACCCGCGCCGGGTCCCCGAAACGCAGCGAGAGGACTCCCGCGATGAGCACTGACGCCGCGGCCCCGGCCGAACGGCTCCCCGACGCCGCCGGTCACTTCGGCCGGTTCGGCGGCCGGTTCGTCCCCGAGGCCCTCGTCGCCGCGCTCGACGAGCTGGACGCGGCGTACCGGAAGGCGATGACCGACGAGAGCTTCCTCGCCGAGTTCGACGCCCTGCTGCGCGACTACGCCGGCACCCCGTCGCTGCTCTACGAGGCCCGCCGGCTCTCCGCCGAGATCGGGGCCCGGGTCCTGCTGAAGCGGGAGGACCTCAACCACACCGGCGCGCACAAGGTGCGCAACGTGCTCGGCCAGGCGCTGCTCACGAAGCGGATGGGCAAGCAGCGGGTGATCGCGGAGACCGGCGCCGGCCAGCACGGCGTGGCCACCGCCACGGCCGCCGCCCTGTTCGACCTCGAGTGCGTGGTCTACATGGGTGAGGTGGACACCGAGCGGCAGGCGCTCAACGTGGCCCGGATGCGGATGCTCGGCGCCACGGTCGTTCCGGTCACCACCGGCTCGCGGACCCTCAAGGACGCGATGAACGAGGCGATGCGGGACTGGGTCGCCAACGTCGACACCACCCACTACCTGATCGGCACCGCCGCCGGCCCGCACCCGTTCCCCGAGATGGTCCGGGACTTCGTGCGCGGCATCGGCGTGGAGGCCCGCCAGCAGTGCCTCGACCTCACCGGCGCGCTGCCGGACGCCGTCGCGGCCTGCGTGGGCGGCGGCTCCAACGCGCTCGGCATCTTCCACGCCTTCGTGCCCGACACCGGCGTGCGGCTCTACGGCTTCGAGGCCGGCGGCGAGGGCGTGGCGACCGGCCGGCACGCGGCAAGCATCACCGGCGGCTCGGCGGGCGTCCTGCACGGCACCCGGACGTACGTGCTGCAGAACGAGGACGGCCAGACGATCGAGTCCCACTCGATCTCGGCCGGCCTGGACTACCCGGGCGTCGGGCCGGAGCACGCCTGGCTGCACGACAGCGGCCGGGCCACCTACCTGCCCGTCGACGACGACGAGGCGATGGCCGCCTTCGAGCTGCTCTGCCGCACCGAGGGCATCATCCCGGCGATCGAGAGCTCGCACGCGCTCGCCGGGGCCCGCCGGATCGCCCCGCAGCTCGCCGCCGAGCTGGGCCGGGAGCCGGTCATCGTGGTCAACCTCTCCGGCCGGGGCGACAAGGACGTGCACACCGCCGGTGCCTACTTCGGCATCCTCGACAAGGAGTGAGAGCGTGAGCCGGATCGGGGTCGCCTTCGACAAGGCCCGGGCCGACGGGCGGGCGGTGCTGGTGGGCTGCATGCCGGCCGGCTTCCCGACCGTCGAGGGCAGCATCGCCGCCATGACCGCCATGGTCGAGGCGGGTGTCGACGTCATCGAGGTGGAGATCCCCTACTCCGACCCGGTGATGGACGGGCCGGTCATCCAGAAGGCCAGCGACATCGCCCTGGCCGGCGGCGTACGCACCGCGGACACGCTGCGCGTCATCGAGGCGGTCGCCGCGACCGGCGCGCCGGTGGTCACCATGACCTACTGGAACCCGATCGAGCAGTACGGCGTCGACGCGTTCGCCCGCGACCTGGCCGCGGCCGGGGGCACCGGCCTGATCACGCCGGACCTCATCCCCGAGGAGGCCGGCGAGTGGCTGGCCGCGTCCGAGGCGCACGGCCTGGACCGGACGTTCCTGGTCTCCCCGTCCTCCACCGACGCCCGGCTGGCGATGACCGCCGGGCACTGCCGCGGCTTCGTCTACGCCACCGCCATCATGGGCGTCACCGGCGCCCGCTCGCAGACGTCCGAGGCCGCCCCGGTGCTGGTGTCCCGGCTGCGCGAGGTGACCGACCTGCCGGTCGGCGTCGGGCTGGGCGTGGGCACCGGCGCCCAGGCCGCCACGGTGGCCGGTTACGCCGATGCGGTGATCGTGGGCAGCGCGCTGGTCCGCTGCGTGCTCGACGCGCCCGACCAGGCCGCCGGCCTCGCCGCCCTGCGCACCCTCAGCGCCGAACTCGCCGAAGGCGTCCGCAACCCGGCCCGCTGACGGCGGCCCTCGTCGTCCGTGTCGTCAGGCCGACCGGGCTGAGCGCCTCGGCCCGCATGCCGACCACGATCCGCTCAGGGCCGACGGGCCCGTGTCACCGCAGGGTGCCCAGCCCGCCTCCGGCGCGCTGTCCGGGCGGGGCCGCCGCGCCGGCCGGCCCGTCGTCGCCGCCAGGCGTCGTCTCGCGCAGGACGCCGGAGCGGCCGGCGAGGGCGTCGGCGACGGCGGCGCGGGTGGTCGGGGTGAGCGCCTCGGGCAGCGTGCCCGGGGGGTGCCAGTCGAGCTGGCAGCCGCCCGCCGGGGCGCCGGCCGGCGCGTCGGCGGCCACCCGGGCCCGGAACACGTGCACCAGCACGTCCGGCAGGGCGCCGCAGCGGCCGGCCGGGGGCGGGGGAGCGGCCGGGTCGCCGAGCCGGTAGAGGCCGACCAGGTCGACGAGGTCCACCTCCCAGCCGGTCTCGGCGCGGATCTCCCGGCGCGCTGCGGCGGCCGGGCTCTCGTCGCGGCGCAGCCGCCCGCCGGGCAACGCCCAGCGCCGGCCGCCGCCGGACTGCCGGCAGAGCAGCACCCGGCCGGACCGGTCGGTGACGACCGCGGCGACCGCCCAGGTGAGCGCGCTCATGGACAAAGAGCCTACGACCGCGCAAACCAGAAGTCAGCCGACCCGCGAACCCGGCCGGACCGGGGTGCCGCGAGCACCGTCCGTCCCGGTACCGTGTGCACCCGTGACCCTCGCCCCGATGACCCCACTGGCGGCCCTGCCCAGCCCCAGCACCGCCGTCTGGCAGCTCGGACCGGTTCCGATCCGGGCGTACGCGCTCTGCATCATCGTCGGCATCGTGGTGGCCTGCGTGGTCACCGAGTACCGGCTGCGTCGCCGCGGCGTCGCTCCGGGCGCCGTGCTCGACATCGCCGTCTGGGCGGTGCCCGCGGGCATCATCGGCGCCCGGATCTACCACGTGATCACGTCGCCGGAGAAATACTTCGGCGCCGACGGCCAGCCGCTCAAGGCGTTCGCCATCTGGGAGGGCGGCCTCGGCATCTGGGGCGCGGTGGCCGGTGGCGCGGTCGGCGCCTGGTTCGCCGCCCGGCAGCTCGGCATCCCGTTCGCCGTGGTGGCCGACGCGCTGGCGCCGGGGCTGCCACTGGCCCAGGCGGTCGGCCGGTTCGGCAACTGGTTCAACAACGAGCTGTTCGGCGGGCGCACCAGCCTGCCCTGGGGTCTGCAGGTCCACGTCATGGACCCGGACAACCCGGGGCACGCGCTGCGCGACGACGCCGGCAAGCCCGTCCTCGAACCGGGGCTCTACCACCCGACGTTCCTCTACGAGGCGCTCTGGAACGTCGGCGTCGCCGCGTTGGTCCTGGTCCTCGACCGGAAGCTGCGGCTGGGCCGCGGGCGGGCCTTCGCGCTCTACGTCATGGGCTACACGGCGGGCCGGTTCTGGATCGAGCTTATGCGCACCGACGAGGCCAACCACATCCTCGGCGTGCGGCTCAACGTGTGGACCGCCGCGCTGGTCTTCCTCGGCGCGCTCGTCTACTTCCTGCGGGTGCGCGGGCCGCGCGAGTACCTGATCCCGGTGGGCGAGCCGGGCCCGCCGGTCCCGCCCGCCGGCGGCGACGTGTCGCAGGTCGACCTCTCCGCGCGGGAGGCCGGCGCGCGGCCGGTGGCGCCGGAGGGCTACCGGGTGGTGACCGAGGAGCAGTTCCGCGCGTACCGGGAGACCGGCGCGGTCCCCGCCGAGGAGCCGGCGGCGGCCGACGAGGCCGACCGGGACGAGGCTGACCGGGACGAGGCCGACCAGGCCGGGGCCGAGGAGGCCGCCGCCGGGGCGGACGCCGCGGAGCGCGAGCCGGCGGACGAGGCGCGACCCGACCCGGACCGGGCGGACGAGGACCGGGCCGGCGCCGGTGGCGCCCGCCCCGCCGACCGGGACAGCTGAGCGGGGGAGTCATGCGGAGCGCGGTGGTGGTCGGCGCCGGCCTCGGCGGGCTGGCGACGGCCGGCGCGCTGGCCCGGTCGGGCTGGCGGGTCACCCTCCTCGAACGGGCCGACCGGGTCCGTCCCGAGACGACCGCCGTGGTGCTCTGGCCCAACGGGGTACGCGCGCTGCGCGCCCTCGGCCTCGGCGCCGGGCTGGACGCGATCGCCACCCCGCTGCCCGACGGCGGTGTCCGCCGCCCCGACGGGCACTGGCTGGTGCAGCCCCGGCCCACCCCGGCGGAGCGGATGCCGGTGGTGGTGCACCGGGAGGACCTGCACGACGCGCTGATCGCCGGGCTCGGTGACCAGGTGGAGCTGCGCACCGGCGTCACCGTGCGGACCGTGCGGGCGGCGCCCGGCGAGCGTCCCGCGGTCGGCGACGGCCGGCACACCGTCGAGGCGGATCTGGTGGTCGCGGCCGACGGCACGGACAGCGAGATCCGCCGGCAGCTCGCCCCGGAGACCGCGGTGGTGAGCTCCGGCTGCGCCGCCTGGCGGGCCGTCATCCCCTGGTACCGGGCCCCGCAGCTCCCCGACGACCAGCCGGTGCACGGCGAGACGCTGGGCGCGGGCTACCGCTTCGTGGCCGCCTCGCTCGGCGACCGGGGCACGGCGGGCGCCTCCCGACGCGGCGGCATCTACTGGGTGGCCACCGCGGCCGGGGCGCCCCGGCCCGAGCCGCCGGAGACCCAGCTCGCCCTGCTCAAGCGCTGGTACGCGGGCTGGCCCGCGCCGATCGCCACGCTGCTCGACGCCACCGACCCGGCCGACGTGGTGCAGCAGGAGATCCGCGAGCTGCGCCCGCTGCCCCGGTCGTACGGCTTCCCGGCCGGTCCGGGCGGGGTGGTGCTGCTCGGCGACGCCGCGCACGCCATGCCGCCGCACCTCGGGCAGGGCGCCTGCCTCGCCTTCGAGGACGCGGCCACCCTGTCGGCGCTGCTGCGGGAGTCCCGCCTCCCCGACGCGGTGACCGCCTACGACCGGCTGCGGCGGCCGCGCGCGGCGACGATGGTGCGGCAGACCCGGCGGATGTCGGCAGTCCTCCAGACCCGGGGCCGGCTGGCGTTGCGCGCCCGCGACGCCGCCCTGGGCACGATCAGCCCGCGACTGCGCAACACGGCGGCGACCGCGGCCGCCGCCTGGCAACCGCCGGCCTGACCGGGCTTACCGGCCTGACCGCGCCCGCCGGCCCTGACCGCGCCCGCCGGCCCTGACCGCGCCCGCCGGCCGCGGCCTGTCGGGCGGGGCGAGCGAGGGTGTCAGCCGATCACGGCGGTGGGTTCGGCGATGCAGGCGGTCCCGACGCGGCGGAAGCCGACCCGCAGGTAGACGCGGGCGATCTCCTCGCTGCCGGCGGACAGGAAGATCAGGTCGGTGCCGGCGGCGCACAGCCGGTGGGCGAGGGTGGCGGTCACCGCCGCGCCGAGGCCGCGCCGGCGCGCGGCCGGCAGGGTGGCCACCCCGGCGATCTCCGCCACGTCGTCGACCCGCATGGCCATGCCGCTGGCCAGCGCCCCCTCGTCGGGGGTCTCGGCGAGCACCGAGATGCGCCGGCCGTCGGCGATGCGGACCGCCTCCTCGTCCAGCGCGGCCACGTCCAGCCGGGAGATCGCGGCGTCCCGCTCGGCCGGGCCGGCGTCGCCGCGTGCCGTGCCGCCGTGCGAGAAGCCGACCGCCGCGACGGCGCGGCGCAGCGCCACGTCGGCGGCGAAGCCGGGGTCGGCGGGGTCGAGGACCCGCACCGGTACGTCGCTGAGTGTCGCCGGGTCGGGCAGGCGCTCCGGCTCCAGCACCATGAGCGGCGCCTCCAGAACGCTCAGCCCGGCCGAGCGGGCCACCGCCAGCAGGTCGGGGGTGACCTCGTGCACCCACTCGAACGCCTCCGGCAGGCCCAGTTCCCGCTGCCGGGCCCGGACGGCTGTCACGTCGGCCAGCGAGGGCGCCTCGGTGGCGTCCAGCCGGGGGCGGGCGTAGAACGGCCACCCGGCACCGTCCCGGACGAACAGCACGAGGGAACCGTGTTCCTCCGCCCGGGCCCCGTCCCGGGGCACCGCGTCGTAGAAACGCTCCAACCGGTCGAGCGCGTCAGTGCGTACGACATCCACCGCGCGAGACTACACGTCCCAGATTCTGGAAGTGTGATCAATCTGAACTGGCCTTGCGCCGGAAGCCCTAACGTAGACTCAATAAAACCCCCGAGGGCCGACGTCGTCCCCACCATGTTCCAACCTGAGTGACGACAGGAGGCCCGGTGGCCTTTCCGTACCCTCACAGCCCCCAGCCGGCCCCGCGGACGGCGGGGCTCTACGACCCCGCGCACGAGCACGACGCCTGCGGTGTGGCCTTCGTGGCCGACCTGCACGGGCGCCGCTCCCACGAGGTCGTCGCGAACGGCCTCGGGGCGCTCTGCCGGCTGGACCACCGGGGCGCCCGGGGCGCGGAGCACAACACCGGTGACGGCGCGGGCATCATGATCCAGGTGCCGGACGCGTTCCTGCGTGCCGTCGTCGACTTCCCGCTGCCGCCCGTCGGCCAGTACGCCACCGGCCTGGTCTTCCTGCCCGACGACGACGCGGCCGAGGCGCGGGCCCGCCAGGTGGTGGAGAAGTACGCCCTGGTCGAGGGGGCCGACATCCTCGGCTGGCGTGAGGTACCCACCGACCCGTCCGGCCTCGGGGAGACCGCCCTCGCGGCGATGCCCCGGGTCCGGCAGCTCTTCCTGGCCGCGCACCGCCTCACCGGCGCGCCCGCCGGGCCGGCCGGCTCCCCGCTGACCGGGTTGGACCTGGACCGGGTGGCGTTCTGCCTGCGCAAGCAGGTCGAGCGGGAGACCGCCGAGCGGGGCGTGCCGGCCTACTTCCCGTCGCTGAGCGGCCGGACCATGGTCTGGAAGGGCATGCTCACCCCGGACCAGCTCCCGGCGTTCTACCCGGACCTGACCGACGAGCGGGTGGTCAGCGCCATCGCGCTGGTGCACTCGCGGTTCTCCACCAACACGTTCCCGTCCTGGCCGCTGGCCCACCCGTACCGGTTCATCGCGCACAACGGCGAGATCAACACGATCCGCGGCAACCGGAACTGGATGCAGGCGCGGGAGGCGCTGCTGCGCAGCCCGAACCTGCCCGGCAACATCCGGCGGGTCTTCCCGGTCTGCACCCCGGCCGCCTCCGACTCGGCCAACTTCGACGAGGTCCTCGAACTGCTGCACCTGGCCGGGCGGAGCCTGCCGCACGCGGTGCTCATGATGATCCCCGAGGCGTGGGAGAACGACCCGGAGATGCGCGCCGACAAGCGCGACTTCTACCGGTTCCACGCCAGCCTGATGGAGCCGTGGGACGGCCCCGCCTCGGTCGCCTTCACCGACGGCGAGATCGTCGGCGCCGTGTTGGACCGCAACGGGCTGCGCCCGGGTCGCTGGTGGCACACCGCCGACGGGCTGGTGGTGCTGGGCAGCGAGGCGGGCGTGCTCGACCTCGACCCGGCCACCGTGGTCGCCAAGGGCCGGCTCCAGCCCGGCCGGATGTTCCTGGTCGACACGGTCAACGGCCGGATCGTCTCCGACGACGAGATCAAGACCGAGCTGGCCGCCGCCCGCCCGTACGGGGAGTGGCTGCACGCCGGCCTCATCGAGCTGGACGAGCTGCCCCCGCGCGAGCACATCGTCTACACCCACGACTCGGTACGCCGCCGGCAGCAGACCTTCGGCTACACCGAGGAGGAGCTGAAGATCCTGCTCGCGCCGATGGCCCGGGGCGGCGCGGAGCCGATCGGCTCGATGGGCACGGACACCCCGATCGCCCCGCTGTCGACCCGGCCGCGGCTGCTCTACGACTACTTCCACCAGCTCTTCGCCCAGGTCACCAACCCGCCGCTGGACGCCATCCGCGAGGAGCTGGTGACCAGCCTGGCGTCCACCATCGGGCCGGAGGGCAACCTGCTCGACCCGGGCCCGGCGAGCTGCCGGCAGATCGTGCTGCCCTACCCGGTGATCGACAACGACGAGCTGGCCAAGATCCTCTCGATCGACGAGGACGGCGACCTGCCCGGCTTCAAGGCGGTCCGCGTCTCCGGGCTCTACCGGGTGCGGGACGGCGGCGCCGGCATCAAGGCCCGGCTCACCGAGATCTGCCGGCACGTCTCCGAGGCGATCGAGGACGGCGTCCGGATCCTGGTGCTCTCCGACCGGGACTCCAACGCCGACCTGGCCCCCATCCCGTCGCTGCTGCTCACCGCCGCCGTGCACCAGCACCTGGTGCGGGAGCAGACCCGCACGCAGGTGGCGCTCATCGTCGAGTCCGGCGACTGCCGCGAGGTGCACCACGCGGCCGTGCTGATCGGCTACGGCGCCGCGGCGGTCAACCCGTACCTGGCGTTCGAGTCGGTCGAGGACATGATCTCCACGGGCGCGCTGGTCGGCGTGGAGCCGGCCAAGGCGATCCGCAACTACGTCAAGGCGCTCGGCAAGGGCGTCCTGAAGATCATGTCGAAGATGGGCATCTCGACGGTCTCGTCGTACTGCGGCGCGCAGGTCTTCGAGGCGGTCGGCCTGGACACCCGGCTGGTCCAGCGCTACTTCCGGGGCACCCCGAGCACGATCAGCGGCATCGGGCTGGCCGAGATCCACGCCGAGGTGGCCGCCCGGCACGCCCTGGCCTGGCCGGCCCCGGGTGGGCGGGCCACCGACCGTCTGGAGGTCGGCGGCGAGTACCAGTGGCGCCGCGAGGGCGAGCTGCACCTGTTCAACCCGGAGACGGTCTTCCTGCTCCAGCACGCCACCCGCAGCCGCCAGTACGACGTCTTCCGGCAGTACACCGCCAAGGTCGACGAGTTGGCCGCGCGGGGCGGCTCGCTGCGCGGGCTGTTCAGCCTGCGTACCGGGGTGCGCCCGCCGGTGCCGCTGGACGAGGTGGAGCCGGCGACCGAGATCGTCAAGCGGTTCGCCACGGGCGCCATGTCGTACGGGTCGATCTCGGCGGAGGCGCACGAGACCCTGGCCATCGCGATGAACCGCCTCGGCGGCAAGTCGAACACCGGCGAGGGCGGCGAGGACGTCGACCGGCTGCACGACCCGCAGCGCCGGTCGGCGGTCAAGCAGATCGCCAGCGGCCGGTTCGGCGTGACGAGCGAATACCTGGTCAACGCCGACGACCTCCAGATCAAGATGGCCCAGGGCGCGAAGCCCGGCGAGGGCGGCCAGCTGCCCGGCAACAAGGTCTGGCCGTGGATCGCCCGGACCCGGCACGCCACCCCGGGCGTCGGCCTGATCTCCCCGCCGCCGCACCACGACATCTACTCGATCGAGGACCTGGCCCAGCTCGTCCACGACCTGAAGTGCGTCAACCCGGCCGCCCGGGTGCACGTCAAGCTGGTCAGCGAGGTCGGGGTGGGCACCGTGGCCGCGGGCGTGGCCAAGCTCAAGGCCGATGTCATCCTGATCTCCGGCCACGACGGCGGCACCGGCGCGTCCCCGCTCAACTCGCTCAAGCACGCCGGCACCCCCTGGGAGCTGGGCCTGGCCGAGGCGCAGCAGACGCTGCTGCTCAACAAGCTCCGCGACCGGGTCACCGTGCAGGTCGACGGCCAGCTCAAGACCGGCCGGGACGTGCTGGTCGCGGCGCTGCTCGGCGCCGAGGAGTTCGGCTTCGCCACCGCCCCGCTGATCGTCGAGGGCTGCGTGATGATGCGCGTCTGCCACCTGGACACCTGCCCGGTCGGCATCGCCACCCAGAACCCGGTGCTGCGCGAGCGCTTCACCGGCCGGCCCGAGTTCGTGGAGAACTTCTTCCTCTTCCTGGCCGAGGAGGTCCGCGGCTACCTGGCCGAGCTGGGCTTCCGCAGCATCGAGGAGGCGATCGGGCACACCGAGCTGCTCGACGTCACCCCCGCGATCGACCACTGGAAGGGCCACGGCCTCGACCTCAGCCGGGTGCTGGACCTGCCCGAGCTGCCCGAGGGCGCCGCCCGGCGCGGGATCCGGGCCCAGGACCACGGCCTGGAGCTGGCGCTGGACAACCAGCTCATCGCCCTGGCCGAGCCGGCGCTGCGTGACGGCACCCCGGTCCGGGTCGAGGTGGCCGTCCGCAACGAGCACCGCAGCGTGGGCGCGATGCTCGGCGGCGAGGTGACCCGCCGGTTCGGCGGCGCCGGACTCCCCGACGACACCGTCGAGTTCCTGCTGCGCGGCACCGCCGGCCAGTCGTTCGGCGCGTTCCTGCCGCGCGGGGTCACCCTGCGCCTGCACGGTGACGCCAACGACTACGTCGGCAAGGGCCTCTCCGGCGGGCGGCTGGTCGTCCGCCCGGACGCCGCCGCGCCGTTCGCCGGCGCCGACGCCGACCCGGGCCGGCGCGCCGAGGACCAGATCATCGCCGGCAACACGATCCTCTACGGCGCCACCGGCGGCGAGGTCTTCCTGCGCGGCCGGGTCGGGGAACGGTTCGCGGTGCGCAACTCCGGCGCGGTGGCCGTCGTCGAGGGCGTCGGCGACCACGGCTGCGAGTACATGACCGGCGGCACGGTGGTGGTGCTCGGGCCGACCGGGCGCAACTTCGCGGCCGGCATGTCCGGCGGCACGGCGTTCGTGCACCGGCTGGACCGGCGGCTCGTCAACGCCGAGCTGGTCGACCTGTCGCCGCTGCGCGAGGAGGAGCGGGAACGCCTGCACGAGCTGGTCCAGCGGCACTTCGCCGAGACCGACTCGGCGGTCGCCGAGGAGCTGCTCAAGCGCTGGCCGGAGGCGGTGGAGGAGTTCACCGCGGTGGTGCCCCGGGACTACCGCCGGGTGCTGGAGATCATGCGGGCCGCCGAAGCCGCCGGCCGTGACGTCGACGACGCGGTGATGAGCGCGCTTTCGCCCTCCACCGCGCCGGTGCCGCCCGCCCCCCGGGCGGTCGCCCAGGAGGTGGCTCGTGCCTGACCCGAACGGTTTCCTGCGCTACGACCGGCGGCTGCCCGCCCGCCGCCCGGTCCCGGTGCGGATCATGGACTGGCGGGAGGTCTACCCGCCGGCCGGCGAGGAGCTGATCCGCGAGCAGGCCACCCGCTGCATGGACTGCGGCATCCCGTTCTGCCACGACGGCTGCCCGCTCGGAAACCGCATCCCGGACTGGAACGACCTGGTCCGCACCGGCGGCTGGGACTCGGCGGTGGAGTCGCTGCACGCCACCAACAACTTCCCCGAGTTCACCGGCCGGCTCTGCCCGGCGCCCTGTGAGGCGGCCTGTGTGCTCGGGCTGGGCGGCCAGCAGCCGGTCACCATCAAGCAGGTCGAGGTGGAGATCGCCGACGCCGCGGTGGCCCGGGGTGGGCTCCGGCCGCAGCCCGTGCCGGCGCCGACCGGGAAGTCCGTCGCCGTGGTCGGCTCCGGCCCCGCCGGTCTCGCCGCCGCGCAGCAGCTCGCCCGGGCCGGCCACGCCGTCACGGTGTACGAGCGGGACGACGCGCTCGGCGGCCTGCTCCGCTACGGCATCCCCGACTTCAAGCTGGAGAAGCGGCACATCGACCGGCGGCTGGCGCAGCTCGCCGCCGAGGGGGTGCGCTTCCGCACGGGGGTGAACGTCGGCGTCGACGTCACCGCCGAGGAATTGCGCGCCGAGCACGACGCGGTGCTGCTCGCCTGCGGCGCGCTGCAGGGCCGGGACACCCCGGAGACGCCGGGGCGGGCGCTGCGCGGCGTACACCAGGCCATGGCGCACCTGGTGGCCGCGAACCGGGTGGTCGCCGCGGCGGGCGAGGGCAGGCCGGCCCTGGCCACGCTTCCCGACGGGACGCCGATCGACGCGGCCGGCAAGCACGTGGTGATCATCGGCGGTGGCGACACGGCCGCCGACTGCCTCGGTGTGGCCCACCGGCAGGGCGCGGCCGGCGTGCACCAGCTCGACCTCTACCCGGAGCCGCCGGCCGACCGGGACGCCGCCCGCGACCCGTGGCCCACCTGGCCGTGGGTGCTGCGCAGCTACCCGGCGCACGAGGAGGGCGGCGAGCGGGTCTTCGCCGTGGCGGTGCAGGAGTTCGTCGACGACGGCACCGGCCAGGTCCGGGCGGTCCGGATCGCCGAGGTGACCGTCGAGAAGGTGGACGGCCGCCGGATCGTCACCGCCCTGCCCGGCTCGGAGCGGGAGATCCCGGCCGACCTGGTGCTGCTCGCCATCGGCTTCGAGGGCACCGAGGACCAGCCGCTGCTGGCCCAGTTCGGGGTGGACCGCAACGGCCGGGGCGCGGTCGACGCCCGCCCCGACTGGCAGGCCGGCGCCGACGGCGTGTTCGTGGCCGGGGACATGCACCGGGGCGCCTCGCTCATCGTCTGGGCCATCGCGGAGGGCCGGGCCGCCGCCGCGGCCATCCACGCGTACCTGGGCGGCGTCGGGACGCTGCCCGCACCTGTCGACCCGGCCCGGCAGCCGCTCGCCGCCCGCTGACCCGCGCGCCACGACACCCCGGTCCCCGGCGGGCCGGGGTGTCGTGCCGTCCGGTTCGTGCCCGGCACGGCCCGGCCGTCCGACCGTGGCGGTGAACCCTCTCACCAACTGTCGTCGGGAGGTTTGACCGCCGCCAGACTTGTGCGCTGGCCGGACCCGCGGGGTCCGGCTTCGTCGTGTCACCGTCTGGACGGGGAAACGCTCATGGCCCTCGGCGCCACGTTCGCCGCGCTGCGCCACCGCAACTACCGCATCTGGGCCGCGGCCGGATTCGTGTCGGTCATCGGTACCTGGATGCAGGTCCTCGGCGTCAACTGGTTCGTGCTGGCCGAGACCGGATCGGCCACCTCGATGGGGTTCACCGTCCTGCTCCAGGCCCTGCCCACGCTGGTGCTCAGCGTCTGGGGTGGCGCGCTCGCCGACCGCGTGCCCGCCAAGCCGCTGCTGATCGGCGCCCAGGCCGCCCACGCGCTGCTCGCCGCCGGGCTGGCCGTGGTCGCCGTCACGGGCGCCGGCGGCCTCCCGGCCATCTACGCGATCTCGCTGGCCACCGGGGCCGTGTCGGCGATCGAGGGTCCGGTGATGGGCCGCTGGGCCTCCACGCTGGTCGACCGGGACAGCCTCGGCAACGCCCTCGCGCTCGGCTCGCTGACCAACTCCGCCGGGCGGATCCTCGGCATGAGCCTCGGCGCCGTCGTGGTCGCCGCCGTCGGTCCCGCGCTGCTCTTCGCCGCGAACGCCGCCAGCTTCGTCGCGGTCGTCGTGGCGCTGTTCGCCGTACGCGAGGGGGAGCGGCACGCCGGTGCGGCCGCGCCCGCCGAGGCGGCGCCGGCCGACGGCGGCATCCGGGCCGGTTTCCGCTACCTGCTGGGCCAGCCGGTGGTGCTGGTGGCCCTGGCGCTCTCCTTCGTGCTGGGCAGCCTGGGCCGCAACTACCAGGTGACCATGGCCGCGATGAGCGACGGGCCGCTGCACGGCGGCGCGTCCGGCTACGGCTTCCTCTCCACGGTCTTCGCCGTCGGCACGGTGCTCGGCGCCCTGTTCGCGGCCCGCCGCGCGGAGCTGAGCTACGCGGTGCTGGTCGGGGCCGGCCTGCTGGCCAGCGGACTGCAGATCGTCGCGGGGCTGGCCCCGGGCACGCTGAGCTTCGCCGCGGTGATCCTGCCGGTGGCGGCCGCGGCGGTGGTCATCGACACCACTGTCGGCGCCCGGGCCCAGCTCGACACCGACTACGCCATGCGCGGGCGGGTGCTGGCCGCCCTGGCGGTCACCGGCTCGGTATCGGCGGCCGTGGGCGCGCCGCTGCTCGGGTGGCTCGCCGAGCACGCCGGCCCCCGGCAGACCCTGGTGCTGGCCGGCACGGTCACCGCCGTCGCCACCGCGGCGGCCGGGGTGGCCCTGGACCGGCTGCGCGAGCGCAGGCTGGCGCACCGGCTCACCCGCGTCCTGGCGGTGCCTGCCGCGCGCCCGGTCCGCCGGGCCGCCGCGACCGCCGCCCGGGTCGTCCGCCCGGCCGGTGCGGGTCTGGTCGCCGCGACCGCCGTGGCGCTGCCCCGCCCGACGGTGTTGGCCGGCGCGTCACCGGTGGCGCTGCCGGGCGCGCGTCGCGGCGCCGGCCGGCTCCGGTCGGGCCGGGCCGCCCGCGCGGCCCAGGACTGCGCGGGCTGCGCGCCGCACCGGGGCCGTCGCCGCTCCCGGTGGACCGGGCTGCGGTCGCCGTTCGCGCACCGCGACGGCTGCCCCGCCGCCTGACCCTGCCGGCTGACCAGGCGGCGACCGGCCGGGTGAGCGAGGTCATGCCGCCGCCCGGCCGCGCGGGGCCCGCCGGCGCGAAGATCGTCACTACGCTGCGGGCATGGACGTCGAGGTACGCCTCCGGCGCATCCGCCGGTGGCTCTGGGTCGTGGTGGTGGGTCTGTTCCTCAGCGGGGTGACCGCGTTCCCGCTGGAGCCGGAGGTGCGCTGGCTGCTCCGGGCGCTCGATCCGTTCGCCGGGCAGTTCCCGGCGCTGGTGGCGTGGATCGAGCGCGTCCACACCGGACTGGTCGAGACCGGCGAGCGCTACCCGTTCATGCTCTACGGCACCGACTGGCTCGCCTTCGCGCACCTGGTGCTCGCGGTGGCGTTCTGGGGGCCGCTGCGCGACCCGGTGCGCAACGTCTGGGTGGTGCAGGTCGGCATGATCGCCTGCGCCGGGATCGTGCCGCTGGCGCTGATCTGCGGGCCGGTGCGGGACATCCCCTGGTTCTGGACGCTTGTCGACCTCTCCTTCGCGGTGGGCGCGTTCCCGCCGCTGTGGTTCGCGTACCGGCACATCCGGGCGATCGAGGCGACGGCCCCGGCACCGGCCACCCCGGTGGCGGCCTGACCGGCCGGGGCCCGCTCCCAGGGTGGTGGAGCGGGCCCCGGCCGGGGGCCGGTCAGCGGTCGAGCAGCTCGTGGGCCGCCCGGATCGCGGTCCACGACTTCGGCGGTGCCGGGGCCACCGCGACCCGTGCGGCGGCGGCCGGCTCCGGGCGCCCGGCGGTGAACAGCCAGGTGGTGAAGACCGCGTCGAGGTCCCGGCCGGAGATCCGCTCGGCGAGCGCCTGGAACTGGGCGATCGTGCCGTTGCCGTAGCGGTGCTCGGTGGTCCAGGCCGGCAGGATCCGGAAGAACGCCTCGTCGCCGACGGCCAGCCGGATCTGGTGCAGCGCCATGGCGCCCCGGTCGTAGACGGCGTCGGCGAAGACGTCGCCGGCGCCCGGGTCACCGGGGAGGACCTGCCAGAACTCCGAGTCGGCCGGGTAGGAGGCGTAGGTGAAGTCGAAGAGCTCCTGGGCGGTGCCCTCGCCCTGCTCCTCCGACCAGAGCCACTCGGCGTACGAGGCGAAGCCCTCGTTCAGCCAGATGTGGCGCCAGTCGGCCACCGAGACCGAGTCGCCGAACCACTGGTGGGCGTTCTCGTGCACCACCACGTACGTGTTGGAGCCGCGCCGCCAGAAGCCGGGGCCGTAGACCGGGCGGCCCTGCGTCTCCAGGGCGAAGCCGAACCCGTCGATCGGGCCGGCCACGCCGCCCTGCGCCTCGAACGGGTACGGCCCGAACACCCCGCTCTCCCAGTCGACGACCTCGGCGGTGCGCTCGATGCTGGCCCGGGCGGCCGGCGCGCGCTCGCCCAGCGTGGTGCTGTACGCGTTCACCACCGGCTGCCCGTTCGGCGCGGTGTCGGTGACGATGTCGTACTGCCCGATGGCCAGGAACGCCTGGTAGGTGGCGCCGGGCTTGACGCTGCGCCAGCTCCACCGGGTGCGGTTGCCGGCCTCGGGCAGCGGGGCGCGGGGCTGCACCCCGTTGCTGACCACCTCGACGCCGGTCGGCACCGAGACGGAGATGTCCCAGGTGGCCTTGTCGGTCGGGTGGTCGTTGCTGGGATACCACCACCAGGCCGACTCGGGCTCGTTGACGGCGAGCGCGCCGTCGGCGACGCGCGTCCAGCCCGTGTAGCCCTGGACCAGGGTCTCCGACGGGACGCCGGCGTACTTCACCACGACGGTGAGCTGCTGTCCCTTGAGGACCGGCCGGGGCGGGGTGACCACCAGCTCGTGCGCGCCCTCGCGGGCGAAGCCGGCCGACCAGCCGTTGACCCGGACCGACTCGACGTCGAGGGCGAAGTCGAGGTTGAACCGGGACAGGTCCTGGATGGCGGTGGCGAGGAGGGTGGTGGTGCCGCTGAGCCGGTCGGTGGCCGGCTCGTAGCGCAGCCGGATGTCGTAGTGGCCGACGTCGTAGCCGCCGTTGCCGTAGTCGGGGAAGTAGCTGTCGCCGAGCCCGGGGCTGCCCGGGGACGGGGTGGCCGCCGCGGGCTTCTTCGGCCGGCCCCAGCCCGGTAGGGCGGCCTGGCCGGGGGCGCCGGTCACGACGGTGCCGGCGGTGGTGACGGTCAGGGCGGCGATGGCCGCCGTGAGAGCGCGTCGCACGGGGTGGACTCCCTCCATCGGGGTGTACGCACCGCCAAACTAATCGACGTTTGTGAACGCGTCTGCCCCCGATGGCGAGCGAGCGCTATTCAATTTATGGCAATGTTTCGATAGGATTACCGACTAGTAACAAGCACCCACCCTCTGGCCACGCGCGCGGTCAACGGGCTCCACCACCCCTGTCCCGTGGAGGTCCTGTGATGTCCCGTCGCGTCCGCACCGCCCTGTCCGCGCTGCTCGCGGCCGTCCTCGGCGCCGTGCTCGCCCCCGGCGTCGCCAAGGCGGCAACCGTCAACTACGTCGCCCTCGGCGACTCCTACTCCTCCGGTGTCGGGGCCGGCCCGTACGACCTCTCCACCTGCCTGCGCAGCCAGAAGTCGGACGCCCCGCTCTGGGCCGCCGCGCACGCGGTCACCAGCTTCCGGTTCCCGGCCTGCGGCGGCGCGGTCACCGCCGACGTCATCAACAGCCAGGTGAACTCGCTGAGCACCGGCACCACACTGGTCACCGTCACCATCGGCGGCAATGACGCCGGCTTCGCGGACGTCATCACCAGTTGCCGGTTCGGCAGCACCTCGTCCTGCGAGAGCGCCGTCAACGACTCCCGGGCCTTCGCCACCAGCACCCTGCCCGGCCGGCTCGACAACACCTACGCCGCCATCCGGAACCGGGCGCCCAACGCCCGGCTGGTGGTGCTCGGCTACCCGCGGCTGTTCGAGACGAACTACTGCGGCCTGCTGGCCATGAGCACCTACAAGCGGACCATCCTCAACCAGGCCGCCGACCTGCTCGCCACGGTGATCGCCGACCGGGCCCGGGCGGCCGGGGCCACCTTCGTCGACGCCCGGCCGTACTTCGCCGGCCACGGCGTCTGCGCCGCCGACCCGTGGATCAACGACGTGAGCGGGCTCGTCGAGGCGTACCACCCGGACGCCGACGGCTACCGCTACGGCTACCTGGCCGCGCTGACGGCCGCCATCGGCTGACCCGACGCGACGGCGGCCGGCGGTCCGCGATGGACCGCCGGCCGCCTGCCGCCGCCGGTCAGCGCGCCGGCACCAGCTCGCCCGTCAGCTCCGGCTCGGTGCCGCGCACCGCCGGCCCGGTGTGCCGCCCCCGCGCCGCCCGCCGCCCGGAGGGCACCGCCAGGGCGGCCAGCGCGGCGGCCAGGGAGATGCCGGTGAGCAGCAGGAAGCCCATGGTGAACCCGGCCTCGCGGGGCAGCCCGCTCGCCTGCGGGTGCGCCGTGATCACGGTGCTGGCCACCGCGGCGCCGATCGCGCCGCCGATGGTGCGGATGTTGGCGTTCATGCCGGTCGCCACGCCGGTCTGCCCGGCCGGCACGTTGGCCACGATGAGGTTGGCCATCGAGGCGAAGGCCAGCCCGATGCCGAGCCCGACGAGGCCCCCGGCCACGCCGATCTCCCAGCGGGTGTCGTGCGCGACGGTCAGCATGGCGGCGGCGAGCACGTTGAACACGGCGCCCGTGGCCAGTTGCGCCTTGGCGCTGAATCGGGCCGCCAGCCGGCCGGCGACGAGACCGGCCACGAACATGCCGACCAGCATGGGCAGCATCAGCAGGCCGGCCTGGGTGATACTCGCGCCGAAGCCGTACCCGGCGCTGGTCGGGATCTGCACGAACTGCGGCAGGAAGGCGTAGACGGCGAACATCGAGGCGCCGTACAGCAGGGCGACCAGGTTCGTCGTCCAGACCGCGGGCAGGCGCATCATCCGCATGTCGATGAGCGGGTTCGCCGAGCGTGCCTCGGCCACCAGCCAGCCGGCCAGGAGCACGCCGGCGAGCACCAGCAGGCCGGTCACCCGGCCGGAGGTCCAGCCCCAGGCCGCGCCCTTGCTGACGGGCAGCAGCAGCGCCACGAGCCAGCCGGAGAGGAGCAGGGTGGCCGCCCAGTTGACGCGGCCGGGGGTACGCACCGGCGACTCCGGCACGAACCGGTGCGCCGCGAGCGCGGTGAGGCCGACGACGACCATCGGGATCCAGAACAGCCAGCGGTAGCCGAGGGTGGCGACGATGGGCCCGGCCAGCACGACGCCGAGGCCACCGCCGGCGGCGACGATCGCCGAGATGGCCGCGACGGCCGAACTGACCCGGGCCGCGGGGAACTCGTCGCGGATGATGCCGAACGAGAGCGGGAACACGGCGCCGCCGATGCCCTGGACGACCCGGGCGACGATGAGCATGCCGATGTTCGGGGCGACGGCCGCCAGCAGGCAACCCAGCGCGAGCGCGGCGAGGGAGACGACGAGCGTCCGCTCCTTGCCGACCATGTCGCCGATCCGGCCGAGGACCGGCGTGAAGATCGACGCGGACAGCAGGTACGCGGTCAGCACCCAGGTCACGGTGTTCTGCGAGGTGTGCAGGTCGTGCTGGATGGTGGGCAGCACCGGGGTGATCAGCGACTGGAGCATCGCGAAGAAGCCGGCGCCGGCCGCGAGGACGAGGAAGGTCAACCGGCGCGGGTCGCGCCGGACGGTGTCGATCACGGAAATGACTCCCGTTCGTGGGGCGAGGTGGTCCGGACGGGCCGCTCGCGCGGATCGGCGACGGTGGCGGCCCAGGGGGTGCTTCAGCGGTCTGCGGGCATGGTGGGACCTCCCGGGTCCGATGTCTGGTTCGCCGGTCGCGGTGGGTGGGATCGGCGGGGAAGGCCGGAGTAAGCTATCCGGAGGCAAGGCTCCGGTCAGTTCCGGAGGGGTGCCTCCACTAACGTAGCGGAGGGGTGCCTCCGCTTGCAAGGGGAGAGGGGTGACGCCCGTCATGGCCAGCGCCGACCAGCTGGGCGACGTCTTCGCCCGCCGCCCGAAGCGGGCCGACGCCCGGCGGAACTACGACGCGCTGATCGCCGCCGCCCAGGAGGTGTTCGGCGAGTCCGGCGCCGGGGCCTCCCTGGAGGAGATCGCCCGGCGGGCCGGGGTGGGCATCGGCACCCTCTACCGGAACTTCCCGAAGCGGGCCGACCTGTTCGAGGCGGTCTACGTCGAGGAGGTGCGGGCCCTCAGCGCGTCCGCCGCCGACCTGGCCGGCCTCCCGCCGTGGGACGCCCTGGTCGCCTGGCTGCACCGGTTCGTCGCCTACGTCGGCACCAAGCGGGCCCTCGCCGAGGAGCTGGTGCACGACTCCGAGGTGTTCCGCAGCTGCCGCACCGAGATCTACGCCGCCGGCGAGCCGCTGCTGCGCCGCGCCCAGGAGGCCGGGGTGGCCCGGCCGGACGCCACCTTCGGCGACGTGGTGCGGCTGGTCAGCGGGATCATGGCGTACCAGTTCTTCGAGCCGGGCCAGCGCGACCGGGTGCTGGGCATCGCCCTGGACGGCCTGCGCGTGCCCCGCTGACCGGGACGGTCCACGCGGGACTGTCGGGTTCCCCCGCGTTGCGCCGGGTGTCGACAATGGTGCGACACCCGCCGTGACCCGGAGGTGACGATGCGCGAACCGGCGACCCGGTCCCGGCCCGCACGGGAGAAGCTTCCGGCGGGCGGCCTCGAACTGCTCCACCTCCTGGCCCGGCTGCTCCGGCGACCCCGCCGCGGCGACCGGCGGCTGCCGCTGCTCTGGCTGGTCCCGCCGGCCGGCGACGGCGCGGCGGGCGCCCTGCTGCGCCGCTTCGTCGGCCAGGGCACCCGGCGCCGCGTCCCGCACGCCGTGCTGGACCTGACCGCCCGCCCGGCGGCCGGCGCCGCCCGCCCCGGGCCCGACGACGTCGCCGGGGTGCTGCGCGAGCTGCACCGGCAGCTCTCCGTGGAGGCGTTCGGGGCGGCCCGGCTGCGGTTCCGGCACTACCCGCTCGCCGACTGGCTGATGCACCAGAGCCTGGCCGTCGGCGTGGACGCCGCGGACAGCGGCCGGGCCGCGCTGGTCCGCCGGCTGCGCGACTGGCGGGGCCGGCGGGCCGGCGACGACCCCCAGGTGGGCGGCGGCTCCGCCCTGGGCACCGCGTTCCAGGTCCTGCTCTGGCTGCTGCGCCGCGCCGTGCCGAGCGTGGTCTTCCGGATCGCCGTCTCCGGCCGGGTGCCGGTGTTCGGGCGGCAGTACCGCTGGTTCATGCGCCAGCAGTACCTGGCGCCCCGGCAGTCGGTGACCTTCCTGGGCTTCGCCGAGCGGCTCACCGCCGGCTGGCGCGACGGCGAGCACCCGGCCCAGGTGGAGAAGCTGCTGCTGCACGCCTTCCTGGAGGACCTGCGGCAGGCGTACCGGCGGCGGTTCTGGCGGCCGGGGGACTGGCGGCGCACCGCGTACCCGGTGCTGCTGCTCGACGGGGTGGCCGGCGACAACGTCGGGCACACGGTGGTGCGGCTGCTCGACGAGGTGCGCAACGAGACCGGCCGCAACGACCCGCTGCTGGTGGTGGCGGTCGCCGCCGGCCCGCCGCCGGAGCCCGCCGCGGCCCGCCCGGTGGTGCAGGCCGAGGAGGCGTACGAGGAGTGGGCCGAGGCGCTGCCGGAGATCCGGCGGCTGCGCCGCCCGGGCGCCTGGCTCGTGGTGCTGCGGATCGACGGCGACGACCTCGGCGCCCCGGTGGGCGTCGCCCCGCCGGCGCTCGTCGCCCCCGACCCGCCCTGGTGGTCGCGGCGGTTCCTGCCGGCCGCCGTGGCCCTCGTGCTGCTGGCCGGGGTGGGCGTGTGGGCCACCGGCCGGTGGGCCCCGGACTGCCGCCCCTGGCCGACCGACCGGGTGACCGTGCGGCTGGTCGGCGGCGAGTGCGTCGGCTACAGCGACACCGCCGGCCAGGTCTTCAACAGCGAACCCGGCCAGGACCGGCTCCGCGCCGTGCAGCGGCGGATCTTCGCGCAGAACCGGGCCGCCGAGGAGGTGTGGTCGCGCAGCGACCACCGCCGGCCCTACCTGACCCTCGTCTACCTGGGCAGCCTCACCGGCAACCGGACCCGGGCGGACGAGGAGTCCTACGTCTCCGAGCGCGAGGAACTGGAGGGCATGGCGACCGCCCAGTACGCGCTGCTCAAGGAGTCGGCCGCGGCGGACGACGCGGCGCTGCTGCACATCGTGGTGGCCAACGCCGGCCGGCAGATGCGGCACGCCGGGGAGGCGGTCCGGCTCCTGGAGAAGCTGGCCCGCGACGACCCGACGGTGCTCGGCGTGGTCGGGCTCGTGGACAGCCGCACCAGCACCGCGTCGGCGCTGCGGGAACTCAACCGGGTCGGCCTGCCGGTGCTCGCGCCCACCCTGTCGGCCGACCGGATGGACGCCAACTCCAGCCTCTACCTGGCCATGTCGGCGCCCAACCGGGAGCAGGTGCGGATGGTCGAGGCGTACGCCCGGCAGGTGCTGCGGGTGGGCGAGGCGCACGTCTACTGGACCACCGGCGAGGGCAGTTCACTGGCCGAGGACCTCTACGTCGCCACCCTCGTCGACGGGCTGCGGGAGCGGTTCGGCAGCCGGCTCACCCGGCTCGACGAGTGGCGCAGCGGGCGGCGGATGACCCAGGAGTGCGGCTACCCGGGGATGCTCTTCTTCGCCGGGCGCTGGTCGGAGTTCGACGGGTTCCTGCGGGCGCTCAAGGAGTGCGGCGCCGACCCGCCCCGCCACCTGGTCGCCGACGACTCGGTGAACCGCTACATGGCCAATCCGGGGCTGCGGGCCAGCGCACCGGGCAACCTGCCGGTGACGTACGTGTCGAAGGCCGCCCTGGCCACCTGCGCCGCGCTGCGGGCCGCGCAGGCCCGGCGCGACGACGCCCGGGGCAGCTTCCTCACCTGGATCGGCGCGGACGACCTGCTCGACCCGCCGCGCTGCCGCGACGGGGCCGGCCCGCCGGTCGGCGAGCGGGTCAGCCTCGCCTACGACGCCTCGATGATGATGGTGCGCGCGCTGGAGAGCCTCGCGGCCCGGCTGCGGCACGCCGACACCGGCCGGCGCTGGGACCCGCGCGCGGTCAACCCGGTCGGGGTGCACGCCGAGGTGCTGCGGCAGAACGCCGCGGGCGGCTACCCGGGTGTCGGCGGCCTGGTCCGGTACGCCCCGGACTCCGGCGAGCCGGTCGCCAAGCGGCTGGCCCTGCTCACCGTGGCGCGGGTGCCCGACGTGGCCGCCCCGCCGGTCGAGGTGTTCGCCTGCGGGGTGGCCGACGGCGGCCCGGACCCGGGCTGCCGCCCCCGCTGACGGCGCGACGGCCGGCGGCCCCCGTGGAGCCGCCGGCCGTCACCGTCGGGGTCAGGACGCGTCGACGTCCGCGTTGCTCGGCCGGCCCCACGGGCCGGTGATCGCGAAGACGTAGCCCGGCGACTGGATGTTGGCGAACAGGATCTTCCCGTCCGCGCTGAACGTCGGGCCGGTGAACTCGCTGTCGTTGAGTTCGTTGCGGGCCAGCGGGTACGCCTTGCCCTGCTCGGTCACGCCGACCAGGTGCGACACGCCCTCGCCGTCCTCGGCCAGGATCACCCCGCCGTACGGGGAGACGGTGATGTTGTCGGGGCCGTCGTAGTTGCCGTTGTCCGCCTCCGGGTCGGTGTTCACGCCGAAGATGGTCTTCAGCGTCACCGTCTCGGTGCGCGGGTCGTAGAACCAGACCTGGCCGTCGTGCTCGTGGACGCTGCCGTCGTCGTGCCGGGCGTAGCTGGCCACGAAGTACGCGCCGCCGTCGGCCCACCAGGCGCCCTCCAGCTTGCGGCTGCGGGTCACCTCGGCGTCGGTGAACTGCTTGCGCACCGAGACCGTCTTCGCGTCGCGGTCGGGCACCTCCACCCACTCCACCTTGTAGCGGGTGCCCGGGGTGGTGGCCTCGGAGAGGTCGGCCACGTGCTGGCTGCCCCGGAAGCAGCTCATCGCCTGGAGGCTGCCGGCGGTGTCGCCGTCGGGCCGCTGGGCGAGCGCGCGCAGCGCGCCCTTGCCGGCCCGGAAGCCGGCCGGCGGGGTCCACCTGAAGTAGAGGCCGTTCGGGCCGCTCGCGTCCTCGGTCAGGTAGATGGCGTGGGTGTACGGGTCCACGGCCACCGCCTCGTGCGAGTAGCGGCCGAGGAACTTCAGCGCCACCGGGTTCTGGTTGGCGGCCCGGTCGTGCGGGTCCACCTCGAAGACGTACCCGTGGTCCTTCAGGTACTTCCCGCCGGCCTTCTGCTCGGTCTCCTCGCAGGTCAGCCAGGTGCCCCACGGGGTGATGCCGCCGGCGCAGTTGTTGTGCGTGCCGGCCACGCTCACGTACTCGCGCAGCCGCCGGCCCTGCCCGTCCACCTCGATGGTGGTGGTGCCGCCGCGGGCGCCCGGGTCGTAGGTCAGCCCGGCGAGCGGCGGCACCGGGAACGGCTCGCTGCCGCCGATCTCGTGGTTGTTCACCAGCACCGACCCGTTGGGGCCGAGGAAGCAGCCGGTGCCGTCCGCGTCGCTCGGGGTGGCCTGCCCGGACTCCAGCAGGGTCACTCCGGCCTGGGCGACGATGGTGTAGGAGAAGCCGGGCGGCAGGGCCAGCAGGCCGGCCGGGTCCGGGACGAGGTCGCCGTAGCCGACCGCCGGGCGGGTCGCGGCCCGGGCCGCCGCCGGGCCGGCGATGGCTTCCAGGTTGCCGGCCACCACGATGCCGAGGCCGGCGGCCGCGCCACCGTGCAGCACGGCCCGTCGGGAGATGGGGGAGGAGGTCACGTCGTCGCCTTCCTGTTCACAGCGTTGCTCAGGGCAGAGGCAAGTCGGGCCGGGGGAACGGCGTCCGGTGGGAACGGCCACCGCGGGATGAACAGTGGACCAACGTCGGGTGCGCGCCGCGTACTGTGCCGGGCCCGCGCGCGTCCGTTAGGGTTCCCCTCGATCGGTACGGCGGCGTCGGAGGGCGGACGGTGGGCAGGCTCGCGACGGCGTACCGGCAGGCGGTCGCCCTGCACCGGGAGGCCCTGCGCCGCTGGGAGGCCGCCCGGCGCGCGCTGGCCGCCGCCGGCCCGGCGCCCGTCGGCAGCCCCGAGCTGGTCGCGCGGCTGGCCCGGCTCGGCGACGAGCTGGCCGGCCCGGTGCCCGGCACCGCCCGCGCCGCCAGCCACCCCGTTCCGGTACGCGTCGGCGAGGCGACCACGGTGGACGGCGGCTTCCCGGTGCTGGTGCCGCTGGGCGCGGGCGCCCACCTCGCGGTCGACACCGACGCCCGGGACACCCGGGTCGGCGAGCTGCTGCGGGCGCTCGTGGTGCGGCTGTTGACCGCTGCGCCCGCCGGCACGGTCCGGGTGGCCGGCATCGACCCGGCCGCCTTCGGCGCCACCTTCCTGCCGCTGCGCCCGCTGCTCGACGCCGGCGTGCTGGCCCCGGCGGCCACCACTGTCGCGGAGACGGCCGCCCTGCTGGACGCGGCGGAACGGCACGCCCGCGACGCCCAGGGGGCCCCGCCCGAGGACCGGGAGCTGCTGCTGCTGGTCGCCGCGTCCGCCCCGCCGCCCCGGGAGCTGGCCCGGCTCGCCGCGCTCACCCACGCCGGGCCCGCCGCGGCGGTCTGCGTGCTGCTGGCCGGCCACCCGGCGACCGGTCCGGGCGAGGCCCCACCGCTGGGCGCCACCACCCAGCTCCGGCTCAACGAGCGGTACGCCCTGCTCGGCGACCCGCCCGGCCGGCCGTTCAGCGCCGACGGCAGCGGGCTGGCCGCTCCCGTGGTGCTCGACGGCGACCCGTCCCACGCCACAGTGTCCGCGCTGGCCGGGCAGCTCGCCCGGGCCACCCGGCGGGCCACCGCTGTCACCTTCGCCGACCTGCTGCCGGCCCGGCGATGGGCCGAGTCGTCCGGCGCCGGGCTGCGTACCGTGCTCGGCCGCGCCGTGCGGGGGGTCCGGCTCGGCGCCTCCGACGCGGCCGGCGGGGCCGCCGGCCGGGAACCGGTCACGGTGGCCTTCGACGACGCCACCCCGCACTGGCTGGTCGGCGGGCGCACCGGCGCCGGCAAGACCGTGTTCCTGCTCGACGTGCTCTACGGGCTTGCCGCCCGCTACTCGCCGACCGAACTCCAGCTCCTCCTGCTCGACTTCAAGGAGGGGGTCAGCTTCACCGAGTTCGTGCCCACCGAGCGCGACCCGTCCTGGCTGCCGCACGCCCGCGCCGTCGGCATCGAGTCCGACCGCGAGTACGGCGTGGCCGTGCTGCGCGAGCTGCGCGCCGAACTGGCCCGCCGCGCCGACCTGCTCAAACGGCACGGCGTCAGCAAGCTCGCCGACCTGCCGCCGAACGCCCGGCCGCCCCGGATCGTCACGGTGGTCGACGAGTTCCACGTCCTGTTCGCCGGCAACGACCCGCTCGCCCGGCAGGCCGTCGACCTCATCGAGGAACTGGCCCGCAAGGGCCGCTCGTACGGCCTGCACCTGGTGCTGGCCAGCCAGAGCACCACAGGCATCGAGGCCCTGTACGGCCGGGCCGAGGCGATCTTCGGCCAGTTCCCGCTCCGGGTCGCGCTGCCCGGCGGGGGCGGGGTGCTCGACCCGCTCAACGACGCCGCGAAGGCGCTGACCGTGGGCACGGCCGTGGTCAACACCGCCGGCGGCACGGCCGGCGCGGACACCGAGGTCCGCTTCCCCGACGCTCACGCCGCCGCGGCCGACCTCGCGGCCCTGCGCCACGAGCTGTTCGCCGCCCGCCCCGCCGGTGCCCGCCCACCCGCGGTCTTCCGGGGGTACGAGACCCCGCGGCTCACCGACGACCCCACCTGGGCCGGCCTGGCCCCGGGCGCCGAGCCGCCGCTCGCCCTCGTCGGCCGCACCGTCGACGTGGCCGGCAGCCCGGCCGGGTTCCGCCTCGACGACAGCCCGGGCCGGCACCTGGCGGTGGTCGGCACCGCCGCGAGCGGCGTGGACGTGCTCCGGTCGGCCGCCCTCAGCCTGGCCCGGCAGCACGCCCCCGGCACGGCCCGCTTCCTGTTCGTCCCCCTGGCGCCCGGGACCACGGAGACCGCCGACGACCTGGCCATGACCCTCGCGGCCGCCGGCCACCCGGTCCGCCGCCTCGACGCGGCGGCACTGCGCGCCCACCTCGCCGAGCTGGCCGACGTGTCCGCTCCGGCCCCCGCCCGCACCTACCTGGTGGTGTTCGGGATGGACGCCGCCGCCGGGGCGCTCGGCGCGAGCGACCCGGCGACGTTCCGCTCGGGGTACGACGACCTGCGGGCGGTGCTGCGCCACGGCCCCGCGCACGGGGTGCACCTGCTCGGCTGGTGGCGAGGGCTGCGCCGGCTCACCGAGGACGTCGGCGGCAGCCAGAACCGCGACGACGTGGCCTGCCTCGTGGCACTCAACGTGCCCGCCGCCGACCTCGGGCTGCACCTGGGCGTGCACGACCTCGCCTACACCCCGCGCGACGGGCGGGCCCTGCTTGTCGACAGGCACGAGCACCGCACCGCCCTGGTCGTGCCCTTCGTCGGCGACGGAGACGAGTCGTGAGCGGATTCGACGAGTACGCGGCCCTGCTCCGGGAGCTGTCCACCCGGCAGCGGGGCGGGGAGCGGGCGGTCGCCGCCGAGGCGGAACGCCGGCGTGCCCTCCAGTCCACCGTGGACCAGCTCGGCCGGCGGCTCGCCGCCCAGGGGCAGCGCCTCGACCAGCTCGGCCAGGCCATCGACCTGCCGATGCGGTCGGTCCCGGCCGAGGCCCCGAACGCGCCGGCAGTCCCGGTGGGCGCCACACCGGCGTCGAGCGCGCCCGTGCCGGGATCGACCGCGCCTGCCGGCGGGACGGGCGCGCCGGTGCCGGGCGGCGCGCAGGCGCCCGGAACCGGGGGCGGGGTGACCGGCGGCGCAGCCGCCGCGCCGGGGCGGCCGGGGGTCGGGGCGTATCCCGAGGGGACCGTGCCGGGGCCCCGGGTGGGTGACCCGGCGGCGGAGCTGGCCGCGGCCGGGCAGCTTGCCGACGAGGCCGACCGGCACGGGCAGCAGGCCGAGGCGCTGGCGCAGCGGCCGGTGCTGCTGCCCACCTGGTCGGCGCCGGCCCGGGCCGTCGCCGTCTACACCGCCTGCGCGCTGGTCGGCTCCCTGCTCATGCTGGTGGCGCTGATCGGCTCGCCGCTGCCGGCGACGGGGCTGGACCTGGTGGCCGCCGTCTCGTGCGCCGGCGTGCCGCTGCTGTCCTTCCTGGCCGGACATCTGGTGCTGGGCCGCTGGGGCCGCCCGGTGATCGGCGGTGAGACCCCGCCGGGGCGGTACGTGCCGCTCGGCTTCGTGATCTGCGCGCTGGTCGCGCCGTCGCTGTTCTGCGTCTACCTGGTGCTGTTCCGGCTGCTGAGCTGATCAGGGGGTGGCGCGGACGCTCGCGTGGCGGACCAGTTGGGCGAAGCGCACGTCCGGGCACGGGTAGTCCTCGCCGCAGCCGCAGAGCCAGCGGGTCACCTTCCGGGGCGGATGGGCGAAGAGGATGTCGTCGGCGTCGTCCAGATCCTGCCGGGACACGAAGCTCCTGCTCGCCCCGCCGGTGGGTGGAACGCCACGGGTGTCTCCCGGGCCGCGTGACACCCATGGTGTTCCACCGAGCGCCGGCGGATCTTCGGGCTTGTCCATGATGGTCTCCTTGCCGGTCGGGGAGGGGCCGGGCGTGATGGGTGACCGCCGGCGGGGCACGGGCACGCCCGGCCGTCCAGGGGACCGGCCGACCGGGCGCTCTGCGCGGTGGGAACGACCAACTCGGGTTTGCAGACCTGGGAGCCGGTCAAGGGGAGCCTATATAACAGGTTATGCATGCGCAAGCACCCTCCGCACATTGCTTGCTATACAAGGTGTGAGCGTGATCGAATGGCGGTGCAGACCTGGGAGACACCAATGCCCGCCAAAGCCAAGTGGGCGCAGATCGCCGACGGCATCCGCGCCCAGATCCGGTCCGGCGACCTCGCGCCGGGTGACAAGTTGCCGTCCACGTCGGAACTCTGCCGCCAGCACGGCGTCTCGGCCATCGTCGTGCGGCAGGCCATCAACGCACTCAAGATCGAGGGTCTGGTGGAGGGTGTGGGCGGCGTGGGCGTGTTCGTGGCGGAGCGGTGATGCCGACCGGTCGGGCCCGGCGACGTGGGGAGGGCGCGTGAGCGCGGCGGACATCATCGCGAGGCTGGCGGCGGCCGCCCAGAAGCTGGACGAGGCGAAGGCCAGGACGGCCGCCGCGGCCCAGGACGCCGCCGAGGCCCGGGCCCTGGTGGCCGGCGCGCTGGAGGGTGTGGCGGCCGGGCCGTTGCTCAACATGATCGACGCCTACCGGCAGGCGCTCAGCCAGGCGGCGCAGGGCGGCGAGCCGGCCCGCCAGCACGTCCAGGAGACCATCGCGAAGGTGCAGGCGCTGGGCAGCTGAGCCCGGCCCGCGGGGACAGCCGTCAGGGGTCGGTGAGGACGAGCCAGTCGTCGTCGCGCCGGCCGACGGTGACGTCCGGCGGCCAGACGTGCGTCACGGACGCCGACGCGCGGGCCTGGTCGACAAGCGGCCGGCGGGCCAGCGTCGCCCCCTCGAAGCTGGCCCGGCCGTGGAACACGGCCCGCCCGAAGTTGGCCGCCCCCTCGAAGCGGGCCCCCTCGAACCAGGCCTCGGCGCCGAACTCGGTCCAGCGGAACAGCGCCATGTCGGCGAACCGGGTCCGGCGGAAGCCCGCGTACCCCTCGAAGGTCGCGTGCTCCATGGACAGCCCACCCAGGAACACCGCCTCGCGGAAGGTGGCGCTGCCGGCGAACCGGGCCCGGTCGAAGCTGCTCGGCTGCCGCAGCGTGGCGCCGCGGAAGGAGACCTCCGCGAAGCTGGCCCCCCGGCAGGACAGCGCGCCGAGGTCGGCGCGGTCGAAGCTCACCCGGCCGGTGCAGCGGGCGTCGTCCAGCACGACCTCCGCGTCGCCGGTGAGGCCGTCGCACACCACGTCGGTGAACTCGGCGGCCAGCCGCAGCCGGCCGTGCGCGACCGCCCCGGCGAAGCTGGTGGTGCCCGTGCACACCGCGCCGCTGAGGTCCAGGTCCACGAGGGTGCAGCCGGCGGCGTCGAAGTCGTCCAGCCGGGCGCCGGTCAGGTCCAGCGCGATGCCGGGCCACCAGCCCTCCCGGTCCGCCTGGAGGTGCCGGGTGAGCATCCGCTGCGCGGTGCGGCGCACCTCGGTCTCGCGCGGGTCGTCGGGCGCGGGCATCCGGAGGTACGCGCAGAGCACCGCCACGATTGTCGGCCGCTGCTCGGGGTTGTCCTGGCCGAGCCGTTCCAGGGCGTGCAGGCCGCCGAGGCGTACCGCCGGGTTGTCGCTGCCGACCAGTTCGATGGCCCGGACGTACAGATCGGTGAGCCGGCGCTCCACGGCGTCGTGTTCGGCCGCCGCGGCCTGCCGCTCCTGGTGCCGCTGGCCGGCGTCGGCGACCGCCTCGGCGTGTCCCTGCACCCGGTCGCGGTGCGCCTGGTCGCGGGCCGCGACCGCCTCCTGGTGCCGCTGCCCCCGCTCGTTGATCCACTGTCGACGGGCGGCGAGGAGCAGCGCCAGGCCGCCGCCGGTGCCGGCGACCACGGTGAGGCCGGTGCGGATGGCGTCGACGCGCAGCGTGGCGCGGGTGTCGGGTTGGGCGGCGCGGTCGGCCTCACCGAGCAGCCAGCCCAGCACCAGCCAGCCGAGCAGGACGGCGACGAGCAGCCCGAGCAGCGCCAGCCACCAGGGCATCACCCGGAGCGGCTTTTCGGGCGGGGGCGGGGCGGACACGGCGCCCAGCATGCCATCCCGCGACCACCTGGACCGCTGTCCGATACGCCGATTTGTGCTCCCAGCGGCACAACCGGTTACCCGCGCGTAACTTTCCATTGACGTGTGTGAAATCGGACACGCATCATCGTTCCCACGATCGATCGGATCCCCCCACCCGTCCTCCCGGTTCGCCGGGGCCTCCCACCGGAGGTGCAGCCCATGCTGCTCCGAACGATCCTGGCCGCCACCGCCGCCGTCACCGCCCTGCTCGTCCCGGCCACCGCCGCCCACGCCGAGCCCACGTCCACCGCAGCCACCACCGTCGCCGCCGACAGCGTCACCACGGCCGAGGCCACCACGGCCGAAGCCGCCGCCGGCGCCAACCCGGTCATCGTGGTCGGCGGCCTGATCGGAATCAGCATCGCCTACGAGCCGATCGCCGCCCGGCTGCGCGCCGACGGCTACCGGGTCTCCATCTACCAGTTGCCGAACCTCGGCTTCGGCGACATCCGCGAGTCCGCCCGCGCCCTGTCGTCCTACGTGGACCAGGTCCGCGCCGCCACCGGGGCGGCCAAGGTGGACCTCGTCACGCACTCCGAGGGCGGCCTGGTCTCCCGCTGGTACGTGAAGTTCCTCGGCGGCGCCGACAAGGTCGACCGCTACGTGAGCCTGGGCAGCCCCCAGCAGGGCACCTACGTCGCCAACATCATCAACTTCCTGGGGCTGGGCAGCTGCGCGGGCATCGTGGCCTGCCAGCAGATGTCCGTCGGCTCTAGCCTCCTCACCGACCTCAACGCCGGCGACGACACCCCGGGCGCGGTCCGCTGGACCACCGTCCGCACCTGGCAGGACGAGCTGGTCCTGCCGGTGGACAACGCCGCCCTCGCCGACGGCGCCACCAACGTCCTGGTGCAGGCGTGGTGCCCGCTGCGGATCGTCGGCCACCTGGGCCTGGTCCTCGACGGGACGACCTACACGATCGTGCGGCAGGTGCTCGCCGGCGCCGCGATCCGGCCCAACTGCTTCGCCCTCTGAACCCGTGTCCGGGCTCGACGGTCGCGCGCGCGGCCGTCGAGCCCTTGCCCGTTACGGCGGCTCAGGCGGCCTTGGCGAGCGCCTCGAACTCGTCGTCGCTGAGCCGCACCTCGGCCGCGGCGACGTTCTCCTCCAGGTGCGCCACGGAGGACGTACCCGGAATGGGGAGCATGACCGGCGACCGGCGCAACAGCCAGGCGAGGGCGAGCTGCGCGGGCGTCGCGCCGTGCTCGGTGGAGATCGCGTCCAGCGGGCCGCCCGGCCGGGCCAGGTTGCCGGTGGCGATCGGGAACCAGGGGATGAACGCCAGGTCGTTGCGCTCGCAGTGGTCCAGCACGTCCTCGGCGCTGCGGTCGGCCAGGTTGTAGAGGTTCTGCACCGAGACGATCGGGGTGATCCGCCGGGCCGCCTCGATCTGCTCGACGGTCACCTCGGAGAGCCCGATGTGCCGCACCTTCCCCTCCTGCTTGAGCAGCGCCAGCTCGCCGAGCTGGTCCTCCAGCGGCACCTTCTCGTCGATGCGGTGCAGCTGGTAGAGCGGGATGCAGTCCAGGCCCAGGTGGCGCAGGCTCAGCTCGCACTGCTGGCGCAGGTACTCGGGGCGGCCCACCGGCCGCCAGTCGCCCGGGCCGGAGCGGGTCAGCCCGGCCTTGGTCGCGATGACCAGGTCGTCGGCGTACGGGTGCAGCGCCTCCTTGATCAGCAGCTCGCTGACGAACGGCCCGTACGAGTCGGCGGTGTCGATGAAGGTCACGCCCAGCTCGTACGCCCGGCGCAGCACCCGCACCGCCTCGGCCGGATCCTTCGGATCGCCCCACACCCCCGGGCCCGTGATCTGCATGGCCCCGTAGCCGAGCCGGTCGACCTGGAGGTCCCCGCCGATCCGGTAGGTGCCCGAGTCCTTCGCGGGCCGGGTGCTCGTCGTCATGGCGGTCCTCCTGTGCGTCGTCGTCGGCGGCGGTCACCGCCCGCGACCGGAACTCTTTCCCGGGAATCGCCGGAGCCAACGTCCCGGGTCGTGTGTTTCCGCCCGCGCCGGTTCCGCGGCGCCGGCCGTCCCACCGCGGGACGAACGGCCCGGCGGGTCGGCAACCCGCCCGGCCGGGCGGGCAGTTGCGGCGAGCGGCCCCGGCGGCCCGGACCGCCGTGCGACGCTGGGCGGGACGGTGGTCTGGAGGTGCGCATGGCCGCGACGCCACGGCTCGACTTCGCGCTCGACACGTACGAGTGCATCGTGCTCTACCCGGGACCGTCGGGCCGGGCGCTGCCGGAGGAGACCGTGCAGCGGCTCCAGGCCGAGCACATCCAGCACATGCAGGCGCTGCAACGGCGGGGCATCGTCCTGGTCGACGGCTCGGTGGACGGCCCGGCCCGCGAACCGGACCCGCCGATCGGGTTCGGGCTGGCCCGCACCGGCTCGGTCGACGACGTACGCAGCGTGATGGAGGCCGACCCGGCCGTGCAGGCCGGGCTCTACCGGGTCGAGGTGCTCACCTTCCTCTGCCCGGCCGGCTCCCTGGAGTTCCCCCTCGCCAAGGCGCAGAGCTGACCGTCGTCCGCGCGACCGCCTAGTCCACCCGCCCGGTACGCCGCGTGGGACGTTCCCCGACGTGCCGGCCACGCCGCCCGCGACCCGGTCCCGGCGCCCGACGCCGGCGCCCGGGTAACGCCGGTCGATCTCCGGGAGCGCTCCGCCGAGGGATGAACGCGAGCGGTACGATTTCCGCCGCGCGGTCGCCGATGCCCGCCACACACGACGTCCCCGGTGCGGTGTCACACCGCCCGCCGGCGCGGGTATCGCGCGTCGTTGGACAACTGTTCCGCAGTCCGAAAGGGGTCGGCCGGCAGGTCGACCCGGAGGAGAGACTAGCCTGATGGGCGTGACACGCCGCGCGAAGATCGTCTGCACTCTCGGCCCCGCCACCTCGTCCCCCGAGCGCATCCGGGGCCTCGTCGAGGCGGGCATGAACGTGGCGAGGCTCAACTTCAGCCACGGCAGTCACGAGGACCACGAAACGGTCTACCGGCTGGTCCGGGAGGCGGCCGACGCGGCCGGGCAGCCGGTCGCCGTGCTCGCCGACCTCCAGGGTCCCAAGATCCGCCTCGGTCGCTTCGCGGACGGCCCGCACGAGTGGCGCACCGGCGACTCGGTGGTCATCACCGGCGACGACATCGTCGGCACCAAGGAGCGGGTCTCCTGCACCTACCGCAAGCTGCCGCAGGAGGTGAAGCCGGGCGACCGGCTGCTGATCGACGACGGCCGGGTCGCGGTCGAGGTCAGCGACGTCACCGGCAACGACATCCGCGTCCTGGTCACCGAGGGCGGCCCGGTCTCCAACAACAAGGGCGTCTCGCTGCCGAACGTGGCGGTCAGCGTCCCGGCACTGTCGGACAAGGACGCCGAGGACCTGCGCTTCGCCCTCGGCCTGGGCGTCGACCTCATCGCGCTCTCGTTCGTCCGCTCGCCCGAGGACATCAAGCTCGTCCACTCGATCATGGCCGAGGAGGGCGTCGTCCGCCCGGTGCTGGCCAAGGTCGAGAAGCCCGAGGCGGTCGACCACCTCGAGGCGATCGTGCTGGCCTTCGACGGCGTCATGGTGGCCCGCGGCGACCTCGGCGTCGAACTGCCGCTGGACCAGGTGCCCCTGGTGCAGAAGCGCGCCGTGCAGCTCTGCCGGGAGAACGCCAAGCCGGTCATCGTGGCCACCCAGATGCTCGACTCCATGATCGAGAACTCGCGCCCCACCCGCGCCGAGGCCTCCGACGTGGCCAACGCGGTGCTCGACGGCGCGGACGCCGTGATGCTCTCCGGCGAGACCAGCGTCGGCAAGTACCCGGTGCTCACCGTCAGCACCATGGCGAAGATCATCACCACCACCGAGGCCGGCTCGATCGGCGTGCCGCGGCTCCAGCACGACCCGCGTACCCACGGTGGCGCGCTCACCGTGGCCGCCTCCTCGATCGCCCGGGCCATCGGCGCCAAGGCCATGGTCGCCTTCTCGCAGACCGGCGACACCGTCAAGCGGCTGGCCCGGCTGCACTGCGACCTGCCGCTGCTGGCCTTCACCCCGGTGCCCGAGGTGCGCAACCAGCTCGCCCTGTCCTGGGGCGTGGAGACCTTCCTCATGCCGTTCGTCGAGCACACCGACGACATGTTCCGCCAGGTCGACCAGGCGCTGCTCGGCCTCAACCGGGCCAACCCCGGCGACTACGTGGTGATCGTGGCGGGCAGCCCGCCCGGCACCCCCGGCTCCACCAACACCCTGCGCGTGCACCAGCTCGGCTCGCTGGTCGACGCCGCGTCCGCGCGGGCCCTGCAGTGACGGAGCGTCCGGCGGCGACCGGGCAGGCCGCGGTCGACCAGCTCCTGGAGGTGCTGGACCTCGACCACACCGGCGAGATGACCTTCCGCGGGATGAGCCCGCCGGTGGGCCCTCAGCGGGTGTACGGCGGCCAGGTCGCCGGCCAGGCCCTGGTCGCCGCCGGGCGCACCGTCGACCCGGAGCGCTTCGTGCACTCCCTGCACGGCTACTTCGTCCGCCCCGGCGACCCCGCCGAGCCCATCGAATACCAGGTGGAGAACGTCCGGGACGGCCGCTCGTTCTCGGTGCGCCGCTCCGTGGCGCTCCAGCACGACAAGCCGATCTTCTTCATGTCGGCCTCGTTCCAGCGGCAGGAGGAGGGGCTGGACCACCACGCCCCGGTCCCGCCCGACGTGCCCGCCCCGGACCAGGTCCCGACCATGACCGACCGGCTCTCCCGCTACCCGGAACGGCTCGGCATCTGGGGCCAGATCCCGCGTCCCATCGACGTCCGCTACGTCGGCGAGCCCGGCTGGGTACGCCCCGGCGACCGTCCCGCCGAACCGCACCAGCGGGTCTGGATGCGCCTCGACGGCAAGCTTCCCGACGATCCGCTGCTGCACGCCTGCGCCCTCACGTACGCCTCCGACCTGACCCTGCTCGACTCGGTGCTGTCGGTGCACGGCGAGGTGTGGGGGCCCGGGGGAGTGGTGGGCGCGAGCCTCGACCACGCGCTGTGGTTCCACAGGTCGTTCCGGGCGGACGAGTGGTTCCTCTACGACTGCTGGAGCCCCTCCGCGTCCGGCGCCCGTGGCCTGGCCACCGGCCGGATGTTCACCACCGACGGCCGGCACATCGCCAGCGCCGTGCAGGAGGGTCTGCTGCGCCGCGTCGGCGCGTGACCGGGCAACCGTGACCGTTCGGCCGAGGGTCGGGAGTCCGGGCGGCTGACCAGGCGACTAACCTTGCCGGCATGCGCCTCTCCGCCCGGGTCGACTACGCCCTCCGCGCGGCCGCCGAACTGGCCTCGGTCGCCGACGGCGCGACAGCCGGGCGGAGCCGGCCGGTGACCGCCGAGCAGATCGCCCGCGCCCAGGACATCCCCCCGAAGTTCCTGGAGAGCATCCTGCTCCAGCTGCGCCGGGGCGGCATCGTGCACGCCCAGCGCGGCCCCGAGGGCGGCTACTGGCTGGCCCGGCCCGCGTCGGAGATCTCCCTGGCCGAGGTGATCCGGGTGATCGACGGCCCCCTCGCCCACGTACGCGGCCAGCGTCCCGAGCAGCTCGGCTACCAGGGCGCCGCCCGCGCCCTCCAGGACGTGTGGATCGCGCTGCGCGCCAGTGAGCGGGAGATCCTCGAACTGGTCACCATCGCCGACGTGGCCGGCGGCAGCCTGCCCGGCCGGGTCAACGAGCTGGCCGCCGACCCCCGGGCCTGGAGCTGACGCTCCCCTCGGTGTCCCGGCGCCGCCGTCCCGCGCTCCCGCCGCGCCGTCCGGCGCGTCCCATCAACCGGATGGAGGACTTGACCTAGGGCGCCTCCGTGCCGCATTGTCGACCAAGTCGATAGGAGATGCCGAAAAGTCAGGGGGCGCTCGTGCGCAAGCTGCTGGTCCTCGCCCTCGTCGGGCTCGCCGCGCAACTGGTCGACGGCGCGCTCGGCATGGCGTACGGGCTTACCTCCTCGACCCTGCTGCTCTTCGCCGGGGTGGCGCCGGCCGCCGCGTCCGCCTCGGTGCACCTGGCCGAGATCGGCACCACCCTCGCCGCCGGCGTCTCGCACTGGCGGTTCGGCAACGTCGACTGGCGGGTGGTCGGCCGGATCGCGCTGCCCGGCGCGGTCGGCTCGTTCGCCGGCGCCACCTTCCTCAGCTCCATCTCCACCGAGTCCGCAGCCCCGTGGATGGCCGCCATCCTGTTCACCCTCGGTGCCTACCTGCTGGTCCGCTTCTCCCGGCCGCTGCGCGCCACCCGGGCCGCCGGCCGGCTGCGCAGCCGCTTCCTGGCCCCGCTCGGCCTGTTCGCCGGCTTCGTCGACGCCACCGGCGGGGGCGGCTGGGGCCCGGTCGCCACCCCGGCGCTGCTGGTCTCCGGCCGGATGGAGCCGCGCAAGGTCATCGGTTCGGTGGACACCTCCGAGTTCCTCGTGGCCGGCGCCGCCAGCATCGGCTTCCTGATCGGCCTCGGCTCCGAGGGCTTCCTGCTGCCCACCGTGGCCGCCCTGCTGATCGGCGGCCTGATCGCCGCGCCGATCGCCGCCTGGCTGGTCCGCATCGTCCCCGCCCAGCTGCTCGGCGCCGTCATCGGCGGCGTGATCGTGCTGACCAACACCCGCACCCTGCTGCGCGCCGGCGAGCTGGGCGGCCCGGTCCCGGCCCTGGTGTACTCGGTGCTCGGCGCCGGCTGGCTGGTCGCCCTGGTGCTGGCGGCGCGGGCGCTGCGCCGCACCCGCCGGGCCCGCGCCGTAGCCGAAGCCGCCCTCGCCACCCAGCCCACCACCCCAACCGCCGCTGGTGCCGCTGCTCCCGACCCGGCCACCGTCGCCGAGGTCGCCCCCACCCCGGAGCAGCCGCGCCGGCTCGCCGCCGCCGTCGAGGGCTGACGCCCCCGCCCGCCCCGCCCTCCACGGCCCGCGATCTTGCACTTCGTGCCCGCCTGTTGAGGCTTTCGCCGTTTTTGCCTGGGCAGCAACTGCAAGATCGCCGGGGGAGGGGTTGAGGTCATCAGGGGCGCCTCGGGTGGGGTGGTTGTGGGGCGGGAAAGCGTTGTCCTACGCTGACGGGGCGCGGAGCTAGTCACCGACGTCGATTTCGATACGTCGGCGCGGCGTACCCCTTTCCGCCGGCCCGGGCAGGCCGGCGCGGCCGTCGCGTGCCTGACCTCCGCGAAAGGCATCCTCGTGCACCCCTTCCTCCCGCGTCGCCGGACCGCGCTGCTCGCCACGGCCTCGGCGGCCACCCTCCTCGCCGGCGCGCTCACCACGGTGACCGCCGCAGCGGCGGCCACCGGCTGCCGCGTCGACTACCGGATCACCAACCAGTGGGGCGGCGGCTTCGGCGCCGACGTCACCGTCACGAACCTCGGCGACCCGGTGAACGGCTGGACGCTCACCTGGAGCTTCGCCGCCGGTCAGCAGGTCACCCAGTTCTGGAACGCCACGGTCAGCCAGTCCGGCGCCCAGGTCACCGCCCGGGACGCCGGTTACAACGCCGCCATCGGCACCGGCGGCACCGCCACCTTCGGCTTCAACGCCTCCTGGAACGACACCAGCAACCCGGCCCCGACCAGCTTCGCGCTCAACGGCGCCACCTGCACCGGCGCGACCACCCCCACCAGCGGGCCACCGCCCACCTCGGCGAGCCCGCGCCCGAGCCCGAGCCCGACGCCGACGACCACCACCCCGCCGGCCGGCGCGAAGCAGATGGAGAAGCTCGACCGGGGCCTCGTCAGCGTCCGCTCGGGCAGCGGGAACCTCGTGTCCTGGCGGCTGCTCGGCACCGAGACCTCCGGCGTGACGTTCAACCTCTACCGCGGCGGCACCCGGGTCAACGGCACCCCGATCACCGGCGCCACCAGTTGGCTCGACAGCGGGGCGGCCGCCGGGGCGGCGTACACGGTGCGGGCCGTGGTGAACGGCGCCGAGCAGGCGGCGTCCGCTCCGGCGCTGCAGTTCCCGAACGGCTACCTGGACGTGCCGATCCAGGCCCCGCCCGGCGGCACCACCCCGACCGGGGAGGCCTACACCTACTCCGCGAACGACGCCAGCGTCGGTGACCTCGACGGCGACGGCCGCTACGAGTTCGTGCTCAAGTGGGACCCGTCCAACAGCAAGGACAACTCCCAGTCCGGCTACACCGGCAACGTCTACCTCGACGCCTACACCCTCACGGGCGCCCGGCTGTGGCGCGTCGACCTGGGCCGCAACATCCGCTCCGGCGCCCACTACACCCAGTTCCAGGTGTACGACTACGACGGCGACGGCGACGCCGAGGTGGCCGCGAAGACCGCCGACGGCACCCGCTCCGGCACCGGCCAGGTGATCGGCTCGTCGTCGGCCGATCACCGCAACTCCAGCGGCTACGTGCTCGCCGGACCCGAGTACCTCACCATGTTCGACGGCCGCACCGGCGCCGCCCTGTCCACCGTCGACTACGACCCGCCGCGCGGCACCGTCTCCTCGTGGGGCGACTCCTACGGCAACCGCGTCGACCGGTTCCTCGCGGCCACCGCCTACCTCGACGGGCAGCGCCCCTCGCTGGTCATGGCCCGGGGCTACTACACCCGCGCGGTCATCGCCGCGTGGGACTTCCGCGACGGCACGCTGCGCAAGCGGTGGACCTTCGACTCGAACGCCAGCGGCAACGGCGCCGCCGCCGGCCAGGGCAACCACAACCTGTCGGTGGCCGACGTGGACGGCGACGGCCGCCAGGAGATCGTGTACGGCGCCGCCACCATCGACGACAACGGCCGGCTGCTCTGGTCCACCGGCACCGGCCACGGCGACGCGATGCACGTCGGCGACCTCGACCCGGGCCGCGCCGGCCTGGAGGTCTTCAAGGTCGACGAGGACGGCAGCAAGCCCAGTTCCTGGATGGCCGACGCGCGCACCGGCCAACTGCTGTGGCAGACCGCCCCGAACGGCGACAACGGCCGCGGCGTCTCCGACGACGTGTGGGCCGGCAGCCCCGGCGCCGAGTCCTGGTCCTCCGCCGTCGACGGCCTGCTCAACACCCGGGGCCAGAACGTCGGCCGCAAGCCCTCCTCGGCGAACTTCCTCGCCTGGTGGGACGGCGACCCGGTGCGCGAACTGCTCGACGGCACCCGGATCGACAAGTACGGCACCGGCGGCGACACCCGGCTGCTCACCGGCAGCGGCGTCGCGTCGAACAACGGCACCAAGTCCACCCCGGCGCTCTCCGGCGACATCCTCGGCGACTGGCGGGAGGAGGTGGTCTGGCGGACCGCCGACAGCACGGCGCTGCGCATCTACAGCACGCCCACCCCGACCGGCCTGCGCCTGCCGACCCTCATGCACGACCCGCAGTACCGGGTCGCCGTGGCCTGGCAGAACACCGCCTACAACCAGCCGCCGCACCCGGGCTTCCACCTGGGCGACGGCATGAGCACCCCGCCCGCGCCGAAGATCTACCTGCGCTGAGCGGTAAGGCACCGGGTCGCCGGCCGCGGAACCCGCTCCGCCGGCGACCCGGTGCACCACACCGCGGCAATCCCGACCCGTCCCGACCGGGAATGCCGTACCACCACCGGAACCAAAGTTAGGCCGTCCGCGCGACGGTGGGGTGACGTGGCTATGAAGAGCGTGTTTCAGCCCTTCCGGCGCAGGCCACCGGCCACCTTCTCGGCGATCAGCTCGAACGAGCGGACCCGGTCGGCCACGTCGTAGACCATCGTGGTCAGCATCAGCTCGTCGGCGCCGGTGCGCTCCAGCAGCGCGCCGAGCTGCCGGGCCACCGTCTCCGGCGAACCGGTCGCCTGGCCCTCCCGGCGCTGCGCCACGAACTCGCGCTCGAACTCCGAGTACGGGTAGGCCGCCGCCTCCTCCGGGCTGACCAGCGGCTCCGGCCGCCCCGACCGCAGCTTCAGCAAGGACAACCCGGCCGGACCGGCCAGCCACTCGGCCCGCTCGTCGGTCTCCGCGCACACCGCGTTGACCGCCACCATCGCGTACGGCTGCTCCAGCCACTGCGACGGCCGGAAGCTCTGCCGGTAGAGCTGGAGCGCCGGGATGGTGTTCTGCGCGCTGAAGTGGTGCGCGAACGAGAACGGCAGCCCGAGCAGCCCGGCCAGCTGGGCGCTGAACCCGCTCGACCCGAGCAGCCACACGGCCGGGGACTGCCCCCGACCCGGCGTGGCGGTGATCGGGCCCGGCTCCGCCCCGCTGAAATAGTTCATGAGGTCGGCCAGCTCGCGCGGGAAGTGCTCCGCCGACAGCCCCTCCATGGTCCGGCGCAGCGCCAGCGCGGTCACCTGGTCGGTGCCCGGCGCACGGCCGATGCCCAGGTCGATCCGGCCCGGGTGCAGCGCCTCCAGCGTGCCGAACTGCTCCGCCACCACCAGCGGGGCGTGGTTGGGCAGCATCACGCCACCGGAACCCAGCCGGATCGTCGAGGTGTGCGCCGCCAGGTGCGCCAGCAGCACCGCCGGCGCGGAACTGGCGATCGCCGGCATGTTGTGATGCTCGGCCACCCAGAACCGGCGGTAGCCCAGCTCCTCGGTGCGGCGGGCCAGCTCGGTCGTGTGCCGCAGCGCCTCGCCGGCGCTGCCGGTGGCGGCCACCGGAGCAAGATCAAGAACAGACAGGGGTACGTCGATCACGACAATGATCAACCCGCCGCGCGCCGGATTTGTTCCCCCGGGTGCGTCAGCCCATACCGCGCGCCTGCTCGAAGATCAGACTCGTCTGGGTGTGCTGCACCGCCGGATCCACCGCCAGATGGTCCAGCACGAAGTCCCGCAACGCGTCGCCCGACGCCGCCCGCACGTGCAGCACGTAGTCCTCCGCGCCCGCCACGTGGAACACCGACACCACCCCCGGCAGCCGCACCGACCGGGCCCGGAACGCGTCCACCGCCGCCCGCTCGTGCGCCGCCAGCCGCACCGACACCAGCGCCTGCAACGGCAGCCCCACGGCCGCCGGGTCCACCTCCGCGTGGAACCCCCGGATCGCCCCGCACTCGCGCAGGGCCCGGGTCCGCGTCAGGCACGTCGACGGCGCCACACCCACCCGCTCGGCGAGGGCGTTGTTCGGCAGCCGCCCGTCCGCCGCCAGCTCGGCCAGGATCGCGCGGTCGGTGTCGTCCAGCGCCGCGAACGGCCGTACATCATTCGGTGCGACAGGCATGCGACCATCCTTCCCCGAACTTCCCTCACCCGGAAGGGGTCGACGCAGAATCATCTTCGCTTCTCTTGCCCGACAGCACGCTCATGTTCGACGCTTCCGGCATGACCGCCGTGGACACCGCAGCCGTGCACGCCGGACGCGAGGACCTCGCGGCTCTCGGCGTCCACGTGCCGCCCATCGACTTCTCCACCACCAACCCGCTGCCCTCCGTGGCCGGCGGCGGTGACGACTACGAAACCCTCGCCACCGGGGGCACCCTCCCCGCCGGCGGCAGCGCCGTCTACCAGCGGCTCTGGAACCCGACAGTGGCCCGCTTCGAAACCGCCCTCGCCCACCTCGAAGGCACCGCCGAAGCCGTCGCCTTCGCCAGCGGCATGGCCGCCCTCACCGCCGCCCTGCTCGCCGCCACCCGCGACGGGAAGCGCCACATCGTCGCCGTCCGTCCCCTCTACGGCGGCACCGACCACGTGCTCGCCACCGGCCTGCTCGGCACCGAGGTCACCTGGGCCCGCCCCGACGAGGTCGCCGTCGCCGTGCGCCCCGACACCGCCCTCGTCGTCGTCGAGACCCCCGCCAACCCCACCCTCGACCTCGTCGACATCGCCGCCCTCGCCGCCGCCGCCGGCCACGCGCCGCTGCTCGTCGACAACACCGTCGCGACCCCCGTCCTCCAGCAGCCCGCCCGGCACGGCGCCGCCCTCGTGCTGCACAGCGCCACCAAGAGCATCGGCGGCCACGGCGACGTCCTCGCCGGTGTCGTCGCCTGCGCCCCCGACTGGGCCGCCCGCCTGCGCCAGGTCCGCGCCGTCACCGGCGCCGTCCTGCACCCGCTCGGCGCCTACCTCCTGCACCGCGGCCTGCAGACCCTGCCGCTGCGGGTCCGCGCCCAGCAGGCCGGCGCCGAGAAGATCGCCGCCTGGCTCTCCGACCACCCCGCCGTCGCCCGGGTCCACCACCCCAGCGTCGGTGACCCGGCCGGGCTCGTCGGCCGGCAGATGTCCGGCCCCGGCAGCCTGCTCGCCTTCGAGGTACGCGGCGGCGCCCCCGCCGCGGCCGCCGTCGCCGGCGCCTGCCGGCTCATCACCCACGCCGTGTCGCTCGGCGGCGTCGACACGCTGATCCAGCACCCGGCCTCGCTCACCCACCGGCCGGTCGAGGGCGACGCCAAGCCGGGCGGCGGGCTGCTGCGCCTGTCCGTCGGGCTGGAGGACCCGGAGGACCTGCGCGCCGACCTGGCGCAGGCGCTCGCGGTGCTCTGACGAAGGTCAGGTCTTCGGGCCGACGTGGCGGTCCAGCGCCGGCACGGCGCCCCGCCGCGCCACCGACAGCGAGTTGCGCCGGTTCATCCGCCAGGCGATGCCCAGCAGGTCCAGAGCCCACTGGCAGAGGCCCATGATGTCCGCCGACTCGTTGGTGAACATGTAGCGCGGGTAGACGTACTCCTTACCGCGCACCACGACCCGGTTGGCGAACCGGCAACCGTCGGAGTGGAACAGGCCGCGCAGGAAGTCGCCGGGGTGGGCCTCGACGATGGTCCGCTGCCAGTCGGCCAGGACGATCGGGCGCTCGTGCTTCTTGCCGGGCCCGTGCTGCGGAAACAGGCACGGCCAGTGCTTGCCGTAGCTCTGGACATTGACGCAGCCCTGTTGCGGGACGCGCTGCACCTTCTCCGCCAGCACCGCCCGCATCGCGTCGTCGCAGGCGCTGATCAGGCCCGGCCAGCTGTTACTGCAGGAGATCCGGAGCACCGGCACCCGCGCGGTGGCCACCAGATGCCCGTCGCCCAGGTAGAGGCCGAGCAGGTAGGCGTAGGCGGTGGGATCTGTCGGAACCCCGACATCCTCCCGGCAGCGGAAACATCGCAGCGCGGTGCCCTGAACGGCAGGCGTGGGGCGGTCCCGGCACCAGTGCCAGACGGTGCGGTAGTTGAGGCCGACACTGCGGGCCGCTTCGGCGACGGTGGCCCCGGACAGGAAGACCTGACGTGCTCGAGCGCGTATCTCGGGTGGATGCACGACGACATCTTCGAACGCCTGTATGACAATTTGCGTGCCCCCGGTGGGATTCGAACCCACACTTTATGCAGTTTGAGTGCATCGTCTCTGCCATTGGACTACAGGGGCATTGCGCAGTTCGGCGCTGCAAGGATACCCACTACGCTAAGGGCGGTGGCACCCGGCACGGCGGGTGCAGAGCTCAGACTGGTGGGAGTGGCTCGTGGCCGAGATGCAGACGGATGCCGAGCGCAAGCGCGTTCTGATCGCCGAGGACGAGGCGCTCATCCGGCTGGACCTGGCCGAGATGCTCGTGGAAGAGGGCTACGAGGTGGTCGGCGAGGCCGGTGACGGCGAGACCGCCGTCAAGCTCGCCGAGGAGCTGAAGCCGGACCTGGTCATCCTCGACATCAAGATGCCGATCATGGACGGGCTGGCCGCCGCCGAGCGGATCGCCGGCGCGCGGATCGCCCCGGTCATCATCCTGACCGCGTTCAGCCAGCGCGACCTGGTGGAGCGGGCCCGCGCGGCAGGCGCGATGGCCTACCTGGTCAAGCCGTTCCAGAAGAGCGACCTCGTGCCGGCCGTGGAGATCGCGCTGTCGCGCTACTCGGAGATCGCGGCGCTGGAGGCGGAGGTCGCGGGCCTCACCGACCGGCTGGAGATCCGCAAGACCGTCGAGCGGGCCAAGGGCGCGCTCATGACGACGTACGGGATGACCGAGCCGCAGGCGTTCAAGTGGATCCAGCGCACCGCCATGGACCACCGGATGACCATGAAGGAGGTCGCCGAGCGGATCCTCGCCGAGACCGCCGGCGGCGAGGTGGCACAGCCGGCCTCCTGATCCCCGTCCTGGGGACATCGAAAGGCGCGCGGCTCGCCGGGTTCCCGGTGTCGGGCCCGGTCGATACGATCGCCGCCATGCGGCGTCCGCTGGCGGTGCTCGGCCTGCTCGTGGTGCTGCTCGCTGCCTGCCGTTCGTCCGGCCGGGCCGGGCCCGCGCCCGCGCCCGAGCCGTTGCGGCCGGCCTGGCAGCCGGTCAGCCTGCCGATGCCACCCGGCCTGTCCGGCCGGTTGGCGCTGCGTGACGTGGCGTCCTGCGCCGGCCGCTGGTTCGTGGTGGGCGCGGTGGTGGACGCCGCGGGGGTGACGCACCCGGCGGCCTGGTCGAGCGCCGACGCGGCCACCTGGGTTCCGCTGCGGCCGGTGCCGCGCAGCCCGTACGGGGTGGAGAACGTGTTGACGGCGGCGGGCTGCCGGGACGGCCGGCTGGGCGCGGTGGGCGGCAAGAGCGGCGGGGTGCACGGCAATCCACGGATCAGCACCTGGCGGCAGGTGGCGGACGGTTCGCTGGTCGAGGTGCCGGCCGAGTTCGAGGTGTTCGGTGGCGCGGACGCGGTCAACGTGGGCCGGATCGCGGGCGGGCCGCGCGGCTGGCTGCTCTCGGGTAACCGGGCGACCGGCGCGGCGGCCTGGGTGTCCCCGGACGGGGCGGAGTTCCGCTTGGTGAGCGCGGTGCCGGGCCTGGCCGCGGACGCGACGGGCCGGCCCTGGGTGGCCGACGGCACGGCGACGGCGTCGGGGTGGCTCATGGTGGGCTCGGTGCTGGCGTCGGGGCGTACCGGATCTCGGGCCGTGGTGTGGACCTCGGCGGACGGGTCGGCCTGGCGGCGCGCGGTGCTGCCGGGTGGTGGCGCGGACGAGGACCTGCAGCGGGTGGTGCGGGCGGGGGACCGGGTGGTGGCGGTCGGCCGGCGCGGCGAGGGTCTGGGCGCCTGGCTGGGTGCGGGTGACGCGTGGCGGCCGGGTGGGGGCCTGGGCGGCGCGGGCACGGACCGGCCGGGCCGGGTGTGGGGGCTGGCGGCGCGCGGTGACGGCGTGTGGGCGGTGGTGGTCGGGTCGGCGGAGCGTGCGGGGTGGTTCTCGGCGGACGGTGTGCGGTGGTCGCCGGTGGCGTTGCCGGTGGCCGTGCCGGCGGGGAGTGACCGGACGGTGGCGGTGACCGCAGCGGGTGAGGAGGCGCTGCTGCTGGTGGACGACGACGCCGGGGCGCGGGTGTGGGCGGCGCGGGGGCCGTGGGGGCCCGCGTGAGCCTCCCACCAGCGTGTTTCCGGTCGGTGTCGGATGTCCGATTTTCTCGCCACGCGGGCCCGTGTGTTACAGCACTTCTGTGAATCCGGCCACTCAACGTAACGGTTAGGTCAACCCCGCTTCCCAGGTCTACCTTCGCAGGCCACTGGTGGGATAACGTCCCGGCCCAGACCGGGATCGCGGTCGGTCCGGCCTACCCCTGCAAGGTCCAATTCGCGGTGGGTGGTTTCCGGGCCATCGGACGGAGGAGGGTACGAGCCGTGAGGCAGAAGCTCGCACGGGTGCTGGGTGGCGTCGCCATCGGCGCGCTCGTTTTCAGTGGCGCGGCCTGCAAGGCTGACAGTGGTAGTGACGCGGGTGGCAGCAAGGCCGCCTGCGACCTGAAGATCGGCTTCTTCGGCCCGCTGACCGGTGACGCCGCCGGTCTCGGTATCCACATGCGCAACGGCACCAAGCTGGCCATCGACCAGTACAACAAGGACAACGCGGACTGCAAGGTCCAGCTCTCCGAGTACGACTCGCAGGGCGACCCGGCCAAGGCCCCGGCCCTGGCGCAGCAGGCGGTCGGCGACAGCAAGGTCGTCGGCATCATCGGCCCGGCGTTCTCCGGTGAGTCCGAGGTTGCGGACCCGATCTTCGACGAGGCCGGCCTGCCGATCATCACGCCGTCGGCGACCCGTCCGAGCCTGAGCACCAAGAACTGGAAGATCTTCCACCGGGGCGTCGGTAACGACACCTCGCAGGGCCCGGCCGCCGGCCGGTACATCAAGAACGTCCTGAAGGCCGAGAAGGTCTACGTGGTCGACGACCAGTCGGCGTACGGCCAGGGCCTGGTCGACGAGGTGAAGAAGGTTCTCGGCTCGGTCGCGGGCGAGGACAAGATCCAGGTCAAGCAGACCAACTTCTCCGCCGTGGTCACCAAGATCCAGAGCAGCGGTGCGAACGTCCTCTTCTTCGGTGGCTACTACACCGAGGCCGGCCTGCTGCTCAAGCAGCTCAAGGGCGCGGGCTGGAAGGGCACGATGGTCGCCGGTGACGGTGTCAACGACGCCAACTTCATCAAGGTCGCCGGCGAGCAGGTCGCCGAGGGCACGATCCTGACCTGCCCGTGCGCCCCGGCCACCGCGGCCAAGGGCTCCTTCGTGACCGACTACAAGGCGGCCTTCGACAACGCCGAGCCGGGCACCTACGCCGACGTGTCGTACGACATCACGAAGATCTTCCTCGAGGGCATCAAGAGCGGTAAGTCCTCCCGGGCCGACCTGCTCAGCTTCGTGAACTCCTACAACAAGGCCGGCGGCGCCACGGGCGTCACCTACAAGTTCGAGTCCAACGGCGAGCTTGACCCCGCTCAGGTGCTGGTCTGGGCGTTCAAGGTGAACGCGGGCAAGGTCGTCCCCGACATCGAGATCCCCAAGTCCTGACCGGTTCGTCCGGTCCCGGCACGGGACACCAGGCGTGCGGCCGGGAGATTTCCTCCCGGCCGCACCGCTTGGCCGCACAGTTGGAGCCCCCACTTGAACTTCGATGAGCTCTTCGGGAACTTCCCGGCGCTGACCATCACCGGCCTGGAGCAGGGCGCGATCTACGCGCTCATCGCTCTCGGCTACACCCTGGTGTACGGCGTTCTGCGCCTGATCAACTTTGCTCACTCCGAGGTCTTCATGGTCGGTACCTTCACCGCCCTGTGGACCTGGCAGGCCCTCGGCTACGACCAGAACTCGGCCGCCCCGGCCATCGGCCCGCTGATCCTGGCGATCGTCGCCGGTCTCGTGGTGGCCATGGCCGCCTCGGCGATCACCGCGGTCACTGTCGAACTGGTCGCCTACCGGCCGCTGCGCCGCCGCAACGCGCCGCCGCTGGCCTTCCTCATCACCGCGATCGGCGCCTCGTTCGTGCTCGCCGAGTCGTTCGGCATCAGCACCAGCCGGGCCCCGTTCGGCATGCCGGACCTGCTCCCGCAGAAGACGGTCTTCACCCTCTTCGGCGCCGCGGTGACAAACGTCCAGCTGCTCATCCTCGCGGTCACGCTGATCATGATGATCGCGCTGGACCAGTTCGTGAACCGCAGCCGCCTGGGCCGCGGCATCCGGGCCGTCGCCCAGGACGCGGACACCGCCGCGCTCATGGGCGTCAACAAGAACCGGGTCATCCTGCTGGTCTTCGTGCTCGGCGGCCTGATGGCCGGCGTGGGCGCCCTGCTGTGGGACATCCGGTTCGGCTACACCAAGTTCAACGTCGGCTTCCTGATCGGGCTCAAGGCGTTCTCGGCCGCGGTGCTCGGCGGCATCGGCAACCTGCGCGGCGCGCTGCTCGGCGGCCTGCTGCTCGGGGTGGTGGAGAACTACGCGGCCGGCCTGTTCGGCGGCGACTGGAAGGACTTCACCGGCTTCGTGCTGCTGATCGTGCTGCTGATGTTCCGCCCGACCGGTCTGCTCGGCGAATCTCTCGGGAGGGCGCGCGCATGACCGCCACCGTGGACAAGAAGCGGACCGCGGGCTTCAAGAGCCGCTGGGCGGCGATGCCCAAGCAGGTGCGCTGGGCGGCGATCGCCGCACTGGTCGTCCTGCTCTACATCCTGCCCAACAAGTGGTTCTACGAGTACCTCGGCTTCCCGATCGGCAGCGACTACTTCGCCTTCTACACCACCCGCTCGGACTTCGCGGGCGTGCTCTTCGACACCGCGGTGTTCGTGCTGCTGGCCGTCGGGCTCAACGTGGTGGTCGGCTTCGCCGGCCTGCTCGACCTGGGCTACTTCGGCTTCTACGCGCTCGGCGCGTACACGGTCGCGTTGCTCACGTCGCCGGAGAGCCGGTTCGGCACGAACTGGCCGTGGCTGGCGGCGGTGCCGCTGGCGGTGATGGTGGCGATGGTCTCCGGCGTGATCCTCGGTGGCCCGACGCTGCGCCTGCGCGGTGACTACCTGGCCATCGTGACCCTCGGCTTCGCCGAGATGATCCGGCTCTACGCCGCGCGCCAGGACGGTCTCCTCCAGGGCCAGCGGGGCATTCCGGCGATCCCGCACCCGCCGGGCACCGGCTCGGACGGCAAGCCGCTGTTCGGGGTGGTCGACGCCCGGCCGTACTACTGGCTGATGCTGACGCTGATCCTCATCGTGCTGCTGCTGATCCGGAACCTGGCCAACAGCCGGGTCGGCCGGGCCTGGGTGGCCATCCGCGAGGACGAGGACGCCGCCGAGATCATGGGCGTGCCGACGTTCAAGTACAAGCTGTGGGCGTTCGCCATCGGCGCCGCCGTGGCCGGCCTGACCGGCGCGGTCTTCGCCGGCAAGCAGACGTTCATCAACTCCGACCAGTTCGTGCTGGAGAGCTCCATCCTGGTGCTCGCCGCGGTGATCCTCGGCGGCGCCGGCAACATCAAGGGCGCCATCGTCGGCGGCGCGGTCACCTGGTACCTGCCGGAGTGGCTGCGCGGCGTCGGTGACCTCATCGGGGTGGAGTTCGACGCCGCCGAGTACCGGATCCTGGTCTTCGGCCTCGTGGTCATCGTCATGATGATCTTCCGGCCGCAGGGTCTGGTGCCCAACCGGCGGCGGGCGGCGGAGTTCGCCGACCGGCGCAAGGAAGCGGTTCCCCAGGAGACGGTGCCCAATGAGTGAGCCGCAGATGCACAGCGAGCGCGACCAGACCAGCGAGCGGGACATCGCCGACGACGGTCGCAGCACGGTCGGCACCCCGCCGGAGAAGGGCGCGGACACGCCGGTCGAGCCCACGCCGGGCGAGACCGCCGCGGCCGGGCGGGAGCCGCTGCTGGAGGTCGACCACGTCACCCTCCGCTTCGGCGGTGTGGTCGCTCTCGACGACGTCGCCTTCACCCTGTACAAGGGTGAGATCCTCGGCCTGATCGGCCCGAACGGCGCCGGCAAGACGACCTGCTTCAACGCGATGACCGGCGTCTACCGGCCCACCGAGGGCGAGATCCGGTTCGCCGGGCAGCGGATCAACGGCAAGCGCCGGAGCTGGATCACCAAGGCCGGCATCGCCCGGACGTTCCAGAACATCCGGCTCTTCCCGGAGATGACCGCGCTGGAGAACGTGATGGTGGGCGCCGACGCCCACCACAAGACCAGCGTGATCTCCGCGATGCTGCGGCTGCCGCGGCACTGGCGGGAGGAGCGGCAGGGCCGCGAGCGGGCGTACGAGCTGCTGCGGTTCGTCGGCATCGAGCGCCGCGCCGGGGACCTGGCCCGCAACCTCTCGTACGGCGAGCAGCGCCGGCTGGAGATCGCCCGGGCCCTGGCCACGGATCCGACCCTGCTCTGCCTGGACGAGCCGGCCGCCGGCTTCACCCCGGCGGAGAAGGAGGAACTGAACGGCCTGATCCGGAAGATCCGCGACAATGGCACGACGATCCTGTTGATCGAGCACGACATGCGACTCGTCATGGGCGTGACCGACCGCATCGTGGTGCTGGAGTTCGGCAAGAAGATCGCCGAGGGCCTGCCGGCCGAGGTCCGGGAGGACCCGAAGGTGATCGCCGCGTACCTGGGGGTGCCGACCGATGCTGCTTGAGATCAACGACCTGACCCTGCTGTACGGGCGGATCCAGGCGCTGCACGGGATCAGCCTGCGCGTCGACGAGGGTGAGGTGGTGGCCCTGATCGGCGCGAACGGCGCCGGCAAGACCACCACCATGCGGGCGATCTCCGGGCTGCGCCCGGTGGCCTCCGGCTCGATCGTCTTCGACGGGACCGACGTCACCCGGATGCGGGCCGACCTGCGGGTGGTCCGGGGCATCGGGCAGGCGCCCGAGGGCCGGGGCGTGTTCCCCGGGATGACCGTCGTCGAGAACCTGGAGATGGGCGCGTACACCCGCAAGGACCGGTCGGGCATCGCCGAGGACATGAAGATGGTCATGGACCTCTTCCCCCGGCTGCACGAGCGGCGCAAGCAGGCCGGTGGCACGCTCTCCGGTGGCGAGCAGCAGATGCTGGCGGTGGGCCGGGCCCTGATGGCCCGCCCGAAGCTGCTGCTGCTCGACGAGCCCTCGATGGGGCTCGCGCCGATGCTGATCCAGCAGATCTTCGAGATCATCACCCGGATCAACGAGCAGGGCACCACCATCCTGCTGGTGGAGCAGAACGCCCAGCAGGCGCTCTCCCGGGCCCACCGGGGCTACGTGCTGGAGACCGGCCGGATCGTCAAGGAGGGCACCGGCCGGGACCTGCTGCACGACCCGGCGGTCAAGGAGGCGTACCTCGGCGTCGCCTGAGTCGTACCCGCCGGCGGCCGGCCGTCCCCACCCGGGGCGGCCGGCCGCCGCTTTTCGCGGCGCCGCCGTCCGCCGGGATGTCGGGGCCACGGGCTAGAGTCGCTGCCGTGACAGCTACGACGCCGCGCCTGCTCCTCGTCGACGGACACTCCCTGGCATACCGGGCGTTCTTCGCCCTGCCGGTGGAGAACTTCTCCACCACCACGGGGCAGCCGACCAACGCCGTCTACGGCTTCACCTCGATGCTGATCAACGTGCTCCGCGACGAGCAGCCCAGCCACATCGTGGTCGCCTTCGACGTCTCCCGCCGCTCCTTCCGGACGGAGAAGTACGCGGAGTACAAGGCCGGCCGCAGCGAGACCCCGACCGACTTCAAGGGCCAGGTCAGCCTCGTCAAGGAGGTCCTCGCGGCGCTGCGCATCCCGGTCGTGGAGAAGGAGGGCTACGAGGCCGACGACGTCATCGCCACCCTCGCCTGCCAGGCCCGCGACCAGGGCATGGACGTGCTGATCACCACCGGCGACCGGGACGCGTTCCAGCTCGTCGGCGATCGGGTCACCGTGCTCTACCCGCGCAAGGGCGTCTCCGACCTGGCCCGGATGGACCCGGCCGCCGTCGAGGCGAAGTACGGCGTCGGCCCCGGCCGCTACCGCGACCTGGCCGCCCTGGTCGGCGAGACCAGCGACAACCTGCCCGGCGTCCCGGGTGTCGGCCCGAAGACCGCCGCCAAGTGGATCAACCTCTACGACGGGGTCGAGGGCGTGGTGGCCCGGGCCGACGAGATCAAGGGCAAGGCCGGCGACAGCCTGCGCGAGCGGCTCGCCGACGTGATCCGCAACTACGAGATCAACTGCCTGGTCACCGACCTGGAGCTGCCGGTGCGCCCGGAGGACGCCCGCTGGCAGGGCTGGGACCGGGAGGCCGTGCACCAGGTCTTCGACACCCTCCAGTTCCGCATCCTGCGCGACCGGCTCTACCAGTACCTGGAGGCCGTCGAGCCGGAGGCCGAGGCCGGCTTCGAGCTGGCCGGGCAGGTGCTCACCGAGCCGGGCGCGCTCGCCGGCTGGCTGGCCACGCACGCCCCGGCCGGCGCCCCGGTCGGCGTGGCGGTCAAGCTCGACACCGGCCCCAACCGGCGGCACACCGCCGCCGTGACGGGCATGGCGCTGGCCACCGCCGGCGGCGCGGCCGCCTGGTTCGACCCGGCCACGCTCGATCCCAGGGACGAGGGCGCCCTGGCCGGCTGGCTGGCCGACGAGGCCCGCCCCAAGGTGCTGCACGACAGCAAGCCGGCCGTGCTCGCGTTCGCCGCGCACGGCTGGGACCTCCAGGGCATCTCCCGTGACACCCAGATCGCCGCCTACCTGGCCCGCCCCGACCAGCGCTCCTACGACCTCACCGACCTCGCGCTGCGCTACCTGCACCGCGAGCTGCGGGTCGACGCGCCGGAGAGCGGCCAGCTCACCCTCGACGGGCTCGGCGACGACGGCGCGGCCGAGCAGAACCTCATGCTCCAGGCCCGGGCCACCCTCGACCTGGCCGACGCGATCGACGCCGAGCTGTCCCGCGACGGCGAGCAGTCCGCCCGGCTGATGGCCGGCGTCGAGCTGCCGCTCATGCGGGTGCTCGCCACCATGGAGCGCACGGGTATCGCCGCGGACACCCACTACCTGTCGGAGCTGGAGGCGCACTTCGCCGCCGAGGTGAAGGCCGCCGCCCAGGGCGCGTACGCGGCGGTCGGTCGGGAGTTCAACCTGGGCTCGCCCAAGCAGCTCCAGGAGATCCTCTTCGGTGAGCTGGGCCTGCCCAAGACCAAGAAGATCAAGACCGGCTACACCACCGACGCCGACGCCCTCCAGTGGCTCTACGCGCAGAACCCGCACCCGGTGCTGGAACACCTGCTGCGCCACCGCGACGTCGCCAAGCTCAAGATGACCGTCGACGGGCTGCTCAAGTCGGTCTCCGACGACGGCCGCATCCACACCACGTTCAACCAGACGGTGGCGGCCACCGGCCGGCTCTCCTCGACCGAGCCCAACCTCCAGAACATCCCGATCCGCACGGAGGAGGGGCGGCGGATCCGGCGGGCCTTCGTGGTCGGCGAGGGCTACGAGTGCCTGCTCACCGCCGACTACAGCCAGATCGAGATGCGGATCATGGCGCACCTGTCCTCCGACGACGCGCTGATCGAGGCGTTCAACTCGGGGCACGACTTCCACGCCGCCACCGCCTCCTCGGTCTTCACCGTCGAGGTCGACCAGGTCACCGCCGACCAGCGCCGCAAGATCAAGGCGATGAACTACGGCCTGGCCTACGGGCTCAGCGCGTTCGGCCTGTCCCAGCAGCTCGGGATCAGCGCCGAGGAGGCCCGCGGCCTCATGGAGAACTACTTCGCCGGGTTCGGCGGGGTGCGTGACTACCTCCAGGAGGTGGTGGCGCGGGCGCGGCAGGACGGTTACACCTCCACCATCCTGGGCCGCCGCCGCTACCTGCCCGACCTGGTCAGCGACAACCGGCAGCGCCGGGAGATGGCCGAGCGGATGGCCCTCAACGCCCCGATCCAGGGCTCCGCGGCCGACATCATCAAGGTCGCCATGCTGCACGTCGACAGCGCGCTGCGCGACGCCGGGCTGCGCTCCCGGATGCTCCTGCAGGTGCACGACGAGCTGGTCTTCGAGGTCGCCCCCGGTGAGCGGGAGGCCCTGGAGGCGCTGGTCCGCAAGGAGATGGGTGCGGCGTACCCGCTCTCCGTGCCGCTGGAGGTGTCCGTCGGCGAGGGCCGCGACTGGAACAGCGCCGACCACTGACCGACGCGCTCCGGGCGCTGCTGTTCGTCGTTCATGCCGTCGATCGTCCGACCCTGCCGTCAGCGGCAGGGTCAAGTGCCCGGGTCAGCGGCCCGGCCCGCGGCGTTCCTTGGGCGGGGCGCCGTGGCGCTGCAGGGCCTTCCGGGACGGCCCGCCGGGCGGCGGGAGCGGCGCCTTGACCGGGTCGTGGCCCCAGTTCATCAGCGAGTACCGCCAGCGGGTGCGGCGCACGTCGCCGCTGGGCCGCTGGGCCATGTGCCGCCGGACGTAGCCGACGACCTTGCGCATGTGCTTGTAGTCGGCGGCGGTGAGCTGGTCGCGCTTGCGGCGCAGCAGGTCGATGATCCGCCGGCCCGACTCGTGGCCCACCGACTCGCCGCCCCGGGTGCCCTTCCGCCAGCCGACGTGCTTGGACTCGTCGGTCTCCAGCCACTTCTGGAGCTCGCCCGGCTTCATGTTCACCGCGTCGGTGAACTCCCGGTACGTCTGCTGCGGGTCGTCACTTGGGCTCATGACGCAGCACCTCCGGTCGGTGGGCGACGTCCCGGCCCGAGTCGTCGTTGCGGATCCGGTACTGGGGCTCCTCCGGCGTGGCGTTCACGGCGTGCCCGCGGATGTGGGTCCGGTCGATCAGCTTCTCCTTGACCACGCCGTACGCCCGGCCGCTGTGGCTGGCCCAGGAGACGTGGTCGCCCTGCCGGAACTCCTCCTTCTCGGCCATGCGCGGCGGTTACCCGGGGCCGCCGGCCGGAAACGACTCCTCAGTCGGCGGCCGGCTTCTGGGCGACGAAGATGGCGGTGCCGGGGAAGAGCCGGCCGCGCAGCGGGCTCCACTGCCCCCAGATCCCCTCGTGTCCCGCCGGCCATTCCGGTTCCACGAGGTCGAGCAGGCGGAACCCTGCGCCCACGAGCTCGCGGATCCGGTCGCCGAGGGTGCGGTGCTGCTCGACGTACGTGGCCACCCCGTGCTCGTCCTGCTCGACGTAGGGGGAGCGGTCGAAGTACGAGTGCACGGCGGTGAGCCCGCCCTCGCCCGGGTCGTCCAGGAAGATCCAGCGCATCGGGTGGGTGACCGAGAAGACCCACCGGCCGCCGGGTCGCAGCACCCGGGCCACCTCCCGCATGGCCGCCGCCGAGTCGTCAACGAACGGGATCGCGCCGAACGCCGTGCAGACCGTGTCGAAGGCCGCGTCGGCGAACGGCAGGGCGAGGGCGTCGGCCTGCACGAGCGGCACGCGTACGCCGGTCCGGGCGGCGGCCTCGGCGGCGTGCCGCAACATGCCGGCGGAGAGGTCCAGGGCGACCGGCCGGGCGCCCTGCGCGGCGAGCCAGCGGGCGGCGGCGGCCGCGCCGCAGCCCAGTTCCAGGATTCGGCGGCCGGCCACCTCGCCGAGCAGCCGGGCGTCGGCCTCGCGCAGCCCCTCGGGGCACCAGACGAAGTCCACGTCGCCGAGGAAGGCGCCGTGCTCGGCCTGGTACGCGTCGGCGTCGGTGTCCCACCAGCCCCGGTTGGCCCGGCGGACCTCGGCCGCGCCCACCCGGCGCCGGGTCACCCTGTCGTCGTCCACCCGCCCACGCTAGGCCCCCGGGTGCCGCGCCCGGCGGCCGGGCGGCGGTGTGGCGGCTGGGGCAGGTGTGACGGACGAGACAGCGGTGGCACCTTACCGCGCGAAATCTCCGCTTTCGCAGCTGACGCGTCCGAGGAGACCCGGGAGGGCTTGCACGCTGTGGTAATGCAGCGGGTAGGCTAGACGATGCGCTCGCGGATCGTGTGCCTCGGCAGGGAGCAGGTGCGCGGTCACCGGAGCCACTAATGATCTTCTCATGGCGATCGTTCGGTGTGCCCGGCGACGGATCCGCTGGCGCGGACTGAGTCACCGCGACGCCCACGCCTGCTGTGACACCCATCCGACCGGAGCAACCGCCCACATGACGAGCAGCATCGAGGCCACCTCGAGCGCCAACAAGGTCACCGTCGACGACCTCGGCTCTGAGGAAGCTTTCCTCGCCGCGATCGACGAGACCATCAAGTACTTCAACGACGGCGACATTGTCGAAGGCACCGTCGTCAAGGTCGATCGGGACGAGGTCCTGCTCGACATCGGCTACAAGACCGAGGGCGTGATCCCCTCTCGGGAGCTGTCGATCAAGCACGACGTGGACCCGGCCGAGGTCGTTTCGGTCGGCGACCACATCGAGGCCCTTGTCCTCCAGAAGGAGGACAAGGAGGGTCGCCTGATCCTCTCCAAGAAGCGGGCGCAGTACGAGCGGGCCTGGGGCACGATCGAGAAGATCAAGGACGAGGACGGCGTCGTCCGCGGCTCGGTCATCGAGGTCGTCAAGGGTGGTCTCATCCTCGACATCGGGCTGCGCGGCTTCCTGCCCGCCTCGCTCGTCGAGATGCGGCGGGTCCGCGACCTGCAGCCGTACGTCGGTCGCGAGCTCGAGGCCAAGATCATCGAGCTGGACAAGAACCGCAACAACGTGGTGCTGTCCCGCCGGGCGTGGCTGGAGCAGACGCAGTCCGAGGTGCGCACCGAGTTCCTCAACAAGCTGCAGAAGGGCCAGGTCCGCAAGGGCGTCGTGTCCTCGATCGTCAACTTCGGCGCGTTCGTCGACCTGGGCGGCGTGGACGGCCTGGTGCACGTCTCCGAGCTCTCCTGGAAGCACATCGACCACCCGTCCGAGGTCGTCGAGGTGGGCCAGGAGGTCGAGGTCGAGGTCCTGGACGTCGACCTGGACCGCGAGCGGGTCTCGCTGTCGCTGAAGGCGACCCAGGAGGACCCGTGGCGGCAGTTCGCCCGCACCCACGCGATCCAGCAGATCGTTCCGGGTAAGGTCACCAAGCTCGTGCCGTTCGGCGCCTTCGTCCGGGTGGACGACGGCATCGAGGGCCTGGTCCACATCTCCGAGCTGGCCGAGCGCCACGTGGAGATCCCGGAGCAGGTCGTGCAGGTCGGCTCCGAGGTCATGGTCAAGGTCATCGACATCGACCTGGAGCGCCGCCGGATCTCGCTGTCGCTCAAGCAGGCCAACGAGGGCTTCGTCGAGGGCGAGGAGCACTTCGACCCGACCCTCTACGGCATGGCCGCGACCTACGACGAGCAGGGCAACTACATCTACCCGGAGGGCTTCGACCCGGAGACGGGCGAGTGGCTCGAGGGCTACGACAAGCAGCGCGAGACCTGGGAGCAGCAGTACGCCGAGGCGCGCCAGCGCTGGGAGGCCCACACCAAGCAGGTGCAGACCTCCCGGGCCGCCGACGCCGAGGCCGCTGCCAACCCGGCTCCGGCCGTCACCGGCACCACCACCTCGACCTCGGCCCCGAGCCGTCAGGCCGAGGAGCCGGCCGGCACGCTGGCCACCGACGAGGCGCTCGCCGCGCTGCGGGAGAAGCTCGCCGGCGGCAAGTGACCCGGTGACGAGTCCAGCTCGGCCCGGCCGACGCTGACGTAGTCGCTGAACGACGAGGGGCCCCGTCCCCGCGATCCGGTACCACCGGGTCGCCGGGGGCGGGGCCTTCGCCGTGCCCGGGGCAAGTTGGCACCGGAAACGGTGATCGGGTTGACTGTCCCGGTGCTGAAGGTGGGGTTGACCGGCGGGATCGGGTCGGGCAAGAGCGCGGTGTCCAGCCGGCTGGCGGCGCTCGGCGCGGTGATCGTCGACGCGGACCGGATCGCCCGCGAGGTGGTCGCACCGGGCAGCGAGGGCCTCGCCGAGATCGTCGCGGCCTTCTCCGACCGGGTCCTCGACGCCGACGGGGCACTGGACCGGGCCGCCCTGGGGGCCGTGGTCTTCGGTGACGAGGACGCCCGCCGCCGGCTGGAGGCGATCACCCACCCGCGGGTCCGCGCCCGCACCGCCGCGCTGGTGGCCGCGGCGCCCCCCGACGCCGTCGTGGTCAACGACGTGCCCCTGCTGGTCGAGGTGGGGCTCGCGCCCACGTACCACCTGGTGCTCGTGGTGCAGGCGGCGGTGACCACCCGGCTGGAGCGGCTGGCCCGCGACCGCGGCATGGACCGGGCGGAGGCCGAGCGGCGGATCGCCGCGCAGGCCGACGACGCCCGCCGGCAGGCGGCGGCCGACGTCCTGCTCGGCAACGACGGCACCCTCGCTGACCTGCACGCCGCCGTGGACGCCCTCTGGCACGAACGCCTGCGGCCCTACGAGCGCAACGTGCGCGAACGCCGCGCGGTCCGACCCGAGCAGGTGGTGCTCACCGAACCCGACCCGACCTGGCCCCAGCAGTACGCCCGGCTGGCCGCCCGGATCCGCCACGCGGCCGGCGCCGACCTGCGGGTCGACCACATCGGCTCCACGGCGGTGCCCGGGCTGGCCGCCAAGGACGTCATCGACATCCAGCTCACCGTGCCGTCCCTGGCCGACGCGGACGGGCCGCTCGCCGACCGGCTCGCCGAGGCGGGCTTCCCCCGGCTGCCCGGCGACTGGTGGGACAACCCCCGCCCGCCCGGCAGCCGGCACTGGGAGAAGCGGCTGCACGGCAGCGCCGACCCGGGCCGCCCCGTGCACCTGCACCTGCGGGTGGCCGACTCGCCCGGCTGGCGCGACGCCCTGCTGATGCGCGACCACCTGCGCGCCGACCCCGGGCAGCGGGCCGCGTACCTGCAACTGAAGCGGGAGCTGGCCGCCTCCGCGCCGGACAGCGCCACGTACGGCACGCTGAAGGACCCCTGGTTCGACGAGGAGCACCTGCGGGCCGAGGAGTGGGCCGCGCAGACCGGTTGGCGGCCCTGAGCCCGCTCAGCGGCGTTTCGCCGGCTTCCTGACGGGACGCTCGGCGCCGGGCAGCGCCGGCACCCGCCCGGGGGCGAGGTCCAACCGCACCCAGACGCCCCGCCCCGTCCGCAGCTCCAGCCGGCGCGGCAGCCCGCTCCGGTCGATCCACCAGCGCAGCCGGCCGCGTACCTCGATGACGTCCACGGCCCGGTCCGCCACCCGGTCGTCCCGGACCCGGACCGCCGCGGTCGCCGGCACGGCGCTGCCGGCGCCCCGCAGCGCCGCGTCGACCAGCCGCTCCACGTCGTCGCCCGGCGGCCGCCCGGCCGCCCGGACCAGGCCGTCCGGCGCCGGCAGCGGCGGGCCCGTCGCGCCGCCCGCCGGCACGACGAGCCGGGCCACGCTGCCCGGCCGCGCCCGCACCAACGTGCGCCGTCCGGGGTCGTCGGCCTCCACTACCGAGAGGTACGCGGCGGAGCCCGCCCAGCTCAGCCAACCGCTGCCGCGGAGGTCGGCGGACGGGGCGGTCACGGTCAGCGTGGCGCCGCCGGCCGCGCGCAACCGGTCGGGCAGCCGGGCCAACCGGTCGGCCTCGCCGTCGGAGAGCGCCCGGGGCAGCCCGGGACGCCCACCGAGCGCGTCCACCGGGCGCAGAGTGGGGCGGTCGCTACGGGCCAGCTCGACGGTGACCGGGGTCCCGTCCGGCAGCCAGCCGGCCAGCCGGTGCAGCCGGGCGTCCCGGTCGACCCAGAGCCGGGGCCTCCGGTCCGGTGCCGAACCGGCGCCCTGGAGCACGGGAAGAGGGGCCTGGAGGACGTCCACCGGGACGTCGTCGACGATCTCCCGGCGCAGCCAGCGCGCCTCGGGGCTGGGCGGGTCGATCCGGACCGTGCCGAGCCCGAGCAGCAGGTCCCGCACCGCGGGCAGGCCGCTCCCGGCCGGCGGCTCCCGCAGCCGCCACCGGTCGTCCGGCGGCACCAGCGGCGGCGGCGCCGGCGCCGGCGTCGCGGCGGGATCGGGCCGGACCAGCAGCGTCGACGCGGTGCCCTGCACCAGCCCCCGCTCGGCGCCCGCCCCGGGGCCGCCGACGTCCAGGTAGACCAGGGGCCGGGCCCAGTCGACCCAGCCGACCAGCTCGGTACGGCCACCGCCCGCACCCAGCGTGACCCGTACGCCGGCGCGGACGTCCCGGAGGTTGGTGACCCGCAGGGCGGCCAGCCGCTCGGCCTCGACAGCGGTGAGCGGACGGACCGTCCCGGCCGGGTCGGCCGGCTCGGGCGACCAGCTCAACAGGCCGGCGACCAGGGCCGCCGCCGAGGCCGTGGCGGCCGCCGCGAGCGCGACCAGGGCGGCGCGGCGGCGGGTCGGTCGCTCGGGCGGGTCGTCCGTCCCGTCCAACTGGGGGTCGGCGGGCGGCTCGACCGGGGCGACCGGGGGGCGTCGCCCGAGCGGCGGATCGGCGCGTGGGCGGCGGGCGGTGGCGCCCACGGGTCGGTTCGCGGTCGTGGCGGCGCGGTGGTGGCCGCGGCCCGGTTCGCGGGGGAGGGCCGTGGCGTCGGGGTCGGTGGCCGTGGGGATGTCGCTGGCGTGGACCGCTCCGCGCCGCCACTTCCGTGGTCTTGGCGGGTTGTCGTTCGCTCCGGGCGGCTGGTCCCCGGGGTTGTCGGGCTGCGCCGCGCTTGGGCGGTTGGGGGATGGGGCTGGTCTGCGGTGGCCGCTTGGCGACTCGGTGGCTGAGTGGTGTGGTCTCCCGCTGCGCTGCACTGTGTTCGCGGCCCGCTCGGGGGCGGCGGCGTCCGCGGGCGATGCGGGGCGGGGGGCCGTGGGGCTGTTCGAGTCGGCTGCCGTGGGCGCCTCGTCCGGGGTCCGGGCAGCGCCTCCCGCGCCGCCGCCAGGGCCGGGCCGGCCCGTACCGCGGTCCGGGTCGGGCTGGCCCGCGTGCGGGGCGGCGGGTGGGCGGGGGTCGGGCGGGGAGGGGCGGGCTTCGTCGGCGGGGAGCGGGCCGGTGTCGCGGGTGCGAGCGCGTCGCGGCCGGCGTCCGGGAGAGGTCTCCACGAGTGCACAACGCGGCTGCCGGGTTTCGGTGACGAGCAGGGGCGCTCGCGGCGGCCGGTCAGCGCCTCGAGCGCGACCACCTCGGGTGCGCACGCCGGTTTCTCGGGTGCTGCGACCCCCGGTGCCGGGGGCGGCCGGGCCCCGGAGGGGCGGCCACCTGCCCGGTCGGCCGCCGCGAGCGGCCTACGGTACGAGGGTAGTCCGGTGAGATGAGCCACACAATGGGAATATCGAAGCCGATCAGGGACGGTGCGTGCTCGGCCCGGAAGTGTCGGACCTCGGGCGTACCGTTGATGTCATGGCGCTCGACATTCCCCGGCTCGACGGCCGCTTCCAGGTCGTCAGCGAGTTCCAGCCGGCCGGCGACCAGCCGGCAGCCATCGACGAGCTTGAGCGTCGCGTGCGACATGGTGACCGTAACACGGTGCTGCTCGGCGCGACCGGCACCGGCAAGAGCGCCACCACGGCGTGGCTTGTCGAGCGGCTCCAGCGGCCGACCCTGGTGCTCGCGCCCAACAAGACCCTCGCCGCCCAGCTCGCCAAGGAGTTCAGCGAGCTGCTGCCGCACAACGCGGTCGAATACTTCGTCTCCTACTACGACTACTACCAGCCCGAGGCGTACATCCCGCAGACCGACACCTACATCGAGAAGGACTCCTCGATCAACGAGGAGGTCGAGCGGCTGCGGCACTCGGCGACCATGTCGCTGCTCACCCGGCGCGACGTGATCGTGGTGGCCACGGTGTCGGCGATCTACGGCCTGGGCACGCCGGAGGAATACCTCGACCGTGCTGTGCGGGTCAAGGTGGGGCAGGAGCTCGACCGCGACCAGTTGCTGCGCCGGCTGGTCGACATCCAGTACACGCGCAACGACATGGCCTTCCAGCGCGGCACCTTCCGGGTGCGCGGCGACACGCTGGAGATCATTCCGGCCTACGAGGAGCTGGCCGTCCGGATCGAGCTGTTCGGCGACGAGATCGAGAAGCTCTACTACCTCAACCCGCTCACCGGCGACGTGGTCCGCGAGGTCGACAGCCTGATGATCTTCCCGGCCACGCACTACGCGGCCGGGCCGGAGCGGATGGAGCGGGCGATCCGCGATATCGAGGCCGAGTTGGGCGAGCGGCTGGCCGAGCTGGAGCGGCAGGGCAAGCTGCTGGAGGCGCAGCGGCTGCGGATGCGCACCACCTACGACATCGAGATGATGCGCCAGGTCGGCTTCTGCTCCGGCATCGAGAACTACTCGATGCACATCGACGGGCGGCTGCCGGGCAGCCCGCCGCACTGCCTTCTCGACTACTTCCCCGACGACTTCCTGACGGTGGTCGACGAGTCGCACGTGACCATCCCGCAAATCGGCGGCATGTACGAGGGCGACGCCTCCCGCAAGCGGATGCTCATCGACCACGGCTTCCGGCTGCCCAGCGCGGCCGACAACCGGCCGTTGCGCTTCGACGAGTTCCTGGAGCGGGTCGGCCAGATGGTCTTCCTCTCCGCGACCCCCGGTCCGTGGGAGCTGGAGCAGGCCCAGGGCGAGTTCGTCGAGCAGGTGATCCGACCCACCGGCCTGATCGACCCCGAGGTCGTCGTGAAGCCCACGAAGGGGCAGATCGACGACCTCATGCACGAGATCAAGCTGCGCACCGAGCGGGACGAGCGGGTCCTGGTCACCACGCTGACCAAGAAGATGGCCGAGGACCTGTCCGACTACCTGCTGGAGAACGGCATCCGGGTCCGTTACCTGCACTCGGAGGTCGACACGCTGCGCCGGGTGGAGCTGCTGCGCGAGCTGCGCAAGGGCGACTACGACGTGCTGGTCGGCATCAACCTGCTCCGCGAGGGCCTCGACCTGCCCGAGGTCTCCCTGGTGGCGATCCTCGACGCCGACAAGGAGGGCTTCCTGCGCAGCGGCCGGTCGCTGATCCAGACCATCGGCCGCGCGGCCCGTAACGTCTCGGGCCAGGTCCACATGTACGCCGACAAGATCACCCCGTCGATGGCGGACGCGATCGACGAGACCAACCGGCGCCGGGCCAAGCAGATCGCGCACAACGAGGCCAACGGGATCAGCCCGGAGCCGCTGCGCAAGAAGATCCACGACATCCTGGACGACATCTACCGCGAGGCGGAGGACACCGAGAACAGCCGGGTCGGCGGAGCTGTCCGGCAGCTGTCCCGGGGCAAGGCGCCGGTCAAGGAGACCCGCAGCCGGGGCCGGGGCGGCGCGGCGACGCCGTCGCGGGAGGGGATGGCCCGGGCCGACCTGGCCAACCTCATCCAGGAGCTCAACGACCAGATGCTCGCCGCCGCGCGGGAGTTGCAGTTCGAGCTGGCCGCCCGGATCCGCGACGAGGTCGCCGACCTGAAGAAGGAACTCCGCGGGATGGACGCCGCCGGGGTGAAGTGACGCGCCGGGGTGGGGGAGGCCGCCGTGCTGACCGAGGCCGTGATCGGGCTCCCCGACCCCCGGCTGCGCCACTACGTCGACAGCTATCTCGGCTACCGGGAGCGGACGGCCGGCCCGGTGGTGCGCCGGGAGGCGGCCGGTGCCTTCGTGGTGCTGATCCTCGGCTGGGGCGCCCCGCTGGACGTGACCGATCCGCGTGCCGCCGACCGGGGCGCGCACGCGACGAACGCCTTCCTGGCCGGGCCGTTCGACGGCTGGTGCGCGACGCGCACCGCCGGCGAGGGCGCCGGTGTGCAGGTGCTGCTGACCGCCCCGGCCGCTCGCCGGCTGCTCGGGCTGCCGCTGGGTGAGCTCGCCAACCGGGCGGTCCCGGTCGACCGGCTCGCCGGCTGGTTGGCCCGGCTCCGCGACGAGCTTGCCGCTCTGCCCGACTGGGCGGGTCGGTTCGCCCGGCTCGACGCCGCCCTCGCGGCCCGGCTGGCGGTGACCGGGCCGGTCGATGCGCGCCTGCTGCGGGCCTGGCGGCTGCTCGACGGCAGCGGCGGCGGGCTGGGCGTCGCCGCGCTGGCCGAGGAGGTCGGCTGGAGCCGCCGCCACCTGGCGGTCCGGTTCCGGCGGGAGTTCGGCCTGCCCCCGAAGACCGTCGCCCGGCTGCTCCGCTTCCAGCGGGCGTACGCCATGGTGGGCCGCACGCTCGTCACCGCGCCGACCGGCGACACGCACCCGGCGGCCGGCACAGGCGGCGGACCGGCGGCGGCCGGTGACGCGCACCCGGCGGCCGGCCCGGGCGGCGGCGGACGGGCGGCGGCCGGCAACGGGCACCCGGCGGCCGGCGCAGACCCCGGATGGGCGGAGCTGGCGGCGCGGTGCGGCTACTACGACCAGTCGCACCTGATCCGGGAGTTCCGCGAGTTCGCCGGGTCGACCCCCACGACGCTGGCCCGGCCCGGGTCACATTCGTCCAATCCCGGCTGACCCGCCCACCGGCAGACTCGGACCCATGCGAAGCATCTACCCGGTCCTCCGGTACCCCGACCCCCGCGCCGCCGTCGACTTCCTCCGGTCCGCGTTCGGCCTCACCGTCCACGAGGTGCACGAGGGCCCTGACGGCTCGGTGCGGCACGCCCAACTGGGCTACGGCGACGACCTCGTCATGCTCGGCCCCGGGCCGGCCCCGGCGAGCCGGCCGGCCGACGACGACTACCGCGTCTACGTGGCCGTCGACGACGTCGACGCGCACCACGAGCGGGCCCGTGCGGCCGGCGCGGAGGTCGTCCGGCCGCCCTTCGACACCGACTACGGCTCCCGTGACTACGCCGCCCGCGATCTGGCCGGCCTCGTCTGGTCCTTCGGCACCTACCGTCCCTGACGCCCGACGATAGCTCTGCGCGAGCAAGGTATTGCCCTGCGTGATGGTCATGCGTACTCTCCCTCGGTGGGGAGGCGCGCATGCCGTTGTCAGCAAGTCCTGTCGTCCGGCGGGTGCGGCTCGGCGCGGAGCTGCGCCGGCTGCGCCGCCGGGAGTCGCTCACCCTGGAGCAGGTCTGCGGCCGGCTCGGCTGGGCGTCCACATCGAAGCTGTCCCGCATCGAGCTGGGGCAGAGCCGGCCCGACCTGGCCGACGTGCTCGACCTGCTCGACGTCTACGCGGTGCCGCCCCACCAGCGGGACGAGCTGATCGTCATCGCCCGCGACGCCGCCACCGGCCGCGGCTGGTCCAAGGCGCTGGGCGAGATGGGGGAGCGGCAGCGGGCGTACGCGGAACTGGAGGCGGGCGCGGTCCGCATCGTGGACTACCAGCCGGTGCTGGTGCCCGGGCTGCTCCAGATCCCCGAGTACGCCCGGTTGCGGGTGTCGGCCGGCGCGCTGCTCGCCGACGACGTGGACGTCGAGGCAGACGTCCGCGCCCGCGCGGTGCGCCAGGAGGTGCTGTGCCGGCCGGAGCCTCCGCACTACACCGCGCTGATCGACGAGCGTGCCTGCGACCCGGCCGGCCTGTCCGTCGAGGTCTGGCGGGACCAGCTCCGGCACCTGGTCGTCCTCGCCGAACGGCCGCACGTCACCATCCGGCTGCTGCCCGCGAACGCCTCCCCGTACGGCGACCTGCACCCGCTCGCGCCGTTCTCGTACTACGCGTATCCGGACCCGGACGACCCGCGCACCGTGCTGGTGGAGACGCTCACCACCGACCTGAGGCTGGTCGCCGAGGCGGACGTCGCCCGCTACGAGCAGGTGGTCGACTGGCTGCTGGCGGCGGCGCTGCCGGAGGAGGAGACGGTGGAGCTGCTCGGCCGGCGGCTCGGCCCCGCGCCGGTGCCCCGGCCCCGCGAGCCTGACTGAGCGGTCAGCCCGACCCGGCGAACGCGGCGTTCGGCGCGCGGCCACCGGGCCCGGCGCCCCCGATGTCCGTCGGGTTCCGGTGGCCGGCGCGTCGAGCGCAGGCTATGTCAGGGGTACGACAGCTCAGGCCGGCACGTCGACGAAGTGCTCGACCAGCGGCGGGCCGGCGAAGTGCGGCCCGATCAGCGCCCGCCACTGCCCGAAGCGCTCGCTCTGCCGGAAGTTGACGTCGTGCGCCTCGACGGAGTCCCACTCCACCAGCAGCACGAACCGGGACGGCGACTCGACGCCGCGGGTCATCCGCACCGAGCGGCAGCCCTCGGTGCCGGCGAGGATCGGGCGCGCCTTCGCGTAGGCGGCGGCGAAGTCGTCCTCGTGTCCGGGCGTCACGTCGATAAGCGCGACCTCAAGAACCATGCCGGAAGCCTCGCACGCCGGCCGCCGTCCGGTACGCCCCGGGGGCTGTTCTGCGCGCCACACCCGGCTCTAGGGTGGGCGCTCGGGAAACGGGGGAGGACACATGCTCGACTGGCTCACCGCCACGGCGTTCACGGTGCTGGGCGCCGGCACCACCTGGGCGGAGCTGCTCGGTTTCGCCACCGGTGTGGTCAACGTCTGGCTGGTGGCTCGGCAGCACATCGCCAACTGGCCGATCGGCATCGCCAACGTGCTGCTGCTGATGCTGCTGTTCTGGACCGCCGGCCTGTACGCCGACGCCGGCCTCCAGGTCGTCTACGTGCTCCTGGGGCTCTACGGCTGGTGGCACTGGCTGTTCGGCGGGGAGCGGCGCAGCCGGCTGACCGTGGCCCGGACCAGCCGGCGCGAGTGGTGGGCGCTCGGCGTGGCCGGGGTGGTGCTCACCGCCGGGCTCTGGGCGTTGCTGGACCGGGCCACCGATTCCACGGTGCCGCTGGCCGACGCGCTCACCACCGCGCTGTCGCTGCTCGCCACCTACGGCCAGACGCGCAAGCTGGTGGAGAGCTGGTGGCTGTGGATCGCCGCCGACCTCTTCTACATCCCGCTGTACGCGTACAAGGGACTCTGGCTGACCGGCGGCCTCTACCTCATCTTCCTGGCGCTCTGCGTGGTGGGGCTGCGGGAGTGGCGGGCGGACCTGCGCCGGCGCGCGGCGGCGACCCCGGTGCCGCCCGGCCCGGCCCCGGTCGCCGCGTGAGCGCGGGGAGCGAGCCGGGTCGGGAGTTCCGGCACGGCCTGGTGGTGGGCAAGTTCTACCCGCCGCACGCCGGGCACCACGCGCTGATCGGGGCGGCCGCCGCCCGTTGCGAGGCGGTCACCGTGGTGGTCGCCCCGTCCCGTCGGGAGTCGATCCCGCTGGACCTGCGGGTCGCCTGGCTGCGGGAGGCGCACGCCGCCACGCCGTGGGTGCGGTTCGTCGGCCGGTACGACGACCATCCGGTCGACTACGCCGACCCGGCGGTGTGGGACCTGCACTGCGCGGTGTTCGCCGACGCGTTGGGCGGGGAGCCGGTGGACGCGGTGTTCTCGTCCGAGGCGTACGGCGAGGAGTTGGCCCGTCGTTTCGGCGCATTCGCGGTCTGCGTGGACCTGGACCGGCGTGCCGTCCCGGTCTCCGGCACGGCCGTGCGCGCGGACCCGGCGGCGCACTGGCCTCGGCTGAGCCCGGCGGTGCGGGCCTGGCTGGTCCGTCGGGTCGTGGTGGTCGGTGCCGAGTCCACGGGCACCACGACGATGGCGGAGGCGCTCGCCGCCCACTACGGCACCGCCTGGGTCCCGGAGTACGGCCGCGAGCTGACCGAGCGCAAGCTCGCCGGGCTGCGGGGTGTCCGGCCGGACGCGACGGTCTTCGACGTCACCTGGGACCGGGACGACTTCCTCGAGGTGGTCCGCGAGCAGCAGGCCGCCGAGGACGCGGCGGCGCGGGTCAGCGGTCCTCTGCTGTTCTGCGACACGGACGCGCGGGCCACCGCCATCTGGGAGGAGCGCTACCTCGGGTCGTCGTCGGAGGCCGTCCGGTCGGCGGCGCGCCGGCCGGCGCTGTACCTGCTGACCGACCACGACGGGGTGCCGTTCGCCGACGACGGCCTGCGTGACGGCGAGCACCTGCGGGCCTGGATGACCGGCCGGTTCCGGTCGGAGCTGGCCGGCTGCGGGGTGCCGGTGGTCGAGCTGCGCGGGTCGCACGAGGAGCGGCTGGCGGTCGCCGTGGCCGCCTGCGACGCCCTGCTGGCGGCGGGCTGGTCGTTCGCCGAGCCGCTGGTCCCAGGAGCGAGCCGAAGCGCGACAGTCGGACACCTAGCCTCCTAGGATGCGCTACGCGACGAGACCCGTCGCACGTCGGAACGTGATGACCCTGGCAAACGGGGCCCCCGAAGATGCGCCGACCGGGCCTGATGGTGAACAATGGCGGCCGAGGAGGGGAGTATTCCCCCGTGACGGAGTCGTCAGCACGGAAGAGCGCCGGCCCCCCGGTCGCACGACCCGGCTCCGTCGGTCAGTGACCCGTTCCCGGGTCGGTGGCGGAAGAGACCTCCGACAGTCACCAGAGTCAGCGTCGACGCACCCCGGCACCTCACCCGGCGTACGGTGTGCCCGACGCTGTGTGTCTGCCGGAGGATGGATTTGAACGTGTCCGGAGTGGTGTGGGCGGGGACCCTGGTCGCGATGACCGCGGTCCTGTTGGTCGACCTGTTCATCATCGGTCGCCGCCCGCACGAGCCCAGCGTCCGCGAGTCGAGCCTGTGGGTCGGCTTCTACGTGGCACTTGCCCTGCTCTTCGGGGCGGGGCTGTGGCTCACCTCAGGCCCCAGCGTCGCGGGCCAGTTCTACACCGGGTGGCTCACCGAGTACAGCCTCTCGGTGGACAACCTCTTCGTCTTTGTGATCATCATGGCCCGCTTCGGGGTGCCCCGGCAGTACCAGCAGAAGGTGCTGCTCATCGGCATCCTGCTGGCGCTGGTCATGCGGGGCGGCTTCATCGCCGCCGGCGCCGCGCTGATCTCCCAGTTCTCCTGGGTGTTCTACATCTTCGGCGCGTTCCTGATCTACACGGCGGTCAACCTGGCCCGTCAGGGGGAGCCGGACGAGGACGAGTTCAGCGAGAACCTGCTGATCCGGTGGAGCCGCAAGGCGTTGCCGCTGTCCCGCACCTTCGACGGGGCGCGGATGACCACCCACGAGAACGGCCGGCGGTTGTTCACCCCGATGCTGATCGTGATGATCGCAATCGGCACCACCGACCTGATCTTCGCCCTCGACTCGATCCCGGCGATCTTCGGCATCACCCAGGAGCCGTACCTGGTCTTCACGGCGAACGTGTTCGCCCTGATGGGGCTGCGGCAGCTCTACTTCCTGCTGGGCGGCCTGCTGGACCGGCTGATCTACCTCAGCTACGGCCTGGCCGTGGTGCTCGGCTTCATCGGGGTCAAGCTGGTCCTGGAGGCCCTCGCCGACAACAACCTGCCGTTCATCAACGACGGCCAGCACGTGGCCTGGGCCCCGCACATCCCGATCTGGCTGTCGCTCACGGTGATCCTCGGCACCCTCGCCGCGGCCACCGCGGCCAGCCTGGTCAAGTCGTCCCGCGACCGGCGCCGCGAGCTGGCGGAGGCCCGCCGCTGACCGGACCCGTCGGAAAAGGGGCGCTCCCGCGGTCGGGAGCGCCCCTTCGGCGTACGGGGGTCAGATCCGGTGCGCGCCGACCAGGGTGTCCTCGCGCTCCGGGGGGAGCTGCTCCTCCACGACGCGGCGCTGCACGTAGCAGGCGTGCAGCATCCGCCGTGTCCCGCCGTGCGGCTCGGTGCTGACGATGCCGACGTGGTGGATCCGCCGGCCGGGCCGGGCGAAGAAGTAGAGGTCACCGGGGCGTTCCTGGTCGAGTGCCAGGGGGGTGGTGGCCTCGGCCTGGTCGTCGGCGTCCCGGGGCAGCGTGACGCCGTACCGGCGCCAGGCCAGGTGCACCAGGCCCGAGCAGTCGATGCCGTAGGTGGACAGCCCGCCCCAGACGTAGACGAGGTCGCGCAGCCGCTCGGCGACGGCCAGCACCTCCTTGGCCTCCGGCCGCTCGCCCGGCAGCGGGACCAGGTCGCCCTCGGGCGCCCAGAGCGGATCGGCCCGGCCGGGCACGAGGACCGGCCGCCAGCCGTCCACCGGTCGCCCGGCCGCGGCGAGGAGGGTGCCGAGGACCACGCCGGGCAGGGCCGGCGGGCCGTCGGGGGCGGCGTGCAGCGTGGTGTGGCCGGCGTCCACCACGAGCGGGGTGGCCGACGGGCCGGGCTCCGCCGGGGCGGTGAGCTGGGCGGTGGGCAGCCAGCCGGGATAGCCGCGCACGTCGAGCTTGGCCGCGGGCTGCGCCAGGGCGACCACGTGCGCCCAGCCGTCCGCGCGCAGCTCGGTGACCAGCACCCGCTCGCCGAGCAGCAGTTGGGTCAGGACGCAGTCGCCGACCTGCTGCTCGCGGTCCATGCCGGCGATCCAGGCGGCGGTGTCGGGCGTGTCGGACAGCGCGGGGCGGTCGACCGGACGGACCGCGTCGGGCGCGCTCCAGAGGGTCGCCACCGGGACCCGGACGACGGCCTCGCGGCCGGTTTGCAGCTCCACGTCCACCCCCACGTCGCGCCTCTTCGGGCGACCCTATGAAAAATTCCAACGGCACTCAACCGCGCGACTGAATCTTTACTTCACTCACGTTCGCGATGCCGAGCCCCGGAGCGTCCGGCAGCACGACTGTCGCGCCGTCGTACCGGATGCCCCCGGCGACCGGCGACCAGGCCAGCCACCAGGCGGCGTCGAGGTCCGACACGGCCGTGGTGCCGTAGGCGGCGACCAGGCTCGCGGCCGCGCCCAGGCCGACCTGGCTCTCCATCATCGAGCCGACGATGGTGCCCATGCCATGGGCGGCCGCCAGGTCGAGCAGCGACCGGGCGGTGTGCAGGCCGCCGCACTTGGCCAGCTTCACGTTCACCATGTCGGCCGCCCGACGGCGGATCACCTCGACCAGGTCGCGCAGGTCGAAGACCGACTCGTCGGCGAGGATCGGCAGCTCCACCCGGTCGCTGACCCAGGCCAGCCCGTCCAGGTCCCGGCGGTGCACCGGCTGCTCGACCAGCTCGACGTCGAGCCCGGCGTCCTCGATGCCGCGGATCACCCGCACCGCCTCGCGCGGCGTCCAGCCCTGGTTGGCGTCCAGCCGGATCCGCACGTCGGGCCCCACCGCGGCGCGGACCGCGCGGACCCGGTCCAGGTCCCCCCGCGCGTCGGTGCCGACCTTGAGCTTCAGCACGGTGAAGCCCTCGGCCCGGCGCCGGGTGGCCGCCGCCGCGAGGTCCACGGCATCGCCGGCGGCCAGGGTGACGTCCGTCGGGACGCGCAGCGTGGTGCCGCCGAGCAACCGCACCAGGGGTACGCCGAGCCGCCGCGCGGCCAGGTCGTGCAGGGCCACGTCGACGGCCGCCCGGGCCGACTCGTTGCCCACCACCGCGCGGCGCACCTCGGCGCAGCGGGCCTGGAGGTCGTCGGCGTCCCGCCCGGTCAGCAGCGGCCCGAGCAACTGCTGGACGCACGCCTCGGCGCCGGCGATCGACGCGCCCGTCACCTGCCAGACCTGCGGGGCCTCGCCGAAGCCCGACCGGCCGTCGGTGTCCACCACCTCCACGACCAGGGTGTCCACGGTGGTGGTGCGGCGCAGCGCGGTGACGAAGGGGGTGTGTAAGGGGGCCGAGAGCCGGTGGGTGCGTACCGCGGCGATCGTCATGTGGGGCACCCTATATGGAGCTGGCGGCGATCAGGGGAGGGCCGATGACCGGGCGGGACTGGGAGCTGGTGGGCGCGCCGAACGCCCGTGACCTGGGCGGGTTGCCCACCATCGACGGGCGGCGGGTACGCGCCGGCCGCCTCCTCCGCACCGCCGCGCTCGGGCGGCTCGCCGACGAGGACCTGCCGGTGCTGGGCAAGCTGGCCCCGGCCTGCGTGGTGGACCTGCGGCACGGCACCGAGCAGGCGGTGGCCCCGCCGGACCGCCTGGTCGGCGAGCCGCGGGTGGTGCACCTGCCGGTCTACGACGCGGCCCATCCGGTGTTCACCTACGTCTCGGCGGTGCTGCTCGGCCACGACCTGGACGCGTACGAGGAGTTGGCCCGGGAGGGCATGCCCGGGGCGATGGCGGCGATCTACCGCTGGTTCGTCACCGGCGAGTCGGCGCGGGAGGGGTTCGGGGCGGCGGTCCGCCTGGCCGCCGACGCGGCGAACCTGCCGCTGCTGTTCCACTGCTCGGCCGGCAAGGACCGCACCGGCTGGCTGTCGGTGGTGCTGCTCACCGCGCTCGGTGTGGAGGAGCCGGCGATCCGGGCCGACTACCTGCGGCACAACGAGCTGACCGAGAGCCTTCGCGAGGTGCTGCTGGCCGCCATGACCCGGCGCCGGCCGGACCTGGACCCGGCCGTGGCCCGGCCGCTGCTGGAGGTGCGGCCGGAGTACCTGGACGCCGCCTACGAGGAGGTGCGCCGGGTGCACGGCTCGTTCGACGCGTACCTGCGCGACGGCCTGGGGGTGACCGACGGGACCCTCGCGGCGTTGCGGGCGAACCTGCTGGAGTGAGCGGTCAGCCGGCCAGGTCGTGCCGGGCGGCCCACACCTGCGCGGAGATGTGCGCGATCAGGCGGCAGGCGTCGTCCTCGACCTCCTCGCCGCTCGGGCCGCCGTCGGCCAGGTCGGTGGTGGTGCAGACGACAATCGCGTACGGCGGCGCGTCGGTGGGGAAGACGACCCCGGCCCCGTGCCGGACGCCGCGTACCCAGCCGTTCTTGTGCGCGATCCGGGTGCCCTCGGGCAGCCCGGCGGCGAGGTCCTCGCGGTGCTCCTGGGCGAACAGCACGTCCAGCATGGCCGTGCAGCCGGCCGGCGAGGCGAGCGGGCCGGGCCGGGTCGCGCCGAGCGCCAGCCCGCCGAGCAGGGCGGCCAGGTCGGCGGCGGTGACCAGGTTGTCGATGCCGGCGTCCCGGGCCGCGAAGTCCTCGATGCCCCGGCCGGTCACGCTGTGCCGGGCGCCCGCGAGCGTCCAGGCCTCGGCCACGGCGGGCAGCCCGACCTGGCTGATGCAGATGTTGGTGGCCAGGTTGCTGGAGCGGACGATCATCCGTTCGGCGAGCCAGCGCAGTGGCGCCGTGCCGCCCACCCGCGCCCAGACCTCGTCGTCGTTGTCGTAGTGCTGGGCGTTGGCGAAGCGGGGCGCGCCGGGCAGGGCGGAGTCGAACGCGTTGCGCACCGGGACGGTGCCGTCCAGGTCGAGCCGGCCGGCCTCGGCGGCGCGGTGCAGCGCCACCAGCACCGCCATCTTCATGGTGCTGGCCGCGTAGTGGGTGGCGTCGGCCTCCCGGGTCCAGGTGGGCGGGGCGTCGAGCCGTCCCACGTACGCCGAGACGGTGCCGGGAACCTTGTCCAGGTGCGCGTCGAGATCCTCCCACGTCATGCCGGTGACCGTAGCGGATCTTCGCGGCGCGCGGGGCTGCGGTCCGGCCGGCGGCGGGTCTAGCGTGCGGGGATGACGACCGCCGCGTACGACGCCATCGCCGACTGGTACGACGAGTACGTCACGACCACGGCCACCGACTACAGCGAGCGGGTCCGGTCGGTGCTGGCCGAGCTGCTCGGCCCGGGTTCCGGGCGCTGCCTCGACCTGTGCTGCGGCACCGGGGCGCACGCCGCCGAGCTGCGCCGGCTGGGTTGGCGGCCGGTCGGGGTGGACCTGTCGGCGGGGCAGTTGCGCCATGCCGGGGCGCGGCTGCCTGTGGCGCGGGCCGACGCCACGGCGCTGCCGCTGCCGGCCGGCGCCGTCCCGGCCGTGGCCTGCGTACTGGCGCACACCGACATGCCGGACTACCCGGCGGCGATCGCCGAGGCGGCCCGGGTGCTGGCGCCGGGCGGGCGGCTGGTCCACGTCGGCGTGCACCCCTGCTTCGTCGGGGCGTTCGCCGACCGGTCCGAGCCGGGCCGGGCCGTGATCGACGGCGGGTACGCCGAGCGCGAGCGCAGCTTCCGGTCCTGGAACACCGTCGGCGTGCGGGCCCGGGTCGGCGCCTGGCACCTGCCGCTGGCCGACCTGCTCAACGCGGTCACCGCCGCCGGCCTGACGCTGACCGCCGTCCGCGAGTCCGGCTCCGGCCCGCTCCCCGACATCCTGGCCTTCCAGGCCACCAAACCCTGACCCGCCCGGCGGAAAATGACGGAGCCCGGTCCGCCGGGTGGGCGGGCCGGGCTCCGGGGCGGCTGAGAGGTCAGCCGGCGTGCTTGCGGCGGGCGGCCATCCGGCCGCGCTGGGTCTGGTCCAGCACCACCTTGCGGATCCGCACCGCGGCCGGGGTCACCTCGACGCACTCGTCCTCGCGGCAGAACTCGAGGGCCTGCTCCAGCGACAGCTTGCGCGGCGGGATCAGCTTCTCGGTCTCGTCCGCGGTCGACGACCGCATGTTGGTGAGCTTCTTCTCCTTGGTGATGTTGACGTCCATGTCGTCGGAGCGGGAGTTCTCGCCGACGATCATGCCCTCGTACACCTCGGTGCCCGGCTCGACGAAGAGCTGGCCGCGCTCCTGGAGGTTGGTCATGGCGAACGCGGTGACCGAGCCGGAGCGGTCGGCGACCAGCGAGCCGTTGTTGCGGGTGCGCAGCTCGCCGAACCACGGCTCGTAGGACTCGAAGACGTGGTGCAGGATGCCGGTGCCGCGGGTCTCGGTGAGGAACTCGGTGCGGAAGCCGATGAGGCCGCGCGCCGGGACCAGCCACTCCATCCGGATCCAGCCGGTGCCGTGGTTGACCAGCTGCTCCATCCGGCCCTTGCGGGTGGCGAGGAGCTGCGTGATCGCGCCCAGGTACTCCTCCGGGGCGTCGATGGTCAGCCGCTCGACCGGCTCGCAGGTCTTGCCGTCGATCTCCTTGGTGACCACCTGCGGCTTGCCGACGGTCAGCTCGTAGGACTCGCGGCGCATCTGCTCGACGAGGATCGCCAGGGCCAGCTCACCGCGGCCCTGCACCTCCCAGGCGTCCGGCCGCTCGGTGGGCAGCACCCGCAGCGAGACGTTGCCGATGAGCTCCTTGTCGAGCCGGTCCTTGACCATGCGGGCGGTGACCTTGGCGCCCTTGACCCGGCCGACCAGCGGCGAGGTGTTGGTGCCGATGGTCATCGAGATGGCCGGCTCGTCGACGGTGATGAGCGGCAGCGGCACCGGGTTCTCGGCGTCGGCGAGGGTCTCGCCGATCATGATCTCCGGGATGCCGGCCACGGCGATGATGTCGCCCGGGCCGGCGCTGTCCGCCGGCTTGCGCTCCAGGCCCTCGGTCATCAGCAGCTCGGAGATGCGGACCCGCTGGCTGCTGCCGTCGGTGCGGCACCAGGTGACCGTCTGGCCCTTGCTGATGGTGCCCTGGCGGACCCGGCACAGCGCGAGGCGGCCGAGGAACGGCGAGGCGTCGAGGTTGGTGACGTGCGCCTGGAGCGGCGCGTCCTCCTCGTACGCGGGAGCCGGGATGGTGTCCAGCAGGGTGCGGAACAGCGGCTCCAGGTTGTGGCTGTCGTCGGGGACCGAGCCGTCGGCCGGCTGGGTCAGCGAGGCGATGCCGTCGCGGGCGCAGGCGTAGACGATCGGGAAGTCGATCTGCTCCTCGTCGGCGTCCAGGTCGAGGAAGAGCTCGTAGGTGTCGTCCACGACCTCCTTGATCCGGGCGTCGGGGCGGTCCACCTTGTTGATCACCAGGATGATCGGCAGCCGGGCGCGCAGCGCCTTGCGGAGCACGAACCGGGTCTGCGGCAGCGGGCCCTCGCTGGCGTCGACAAGCAGCACCACACCGTCGACCATGGTGAGGCCGCGCTCGACCTCGCCGCCGAAGTCGGCGTGGCCCGGGGTGTCGATGATGTTGATCGTCACCGGCTCGGAGCCGTCCGCCGGCAGGTAGCGCACGCCGGTGTTCTTGGCGAGGATGGTGATGCCCTTTTCCCGCTCGAGGTCCATCGAGTCCATGACCCGCTCGGTGTCCTCACCACGGGCGCCGTAGGCGCCGGCCTGCCGCAACATGGCGTCGACCAGGGTCGTCTTGCCGTGGTCGACGTGGGCGATGATGGCGACGTTGCGGAGGTCGGTGCGTAGCTGCATACCCTCCATACTCCTGTCTGCGGTTGCCGGGGCACGCCTCGGGGGTCACCCCGAGATCGCCCGGATCTCTGCTTAAAGTGCTGTCCCGACCGATCCAGCGACTGGCATGCTGGCTCCCGTGCGGGGGACCGGATGCCTGACCTGCTGAACTGGCTGCAGGGGCTGCCGCCCCTGCTGATCTACCTGGTCGCCGCGACGATCGTCGCGGGCGAGACCGCGGTGATCTTCGGACTGCTGGTGCCGGGCGAGGCGACCCTGTTGCTGGTCGGCTTCTTAGCCTACGCGGGGACGCTGCGGATTATTCCGGCGCTGCTGGCCATGACGGCGGCCGCCGTGATCGGAGACACACTCGCCTACCGCGCCGGCCGGCGGTACGGGCCGAAACTGCGTGCCTCCGGCCTCGGTGCCCGGATCGGGCCGCACCGGTGGCGGCGCGCCGACTCGCTGCTCGACCGGCTCGGCGGCCGGGGCGTGCTGGCCGCCCGCTGGGTGGCCTTCGCCCGCACCCTGGCGCCCCGCCTGGCCGGGGCGGGCGGGCTGCCCTACCGGCGGTTCGCCCCGTGGAACGCGGCCGGGGTGGCGAGCTGGGTGGGTGCCTCGGTGCTGGCCGGCTACGCCGCAGGCGAGTCGTACGAGCGGGTGTCCCGGCTCCTGGGCCGGGCCACCGGCGCCGTGCTCGTGCTGCTGGTCTGCCTGGTCGGGGTGGTGCTGGCCGGCCGCTGGCTGGGCCGCAACCCCGACCCGGTGCGGGCGCTGGCCGCCCGGGCCGCCGCCCTGCCCCCGCTGCGCTGGCTGCGCGCCCGCTACGGGGTCCTGTTCTTCCTGGTCGCCATGCGGTTCGGGCCGGCCGGCACGCTGCTGATCAACCTCGCCGCCGGCCTGCTGCTGCTCTTCGCCGCCGGGCTGGCCGTCGCGGCGCTGCTGGAGGCGGTCGTCCGCCACAGCGGGCTCGGCGTGCTCGACGGGCTGGTCGCGGACTGGTTCGCCGCCCGGCGTACCCCCGGGGTGGTCGACCCGGCGCTGGCCGCGGTGTCGGTGCTGCGCGGCTGGGTGCTCATCGCCGCGGTGGCCCTGGTGGCGGCGGTGGTGGCCTGGCGGAACCGGCCCTGGCGGGCCGACCTGCTCAGCGTGCTCGGCACGGTGGGGGCGTTCGTGCCGCTCGTGGTGCTGGTGGCGGTCGCCGGCCTGACCGGGCCCGGCGGCCCGGACGGCGCCCCGGACCTGCTGCCCACCCAGAACGCCGTGGTCACGGCGAGCTTCGGCACCCTCGCGTGGCTGCTGTCGCGGGGCGCCCGGTGGCCGGTGGCGGTGGCGGTCTGGACGGGCGCGCTGGCCGGCGTGGTCACCGTCACCGGCGCGCGGCTCTACCTGGGCTGGAGCACCGCCAGCGGCACCGCCACGTCGGTGCTGCTCGGCGCGGCCTGGGTCACCGTGTTCGTGGTCGCCTGGGCCACCCGGGACCACGCGGTCGGCGGGGACGACCGGCCGGGCCCGGACGCACCGGCCACAGGGGACGGACCGCCACGGCCGCGGGCCTCACGGGCGGCTTCGCGGGTACCCCGCGGCCCCGTCGGTCCCTGCTAGGGTGCGGCGGACGGCCACGGGGGAGGTCAGATGCGTCGAGGAGTGGGCCGCTGGGCCACGGCGGCGGTCGCCGCGCTGCTGGCGGCGGGCGCGGTCACCGGGTGCGGCACCGAGGAGCCGACCCGCGAGGTGGCGGTGGAGGTGACCGGCGAGGTGCCCGTCGAGGCGCCCGCGGACGGCCCCGCCGACCAGCCCAGCGACGAGCCGCCGGCGGTCGCGGCCATGGGCGCCAAGCCCAGCGCCAAGCCCAGCCCGAGCGCGTCGCCGAAACCGAAGCCCAGGCCGACGCGCACCACCACGGCGCCGCTGGCCACGCCGAAGCCGCCCACCGAGACGCAGGTGCCGCCGCCCCCGCCGAAGCCCGCGGCGAGCGGCTGCCAGCCCAGCTACCGGGGCACCCAGGCGACCCGCAGCCAGGTGAAGTCGGCGCTGTCCGACGCCGCGGCGCGGACCTACTGGCCCACCTCCGCGCCCGACATCAGGATTCCGCTGACCCTCATGAAGGCGACCGCCTGGCAGGAGAGCGGCTGGCAGTCGAACATCGTGGCCTGCGACGGCGGCATCGGGCTCATGCAGGTCATGCCCGCCACCGCGGACTGGATGAACCAGCGGTTCGGCCAGTCGTACGACATCGACGACTACCAGGACAACGCCTACCTGGGCGGCACCTATCTGGCCTGGCTCACCAAGTACATCGGCGACATGTACTTCGAGTCCGACTACCGGCTGGACGCCGCGCTCTGCACCTCGGAGCTGAACTCCTGCCTGCTCAACGCCGTGATCGCGGCCTACAACTACGGGCACGGCGCGGTGGCGCGGGAGGGTGAGCCCCTCGCCATCCCGAACCCGCAGTACGTGCGCAACGTGCGGGCGCTCATGACCGAGTGCGTCTGCCTCAGCTACTGAGCCGACGAGTGCGGGGCCCCGGCGGACGACCGCCGGGGCCCCGCCCGTCTCAGTCCCGGGCGCCGGCCGGCGCGACCGGCGCCGGCGACGGCTCCGCCGGGGCGTCGGGTTCGCGGGCGATCCGCCCCGGCCACCAGAACCGGTCACCCAGCAGGAACGCCAGCGCCGGCACCAGCACCGTGCGGACCAGCAGCGTGTCCAGCAGGACGCCGACGCAGACGATGATCCCGATCTGGGTGAGGGTGATCAGCGGCAGCACGCCCAGCACGGCGAAGACGGCCGCGAGGAGCACGCCCGCGCTGGTGATGACCCCGCCGGTCACCCGCAGCGCGGACAGCATCCCGTCCCGGGTGCCGAGCCGGCGGGCGTCCTCCCGGGCCCGGGTGACCAGGAAGATGTTGTAGTCCACGCCGAGCGCCACCAGGAACACGAAGGCGAGCAGCAGCACCCCGCTGTCCAGCGCCGGGAAGTCCAGCACCCGGTCGAAGAGCAGCCAGGCCGCGCCGAGGCTGGCGAAGAACGAGGCGATGACCGTCAGCACCAGCAGCACCGGGGCCAGCAGGCCGCGCAGCAGCAGCACCAGCACCGCCCCGACCAGCAGCAGGATGATCGGCAGGATCAGCCGGAGGTCCTTCGTGTTCGCCCGGTCCGAGTCGTAGGTGGCGGCCACCGTGCCGCCCACCAGCGCGCCCTCCGGGGCGTCGGCGCCGGCGACCGCGGGCGGCGCGGAGTCCGGCACGGCGGCGACGGCGTCGCGCAGCGCCTCGACGGCGCGGTCGGACGCGGCGGTGCCCGGCTCGGCCGCCAGCACCACGTCGACCTGGGCGACCGGGTCGCCGGCGGCGCCGGGGCGGGCCGAGGCGACCCCGTCGACCGCGCCGGCGGCGGCCAGCACGGCCGGGGCGGCGCCCGGGTTCGTGAGCACGGCGACCGGTTGGGTGGTGCCGGCCGGGAAGGCCCGCGCGAGGGTCTCCGCGCCCGCCACCGCCTCCGGCTTCGCCCGGAACTGCTCGGTCTCCGACAGGCCGGTGCGGATGCCCAGGCCACCCAGGGCGAGCGCGGCGAGGAGCAGGGTGGCCAGGACGGCGACCGGCAGCGGCCGGCGTTCGACGGCGGCGCCGAGCCGGCCCCAGAGGCGACCCTCCCGTGCCGCGGCGCCGACCCGCGGCACGAACGGCCAGAACAGCCCCCGACCGAAGAGCACCAGGACGGCGGGGAGCACGAAGAGCGCGGACGCCATGGCGAGGACGACGCCGGTGGCGCAGGCCACCGCGAGCGCCCGGTTGGTCTCCTGCTCGGACAGCAGCAGGGTGAGCACGCCGAGCACCACGGTGCCGCCGCTGGCCAGGATGGGCTCGGCGGTCCGGCGCAGCGCGGCCCGCATGGCGGTGAACCGGTTCTCCTCGCGGCGCAGTTCCTCCCGGTAGCGGGCGATCAGCAGCAGCGCGTAGTCGGTCGCGGCGCCGAAGACCAGCACGCTGGCGATGCCGGTGACCTGGCCCTCCTGGAGGTGGATGCCGAGCGCGGGCACGATCGTGTCGACGGCGCGCAGGGTGAGCTGCTCGGTCGCGGCGACGACAAGGAGCGGCACGATCCACAGGAACGGGCTGCGGTAGGTGATGAGCAGCAGCAGCGCCACGACGCCCGCGGTGACCGCGAGCAGGGTGATGTCGGCGCCGTCGAAGACCTTGGTGAGGTCCGCGGTGAAGGCGGGCGCGCCGGTCACCTCGACGGTCAGCGCGTCGGGCAGGTCGGCCAGCGCCGCGCGGAGGCCGGCCACCTCGTCCACGACGGCCTCCTGGCCGCCGGCGGTGGACAGCGGCACGGCGACCAGCGCCACCGTGCCGTCGGGGGAGAACTGGGCCGGCGAGACCCGGCCGCCGGCGGCGAGCCGGCCCAGCGTGGCGGACACGCCGTCGAGGGCGGCCCGGTCGGGTTCGGCCAGCGGGGCCCGGTCGGCGCGGCTGACCACCACGACGGCCGGCTGCACATCGCTGCTGGGGAGCTGGTCCTGGAGGCGTTCGACCTGCGTCGACTGCCACTCGACGGACAGGCCGGTGGCGGAGACGGGAGCGGGATTGTCCGGGCGGGGTAGGCCGAAGACGACCGCGCCGACGACGAGTGCGGCGACCACGGTGAGCCAGGCGGCCAGCCGGCCCCGGGCGACGCGGGTGAACAGTGACATCGGGAAGCCTCGCGAAATCTGGTCGATGATGAGTCTCGCTGACCGAGTATCTTGATAAGCGAGATTATCGGCAGAGGCTCTATGCTGCAACCGGACGGTTCGGACAGGGGGTGGCGGCGAGACGTGGGAGCGCAGAGCATGTACCGGCGGCGGGACGACCGGCGTGGGCAGATGATCGCGGACATCACCAACGACCTGCGCCGCTACTCGACCGAGGCGCAGCACGTGGGGCACGCGTTCGCCGGCCTGCACGGGCTCAACGCCACCGACCTGCACGCGCTCATCGCCGTGATGGACGCCGAACTGGTCGGTGACCCGATCACCCCCGGGCGGCTGGGGGAGGTGCTCAACCTCTCCTCCGGCTCGGTGACCGCGCTCGTCGACCGCCTCGAACGGGGCGGGCACATCCGGCGCGACCGGGACACCGCCGACCGGCGCAAGGTGTTCCTGCACTACGCCGACCGGGGCGCCACCCTGGCCCGCGACTTCTTCGGCCCGCTGGGCCGGCGTACCGACGACGTGATGGGCCGGTTCAGCGACGACGAGCTGGCCGTCGTACACCGGTTCATGGCCGAGATGGTGGTGTCGATGCGCGAGCACCGCGACGCCGTGCGCGCGGCCCGGGGCGAGCCGCGGCGCGGCGCGGCGGAACGCGCCGCGGACTGAGCGTGCAGCGGCTGGTCACCCGGCTCGCCGCGGCGGCGCTGCGGCTGCCCGCCGCCCGCACAAGGCGGATCACGGTCACCCGGGACCTCCCGGTCCGGGTCCGCGACGGGGTGACCCTGCGCACCGACCACTACGCCCCGGACCTGCCCGGGGCGCCCTGCGTGCTGATCCGCACCCCGTACGGGCGGGGCGGTCCGGTCCGGCTGCTCGGCCGCCTCCTCGCCGAGCGCGGCTACCACGTCGTGATCCAGTCCTGCCGGGGCACGTACGGCTCCGGCGGCGCGTTCGCCCCGCTCGTGCACGAGCGCGACGACGGCCTGGACACCCTCGACTGGCTGCGCCGGCAGCCGTGGTGGACCGGCGCGTTCGGCATGTTCGGCGCCAGCTACCAGGGGTTCGTCCAGTGGGCGGTCGCCGCCGAGGCCGCCGACGAGCTACGGGCCATGGTCGCCGTGGTCACCGCCTCGGCCACCCGGGACTCGACGTACGCGGGGGAGTCGTTCGCCCTGGACACCGTGCTCACCTGGGCGGAGCTGCTCCAGGCGCAGACCGTGCCCTGGCTGGCCCGGCAGTGGGAGCTCAAGCGCGGGCAGCCGCGGCTCACCCGGGCGCTGGCCCACCTGCCGCTGGTCGAGGCGGACCGGGTCGCCACCGGGGTGACCGTGCCGTTCTTCCAGGAGTGGCTGCGCCACCACACCCCGGACGCCGACTACTGGCGGACGCGGATCTTCGGCGACCGGATCGCCGAGGTCCGCGCGCCGGTGGCGATGGTCAGCGGCTGGCAGGACATCTTCCTTCCCGCCCAGCTCGACGACTACGCCCGGCTCCGGGCGGCCGGCGCCCGACCCCGGCTGACCGTCGGTCCGTGGACCCACGGCAGCCCCGGGCTGCTCGTGGCGGCCCTGCGCGAGGGGCTCGACTGGCTCGACGCGCACCTGGCCGGGCCCCCGGGGCCGGGCCGCGCGCCGGTCCGGGTGCACGTCGGTGGCACCGGCGGCGGCTGGCGTGACCTGCCCGACTGGCCCCCGCCGGCCGAGCCGGTCCGCTGGCACCTGCACACCGGCCGGGCGCTCGCCCCCGCGCCGCCGGCCGACTCCGCGCCCGACCGTTTCCGCTACGACCCGGCCGACCCCACCCCGTCGCTAGGCGGCCCGCTGCTGGTCGCCCAGCGGGCCGGCGCCGTGGACAACCGGCCGGTGGAGGCGCGGCCGGACGTGCTCACGTACACCAGCGCGCCGCTGGCCGGGGCGGTCGAGGTGGTCGGCCCGGTGCGCGCGGAGATCCACGTCCGCAGCGAGCTGTCCTACCTGGACGTCTTCGTCCGGCTCTGCGACGTCGACAGGCGCGGGCGGTCCTGGAACGTCTGCGACGGCCTGGTGCGGGTCGCGCCCGGGCGCTTCCCGCGTGGTCCGTCCGGTGTGGTCCGGGTGCCGGTCACCCTCTGGCCGGCCGCGCACCGCTTCGCGCCCGGGCACCGGCTCCGCGTGCAGGTCTCCGGCGGCGCCCACCCCCGCTACGCCCGGAACCCGGGGACCGGGGAGCCGCTCGGCACCGCCGTCACTCTTCGTGCTGGATGGCGGGAGATCCTGCACGATCCCGAACATCCTTCGGCTCTGGTGCTCCCCGTCGTCCCGGTGCCGCCCACAGCCGCCCCATAGTTCCAGATAGTGCTCTGAGCTGGGCATTCACGTCACTGCGTGGATATCCTCGGGGCAAGTGCCCGGTGCCGTGCAGCTATCCGGCGGGGCGCGTCCCCGGATCAGGCGCCTTCACGCGTAGTGATTGTCGTGCCCCCGTCGGCCACCGATCGGGAGGGGAGATCCCATGACATCGGCTCCGGCGAACCTGTTGGCCGTCCGCGACCTGTTGCTCACCTACCTCAACGTCGACAAGAACACCGTACGGAGTCAGGACCTGGAGCCGGCCGAGGTCGGCATCGTGGGCGACCCCAACCACAAGGGTGGGTACCACTGCGGATCCGACCGGGTGGTGCCCAACGACTACTCGGTGGTGGAGTCCACCCGGGACTCCTCCGGGCTGACCCTCGACGCGTCCGCCCTGGACGTCGGGTTGTTCACGGTCGCCTCCGGCGGCTCGACGCACAACCTGTTCAGCTTCTCCGTCTGGTGCGTGGCGCAGTGCGTGGCCGGCGCGGCGGACACCCGGGACATCCGGGAGATCATCTACTCGCCGGACGGGAGCACCGTCCGCCGCTGGGACCGGCTGGGCAAGCGCACCACGGGCGACAGCAGTCACCTGTTCCACACCCACTTCAGCTTCTTCCGCGACTCGACCAAGGCGGGTCGGGACCAGACCCCGCTGTTCCGCCGCTACCTGATCGCCATCGGACTCCTGGAGGACGAGATGAGCACCGAAGCCGAGAACCAGATCGCCAACCTCTACTCCGGGTTCTTCTACGGAGGGTCGAGCATGGGCCGCACCGTCGACCCGGACGGCGCGGGTCCCCGGCCCGCCAGCAACAGCCTGGTAGCCAAGATCGACTACCTGATGCTGCGTATGGACGCGCTCGCCGCGCAGCTCACGGCCCTGTCGAACAAGGACTTCACGGACGAGCAGCAGATCGTCACCGGGGTGCTCGCCGGGCTGCCGCCGGAGAAGATCGCCGAGGCGATCCCGCCGCAGATCGCCCGGGACGTGGCCGACGAACTGTCCCGGCGGCTGACCGCCTGACCGGGCCCGGTCCCGCGGCGAGTGCCGCGCCGCGGCCCGGGCCCGAGACGGGGGAAAGTCAGCAACAGCTATTGCGCAACACCTCTTGCGAATGTCAGGCTCTCCCCATGGAGATGCCCACCGTCCGGCACGTCACCGACTCCCGCGTCCTGGCCGCGCTCGCCCACCCGCTGCGCCGCCGCCTCATGGACGTCCTCAAGGTGTACGGGCCGTGCCCCGTCGGCCTGCTCGCCGAGCGCACCGGCCAGGCCCCGGCCAACGTCAGCCACCACCTCAAGGTGCTGGCCGCCGCCGACCTCGTGCTAGAGGCGCCCGAACTGGCCCGGGACCGCCGCGAACGCTGGTGGCGACTGCGCGACCCGGCGGTGCGCTGGTCCCACACCGACTTCGACGCCGACCCCGCCGCCCGGGCGGTGGCCGACGCGGCCAGCTCGTTGAACCTGGACCGGCACGTCGCCCTGGTCCGCGCCTGGCACGCCGCGCCCGACGAGGACCACGCCGCCTGGGGCGACGGCCCGTTCAGCACCGACAAGTGGCTGCACCTGACCCCGGACGAACTGGCCCAGCTCAGCCGCGAGGTCACCGACCTCTTCGCCCGCTGGGCCGACCGTCCCGCCCCCGACGACGGACAGCGGCGCGAGCCGGTCTTCCTGTTCGCGCACGGCGTTCCGGGCCAGCCGTGAGCGCGAGGAGTGAGCCGGGTCTGCGAGCCCCGCAGTCGCGAACGGACGAAGGCGGAGTGAGCGCGAGGAGTGAGCCGGGTCTGCGAGCCCCGCAGTCGCGAACGGACGAGGGCGGAGTGAGCGCGAGGGGTGAGCCGGGTCTGCGAGCCCCGCAGTCGCGAACGAACCGTGGCACGGTGACCGCCCCGGTCGGCACCGCCGACCCGGCCACCACGTCCCGGCCAGCCGGCGGACTGCTCCGGCACCGCGACTTCCGGCTGCTCTGGGCCGGGCAGACGGTCAGCGCCGTCGGCAGCAACGTGACCGCCGTGGCGCTGCCGCTGGTCGCGGTGGCCGTGCTCGACGCGACCACGTTCCAGGTGGCGGTGCTCACCGCCGCGGCCTGGCTGCCCTGGCTGCTGGCCGGCCTGCCGGCCGGCGCCTGGGTCGACCGGGTCCGCCGTCGCCCCGTGATGATCGCCGCGGACCTGGTCTCGGCGGCGCTGTTCGCCACCGTCCCGGTGGCCGCCCTGCTCGACCTGCTCACGGTCGGTCAGCTCCTGGTCGTCGCCCTCGGCGCCGGCCTCGCCCGGGTGTTCTTCGAGACCGCCGACCAGGTCTACCTGCCCACCCTGCTGCGGCCCGAGCAGGTGCCGGAGGGCAACGCGAAGCTGCACGCCACGCAGACCGCCAGTTACCTCGTCGGGCCCGGCCTGGCCGGCCTGATCGCCCAGCTGGCCGGCGCGGTGACCGCGGTCCTGCTCGACGCGGTGAGCTTCCTGGTCTCCGCCGCGTGCCTGAGCCGCATCCGGGCCGTCGAGCCCCGGCCGGGCCGCCCCGCCGGGTCGCCCTCACTACGCCGGGAGGTCGCCGACGGGCTGCGCTTCGTGGTCCGGGACCCGTACCTGCGGGTGCTCACGGTCTTCGGCGCGGCCAGCAACATCGGGCTCACCGGCTACCAGGCGCTGCTGGTGGTCTTCCTCGTCCGCTCCGCCGGCCTGCCGGCCGGGCTGGTCGGGCTCCTCATCGGACTGGCCAGCGTGGGCGGGCTACTCGGCGCCGCCCTGGCCACCGGGCTCGCCCGTCGGCTCGGCACGGCCCGCGCCCTGCTCGTCGCGGGCGCGCTCGCCGGCCCGCCGGCGCTGCTCATCCCGCTTGCCGGCCCGGGTGGCCGGGTGGCCTGGCTCGTGCTCGGCGGCGCGCTGGTCAGCCTCGGCGTCGCGGTGGGCAACGTGGTGAAGGCCAGCTTCCGGCAGACGTACACGCCGCACCGGCTGCTCGGGCGGGTGACGGTGAGCATGCACCTGCTGAACTACGGCACCATCCCGCTCGCCGCCCTGCTGGCCGGGGCGCTGGGCGCCGCGTGGGGGCCGGCCGGGGCGATCCGGGCGATGACCGCCTGGCTCGCGCTGACCCCGCTCATCCTGCTGGCCGGGCCGCTGCGGCGGCGCCGGGACCTGCCGGCTGCCCCGGCGTGAGAATGCGCTGCGGCGGCGGTCGGACCACCGACCGCCGCCACCGGCACGAAGCTACATCGGACGGACGTTGTCCGCCTGCGGACCCTTCTGCCCCTGCGTCACCTCGAACTCGACCTTCTGGCCCTCGTTCAGCTCGCGGTAGCCGCTGGACTGGATGGCCGAGTAGTGGACGAACACGTCCGGACCTCCGCCGTCCTGCTCGATGAAGCCGAAGCCCTTTTCCGAGTTGAACCACTTGACCGTGCCGGTTGCCATGCGTCTCTCCCTGTTCAATGCGGGTGAGCACCGGTCGCGGCCGGTGATCGCCCATTACCTTCCCGACAGTAACCGCCCGAAGCGCGATCCGCTGGCGGAAGTGCCGGCGTGGCCCACGAATACGCCCTCAGCGCGAAAATCCCTCCGGCCCGGGGCGGCGGGGGGCATGCTTGCCCCGGTGAGGACACAGACGCCGCTGGCCGACCTGGAACGGGAGATCACGGCGCCCGGCGACGGCCTGGACCGGCTCCGGCTGGTCGACGCGCCGTTCGTGCCGGAAGTGCGCCTGCACCTCGCCGAGGACGCCATCCTCTGGTGGGCCCGGATGGAGGCGGCGGCCGGCCGGTCGCTGCCGCCGCCGTACTGGGCCTCCGTCTGGGCCGGTGGGCAGGCCCTCGCCCGGCACCTGCTCGACCACCCCGAACTGGCCGCCGGGCGGCGGGTGCTCGACCTGGCCGCCGGATCCGGGCTGGTCGCCATCGCCGCCGCGCTGGCCGGCGCCGACCGTGTCGTCGCCAACGACGTCGACCCCTGGGCCGTCGCGGCCGTGACGGTCAACGCCCGGGCCAACCGGGTGACCGTCGCCGCCACCGGGGACGACCTGCTGGACAGCACCGCCAGCGCCGATCTCGTGCTGGCCGGGGACGTCCTCTACGACGCCGGGCTGGCCGCGCGGGTGCTGCCCTACCTGCAACGGGCCGCCGACCGGGGCGCGCAGGTGCTGGTCGGCGACCCGGACCGGGGACACCTGCCGCCGGACCGGCTGGAGCTGGTGGCGGCGTACCCGGTCCCCGTCACGGAGCCCTCGGTCGACTCCCCGGTCCGCCGGGTCCAGGTCCTCCGCCCCCGCTGACCCCTCAGGGATCATCCGGAGCCGCACTAGGGGACCGGTGGGGGATCATGCCCGATGTGGTGGGTCGCCCCGGGGCCCTAGCGTACGGAGCATGACGGAACTGCTGGCCCAGGTCGGGGAGCTGCCCACCACCCTGCTGATGGGGATGCTGGGCATGGTCATGCTCGCCGACGCCGTACCCCTGCTCGGGGTGCTGGTGCCCGGCGACGCCGCGGTCCTCGCCGCCGTCGGCGCGGGCCGGCCCGCCACCGGCGTGGCGACCGTCGTGGCGGTGGTGGCCGGCTGCCTCGCCGGCTGGTCGCTGAGCTTCCTGGCCGGGCGGCGCTGGGGCGAGCGGCTGCGGCACAGCCGCCTGGGTGACTGGATCGGCGAGCCGCGCTGGGCCGCCGCCGAGGCGCTGCTGCGCCGCGGCGGCGGGCGGATGGTCCTGGTGGCGCCGTTCCTGCCGGTGTTCAACGCGCTGCTGCCGCTGGCCGCCGGCGGGCTGCGGATGTCCTACCGGCGTTTCGCGGCCTGCGCGACGCTCGGCGCGACCCTCTGGGCCGGCCTCTACGTGGCTCTCGGCATCACGGCGCGGGCGCTGACCGGGCTGCTGCCCGGCGCGCCGAACCCGACAGTGCTCACCATGGCGGTCGGCCTGCTGCTGGCCGGCCCGGTGCTGCTCGGCACCCGGCACCGGCTGCGGGCGGTGACCGGCGCGAACGCCGGCTGAGCGGGCCGGCCCGCCGCGGTCACCAGCCCCGGGCCCGCCACTGCGGCAGCGCGGGGCGTTCGGCGCCGAGCGTGCTGTCCTTGCCGTGGCCCGGGTAGAACCAGGTCTCGTCGGGCAACCGGTCGAAGAGCTTCCGCTCCACGTCGTCGATGAGCTGGCCGAACCGCTCCGGGTCCTTCTCCGTGTTGCCGACCCCGCCGGGGAAGAGCGAGTCCCCGGTGAACAGGTGCGGCACGCCGGACGGGTCGCGGTAGAGCAGCGCGATCGAACCGGGGGTGTGCCCCTTGAGGTGGATCACCTCCAGCGCGCAGTCGCCGACCGGCACGGTGTCGCCCTCGCGCAGCGGCTCGGCGTCGATGGGCAGCCCCTCGGCGTCGTCGGCGTGCACCAGCGGGCGGGCCCCGGTCTTGGCGACCACCTCCTCCAGGGCGACCCAGTGGTCCATGTGCCGGTGGGTCGTGACGACCGCGGCCAGCCCGCCGTCGCCGATGAGGTCGAGCAGGCGGGGCGCCTCGTTCGCCGCGTCGATCAGCACCTGCTCGCCGGTCTCCCGGCAGCGCAGGAGGTAGGCGTTGTTGTCCATGGGGCCCACCGACAGCTTGCTGATGGTGAGCCGGTCGAGCTCGCGCACGGCCGGCGCACCGCCGGGCGTGACGTCTCCGCTGTAGGTCATGACGGGGTTCAGATCCATTCCGGTGGAGTCGGCAGGGGACCGTCGGGAGTGACGGTGAGCACCTCGCCCGCGCTGCGGCCGGTCAGCCAGGCCGCGAGTTCCGGCGCGGGGCCGGTGACCGTGGGCGCCCCCTCGGGATCGCCCACGACGAGTTCGTGCCGGACGCCGTCGAAGCGCAGCACCATGGCCGGCGCCGTCGGCTTGCCGGCCAGGCCGGCCGCCACCTCGTGCAGCAGCCGCTGGGCGAACGCGTCCGGCCAGTCGGCCGGCCGGTAGCCGGCGCCCAGGTCGACGTGGTGCACCTCGACCTCGCGCAGCCGGCCCCAGACCAGCATCGCCGCAGGCCAGGGGCCGCGCCGGGTCTGCACTGTGGCGCCCCACGCCTCGACCGGCATCTCGGCGACGGCCGCGGTGAACCGCTGGGCGCTGCGGCGCAGGTCGTCCATGAGGTCCGCCGGCCCCCGGCCGGCCCCGGCCTCGATGTCGGCGGACCGGGCCTCGGGGCTGGCGTACATCGGGATGTCCTCGCCCGTGCGGGCGGAGGTGAGCAGGTTCACGAACGCGTCGGCGTTGCGGGCCAGGTGGGTCAGGACGTGGCCGCGGGTCCAGCCCGGCAGCAGGGACGGCGCGGCGACGTCGTGGTTGCCCAGGGCGGCCACGGTACGCAGCAGCCGGGCGGTCGCCTCGTCCAGCTCGCCGGTCAGCAGGAGGGGATCGCTCGTCACGCCTTGGACCCTAGCGGTACGCCGCCGCCGCGTCGCCGCGGAAATCGCTTTCGGCGCGTCGGCGCGACCCCTACCGTCTGGGCCGACGGCTTCACGTCACGGCGCGGCGTCAGACCCGCCGGGCCGACGCCGTCGCAGGACGCGGGCACCGGGAGTCGGAGCGGGGGTGGTGAGCATGCCGGTCGTTGCACGCGTGTTCCACCACGAACCCCCTCGACACCGATAGGGACACCATGACCATCGATCTGACCGCCCTCGGCTGGGACGCCGACCGGGCGGCGTACCTCAATCCACGCGCCGACCGCCGGCCGGGCCGGGTGGCCCGCGTCGACCGCGGCGTCTGCACCGTGCTCCGCCCGGAGGGGCCCGTCCGGGCCAGCCTGGGCGGCGGGTTGCTGGCCGCCGCGGCCCGCGACCTGACCGCGCTGCCCTGCGCCGGCGACTGGGTCCTGCTGGCCACCTGGCCGGACGGGCCGGTCACGGTGGAGACCGTGCTGCCCCGCCGCACCGCGCTCATCCGGCGCACCGCCGGCAAGGACGCCAGCGGCCAGGTGCTGGCCGCCAACCTCGACGCCGCCGCGGTGGTCGAGCCGGTGCACCCCGCGCCGGACGCCGCCCGCATCGAGCGGCTGCTCTCCCTGGCCCACGAGTCCGGCGCCGAGCCGCTCGTCGTGCTCACCAAGGCCGACCTGGCCCCTGACCCGGGGGCGGTGGCCCGGCAGCTCGCCGACCTGGCGCCCGGGGTGCCGGTGCTGCCGGTCAGCGCCGAACGCGGCGCCGGGCTGGAGCCGCTGCGCCGGTACGTCGCGCCGGGGCGCACCCTCGGCCTGCTCGGGCCCTCCGGCGCGGGCAAGTCGAGCCTGGTCAACGCCCTGGCCGGGGCCGACGTGATGCGCACCCAGGCGATCCGCCGGTCCGACGGCAAGGGCCGGCACACCACCACCTGGCGGGCGCTCGTGCCGATCCCCGGCGGGGGAGCGGTGCTGGACACCCCCGGCGTGCGGGCGGTCGGCCTGCTGGACGGAACGGCCGGCCTGGACCTGGCGTTCGCCGACATCGCCGAGCTGGCCGCCGGCTGCCGGTACGCCGACTGCTCCCACGAGGCCGAGCCGGCCTGCGCGGTGCGGGCGGCGCTGGACAGCGGCGAGCTGCCCGTCCGGCGCTGGGAGAACTGGCGTCGGCTCCAGCGCGAGGTGGCGTACGAGAGCCGGCGCCGGGAGGTCCGGCTGGCCGCCGAGCGCCGGGGCGGCTGGCGTGGCGGCCGGCGGCGGACCGGGCGTCCGGCGACCCCGCCCGCACCCGGGGCACTCTAGGGGTGTGCCGGGCGGTCATGCGGGCGGCGTGGCCTCCCGCCCGACCGTGCTGAGCTGGGGGAATGTCCGCGCGACGGAACTTGTCATACCTCGGGGCTAGAGTTGCCGAGGCGTCTTCCCTGCGCCTCGACAACCCTCGAAAACCGCCCGGACCCCGCGTCGGGCGGACAGATCCGCCTCACATTCTTCTTCCGGGAGCACACGCACCGTGGCCGACCGACTGATCATCCGTGGCGCGCGCGAGCACAACCTGCGTGACGTCAGTCTCGACCTGCCCCGGGACGCCCTGATCGTCTTCACCGGGCTCTCCGGTTCGGGCAAGTCGAGCCTGGCGTTCGACACCATCTTCGCCGAGGGCCAGCGCCGCTACGTCGAGTCGCTGTCGTCGTACGCCCGGCAGTTCCTCGGCCAGATGGACAAGCCCGATGTCGACTTCATCGAGGGCCTCAGCCCCGCGGTCTCCATCGACCAGAAGTCCACCTCGCGCAACCCGCGCTCCACCGTCGGCACGATCACCGAGGTCTACGACTACCTCCGCCTGCTCTTCGCCCGCATCGGCGAGCCGCACTGCCCGATCTGCGGCGAGCGGATCTCCAAGCAGAGCCCGCAGCAGATCGTCGACCGGGTCCTCGCGATGGCCGAGGGCACCCGGTTCATGGTGCTCGCCCCGGTGGTGCGCGGCCGCAAGGGCGAATACGTCGACCTCTTCGCCGAGCTCCAGGCCAAGGGCTACGCCCGGGCCCGGGTCGACGGCGTGGTGCACCCGCTGACCGAGCCGCCCAAGCTCAAGAAGCAGGAGAAGCACACCATCGAGGTGGTCATCGATCGGCTCAGCGTCAAGCCCAGCGCCAAGCAGCGGCTGACCGACTCGGTCGAGGCGGCGCTCGGTCTCTCCGGCGGCCTGGTGCTGCTCGACTTCGTCGACCTGGCCGAGGACGACCCCGCCCGGGAGCGGCGCTACTCCGAGCACCTGGCCTGCCCCAACGACCACCCCCTGGCCATCGAGGACCTGGAGCCCCGGGTCTTCTCCTTCAACGCGCCCTACGGCGCCTGCCCCGAGTGCACCGGCCTGGGCACCAAGAAGGAGGTCGACCCGGAGCTGGTCATCCCGGACCCGGAGCGCACCCTGCGCGAGGGCGCCATCCAGCCCTGGGCCACCGGGCACAACCTCGAATACTTCCTGCGCCTGCTGGAGGCGCTCGGCGAGGCCGAGCACTTCGACGTCGACACCCCGTGGCGGGCGCTGCCGTCCCGGGCGCAGAAGACGATCCTGCACGGCTCCGACGACCAGGTGCACGTCCGCTACCGCAACAAGTACGGTCGCGAGCGCTCCTACTACACCGGCTTCGAGGGCGTGGTGCAGTGGATCGAGCGCCGGCACTCCGACACCGAGTCGGAGTGGTCCCGGGACAAGTACGAGGGCTACATGCGGGACGTGCCCTGCGCGGCCTGCGGCGGCACCCGCCTGAAGCCCGAGGTGCTCGCGGTCACCCTGGCCGGCAAGAGCATCGCCGAGGTCTGCAACCTCTCCGTCGGCGAGGCCGCCGACCTGCTCGCCGGCATCGAGCTGACGGACCGGCAGAAGATGATCGCCGAGCGGGTCCTCAAGGAGATCAACGCCCGGCTGAAGTTCCTGCTCGACGTCGGGCTCGACTACCTCTCCCTGGACCGCCCGGCCGGCACCCTGTCCGGCGGCGAGGCGCAGCGCATCCGGCTCGCCACCCAGATCGGCTCCGGCCTGGTCGGCGTGCTCTACGTGCTGGACGAGCCCTCCATCGGCCTGCACCAGCGGGACAACCACCGGCTCATCGAGACCCTGCTGCGGCTGCGCGGGCTGGGCAACACCCTGATCGTGGTCGAGCACGACGAGGACACCATCCGCGTCGCCGACTGGATCGTCGACATCGGCCCGGGCGCCGGCGAGCACGGCGGCAAGATCGTGCACAGCGGGTCGGTGCCGGCCCTGCTGGAGAACCAGGAGTCGGTCACCGGGGCGTACCTGTCGGGGCGCAAGCAGATCCCGACGCCGGTCATGCGCCGGCCGCAGACCCCCGGCCGCGAGCTGGTGGTGCACGGGGCGCGTGAGCACAACCTGCGCAACCTCACCGTGGGCTTCCCGCTCGGCCAGCTCATCGCGGTCACCGGGGTCAGCGGTTCCGGCAAGTCGACGCTGGTCAACGACATCCTGCACGCCGTGCTGGCCAACCAGATCAACGGCGCCCGGCTGGTCCCCGGCCGGCACACCCGGGTCACCGGGCTGGAGCACGTCGACAAGGTCGTCGGCGTCGACCAGTCGCCCATCGGGCGGACCCCGCGCTCCAACCCGGCCACCTACACCGGGGTCTGGGACCACATCCGCAAGCTCTTCGCCGAGACCACCGAGGCCAAGGTCCGGGGGTACGGGCCGGGCCGGTTCTCGTTCAACGTCAAGGGCGGGCGCTGCGAGGCGTGCTCCGGCGACGGCACCATCAAGATCGAGATGAACTTCCTCCCGGACGTCTACGTCCCCTGCGAGGTCTGCAAGGGCGCCCGCTACAACCGGGAGACCCTGGAGGTGCACTACAAGGGCAGGACGGTCGCCGAGGTCCTGGACATGCCGATCGAGGAGGCGGCGGAGTTCTTCTCCGCCATCCCGGCCATCCACCGGCACCTCAAGACCCTCGTCGACGTCGGCCTCGGCTACGTGCGTCTCGGCCAGCCCGCGCCGACGCTGTCCGGCGGCGAGGCGCAGCGCGTCAAGCTCGCCTCCGAGTTGCAGAAGCGCTCCACCGGCCGCACGGTCTACGTGCTCGACGAGCCCACCACGGGCCTGCACTTCGAGGACATCCGCAAGCTGCTCATGGTGCTCGAGGGCCTGGTCGAGAAGGGCAACACGGTGATCACCATCGAGCACAACCTCGACGTGATCAAGTCCGCCGACTGGATCATCGACATGGGCCCCGAGGGTGGGCACCGGGGCGGCACCGTGCTCGCCACCGGCACGCCGGAGGAGGTCGCCGAGGTGCCGGAGAGCCACACCGGGCAGTTCCTGCGGCCGATCCTCAAGCTCGACGGCGCGGCGAAGGGCGCCAAGGCGGCCACCACCCGGGCGGCGAAGGCCAACGGCGGCGCGGTGAAGTCGCGTACCCGCAAGGTGCCGGCCGGGGCGCGCTGAGCGAGGCGTACGCCGGGCGGGCCGGGGCGACTCCGGCCCGCCCGTTGTCTGTCCAGATATCCGATTGGTGACGCGCCAGTATGAACCGTGCGGCACCCTGGTCCGTGTTTTGGAGAGTGGCCACGGATCATGACGGGGTGGCGACAGGCGAGAGGGAGGCCGGACATGAGTGATGATCAGGTGCTGACCGGGCCGGGCACGCAGACGCGCCGCGCCCTGCTCGCGGGCGCCGGCGCGGTCGGCGCGGCCGTGGTGCTGGCGGGCTGCGGCGGCGACGACGGATCCGGCTCCGGAGCCCCGGCGCCGACCAGCGGCGGCCCGGGCGCGACAGGCGCCGGCGACGCCGAGGGCGGCAACCGGGACAGCACCGGTCCGCTCGCCCGGACCACCGACATCCCGGTCGGCGGCGGGGCGGTCTTCGCCAGCAAGGGCGTCGTGATCACCCAGCCCGAGGCCGGCCAGTTCAAGGCCTTCGACCCGATCTGCACCCACCAGGGCTGCCCGGTGTCGAACGTCGACGGCGGCACCATCAACTGCACCTGCCACAACAGCCGGTTCTCGATCACCGACGGCTCCGTGAAGCAGGGCCCGGCCACCAAGCCGCTCGCGCCGAAGAACATCAAGGTCACCGGCGAGCAGATCGCCCTGGCCTGACCGTCCCCGGCGACTGTGTCCCCCGCCCCACCCCGGTGGCGGGGGACGCGCGGCGACGGCCGGGTGTCGGGGGTGCGGACTAGGCTTGGCGCGTGGCTGACCCCTCGACCTACCGCCCCGCACCTGGCACCATCCCGGAGTCGCCAGGGGTCTACCGCTTCCGCGACGGCACCGGCCGGGTGATCTACGTCGGCAAGGCGCGCAACCTGCGCAGCCGGCTCAACTCCTACTTCGCCGACCCGGTCAACCTGCACCAGCGCACCCGGCAGATGGTCTTCACCGCCGAGTCGGTGGACTGGATCACCGTCGCCACCGAGGTCGAGGCGCTCCAGCAGGAATACACCTGGATCAAGCAGTACGACCCCCGGTTCAACGTCCGCTACCGCGACGACAAGTCCTACCCCTACCTGGCGGTCACCCTCGACGAGGAATACCCGCGGCTGCAGGTGATGCGCGGCGCGAAGCGCAAGGGGGTGCGCTACTTCGGGCCGTACTCGCACGCCTGGGCCATCCGCGAGACGCTGGACCTGCTGCTCCGCGTCTTCCCGGCGCGGACCTGCTCCTCCGGGGTGTTCAAGCGGGCCGGCCAGGTCGGCCGGCCCTGCCTGCTCGGCTACATCGGCAAGTGCTCCGCGCCCTGCGTCGGCAGCGTCACCGCCGAGGGGCACCGGGAGATCGTCAACGGCTTCTGCGACTTCATGGCCGGCCGCACCGACACCATGGTCCGCCGGCTCGAGAAGGAGATGCTGGAGGCCAGCGAGCAGCTCGAGTTCGAGCGGGCCGCGCGGCTGCGCGACGACGTGGCGGCGCTGCGCCGGGCCATGGAGAAGCAGACAGTGGTGCTCGGCGACGGCACCGACGCCGACGTGGTGGCCTTCGCCGACGACCCCCTGGAGGCCGCGGTCCAGGTCTTCCACGTCCGCGACGGCCGGGTCCGCGGCCAGCGCGGCTGGGTGGTGGAGAAGACCGAGGAGCTGACCACCGGCGACCTGGTGCACCACTTCTGCACCCAGGTCTACGGCGGCGAGCAGGGCGAGGCCGACGTCCCCCGCGAGCTGCTCGTCCCCGAGTTGCCCGGCGACGTCGACGCGCTCGCCGACTGGCTCTCCGCCCGGCGGGGCAGCCGGGTGTCGCTGCGGGTGCCCCAGCGCGGCGACAAGCGGTCGCTGCTGGAGACCGTCGGGCGCAACGCCAAGGACGCCCTCGCCCGGCACAAGCTCAAGCGGGCCGGCGACCTCACCACCCGCAGCCAGGCCCTCGACGAGATCGCCGAGTCGCTCGGCATGCGCACCTCCCCGCTGCGCATCGAGTGTTTCGACGTCTCCCAGATCCAGGGCACCGACGTGGTGGCCAGCATGGTCGTCTTCGAGGACGGCGTGCCCCGCAAGAGCGAGTACCGGCGGTTCATCGTGCGCGGCGCCACCGACGATCTGTCCGCCATGTCGGAGGTGCTGCGCCGGCGCTTCGCCCGCTACCTCGACGCGCGCGCCGAGACCGGTGAGATCGGCGAGGAGACCGCCGGCGACCCGGACCGGCCCGGCATCGACCCGACCACCGGGCGGCCCCGGAAGTTCGCGTACCCGCCGCAGCTCGTCGTGGTCGACGGCGGCCCGCCGCAGGTGGCGGCCGCCGCGCAGGCCCTCGCCGAGCTGGGCATCGACGACGTGGCGCTCTGCGGGCTGGCCAAGCGGCTGGAGGAGGTCTGGCTGCCCGACGACGAGTTCCCGGTCATCCTCCCGCGCACCTCCGAGGCGCTCTACCTGCTCCAGCGGGTCCGCGACGAAGCCCACCGCTTCGCCATCACCTTCCACCGCCAGCGCCGCTCGAAGCGGATGACCGAGTCGGCGCTGGACAACATCCCGGGCCTCGGCGAGGTACGCCGCAAGGCGCTCCTGCGTCACTTCGGCTCGCTGAAGCGGCTGTCCGCGGCAACGGTGGAGGAGATCACGGAGGTGCCGGGGGTGGGCAAGCGGACGGCAGAGGCGATCCTGGCCGCCCTCGACGAAGGCGCCCAACCCACCCCGAGCGCCTGACCGTTGCCGCCGGGTCCCCTCCACCCTCCGGCCCCCGCCGTTGTTGATCAAGAAGTTTGCGTCAGATCCGGCCCCAGTGCGGACGCAAACTCCTTGATCAACGGGGCGGGGTAGGCGTCGGTCGGTGTGGTGGAGGTGTTCGGTGGCAAGGGCGGGCGAGGCCCCGCTCAATCCCGTCCTGCCTGTCTAGCAGGCGTGTCAACGGCTGCGTCGAGTGTCCGTTATGTCCATCCGACCAACCGTCGAACCACTCCCTGAGGGTCGTCGGCCCACGCTAATGTTGATCAAGAACTTTGCGTCGGGATTCGGCTCGATCGTGACCCAAACTTCTTGATCGACCGCAGCCGGCCGTCTGCGCGGTGCCGGCTCGCCTCCGGCGGCCGGCCGGTGGCTGTCGGCCTCGCCCGGTTCGCCCCTGCCCGCCCGCTCGACCCCCTTCGGATCTTGGACAGTTGTCGTTCGCTGCGAGCGGTAACTGCCCAAGATTCCCGCCATCAGGCTGCGTCGCCTGGGTGCCTGTTCCGTTTGCGGTGACAGGTTTCGCGGGTGGTGTCCGGTTCGGGTGGGTGGTTGGCGTCACCGCCACGGCGGAATCGTGGCGGGGGTGGGGTCGTTGTACATGGCAGACCGCGCAGGACCCCGCCCCGTGCGAGGCCGCCGGCCGGAATGACCCGGCCCCCGCCGGTCGTTACACCCCGAGCACCACCGCACGACGGTGCCGGGCTGGCCGTGGGAATGACCTGCCGGCCCCGGTCGTTACATCCCCCTGGACCGCCGCACCACCGGTCCGCACCGGGTTTGAGCCATCGGGAATTGCCTGCCGGCCCGGGTCGTTACATCCCCCTGGACCGTGCACCACCGGTCCGCCGTACCGGCCCGCCGCAGGGAATGACTCCGGGCCGCCGGTCGTTACATCCCCCGGGACATCGGATCAGGTGTGAGGGAATCACTTCCCCGCCGCCGATGGTTACACCCCCGGACCGCCCGAGCAGGTCACCCCTGTGATCGCCGGGCACCCCACAGACTTTCCCCCCGTTTCACAGCGGCACCGCATCCCCCCGTGCGTGCTGCTGAACCCCCGAACGGAAGGCGTTGATCTCATCATGCGCACCACCATGCTGCGGAACACCGTTCTGACCGCTGCCGGTATCGCCGCCACCGCCGGTGGGATCGCCGGCCCCGCGATCGCCGCGCACGCCGCCCCCGCCGACAACACCAAGGTCGTCGCTGACCGGAAGGGTCACGGCGAGCGGGAGCTGGACGTCCGCTACGAGGCCCAGCCCAACTTCTACTACTGCGGCCCGGCCGCCACGCGTAACGCCCTGTCCGTGCTGGGCAAGAACATCGACGTGGACGCCATGGCCAAGGAGATGGGCACCACCGAGAACGGCACCAACAGCATCAACGACATCACCCCCGTCCTGAACAAGGAGACCGGCAAGCACTACCGGTCGGTGGAGATCAAGGACGGCAAGGCCGACGACAAGCAGACCGACACCCTGCGCGCCGACATCGTGCGCACCGTCGACGACGGCCGGGCCGTGGTCGCCAACATCGCCGGCACCGCCACCGACACCGACGGCAACACCCACTCCTTCGAAGGCGGCCACTACATCAGCGTCGTCGGCTACCAGAACGACGGCCACACCGTGACCATCGCCGACAGCGCCAACCCGAACACCGCCTCCTACCGGATCAGCGTGGACAACCTCGCCGACTGGATCGCCACCCGCGGCTACAGCGCCTCCTGACCGGCCATCCGCTGACAGGAGCGAGCACGAAGGGCCGGCCCCCACAAGGGGCCGGCCCTTCGTCGTGTCTCAGGACCTTGCTCAGGACTCGGTGAGTACGGCGAGGATCCCCTCGCCGTACTTGGCCAGCTTGTTGTCGCCGACGCCGCTGATCCGGGACAGCTCGGCCAGCGAGGTCGGCGCCTCGGTGGCGATCTGGCGCAGGGTGGCGTCGTGGAAGACCACGTACGCCGGGACGCCCTGTTCCTTGGCGGTGGCCGCCCGCCAGGCGCGGAGCCGCTCGAACACGGGGACGGCGGCCGGGGCGAGGTCGGCCACCACCGTCGCCGCGCCGCGCGGCTTGGCGGACCGGCCGGACGCCTGCCGTTCGGGCTCCCGCCGCATGGTGACCGTGCGCCGGCGGCCCAGCACCTCGGCGCTCGCCTCGGTCAGGGCCAGAGTGCCGTAGTCGCCCTCGACGGCGAGCAGGCCCTCGGCGAGCAGTTGCCGCACCACGCCCCGCCACTCGGCCTCGCGCAGGTCGGTGCCGATGCCGAAGGTGCTCAGCGAGTCGTGGCCGTGCTGGTCGATCTTCTCGGTGTGCCTGCCGAGCAGGATGTCCACGCAGTGCCCGGCGCCGAACCGCTGGTTGCGTTCCCGGTCGAGCCGGTAGACGGTGGAGAGCAGCTTCTGCGCGGCGACCGTGCCGTCCCAGGACTCGGGTGGCTCCAGGCAGGTGTCGCAGTTTCCGCAGTTGGCGGTGCCCCCCTCGCCGAAGTAGTCGAGGAGTTGCGCGCGGCGGCAGCGGACCGTCTCGCAGAGCGCCAGCATGGCGTCGAGGTGGGTGGCCAGGTTGCGCCGGTGGGCCAGGTCGCCCTCCGACGTCTCGATCATCTTGCGCTGCTGCACGACGTCCTGGAGCCCGTACGCCAGCCAGGCCGTGGACGGCAGCCCGTCCCGCCCGGCGCGCCCGGTCTCCTGGTAGTAGCCCTCTACCGACTTGGGCAGGTCGAGGTGGGCGACGAAGCGTACGTCGGGCTTGTCGATGCCCATGCCGAAGGCGATGGTGGCGACCATGACGAGGCCGTCCTCGCGCAGGAAGCGCTGCTGGTTGGCCGCTCGGGTCGCCGCGTCGAGCCCGGCGTGGTAGGGCAGGGCCGGGATGCCGTTGGCGACCAGGAACTCGGCGGTCTTCTCCACCGAGGCGCGGGAGAGGCAGTAGACGATGCCGGCGTCGCCCGGGTGCTCGTCGCGCAGCAGGGCGAGTAGTTGCTTGCGGGGCTCCCGCTTGGGCACGATCCGGTACTGGATGTTGGGCCGGTCGAAGCTGGCCACGAAGTGCCGGGCGTCGGTGAGCTTGAGCCGGGTGGCGATCTCCGTGCGGGTGGCCGCGGTGGCGGTCGCGGTCAGCGCGATCCGCGGCACCCCGGGCCAGCGCTCGTGCAGCATCGACAGGTTGAGGTAGTCGGGGCGGAAGTCGTGCCCCCACTGCGAGACGCAGTGCGCCTCGTCGATCGCGAAGAGCGCGATCCGCCCGCGCTCCAGCAGGGCGACAGTGGAGCGGGTCGCCAGCCCTTCGGGGGCGAGGTAGAGCAGGTCCAGCTCGCCGGCGAGGAACGCCGCCTCGACCCGCCGCCGCTCGGTCAGGTCCTGCGTCGAGTTGAGGAACCCGGCCCGGACGCCGACCGCGGTGAGCGCGTCGACCTGGTCCTGCATGAGCGCGATCAGCGGCGAGACGACCACCGCCACGCCGTCGCGGACCAGCGCCGGGATCTGGTAGCAGAGCGACTTGCCGCCCCCGGTCGGCATGAGCACCAGCGCGTCGCCGCCGGCCACCACGTGCTCGACGACCTCGTGCTGGAAGCCGCGGAAGGCGTCGTAGCCGAACACCCGGCGGAGCACCCGCAGGGCGTCCTCGGTCCGCTCATCGGTGGGGGAGACCATCCGCGCAGTCTACGAGCGCCCGCCGACACCGCTCCGCCCCGAACGGGCGCGTGGCGGGAACCGCCCGGGCGACCGAACCTCCACAACCCGGCGACCGGACCTCGACAAAACGGACAAGCGCCTGTTCCGGTCGTCACCCCGTGGAATCCCGGGCGGGGTCGCAGCCGTTAGAGTCGCTGACTGACCATGCGCGGCCGACCGGCCGCGGCGCCACGGCTGGGGGTAGCGGGTGAGCGAGGCGCGGACGGCGGGAGACCTGGTGCCGACCAACGCGGAGACAGCTCTCGGGCGGCCGGCGCCGGCCGAGGCGGACACCACCCTCGTGGTGGTGACCGGCCTGTCCGGCGGTGGCCGCAGCACGGTGGCCCGGGCGCTGGAGAACGTCGGCTACTACGTGGTGGACAACCTGCCCCAGGCGCTCATGCTGGACATGGCCGAGCTGGCGTTCAAGGCCGGCGGCGCGGCCCGGCGTACGGCCATGGTGCTGGACGTCCGCTCGCGCGCCTTCTCCACCGACCTGGCCGGGGCGATCCGGGAGCTGCGCGAGCGCGGCTTCCAGCCCCGGGTGGTCTTCGTCGACGCCGACGACGAGGTGCTGATCCGCCGCTTCGAGAGCGTGCGCCGTTCGCACCCGTTGCAGGGCGACGGGCGGCTGGCCGACGGGATCGCCGTGGAGCGGGCCCTGTTGGAGGAGGCCCGCGACCAGGCCGACGTGATCATCGACACCAGCCACCTCAACGTGAACCAGCTCCGGCGCCGGGTCGAGGAGCTGTTCGGCGGGGAGGACTCCCGCCGGTTGCGGATCACCGTGCTCTCCTTCGGCTTCAAGTACGGCCTCCCGCCGGACGCCGACTTCGTGATGGACGCCCGGTTCCTGCCGAACCCGTACTGGGTGCCGGAGCTGCGCGAGCACACCGGGCGGGAGGAGGCGGTCAGCGCGTACGTGCTGGGCCAGGAGGGGGCGGACGCCTTCGTGGCCGGGTACGCGGACCTGGTCAACGCCACCACCGCCGGTTTCGAGCGGGAGGGCAAGCGCTACCTGACCGTGGCCGTCGGCTGCACCGGGGGCAAGCACCGGAGCGTGGCGATCGCCGAGGAACTGGCCGCCCGGCTGCGCCGCTCCGGCATCGCCGCCAACGCCCAGCACCGGGACCTGGGGCGGGAATGACCCCGACCAGGGTGGTCGCCTTCGGCGGCGGGCACGGGCTGTCGGCGTCGCTGCGCGCGCTGCGGCACTGCGTACCCGGACTGGACCTGGACATCACCGCGGTGGTCACCGTCGGCGACGACGGCGGCTCCAGCGGGCGGCTGCGCGCGGAGCGCGGCGGCCTGCCCCCGGGCGACCTGCGGCAGGCGCTCGTGGCCCTGGCCGGCGACCACCCGGCCACCCGGCGCAGCGCGGCGCTCTTCCAGCACCGCTTCGCGGCGGCCCGCGGAAGCGAGGGAGCGGCCGGCGGAGGCGGGGGAGCGGACGCCGGGGGAGCGGCCGACCCGCTCGCCGGCCACGCGGTCGGCAACCTGCTGCTGCACGGGCTGACCGAGCTGCTCGGCGACCCCGTGGTCGCGCTCGACCACGCCGGCGCGATGCTCGGCGCGGTCGGCCGGGTGCTGCCGATGTCCCGGCAGCCGGTGGGCATCGAGGCCCGGGTACGCGGCGCCGACCCGGACCGCCCCGACGAGGTCCGCACGGTGCGCGGCCAGCACCAGGTGGCGGTCACCTCCGGCACTGTCGAGTCGCTGCGGCTCACCCCGGCGGCGCCGGCCGCCTGCGCGGAGGCGGTGACCGCGGTGGGCGCGGCCGACTGGCTGATCTTCGGGCCGGGCAGCTGGTACACGAGCGTGCTGCCGCACCTTCTGGTGCCGGGCCTGGCCGACGCGATCGTCTCCAGCCCGGCGCGTCGGCTGGTGACCCTCAACCTCGTGGCGGAGAAGGAGACCCTCGGGCTCTCCCTGCCCGACCATCTGGACACCCTCCGGCGCTATCTGCCCGAGTTGAAGGTGGACATGGTGTTGGCCGACTCCAAGGCGGTGGGTGATCCCGTGGCGGTGGAACGTGCGGCAGAATCGCTGGGTGCCCGGCTGGTCCTCGCTCCCGTCGCCGTCACCGACGGCACGCCCCGTCATGATCCGGCCGCCCTGGGCGCCGCGCTGGTGCCTGTCCTGGGCGCCGATCGTTAGACACGTACGTAATCACCGGCGACACGCCGGAACCGGTCCGTGAGGGGGCGCGCAACATGGCGATGACGGCTGCGGTCAAGGACGAGCTGAGTCGGGTCGACGTGCCCAAGCCCTGCTGCCGGCGGGCGGAGATGGCCGCCCTGCTCCGGTTCGCGGGCGGCCTGCACATCGTGTCGGGTCGTGTCGTGGTCGAGGCGGAGCTGGACACCGGCGCGGTGGCCCGGCGGCTCCGCCGGGAGATCGCCGAGGTCTACGGCTACCCGAGCGAGATCCACGTGCTCGCCTCGGGCGGCCTGCGCAAGGGCAGCCACTTCATCGTGCGGGTGGTCAAGGACGGCGAGGCCCTCGCGCGGCAGACCGGCCTGCTCGACGTCCGGGGCCGTCCGGTGCGCGGCCTGCCGCCGCACGTGGTGGCCGCGAATGTCTGCTGCGCGGTCTCCGCCTGGCGGGGCGCGTTCATGGCGCACGGCTCGCTGACCGAGCCGGGCCGCTCCAGCGCCCTGGAGATCACCTGCCCGGGTCCGGAGTCCGCGCTGGCCCTTGTCGGCGCGGCGCGGCGGATCGGCATCACCGCCAAGAACCGCGAGGTGCGCGGGGTGGACCGGGTGGTGGTCAAGGACGGCGACGCGATCGCCGCGCTGCTCACCCGCATCGGCGCCCACTCCAGTGTGCTCGCCTGGGAGGAGCGGCGGGTGCGCCGCGAGGTGCGGGCCACCGCGAACCGACTGGCCAACTTCGACGACGCCAACCTGCGCCGCTCGGCCCGGGCCGCGGTGGCCGCCGCCGCCCGGGTCACCCGGGCGCTGGAGATCCTCGCCGAGGACGCCCCGAACCACCTGACCTCGGCGGGCCGGCTGCGGCTGGAGCACCGGCAGGCGTCGCTGGAGGAACTCGGCGCGCTGGCCGATCCGCCGCTGACCAAGGACGCCATCGCCGGCCGGATCCGCCGGCTGCTCGCGCTGGCCGACAAGCGGGCCCGCGACCTGGGCATCCCGGATACCGAAGCGGCCGTCACGCCCGACATGCTCGTGGTCTGATAGGACGGGTGAGGCGTCGAGCTGCGCGGGGGATCACCACCCGCCGCAGCGCGGCGGCGCGCGCTCGGATAAGGTCGCTGCGTACGGCAAGGGGGCCGGCAAGGCACCCCTAGCCGTGCTCACCGCCTCGGGCGGTCTGGTCTCCTGGGACCGCGGCGGGGTGGCCGAGATGAACCGTCAACGGCCGGCTCCACCGGTCGGCGAACAATCTCCGCCGGCCGGGTCTGACGCCGGCGGACCAGAACGCGAGGAGATGGGACCTGTGACCATCCGGGTTGGCATCAACGGCTTCGGCCGGATCGGCCGCAACTTCTTCCGGGCAGTGCTGGCGTCCGGCGCTGACATCGAGGTCGTGGCGGTCAACGACCTGACCGACAACGCGACGCTCGCCCACCTTGTCAAGTACGACAGCATCCTGGGCCGCCTGCCGCACGAGGTGAAGGCCAGCGCCGACGAGATCACCGTGGGTGGCAAGGCCATCAAGGTGTTCGAGGAGAAGGACCCCGGCAAGCTGCCGTGGGGCGAGGTCGGTGTCGACGTCGTCATCGAGTCCACCGGGTTCTTCACCGACGCCACCAAGGCGAAGGCACACATCGACGGCGGGGCCAAGAAGGTCATCATCTCCGCGCCGGCGAAGAACGAGGACGTCACCGTGGTCATGGGCGTCAACCAGGACCAGTACGACCCGGCCAAGCACAACATCATCTCGAACGCCTCCTGCACCACCAACTGCCTCGCCCCGATGGCCAAGGTCCTGCAGGACACGTTCGGCATCACCAAGGGTCTGATGACGACCATCCACGCGTACACGCAGGACCAGAACCTGCAGGACGCGCCGCACAAGGACCTGCGCCGGGCCCGGGCCGCCGCGCTCAACATCGTGCCGACCTCGACCGGCGCCGCGAAGGCGATCGGCCTGGTCCTGCCGGAGCTCAAGGGCAAGCTGGACGGCTACGCGCTGCGGGTGCCGATCCCGACCGGCTCGGCCACCGACCTGACCGTCGAGGTCGGCCGGGAGACCACCGTGGACGAGGTCAACGCCGCGCTGAAGGCCGCCGCGGACGGCCCGCTCAAGGGCATCCTGGTCTACAACGAGGACCCGATCGTGTCGGCGGACATCGTCACCGACCCGGCGTCCTGCATCTTCGACGCGCCGCTGACCAAGGTGATCGGCAACCAGGTCAAGGTCGTCGGCTGGTACGACAACGAGTGGGGCTACTCGAACCGCCTCGTCGACCTCGTCAAGCTGGTGGGTAGCTCGCTGTGAGCATCCGCAACCTCGACGACCTGCTCGCCGAGGGGGTGTCGGGTCGGCGCGTGCTGGTGCGCGCCGACCTGAACGTCCCGCTCGACAAGCAGACGGGCGAGATCACCGACGACGGCCGCATCCGGGCCGTGCTGCCGACCCTGAGCGCGCTGGTCCAGGCCGGCGCCAAGGTGGTCGTCTGCTCGCACCTGGGCCGCCCGAAGGGCGCGCCGGACCCGCAGTTCAGCCTCCGCCCGGTCGCCGGGCGGCTCGGTGAGCTGCTCGGCGCGCCGGTGCACTTCGCCGAGGACACCGTCGGCGAGTCGGCCCGGTCCACCGTGGAGGGCCTGGCCGACGGCCAGGTGGCCCTGCTGGAGAACCTGCGCTTCAACAAGGGTGAGACCAGCAAGGACGACGCCGAGCGGGGCGCCTTCGCCGACCAGCTCGCCGCGTTCGGCGACGCGTACGTCGACGACGCCTTCGGCGCCGTGCACCGCAAGCACGCCAGCGTCCACGACGTGCCGGCCCGGCTGCCGCACGTGGCCGGCCGTCTCGTGCTGCGCGAGGTGGAGGTGCTCGGCAAGCTGACCGGCGACCCGGAGCGGCCGTACGTGGTGGTGCTGGGCGGCTCCAAGGTCTCCGACAAGCTGGCCGTGATCGAGGCCCTGCTGCCGAAGGTCGACCGGCTGCTCATCGGCGGCGGCATGTGCTTCACCTTCCTCAAGGCCCAGGGCCACGAGGTGGGCACCTCGCTGCTGGAAGAGGACATGGTCGAGACCTGCCGCAACCTGCTGGAGCGCTCCGGCGGCAAGATCATGCTGCCGGTCGACGTGGTGGCCGCGGACGCCTTCGCGCCGGACGCCACCCACGACACCGTGCCCGCCGACGGCATCCCGAGCCACCGGCTCGGGCTGGACATCGGCCCGGAGACGGTGGCCGGCTTCGCCGCCGCGCTGTCGCAGGCGAAGACCATCTTCTGGAACGGCCCGATGGGCGTGTTCGAGATGGCCGCGTTCGCCAACGGCACCCGGGGCGTCGCCGAGGCGATCACCAAGGCCGACGCGTTCAGCGTCGTCGGTGGCGGTGACTCCGCCGCCGCGGTGCGGGCGCTCGGGCTGGACGAGTCGTCCTTCGGCCACATCTCCACGGGCGGCGGCGCCTCCCTGGAATACCTCGAGGGCAAGACCCTCCCCGGCATCGCGGCCCTGGAGAACTGAATGGCGAGCACCACCCGCCGGCCGCTGATGGCCGGCAACTGGAAGATGAACCTGAACCACCTCGAGGCGAACCTGCTGGTGCAGAAGCTGGCCGCGAGCCTCAACGAGAAGCAGCTCACCGAGGTCGAGACGGTGGTCCTGCCGCCCTTCACCGACCTGCGCACCGTGCAGACCGCGGTGGACGGGGACAAGCTGCTGATCGGCTACGGCGCGCAGGACCTGTCGCCGTACCAGTCGGGCGCGTACACCGGCGACATCGCCGGGCCGATGCTCGCCAAGCTGGGCTGCACCTACGTGGTGGTCGGCCACTCCGAGCGGCGGCAGTACCACCACGAGGACGACGCGCTGGTCAACGCCAAGGTGGCCGCCGCGCTGGCGAACGGGCTCACCCCGATCCTCTGCATCGGCGAGGGGCTGGAGATCCGTGAGCAGCTCCGGCACGTGCCGCACTGCTGCGACCAGCTCGACGGCGCGCTGAAGGGGCTCACCCCGGAGCAGGTCACCAAGGTCGTCGTGGCGTACGAGCCGGTCTGGGCGATCGGCACCGGCAAGACGGCGACCCCGGACGACGCCCAGGAGGTCTGCGGCGAGGTGCGCAAGCGCCTGGTGGAGACCTTCGGCCAGGACACCGCGGACCAGGTCCGGATCCTCTACGGCGGGTCGGTGAAGTCGTCGAACGTCGCCGCGATCATGGCCCAGCCGGACGTGGACGGGGCCCTGGTCGGCGGCGCCAGCCTGGACGCCGAGGAATTCGCGCAGATCTGCCGGTTCCCGGAGCACATCGCCCGCTGATCGCTCGCTATCCTTGACGCTGCCCGCCCACCGGTCGGTGCCGCCGTGCCCGACAGGAACCGGGCAGTGTTCGCAACGAGAGGACTGACCCCCGCCATGCCGATCTGGTTCGCCTACACGATGATCGTGTTGCTGGTCATCACGAGCATCCTGCTCACCCTGCTGATCCTCCTGCACCGCGGTAAGGGTGGCGGGTTGTCGAGCATGTTCGGCGGCGGCGTCAGCTCCAGCCTGGCCGGCTCGTCGGTGGCCGAGAAGAACCTCGACCGCTACACGGTTCTGGTCGGGATCGTCTGGTTCGCGTGCATCGTCGGGATCGGGCTGTGGCTCCGGCTCCAGCTCGGCAGCGGCGCCTGAGCGAGCGCTCCGAGTCGTACAATCTGCGCGCGGTCCGTCACGGACCGCGCGCAGTTTTGTTTCTCCGCGCGTCGCCCGCCGCCCCACCCCGCAAGCGGCGGTCCCCTCCGACGACAGGAGCGAGCAGCCGTGTCCAGTGGCAACGTCATCCGCGGCACCCGGATCGGGTCCGCCCCCGAGCGTTTCGACCAGCACGTCGAGCCGGCGCCCCGCAGGCCGGTCACCTACTGGTGCGTCAACGCCCACCGCGTCCAGTTCCTCATCGCCGCCGAGGCGGAGGCCCCGGAGACCTGGGACTGCCCGCGCTGCGGCGAGCCGGCCGGCCCCGACCCGGGCAACCCGCCCGGCCGGACCCGGGCCGAGCCCTACAAGACCCACCTGGCGTACGTGCAGGAGCGGCGCACCCCGGAGCAGGGCGAGGCGCTGCTCGCCGAGGCCCTGGAGACGCTGCGCCGGCGGCGCGGGCGGGCCTGAACCCAGTTAGGAAGGGCCCCCTGCTATACGCCAGGCGTTAAGAAGGGGCCCTTCCTTACTGTTCAGCGCAGGCTGCGCAGGCGGGGCGGCACGTCGGCCGCCGCCGCCCGGTCCAGCAGCCAGAGGGTACGGGACACCCCGCGCACCCCGGCCGCCGGCAGCTGCACCGGCCCGGCCCCGGCGAGGGCCATCCCCACCGCCCGGGCCTTGTCCGCCCCGGCGGCCACCAGCCAGACCTCCTCGGCCGTGTTGATCGCCGGCAGGGTCAGCGTGGTCCGCACGGGCGGCGGCTTGGGGCTGCCGCGTACGGCGCTGACCGGGCGGTTGTCGTGGTGCACCGGGTGCTCGGGGAAGACCGAGGCCACGTGCCCGTCCTCGCCCACACCGAGCATCAGCACGTCGAAGTGGGGGAGCGCGGCCGTGCCCGGCCGGGCGGCCCGGGCCAGCTCCTGCGCGTAGCCGGCGGCGGCCGCCTCCGGGTCGTTGCCGGCCGGCCCGTCGGAGGCCGGCATCGGGTGGATGCGGGCCGGGTCCAGCGGGACGGCGTCCAGCAGCGCCGCCCGGGCCTGGGTCTCGTTGCGCTCCGGGTCACCGGCCGGCAGGAACCGCTCGTCGCCCCACCAGACGTCGACGCGGGACCAGTCGACGGCGTCGCGGGCCGGCAGCTGGGTCACGGCCCGGTGGACCGCCGCGGCGATCCGCCCGCCGGTCAGCACCACCGACGCCTGGCCCCGCTCGGCCTGCGCGTCGAGCAGCTTCACCACCAGCCGGGCCGCCACCGCCTGCGCCAGCAGGTCGGGGTCGGCGTGTACGGCGACACTCGCCTCACTCATCCATCGCGCCTTCGTGTTCCGACCGCCCCACGGCGGTCACCTGTGCTGTCCGACCGCCGAGCGGTCCGTGCGCTCCGCTCACTCGTTGGCGGTCGCGCCGGCGTGCGCGGTGACCCCGGCCTCGGCCCGCTGGGCGGTCGCCGGATCCTTCCACACGTGCACCCGCTGGGCCGGTCGCTGGTCCAGCCCGGTCAGCCCGGCGGTCGCGCCGAGCGTCTCGGCGTACACCTGGTCGGCGTCGAGGCGGCGCAGCTCCTCGGCCAGCTCGTCGCCGAGCGGCCGGCGGACCAGCGGCAGCGTCCGGTCCTCCTGCCCGGTACGCCGGAAGATGGCCACGCTGTCGTCCCGGGTCAGCGTCAGCCGGTCGCCGTTGGCGCAGCGCAGCTGCACCTCGCGCATCCGGGGGAACTCGTCGGTGTGCTCCCAGACCGGGTCGATGCCGAGCCGGGCGGCCAGCCAGCCGCGCATGAGCGCCGCCGTCGGGTCGGTCCGCGGCGCCACCACTGTCGCCTCGGTGACCCGCGCCTGGGTGGTGTCGAACGCCCCGGCGACCAGGGTGCGCCACGGGGTGATGCGGGTCCAGGCCAGGTCGGTGTCGCCCGGCGCGTAGTCCGCGGCCCGCTGGAGCAGCGCGGCGATCGGGTCGGCGGCCTGCGCCGAGTCGGTGATCCGCCGGTCGGCCACCACGCCGAGGAAGTCGGTGGCGATCTCCTCCGGCGGCTCGCCGTGCCACCACGTCACCACCGGCACGTCCGGCACCAGCAGCGGCATGACCACCGACTCGGCGTGCAGCGCGAGCCGGCCGTACATGCGGGTCACCACGGCCTCGCACGGGCCGAGCCGGCCGCCGACCACGATCTCCGCGTCCAGCCGGTTGCGGTCCCGCTCGACGTCGGAGCGGACCACCACGAGCAGCCGGCACGGGTGGGCGGCGGCCGCGATGGTCGCCGCCGCCTCGGCCTCCCGGACCCGCTTCTCGTCGACCACGACGATCAGCGTGAGCGCCATGCCGCTGGCCACCCCGCCCGCGCTGCGCCGCTCGGCGGCCAGCGCCTTGACCACCTCGTTCCCGGTGGTGTCCCACAAGCCGATCAACGGAACCTCCTGGTTCGCTCGCAGTGCTCGCTCACGCTCTCCGCCAGGACCGGCCCTCGCGGGCCAGCATCTCGTCGGCGGCCCGGGGGCCCCACTCGCCGGCCCGGTACGGCTCCGGCTTGGTGCCCGCCCAGGCGTGCTCCAGCGGGTCGACCACCTGCCAGCTCTGCTCGACCTCGGCGGCGTCCGGGAACAGCGTCCGGTCGCCGATCAGCACGTCGAGCACCAGCCGCTCGTACGCCTCGGGGCTGGATTCGGTGAACGCCTCGCCGTACTGGAAGTCCATCGCGATGTCGCGGACCTCCATGGTGGTGCCGGGCACCTTGGAGCCGAACTTCAGCACCACGCCCTCGTCGGGCTGGACCCGGATGACGAGCTGGTTGGGGCCGAGCGACTCCATGTCGGCCGGGTTGAACGGCAGGTGCGGCGCCTTCTTGAACACGATGGCCACCTCGGTGACCCGCCGGGGCAGCCGCTTGCCGGCCCGGATGTAGAACGGCACCCCGGCCCAGCGCCGGTTCTGGATGCCGAGCTTCACCGCCACGTACGTCTCGGTGGTGGACTCCGCCGGGACGCCCTCCTCGTCGAGGTAGCCGACGGCGCGCTCGCCACCCACCCAGCCGGGCAGGTACTGGCCGCGGACGGTGTCCCGGGCGACGTCGTGCGGCACCGTGATGGCCTTGAGCACCTTGAGCTTCTCGGTCCGGATCTCGTCGGCGTCGAAGCTCGTCGGCTCTTCCATCGCCACCAGGGCGAGCAGCTGGAGCAGGTGGTTCTGGAGCACGTCCCGGGCGGTGCCGACCGAGTCGTAGAAGGCGGCCCGGCTGCCGATGCCGACGTCCTCGGCCATGGTGATCTGCACCGAGTCGACGTACTTGGAGTTCCACAGCGGCTCGAACAGGTTGTTGGCGAACCGCAGGGCCAGGATGTTCTGGACCGTCTCCTTGCCCAGGTAGTGGTCGATCCGGAACACGTCCTGCCGGGTGAAGACGTCGTCGACCAGGTCGTTGAGCGACTTCGCCGAGGGCAGGTCGTTGCCGAACGGCTTCTCCACCACGACCCGGCGCCAGCCGCCGGACTTGGCGTTGTCGGCCATGCCGGTGCGGGCGAGCTGCTTGAGCACCACGGGGAAGGCCGCCGGGGGGATGGAGAAGTAGAAGGCGGCGTTGCCCGGGATGCCGTGGGTGTCGCGCAGCTCGTCGAGGGTGGCGGCGAGGTGGTCGAAGGCGGCGTCGTCGTCGAACGAGCCGCCGACGAACTTGATGTTGCCGGCGAGCCGGGCCCAGACCTCCTCCCGCCACGGGGTGCGGGCGTGCTTCTTGGCCGCGTCGTGCGCCAGCCCCTCGAAGTCGCCGTCGCCCCAGTCCCGCCGGGCGAAGCCCAGGACCACGAAACCGGGCGGCAGGAGCCCCCGGTTCGCCAGGTCGTAGACCGCCGGCAGGAGCTTCTTGCGGGCCAGGTCGCCGGTCACCCCGAAGATCACCAGAGCGCACGGCTCCGGGATCCGTGGCAGCCGGCGGTCCTGAGGATCGCGCAGCGGGTTCATGCCGCCTCCTCGCTCCGCCGATGTCACGTCATTCATCGTCACGTCAGTGTCCGTCCGGCCGCATCCAGTAGCTGGGCGACGCCCGCCGCCCGCTCGGTCAGGTGCAGGCGCAGCACCGGCCGCCCGCGATCGGCGAGGGCCCGCCGGTCGCCGGCCGCCTGGGCCGCCTGAAGGTCTCCGAAGGTGTACGGGCGGCCGGGCACCGGCAGGTCGTCGGTGACCGCGCCGGTCACCTGGAGGTGGCTGCCGGCCCGCGGGCCGCCCTTGTGGTACTGCCCGGTCGAGTGCAGGTAGCGCGGCCCCCACCCGAAGGTGACCGGCCGGGGGGTCGCCCGCGCCAGCAGCGGGCGCAGCCCGGCCACCGCCGCGTCGGCCCACCGGTCGAGGTACGCGGACACCGCCAGGTAGCCGTCGTCGCCCAGCCCGTCGAGCAGCCAGCGCAACGCGCCGGCCAGGTCGGCCGGGGCCCCGGCAGGGGCGTACACCTCGACGGCGCCGTCGGTGGCCGAGGGCGACTCCGCCGGCGGGCCGGCGGCGAGCAGCCGGGCGGTGTGCTCCTTGCTCCCGGCGACGTCCGGCTGGTCGAACGGGTCGACGTCCAGCACCGCGGCGGCGACGGCGGTGGCGTACTCCCAGGTCAGGAACTGCGCGCCGAGCGGGCCGTTGACCGCCACGTCCGCGGGACCGGGCGCGACGCCCGGGCCGAGGGCGCCGCCGTAGCCCACGGTCAGCACGCCCGGGCCGGTGGCGCCGGGGGCGTCCGGGGACTCCACCACCACCGGCAGGATGCCCCGGCCGGCCTTGCCGGTGGACTCGGCGAGCAGTTGCTCGACCCAGTCACCCAGCCCGTCGAGCCCGGTGCCGTCGGACACCAGCGCAACGGTGGCCCGGCCGCTCGTGGCCGCCGCGCCGAGCGCCGCCCCGAGGGCCAGGCCCGGGTTGTCCCGGTCCCGGCCGAGCGCGCCGGCGAGGGCCTCGGCGTCGTCCAGCAGGTCGGCGACGGGCACGCCGGCCAGGGCCGCGGGGGTCAGCCCGAACGCGGTGAGCGCCGAGTAGCGGCCGCCCACCTCCGGGTCGGACTGGATCACCACCACGCCCATCTCGTCGGCGACCGACTCCAGCGGGGAGCCGGGGTCGGTGACCACGACGAAGTGCCGGGCGGCCTCCGCCTCGGTCAACCCGGCGTCCAGGAAGGCCTGGAGGTACGCCCGCCGGACGCTGTCGGTCTCCACCGTGCCGCCGGACTTGCTGGCGACCACCACCACTGTGCGCTCCAGGCGGTCGGCCAGGGCCGCGCGGACCTGGCCGGGGTCGGTGGTGTCGAGCACGGTCAGCGGCCGGCCGAGGGTGCGGGCCAGCACCTCCGGGGCGAGCGAGGAGCCGCCCATGCCGGCCAGCACCACGTGGTCCAGGTCGGCCAGCTCCTCGGTCAGCTCGGCGAGCTGGGGGAGCAGCTCGCGGCTGCGCGTGTGGGTGTCCAGCCAGCCCAGCCGGGTGCGCGCCGTCGCCTCGGCGTCCGGCCCCCACAGGGTCGGGTCCTTGGCGGCGAGCCGGGCGGGGAGGTCCGCGGCGACCAGCGCGGCCCGCACGGACGCGGGTGCGGACCCGTCGACCGCGTCGGCGCCGTGCACGGCCAGCCCGGCGGCGATGTCCGCCCGGCCGGCCAGCAGGTCGCTCACCTCACCACCCCGTCCTCGTGGCGTTCCCGGTTCCGGGACGCTCGGCGTGGCGCGTCCCGGGGCGTCGCCCCGGGACGCGCCCGGCGCCGTCCGTCACGCGTTGCCCCCGGCCTGTTCGGCGGCCTTGGCGTTGCCCTTGGCGGCCCGGTTGGGCTGCCCGGTGCCCTTGCCCGCCTCGGCGAGGGACTTCTTGACGCCGTCGAGCAGCTCCAGCCAGCTCGCCTCGAACTTTTCCACGCCCTCCCGCTCCAGGGTGGCGATCACGTCGGCCATGTCCACGCCGACCGCCTCCAGGTCGGTGAAGACCTTGCGGGCGGCGTCGTACGAGCCGGTGATGGTGTCCTTGCGGGTCTCACCGTGGTCGGCGTAGGCGTGGATGACCGGTTCCGGCATGGTGTTGACCGTGCCGGGCGCGATCAGCTCCTCGACGTAGATGACGTCCCGGTAGTCCGGGTTCTTGGTCGAGGTGGAGGCCCACAGCGGGCGCTGCGGGTGGGCGCCGGCGTCGGCCAGCTTCTTCCACCGGTCGGAGCCGAAGACCTCGCTGTAGCGCTCGTACGCCAGCTGGGCGTTGGCGACGGCCGCCTTGCCGCGCAGCGCCTTGGCCTCGTCGGAGCCGATCTTCTCCAGCCGCTTGTCCACCTCGGTGTCGACCCGGGAGACGAAGAACGAGGCGACCGAGCCGATCTTCGACAGGTCGTGCCCGTTCGCCTTCGCCTGCTCCAGACCGGCCAGGAACGCCTCCATGACCTGCGAGTACCGGTCCAGCCCGAAGATCAGCGTGACGTTCACGCTGATCCCCTCGGCCAGGGTCGCGGTGATCGCCGGCAGGCCCGCCTCGGTGGCCGGGATCTTGATGAAGAGGTTCGGCCGGTCGACCAGCCACCACAGCGCCTTGGCCTCGGCGACGGTCCGCTCGGACTCGTGGGCCAGCCGGGGGTCGACCTCGATCGACACCCGGCCGTCCACCCCGGCGCTCTTGTCGTACGACGGGCGCATCACGTCGCAGGCCCACCGCACGTCGTACGTGGTGAGCATGCGGACCGCCTCTTCGAACTCGACGCCGCGGGTCGCGAGGTCGCGAAGCTGCCAGTTGTACTCGTCGGCGTCGCTCAGCGCCTTCGCGAAGATCGTCGGGTTGGTGGTCACCCCGGCCACGTGCTGCTCGCGGCGGAGCTTGTCCAGCCCGCCGGAGCTGAGTCGTACCCGGGAAAGATCGTCGAGCCAGATCGCCACACCTGCGGCCTGGAGCTCGCTCAGCCTGTCCGTCATGCCGTCCACGCTCCCCTCAGTTGCCGGTCGTGAAACCGGTGATGTCGCCCACCCGGGTCAGCGCCGCGTGCGCGGCGGCCACGATCCGGTCGGGGGTGAACCCGAACTGCTCGAAGAGCACGGAGTGCGGCGCGCTCGCCCCGTAGTGCTCAAGGCTCACGCTCTCGCCGCTGTCGCCGACGATCGCCCGCCAGGACATGCCGATGCCCGCCTCCACGCTCACCCGTGCCTTTACCCCGCGCGGCAGGACCGACTCCCGGTACGCCTCGTCCTGCGCGAAGAACCATTCCTGGCAGGGCATGGAGACGACCCGGGTGGGGGTGCCGTCGGCCTCCAGCCGCTCCCGGGCGGTGAGGCAGAGCTGCACCTCGGAGCCGGTGCCCACGATGATCACCTGGGGCTTGCCGCCGGACGCCTCGGCCAGCACGTAGCCGCCCTTCGCGGTGCCCTCGGCGCCGGCCAGTTCGGTGCGGTCGAGGGTCGGCAGCGCCTGCCGGCTGAGCGCCAGCGCGGTGGGCCGGTCGGTGTGCTCCAGGGCCTGCCGCCAGGCCCAGGCGGTCTCGTTGGCGTCGGCCGGGCGGACCACGTCCAGGCCGGGGATGGCACGCAGCGCGGTCAGGTGCTCCACCGGCTGGTGGGTCGGGCCGTCCTCGCCGAGGCCGATCGAGTCGTGCGTCCAGACGTAGACCACCGGGAGCTTCATCAGCGCGGCGAGCCGCACCGAGGGGCGCATGTAGTCGCTGAACACCAGGAACGTGCCGCCGTACGGGCGGGTGCCGCCGTGCAGGGCGATGCCGTTGAGGATCGCGCCCATGGCGTGCTCGCGGATGCCGAAGTGCAGGGTGCGGCCGTACTCGTCGCCCGGGAAGTCCTTGGTGGCGTGCTCGGCCGGGACGAAGGACGGCTCGCCCTTCATGGTGGTGTTGTTGCTCTCCGCGAGGTCGGCGGAGCCGCCCCACAGCTCGGGCAGCACCGGGGCGAGGGCCTCCAGGACCTTGCCGGAGGCCGCCCGGGTGGCCACGCCCTTGGCGTCGGCCGGGAAGGTCGGCAGCGCGTCGGTCCAGCCCGTCGGCAGGGTGCGGGTGGACATCCGGTCCCACAGCGCCTTGCGCTCCGGGTTGGCCTGCGCCCAGGCGTCGAACGTGGTGGTCCACGCGGCCTGCGCCTCGGCGCCCCGGTCCATGACCTGGCGGGCGTGCTTGAGCACCTCGTCGTCGACCTCGAAGGTGCGCTCCGGGTCGAAGCCGAGGACCTGCTTGGTGGCCTTCACCTCGTCGGCGCCGAGCGCCGAGCCGTGGATCTTGCCGGTGTTCTGCTTGTTGGGGGCGGGCCAGCCGATGATGGTGCGCAGCGCGATGAAGGAGGGGCGGTCGGTCTCCGCCTTCGCGGCCAGCAGCGCCTCGTAGAGGGCTTCGACATCCTCGTGGTAGTCACCCTGGTCGGCGTCGCCGCGGCGCCAGTCGACCGTCTGGACGTGCCAGCCGTACGCCTCGTAGCGGGCGGCCACGTCCTCGCTCTTGGCGATCCGGGTGTCGTCCTCGATCGAGATCTCGTTGTCGTCGTAGATCAGGCAGAGGTTGCCGAGCTGCTGGTGGGCGGCGAGCGCGCTCGCCTCGTGGCTGATGCCCTCCTCGATGTCGCCGTCGGAGGCGATGCACCAGACGTCGTGGCGGAACGGGGAGTCGGCCCGGTCCGGCTCCGGGTCGAACAGGCCGCGCTCGCGGCGCGCCGCCATCGCCATGCCGACCGCGTTGCCGATGCCCTGGCCGAGCGGGCCCGTGGTGGTCTCCACGCCCGGGGTGTGGCCGTGCTCCGGGTGGCCCGGGGTGAGCGAGCCCCACTGGCGCAGCGCCTTGAGGTCGTCCAGGGCCAGCGGGTAGCCGGAGAGGAAGAGCTGGATGTAGAGGGTCAGGCTGGAGTGCCCGGCGGACAGCACGAACCGGTCCCGGCCGGGCCAGTTCGGGTCGGCCGGGTTGTGCCGCATGACCCGGTTGAAGAGCAGGTACGCCGCCGGGGCGAGGCTCATGGCCGTGCCCGGGTGGCCGTTGCCGGATTTCTCCACGGCGTCCATGGCCAGCACGCGGACCGTGTCGACGGCCCTGCGGTCGAGGTCGGACCAGTTGAGAGCGGGAAGCTCGGGTCGGTTGGCAGCCACGATGGTTGTGCTCCTCGGCAGATGGGCGGAACCCTCACTGATGACCCTATCGAGCGGCCCTAAACGTCCGCCCGGGGATCTCTGCATGCTCTTCTGTACGTGTCCGACCGGATCGGTCGTTCACCTCCGGATGTGACGGCCCGCACCGTTGCCGGGTCTCCGGGGCAGCCAAAACGACGACGCGTAGTGTGTGGGGCGGTGTGTGGACCCCGAGGGGTCCGGGCCGACCCCGACCTCCCCTGCCGAAGCCGGAAGGTGGCAATCCGTGAGCATGATCACCGAGCGCCCCGTCAGCGACTCTGCCGGGCAGCCGCCGGTGCGCACGGTGACGGAGGTGTCGGCGACCGCCCGGCGGGACGTGCGGGCCGTGGTGGCCGCGTACGTGGCGCTCACCAAGCCCCGGATCGTCGAACTGCTGCTGGTCACCACCGTGCCGGCCATGATGCTGGCCGACGGCGGCCTGCCGTCGCTCTGGCTGGTGGCCGTGGTGCTGGTCGGCGGCTCGCTCGCCGCGGGCGCGGCCAGCGTGCTCAACTGCTACATCGACCGGGACATCGACCAGTTGATGCGGCGCACCAAGCGCCGGCCGCTGCCGGCGCACACCGTCTCGCCGCGCAGCGCGCTGGTCTTCGGCCTGGTCCTCGCCGTGATCTCGGTGGCGCTGATGGCGGTGACCACCAACTGGCTGGCGGCCGGGCTGACCCTCGCGGCGATCGCCTACTACGACCTGGTCTACACGCTCTGGCTGAAGCGCACCACGGCCGCCAACACCTTCTGGGGCGGCGCCTGCGGGGCCGCGCCGGTGCTGATCGGCTGGGCGGCGGTCACGGGCTCCCTGGCCCCGGCCGCGTGGGGCCTGTTCGCGGTCGTCTTCTTCTGGCAGATGCCGCACTTCTACGCGCTGGCCATCAAGTACAAGGCCGACTACGCCCGGGCCGGCATCCCGATGCTGCCGGTGGTGGCCTCGGTCCGCCGGGTCAACGCGGAGATCATCCTCTTCTCCTGGCTGACCCTGCTCTCGTCGCTGGCCGTGTGGCCGCTCGGGATGAGCCCGATCTACGGCGTCACCGCGCTGGTGGTCGGCGGCATCTTCGTCGTCGAGGCGCACAAGCTCTGCCGGCGGGCGGCGCGGGGTGAGGCGGTCAAGCCGATGCGGCTGTTCCACTGGTCCACCACCTACCTCACGATCCTCTTCGCGGCCGTCGCCCTCGACGCCCTGCTCTAGTGCGTGACCGGCACTGACCGGAGTGGATGCTTTCCCGCCTGTCCGGGATTTCATCAGAATTTTTTTCGGCCTGAGTCGGACCGGCTCAACCCGGACAGATTGTGACGATCTCCCCTGCCCGTTTTGGCCAGGCATAGGCGACATGTCCGGGCGAATTACCTGTGGTCTTCCTTAAACCTGTAGGTAATTGGCATCACATTCAGTTCATCGTTCTCGCACATCCGGGTGGATGTCTGCTTAGGCTTCGCGTCATGGCAGATGGTTCCGATACGACGCTCACGGCTGACAAGACCTCCGAGCAGGCCCCCAACGGCCTGGTCGCGGGCATCAAGTCGTTCGCCGCCGGACACGGCGGGGCGAAGGCGGTCATCGAGTACGTCGGCAAGCGCGGTGCACGCATCGTCCTCGTGGGTTCCGACGGGGCGTGGGCCGACCAGTTCGCCGACGGCACCGACGTCGCGCGGCAGGCCTGCGCCACCGCGGGGGTCACCGTCGAGAACGCCTGGGAGCGTGAGCTGATGGACCAGATGCGTCCGAGCAACGACCTCTGGCGGTCGATGGCCCGGCGCACGATGGCCCGTTGACATAAATTGACCAACCACCACCAGTCGACCCGGGGGGAACCCCGGGTCGCTCTCGTCACCTGCACGGCCCTGCCCGACCTCGACCCGGACGACCGGCTCGCGCTCGCCCCGCTCGCCGCCCGCGGCATCGCCGCCGAGGCGGTGGTCTGGGACGACCCGGCCGTCGACTGGGCCGGCTACGACCTGGTCGTGCTCCGCTCGCCCTGGGACTACGCGTTGCGCCGCGACGAGTTCGTCGCCTGGGCGCGCACCGTGCCGACCCTGGTCAACCCGGCCGACGTGGTCGCCTGGAACACCGACAAGCGCTACCTGGCCGAGCTGTCCGCGGCCGGCGTGCCCACGGTGCCGACCACCTGGGTCGAGCCGGGCGCGGACTGGCGCCCGCCCGCCGAGACCGGCGAGTACGTGATCAAGCCGGCGGTCAGCGTCGGCAGCCTGGACACCGGCCGGTACGACCTGGCCGACCCGGAGCACCGGGAACTGGCCGCGGCGCACGTCCGGCGGCTCTCCGCCGCCGGCCGGATCACCATGGTGCAGCCGTACCTCCGCGCGGTGGACACCGACGGAGAGACCGCGCTGCTCTTCCTGGCCGGGCCCGACGGCCTGGCGTTCAGCCACGCGATCTGCAAGGGGCCGATGCTGACCGGCCCGGACCAGGGCGTGGCCGAGCTCTACCGGGAGGAGCGGATCGACGCCCGCGCGGCCACCCCGGAGCAGCTCGACACGGCGGAGAAGACCCTGGCGGTCGTGCCCGGCGGCACCGACCGGCTGCTCTACGCCCGGGTGGACCTCATCCCCGGCCCGGACGGCGCGCCCGTCCTGGTCGAGCTGGAGCTGACCGAGCCGAGCCTGTTCGTCGGGTACGCCGACGGCGCCCCGGACCGGCTCGCCGAGGCGGTCGCCACCCACCTGGCCCGGCGGTCCTGACCCGCGCTCCGGCCCGCGTCCGAGCGGGCCGGGGCCGGCGTCACTCCCCATCGTGGTGGTTGCGGTCCCAGCGGCCGCCGATCGGCGGGGTGTCCAGCCGGACGGCGGTCTCGTTCCCGGCGAAGTCGTTGTCCTCCACCCGGCACGAGACGCAACTGCCCGCGCCGGTCACCCAGAACCCGTAGGTCTGGGTGTGCTCGTCCCGGTGCCAGATCCGGTTTCCCCGGACCGTGGCCGAGTCGAACGGGGCGTTGACCGCGATCCCGGCGCGCTCCGGCGGCCCGGCCGGCAGCTCGTACGGGGTGCCGGGCGCCGGGGTGGCCTCGTTCCAGCCGGTGGCGCCGTCGGGCCGCACCTCGGCCAGCGACAGCTCGGTGCCGGTGTTGTCGGCCACCACCGCGGTGCGCGAGTCGACGTGCACGACCTTGCCCCGGTGCCCGCCGGGCGGCCAGTCCGCCGACCCGTCGGTGACCCGGCGCGGGGCGTACCGCACGGTCGCGCCGGAACCGCGGCATCCCGGGGCGGACCGTCGCCCGTTGTCCCGGATCCGGTTGCCGACCACGGCGGCGTCGACCATGGGGCGGTCGATCCGGATACCGTCCAGCGCGTTCTCCCAGATGTCGTTGCCCTCGATCACCACGTCCGCCGCCGGGCCCCGGTGCCCGTGGCCCAGGTCGTGCTCGTGGTAGCCGTAGCCGCCGTTGCGGCTGATCCGGTTGCCCCGGACCGCGTACGGGCCGGGGGTGTTGCCCATGCTGATCCCGTCGCCCACGTTCCGGTCGATCATGCAGTCGGTCAGCAGGCCGCCCCGCCCGGCGATCCCGGCCGTGCCGTTGGCCGAGACGTCGAAGCCCGCCTCCAGGTTGTTCGTGAGCGTGCAGGCCGAGACGATCAGCCCGTCGGCACCCCAGTCGGAGATCCCGAACCGGTTGGCCTGGCTGTGGCACCCGACGATGCGGAAGCCGCGCGGCGGCGGCCAGTAGTCCTTCTGCAGTTCCAGGAAGATCCCGTTGGTGCCGTTGCCCAGGGTGGTGCAGTTGGCGATGGTGAGCCGCTCCACGTCGCCCCAGCCACCGATGCCGACGCCGATGCCCGCGCCGCCCATCTGCTCGCCGTTGTCCAGCCGGCCGCAGCCCACCACGACCACCCCGTCGATCAGGCTGTCCTGGAGGAAGTCGCAGCCCAGACCTGTCGCCCCGGTGTGGTGGATGTAGAGGTTGCGGAAGACGCCACGCACCACGTACTGGAGGCCGAGGCCCTTGGCGAGGTAGTTGTAGCTGGCCATGCCGACGCCGGAACCGTCGATCTCGAAGTCGGCGAAGGTGCAGTCGGCGATGTGCCGGTCCCGGTCCGCGCCGTGCTGCACGGTGGTCCAGTACGCCAGCGGGACGGGGTCATCCCGGTTGCCCTCGTTGCTGAGCAGGAACCGGGTCGCCGCCGAGCCCGCACCGATCAGCGACACGCCGCTGCGCCAGACGGTGCCGGCGTCCCGGATCGAGTAGATGCCGGGCGGGCAGTAGATCACCCGGGCCCGGCCGTCGGCGTCGTACCCCTCGCCCAGGCGGTCCACCAGGGCCGCCAGCGCGGGCTGGTCGTTGGTGACGCCGTCGCCGGTGAGCCCGAACTCGTGGGCGTCGCACCACAGCGGCGCGCCGGCCACCGGCGTGAGCCGCTGCGGGACGGTGGTGGCCAGGCCCTTGCGCGACACCGGCGGCTCCCCTCGGGCGGACGGTCCGTGGCCCGGACCGCTTTCCCGCTGCCGGCGAGGGGTAACGCCGGGTGGTCCTCAGGCGGCCGCGGTGACCGGCTGGTCGGCCGGTCTGGTGGCGGTCGCCGGGGCCGGCGGGGCGGCCGGACGCCGCTCCCGGGTGGCCCAGAGCACGCCCAGGGTGGCCAGCAGCACCAGGCAGGAGCCGAGCATGTGCGCCGCGACCAGCACGGCGGGCAGGTGGGTGAAGTACTGCACGAAGCCGATCAGGCCCTGACCCAGTTCGACCGCGACCAGCACCCCGGCGGCCCGGGCGGCCCGGGCGGTGCCCACCGCGCGGAACGCGAACAGCAGCGCCACCGAGAGGCCGATGAGCAGGAACACGCCGTCGGCGTGCACCTGGGAGATCGCCTCCGGGTCCAGGCCGTTGCGCGCCGCGCCCTGGTCGCCCGCGTGCGGCCCGCTGCCGGTCACCCAGGTGCCGACCACCAGCACGGCCGCGCTGACCACGGTGGTGAGCAGAGCGAGGGTACGCAGCGGCGCCGGCACGGTCGGCTGGACCGGCCCGTCCGGCTCGGCGGTGCGCCGCCAGAGCGCGTACGCGGCGGCGATCACCCCCATCGAGGCGAGGAAGTGGAGCCCGACCACCCAGGGGTTGAGGTTGGTGAGCACCGTGATGCCGCCGATCACGGCCTGGGCGGGGATGCCGAACAGCACGCCGATCGCCAGGGGCAGGAGCCCGCGCGGGCGGGTCCGCTGCGCCAGCACGGCGAGCACCACGGCCAGTGCGATGATCCCCACCGCGAAGGTGAGCAGCCGGTTGCCGAACTCGATCGCCCCGTTGATGCCCATCTCCGGCGTGGCGATGTACGACTCGTCGGTGCACCGGGGCCAGGTCGGGCAGCCGAGCCCGGATCGGGTGAGCCGGACACCCCCGCCGGTGACCACGATCGCCACGTTCGCGATGATCGAGGTGTACGCGAGGCGACGCAGCAGCGTGGGGGAGACCGGGAACCGGACGGAAGCCTTCACGGAGCGAATCCTACGCACCGTAGTTGGTCCCGATCGGGTGACTCCGCGACACCGGTGGTCGGGATCACCGGACCCCGGGTTTGCGGGCCTCCGGCGAATTACGTAACGTTGGCGTTGTGAAAAACGCGGCGGCGCTCTCCGGGCACCAGCCGGCAGCCGTCCCGGCTGTCGGTGCTTCCGCGTCCACCGATCTCTCCACCCGCGACCGGGTCACCCAGCTGCTGCTGGAGCGGGGCGCGACCACCGCGGCCCAGCTCGGCTCGGCGCTCGGGCTCAGCCCGGCCGCGATCCGCCGGCACCTCGACGCGATGCTCGCCGACGGCGACGTGGAGGCCCGCGAGCAGGTCGTCCGGGGCAGCCGGGGCCGGGGCCGACCGGCCAAGGTCTTCCTGCTCACCGAGGCGGCCCGCGTCCGCTGCGGCACCCACCACTACGACAACATCGCCACGGCCGCCCTGCGCTGGATCGCCCGCACCGGCGGCTCGCGTGCCGTCGAGGCGTTCGCCGCGGAGCAGGTGACCGCGCTGGAGGAGCGCTGCCGCGCCGCCATGGAGGACGCCGGCACCGACCCGCTCGCCCGGGCGGAGGCGCTCGCCGGGGCGCTGACCGCCGAGGGCTACGCTGCCAACGCGTCCACGATCGCCTCCGGCGGCCAGCTGTGCCAGCACCACTGCCCGGTGGCGCACGTGGCCGCCGAGTTCCCCCAGCTGTGCGAGGCCGAGACCGCGGTGATCTCCCGTCTGGTCGGCACCCACGTGCAGCGCCTGGCCACCATCGCGCACGGCGACGGGGTGTGCACCACGCACATTCCCACCCAGCCGCGTGCCCAGTCCGGTAACACCGTCACCACTGTGAGGACAGATAGATGACCGAGCAGATCGTCCAGCCCCTGACCCAGGAGGAGCAGCTCGCCGCCCTCGGTCGCTACGAGTACGGCTGGGCCGACCCCGACGTCGCGGGGGCGTCCGCCCAGCGCGGCCTCAACGAGGCGGTGGTGCGGGACATCTCGGCCAAGAAGAACGAGCCGGCCTGGATGCTCGACCTGCGCCTGAAGGGCCTGCGGCTGTTCGACCGCAAGCCGATGCCGGCCTGGGGTGCGGACCTCACCGGGATCGACTTCGACAACATCAAGTACTTCGTGCGGTCCACCGAGAAGCAGGCCACCAGCTGGGAGGACCTGCCCGAGGACATCAAGAACACCTACGACCGGCTGGGCATCCCCGAGGCGGAGAAGCAGCGGCTGGTCGCCGGCGTCGCGGCGCAGTACGAGTCCGAGGTCGTGTACCACAAGATCCGTGAGGACCTCGAGGAGCAGGGTGTCATCTTCCTGGACACCGACACCGCGCTGCGCGAGCACGAGGACATCTTCAAGGAGTACTTCGGCACGGTGATCCCGGTCGGCGACAACAAGTTCGCCGCGCTGAACACCTCCGTCTGGTCCGGTGGCTCGTTCATCTACGTGCCGAAGGGCGTGCACGTGGAGATCCCGCTGCAGGCCTACTTCCGGATCAACACGGAGAACATGGGCCAGTTCGAGCGCACGCTGATCATCGTCGACGAGGGCGCGTACGTGCACTACGTCGAGGGCTGCACCGCGCCCCTCTACTCCTCGGACTCGTTGCACAGCGCGGTCGTGGAGATCATCGTCAAGAAGAACGCCCGGTGCCGCTACACGACCATCCAGAACTGGTCGAACAACGTGTACAACCTGGTGACCAAGCGCGCCGTCTGCCACGAGGGCGCGACCATGGAGTGGGTCGACGGCAACATCGGCTCCAAGGTGACCATGAAGTACCCGGCGGTCTACATGACCGGCGAGCACGCCAAGGGCGAGGTGCTCTCGGTGGCCATGGCCGGCGAGGGGCAGCACCAGGACGCGGGCGCCAAGATGGTGCACGCCGCGCCGCACACCTCCTCGACCATCGTGTCGAAGTCGATCGCCCGGGGCGGCGGCCGCACCTCCTACCGGGGCCTGGTGCAGGTGCTGGAGGGCTCGCACAGCAGCCGCAGCACGGTGAAGTGCGACGCGCTGCTCGTCGACACCATCTCCCGCTCCGACACCTACCCCTACGTCGACATCCGCGAGGACGACGTGTCGATGGGGCACGAGGCGACCGTCTCCAAGATCAGCGACGACCAGCTCTTCTACCTGATGAGCCGGGGCCTGAGCGAGGACGAGGCCATGGCGATGATCGTGCGCGGCTTCATCGAGCCCATCGCCAAGGAGCTCCCGATGGAGTACGCCCTGGAGCTCAACCGCCTGATCGAGCTCCAGATGGAGGGCGCGGTCGGCTGACGCCGACCGCCCCCCGGTCCACCTGACACCGTCGTCGCAGAACAGACCAAGGAAGAGATGACTACCCAGGCTTCCGCGCCGCCCGCGACCAAGTCGCAGGCGCTCCGCTCGTACGACGTCGCCGACTTCCCGGCCCTCACGGGCCTGGAGGAGGAGTGGCGCTTCACCCCGCTCAAGCGCCTCCGTGGCCTCGTGGGTGGGGCGCAGGCCGCCACCGGCACGGTCCGCCACGAGCACGGCGACCTGCCCGAGGGCGTCACCGTCGGCCGGATCGGCAGGGACGACCCGCGGGTGGGCAGCGTGCTCACCCCGTTCGACCGGGTCAGCGCGCTGGCGTACGGCGGGGTCGACGAGGCGCTGCTGGTGCAGGTCGCCCGGGACGCCGTGGTCGAGACCCCGGTGAGCCTGCGGGTGGTCGGTCAGGGCGCGGACGCGCTCGCCCTCGGCCACACCTTCGTCGAGGTGGGCCGGTTCGCCGAGGTGACCCTGGTCCTGGAGCACGTCGGGTCCGCCACGCTTGCCGACAACGTCGAGGTGGCGGTCGCCGACGGCGCGAAGCTGACCCTGGTCACCGTCGCCGACTGGGCCGACGACGCCGTGCAGGCGCAGCACCTCAAGGTGAAGCTGGGCCGCGACGCCAAGGTGGTGCACGTCCAGGTGAGCCTCGGCGGCGACCTGGTCCGGCAGTACACCTCCGTGGAGTACACCCAGCGGGGCGGCGAGGCCGAGCTGTACGGCGTCTACTTCGCCGACTCCGGCCAGCACCTGGAGCACCGCCAGCTGGTCGACCACACCGTGCCGGACTGCCGCAGCTACGTCGGCTACCGGGGCGCCCTCCAGGGCGACAGCGCGCACACCGTCTGGGTGGGTGACGTGCTGATCCGGGCCGAGGCGACCGGCACCGACACGTACGAGATCAACCGGAACCTGCTGCTCACCGACGGCGCCCGGGCGGACTCGGTGCCGAACCTGGAGATCGAGACCGGCGAGATCGCCGGCGCCGGGCACGCGAGCGCGACCGGCCGCTTCGACGACGAGCAGCTCTTCTACCTGATGGCCCGGGGCATCCCGGAGGGCGAGGCCCGCCGCCTGGTGGTCCGCGGCTTCTTCGCCGAGCTGATCAACAAGATCCCGGTCGAGGAGCTGCGCGAGCGGCTCGGCGACGCGATCGAGGCCCGCCTCACCAAGGCCGGCGCCTGATGATCAAGATCTGCTCCACCGAGGACGTGCCGAAGGGCACCGCGATCAGCGCCGACGTCGACGGCACGCAGATCGCCGTCGTGCACGGCGAGGACGACAACTTCTACGCCGTGTACGACGAGTGCTCGCACGCCGCGGTGGCCCTCTCCGAGGGCGAGGTCGACGGCTGCACGCTGGAATGCTGGCTGCACGGATCCCGTTTCGACCTACGGACCGGCGAGCCCACCGGGCTGCCCGCGACCGAACCCGTTCCCGTCTACCCCGTCGAAGTCCGCGACGGCGACATCTACGTCAGCCTGACGCCGAGCAATGGAGTGACCCGATAATGAGCACCCTGGAGATCCGCGACCTGAAGGTGTCGGTCAAGCTGCCCGAGGGTGAGCTCAAGCCGATCCTGGCCGGTGTCGACCTGACCGTGAAGTCGGGCGAGACCCACGCGATCATGGGCCCGAACGGCTCCGGCAAGTCGACCCTGGCGTACTCGATCGCCGGTCACCCCAAGTACGAGATCACCGGCGGCTCGGTGACCCTCGACGGCGAGGACGTGCTGGCCATGTCCGTCGACGAGCGGGCCCGCGCCGGCCTCTTCCTCGCCATGCAGTACCCGGTCGAGGTCCCCGGCGTCTCGGTGGCCAACTTCCTGCGCACCGCCAAGACCGCCATCGACGGCGAGGCGCCGAAGCTGCGCACCTGGGCCGGCGAGCTGCGCGGCGCCATGGAGAAGCTCCAGATGGACCCGGCGTTCGCCCAGCGCAACGTCAACGAGGGCTTCTCCGGCGGTGAGAAGAAGCGGCACGAGATCGTGCAGCTGGAGCTGCTCAAGCCGAAGATGGCCATCCTCGACGAGACCGACTCCGGCCTCGACGTGGACGCGCTGCGCGTGGTCAGCGAGGGCGTCAACCGGGTGCGCGGGACCGGCGACACCGGCCTGCTGCTGATCACCCACTACACGCGGATCCTGCGCTACATCAAGCCCGACTTCGTGCACGTCTTCGTGGCCGGCCGGATCGTCGAGCAGGGCGGCCCGGAGCTGGCCGACAAGCTCGAGGAAGAGGGCTACGAGCGGTACGTCGCCGGGGCCGGTTCGGCGCGGGCCTGAGCGGGCACCCGATGACCTCGATCGCGATCCCGTCGGGCATGCCGCAGTACGACGACGTGCCCCGCTTCGACGTGGCGCGGGTGCGTGCCGACTTCCCGATCCTGGACCGGGAGGTCAACGGGCACCCGCTGGTCTACCTCGACAGCGCCAACACCTCGCACAAGCCGCGGCAGGTGCTCGACGTGCTCGCCGAGCACTACGCGATGCACAACGCCAACGTGTCGCGCTCGGTGCACACGCTGGGCACCGAGGCGACCGAGGCGTACGAGGGGGCCCGGGCGAAGATCGCCGCCTTCATCAACGCGCCCAGCGCGGACGAGGTGGTGTTCACCAAGAACTCCACCGAGGCGATCAACCTGGTGGCGTACGCGTTCTCCAACGCCTCGCTGCGCCCGGACGCCGACCCGCGCTTCCGGATCGGGCCCGGTGACGAGATCGTCATCTCCGAGATGGAGCACCACTCGAACATCGTCCCGTGGCAGCTCCTCGCCGAGCGCACGGGCGCGACCCTGCGCTGGTTCCCGGTCACCGACCACGGCCGGCTCGACGAGTCCGGGCTGGACGACCTGGTCACCGAGCGGACGAAGATCGTCTCGCTGGTGCACATGTCCAACATCCTGGGCACCGTCAACGCCACCGCGCGGATCACCCAGCGGGTCCGCGAGGTGGGCGCCCTGCTGCTGCTCGACTGCTCGCAGTCGGTGCCGCACCTGCCCATGGACGTGGTCGACTACGACGCCGACTTCATCGTCTTCACCGGCCACAAGATGTGCGGCCCGACGGGCGTCGGCGTGCTCTGGGGCCGGGGCGAACTGCTCGCCGCGATGCCCCCGGTGCTCGGCGGCGGCTCGATGATCGAGACCGTGACGATGGCGCGCTCCACGTTCGCCGCGCCGCCGGCCCGGTTCGAGGCGGGCACCCCGCCGATCGCCGAGGCCGTGGCGCTCGGCGCGGCGGTCGACTACCTCACCGGGATCGGCATGCGGGCGATCCAGTGGCACGAGAAGGAGCTGACGGCGTACGCGCTGGACGCCCTCGCCACCGTGCCGGGCCTGCGGATCTTCGGCCCGAACGTGCCGGTCGGCCGGGGCGGCACCATCTCCTTCGCGCTCGGCGACGTGCACCCGCACGACGTCGGGCAGGTGCTCGACTCGCTCGGCGTGCAGGTCCGGGTGGGGCACCACTGCGCCAAGCCGGTGTGCACCCGGTTCGGCGTGCCGGCCATGACCCGGGCCTCGTTCTACCTGTACACCACGACCGAGGAGATCGACGCGTTGGTGGCCGGTCTCGAGCAGGTGCGGAAGGTGTTCGACTGATGCAGCTCGACCAGCTCTACCAGGAGATCATCCTGGACCACTACAAGCACCCGCACGGCCGTGGCCTGCGGGACGCGACGGACCCGGCCGCCCGGGTCGGCGAGGCGCACCACGTCAACCCGACCTGCGGCGACGAGATCACCGTGCGGGTGTCCACCGACGGCAAGGTGTTCACCGACATCTCGTACGACGGGATGGGCTGCTCGATCAGCCAGGCGTCGGCCAGCGTGCTGCACGAGCTGCTGCGCGGCCGGGCCGCCGACGACGCCGCCGTGGTGCACGAGGCGTTCGTCGAGTTGATGTCCGGGCGTGGCCAGGTCACGCCGGACGAGGACGTGCTCGGAGACGGGGTGGCGTTCGCGGGTGTCGCGCGCTACCCGGCCCGGGTGAAGTGCGCGCTGCTGTCGTGGATGGCGTTCAAGGACGCCGCGGCACGCGCCGGGGTGGGCGTGAGCCCGGAGGTGAAGGCATGAGCAGCGAAGAAACCGCCACCACGCCGGCGGCCGGCGGCAAGGCCGCGATCGGCGACATCGAGGAGGCGATGAAGGACGTCGTCGACCCCGAGCTGGGCATCAACGTGGTCGACCTCGGCCTCGTCTACGGCGTCCACGTCGACGAGCAGAACGTCGCCACCCTGGACATGACGCTGACCTCGGCGGCCTGCCCGCTCACCGACGTGATCGAGGACCAGGCCCGGCAGGCGCTGACCACCGGCCCGGGCGGCGGCCTGGTGAACGACATCCGGATCAACTGGGTCTGGCTGCCGCCGTGGGGCCCCGACAAGATCACCGACGAGGGCCGGGACCAGCTCCGCTCCCTCGGCTTCAACGTCTGACCGTTCCCCGGTCCGAGTCGAGCGCGACACCCTCTACGGGTGTCGCGCTCGACCCGTCTCTGGGGTGGGGACGTCCGGAAATCGGGTGGCGGGGTGGGGGAGGGGCGTGCAGGATGGGCGCGTGATCGAGGCGTACCCGAAGCAGGTTCCTGTCCGTGCGGCCACCGCCGCACGCCGACAGCGCACCCTGCCGCCGGCCGCCTCGACCCGCCGCCCACCGTCGTGACCGGGGCGTTCCTCGCCGGTCTCGTGGCCGGCTACGGCGTCGCCGTCCCGGTCGGCGCGATCGCGATTCTCATCCTCGGGCTCAGCGCCCGCACCGGTTTCCGGGTCGGCGCGGCCGCGGCGCTCGCGGTGGCCACCGCCGACGGGCTCTACGCGGCGGTCGCCGCGCTCGGCGGCGCCGGCCTGGCCGGGATCATCGCGCCGGTCGCCGGCCCGCTGCGGGTGGTGGCCGCCCTGGTCCTGCTGGGGCTCGCCGGTCACGGGCTGTGGCGGACGTGGTCCGCCCGGCGGACCCGCGAGGTCGCGGAGGCGCCGGTCGGGCGGGGGCTGAACACGCCCGGGCGGGCGTACGCGGCGCTGCTCGGCCTCACCCTGCTGAACCCGGCCACGGTGCTCTACTTCGCCGCGCTGGTGCTCGGCCGCCAGGACACCGCCGACCCGGACGGCGCGACAGCCGCGCTCTTCGTGGCCGGCGCGTTCCTGGCCTCGGCGAGCTGGCAACTGGTCGTCGCCGGTGGGGGCACCATGGTCGGCCGGGCCCTGGCCGGGCCGCGCGGCCGCCTGGTCACCGGCCTCGTCTCCAGCGCCCTGATCGCCGCCCTCGCCGTCGCCACCCTGCTGCCCGACTGAGCCACGGCGCCGCCGGCCACGCTGGGGTCCGCCGGAGCGCCGCCCGGCGACCCCGTCACGCCGGCCGTGTCGTACGGTCGGGCGGTGACCAGCCGACCCGCAGCCGGGGGCGGCCGGTGGGTCGAGGTCGACCCGGGCCGCGTCGCCCGCTGGGTCGAGGGCTTCGCCGACCGGCACGGCCCGCCCACCACGTCCGTGGAGGGGTACGGTCTGCTGCTCACCGCCCCGGACGGCGCCACCGCCCAGTTGCACACCCCGCCGGGGGCCCCGGCCACCGCCGACGTGCCCGGGTTCGTGGCCGCGGCCGGCGCGCCCCGCCGGCTGGGCCTGCTGCTGGCCCGCAAGGGCGCCGTGGCGGTCGGCGTCGCCGACGGCCCCGACCTGGTCGTCTCCAAGGTGGACACCCGGTACGTGCAGGGGCGCACCGCCGCCGGCGGCTGGTCGCAGCAGCGCTTCGCCCGGCGGCGGGACAACCAGGCGAAGGCGGCGCTGGGGGATGCGGCCGAACTGGCCGTACGCCTGCTGTTGCCGGAGGCGTCCACCCTGACGGCCCTGGTGTGCGGCGGGGACCGGAAGGCGGTGGACACGGTGCTGGCCGACCGCCGGCTGGCCCCGCTCGCCGCCGTGCGCGCGGAACGGCTGCTCGACGTGCCCGAGCCCCGGCACGCGGTGCTGGTCGGCGCGGTGGCCGCGGCCCGCGCGGTGTGGATCCTGGTCCGCGACCCCGAACCCGACGGCGCCCGCTGACCTCACCCCGGGTGTTCGGCGAGGCGACCAGCCTTGCCCCGGAGTCGTGCGCGGATCAGCTTCCCGCCGACGCCAGCCAGGCCGGGTCGATGCGATCCAGGAACTCGTCCTGATGGTCGGCAAGGCGGCCGGCGAGCGGCAGCGGGACGAAGCGGCAGGCGAAGCGCAGCCCGCCGTCCTCGCCGTCGCCTGCGACCCGGTGCGCCCAGTCGCCGGCCGTTCCGCCGGTCACCAGGAGCTGGACGTACGTGGTGCGCCGGGCCCGGCCAGTCACCGGATGCGGCCACTCGCTGACGCCCAGCTCGGCGACCGCCTCGACGCCGGTCAGCCCGGTCTCCTCGGCGACCTCGCGGACGGCCGCCCGGGCCGGGGTCTCGCCCGGTTCCATCCCGCCCGCCGGGACCTGGGTGCCCGCCTCGGGAAAGTCGACGTGGTCGAAGACGAGCAGCTCGGGGCCGTCCGGAGTGCGTCGGAGGACGTACGCGGCGACCCGGAGTCGGGGTGGGAGGGTCATCCGGACATCGTGCCCCGGCCGGGCCCGCCGGTGTCCCCGGACACGGCGGGACCCCGGCGCCGGGGTGGTCGCCGGGGTCCGCGGGTGCGGTCGGTCGGGCGTTACAGGGTGCCGCCGAAGGTGTCGCAGGCCTTCGGGTCGCCCGTGGAGAAGCCCTTCGTGAACCACTGCTTGCGCTGCTCGGAGGTGCCGTGGGTGAACTCGTCCGGGTTCACCGGCCGGCCGGAGCGCTGCTGGATCGCGTCGTCGCCGATCTTCTCGGCGGTGTCGATCGCCTGCTGGATGTCCTGGTCGGTGATGCTCTTGAAGATCTTCTGGCCCTGCTCGTCGGAGGTGCCGGTGGCGTTCTTCGCCCAGGCGCCCGCGTAGCAGTCGGCCTGGAGTTCCAGCTTCACCGAGAGCGCGTTGGCGTTCTGGGGGTCGCGCTGCTGCTGGCGGCGCATCTGCGCCTCGGTGCCGAGCAGGTCCTGCACGTGGTGCCCGTACTCGTGGGCCAGCACGTACGGCTGGGCGAACTCGCCCTCGGCGCCGAGCTGGTCGGCCAGCAGCCGGTAGAAGGTGAGGTCGATGTAGACCAGGTCGTCCGCGGGGCAGTAGAACGGGCCCACACCGGAGTCGGCGGCGCCGCAGCCGGTGCTGACGTTCTGGCTGAAGAACACGGTCTTCGACGGCTTGTACTGCTCGCCGAACACCTCCGGCATCGCGGTCCGCCAGTACGCCTGGATCGAGTTGACGTAGAGGGTGTTGCGGCAGTCGAGCTGCTTCAGCGCGTCCTCCGCCGAGCACTTCTGCTCCAGCGAGGTGTTGTCGCCCTGCTCGGAGCCGCCGCCGTTGGTGGCCGCGTTCAGCCCGAAGCCGCCGCCCACCAGGGCGACCAGTACGGCGATGATGAGACCCACGATCCCGCCCCGGCCGCCGCCGATCGGGATCGGTACGCCCATCCCGCCGCCTCCGCCGGACCCTCGCCGATCCTCCACCTGGCTGGTGTCGACCCGCGCGTTCTCGTTCAGCTCCATGTTGACCCCGATCACCGAATAATCCGTATGTGGTGGTTGCGGTACCGGACCGGGTCCGGACGAGGTTTCCGGTACCCGATGATCTTGCGCGGTAATCCGGCGGGGTGTGCGGGGGCCGCCCGGTACACTTGGCTCGTGCTGCGCTGCGAAGGCTGAACGGCCCCGCGCCGACGGGAAGTGATGACCCGCCGGCGCTTTCGCGTGCCCTGAGTCAGCCTTCGCCGAACCCCGAGAGCGAGTACCTCGAAATGATCACTGCCACCGGCCTGGAACTGCGCGCCGGTTCCCGGATCCTGCTGTCCGACACCACGCTGCGGGTGCAGCCGGGTGACCGGATCGGCCTGGTCGGCCGCAACGGCGCCGGCAAGACCACCACCCTCAAGGTGCTGGCGGGGGAGGGGCAGCCGTACGCCGGGCAGCTCGACCGGCGCAGCGCCATCGGCTACCTGCCGCAGGACCCGCGGACCGGCGACCTGGACGTCACCGGGCGGGACCGGGTGCTCTCCGCCCGCGGGCTGGACGTGCTCATGGCGCAGATGAAGGAGCTGGAGGCGAAGCTCGCCGAGGGCGCCGACGACGAGCGGCTGGTGCGCCGCTACGGCGCGCTGGAGGACCAGTTCGCCTCCCTGGGCGGCTACGCGGCCGAGGCCGAGGCGGCCCGGATCTGCGCCAACCTGGGCCTGCCCGACCGGGCCCTGGCGCAGACCATCGGCACCCTCTCCGGCGGCCAGCGCCGCCGCATCGAGCTGGCCCGGATCCTGTTCCGCGACGCCGGCGAGAACGGCGGCGGCATCCTGCTGCTCGACGAGCCGACCAACCACCTCGACGCCGACTCGATCACCTGGCTGCGCGGCTTCCTCGCCAACCACAAGGGCGGCCTGATCGTGATCTCCCACGACGGGTCCCTGCTGGAGGCGGTCGTCAACAAGGTCTGGTTCCTGGACGCCACCCGCTCCGTCGTCGACGTGTACAACCTGGGCTGGAAGGCGTACCTGGAGGCGCGGGAGACCGACGAGCGGCGCCGCCGCCGGGAGCGGGCCAACGCCGAGAAGAAGGCCGGCGCGCTCAAGGCCCAGGCGGACAAGATGCGGGCCAAGGCCACCAAGACCGTCGCCGCGCAGAACATGGCCCGCCGCGCCGAGAAGCTGCTGTCCGGCCTGGAGGACGTCCGGGTCGCCGACAAGGTGGCGAAGGTGCGCTTCCCCACCCCGGCGCCGTGCGGCAAGACGCCGCTCACCGCCTCCGGCCTGTCCAAGTCGTACGGGTCGCTGGAGATCTTCACCGACGTCGACGTGGCGGTGGACCGCGGCTCCCGGGTGGCCATCCTGGGCCTCAACGGCGCCGGCAAGACCACCCTGCTGCGGATGCTCGGCGGCCTGCTGGAGCCGGACACCGGCGAGGTGCGCCCCGGGCACGGCCTGCGGCTCGGCTACTACGCCCAGGAGCACGAGACGCTGGACGTGGAGCGGACCATCCTGGAGCACATGCGCAGCGCCGCGCCGGACCAGACCGACACCGACCTGCGCAAGATCCTCGGTGCGTTCCTCTTCTCCGGCGAGGACGTGGACAAGCCGGCGGGGGTGCTCTCCGGCGGCGAGAAGACCCGGCTGGCGCTGGCCACCCTGGTCTGCTCCGGCGCGAACGTGCTGCTGCTCGACGAGCCGACGAACAACCTCGACCCGGTCAGCCGCGAGCAGGTGCTCGACGCGATCGCCCGCTACCCGGGCGCCATCGTCCTGGTCACCCACGACCCGGGCGCCGTGCTGGCGCTGAAGCCCGACCGCGCCATCCTCCTGCCCGACGGCGACGAGGACGCCTGGTCCGACGACCTCCTGGAACTGGTCGAACTGGCCTGACCTCCGTCAGGGGAGCAGGCGGGGGAGGACGCCGGAGGTGGTCAGGATGATCGCGCCCAGGGCGATGAAGACGGTCGGCACCAGCCAGTGGCCGGCGCGGCCGACCAGGGCGACCACCCGGGGGTGGCCGCCCAGCGCGGCGGCGACCGCGCACCAGACGGCCACCAGGGCGGCGAAGACGAGCAGCCAGACCAGGCCGGCGGCCGGGTCGAGGGAGCGGAACACCGGCACGTAGACGGCGATGTTGTCGGCGCCGTTGGCCACCGTCACCCCGGCCACGCCGAGCAGGGTGCCGACCGCGGCCGGGGGCTCGTCGCCGTCGCCGTCGCGGGCCAGGAGGGCGCGGACGCCCAGCGCGATGGGCAGCAGCCCGAGCAGGCCGGTCCACGGGTCGGGCACCACGAGCAGCCCGGCGGCGACCACCACCGCGACGCCGACCAGCGCGCCGATTCCCGCGTACTGACCGGCGACGATCTGCCAGGGGCGGGGCCGGCCGGTGCCGCGGGCCGCCACGAAGAACACGGTGAGCACGACGATGTCGTCGATGTTGGTGGCGGCGAAGACCCCGGCGGCGGCGGCCGCCGTGGCGAGCAGGTCGATCACGCGACGCAGCGTACGGGTCGGCCGGCCGGGCCGCCCCTCATGATCCAGCCGGACGGCGCCGGCTGACCGGTCAGAAGGATCACTCTATCGGGAAGCTGACATTGCATAGCGTGTCGGTTGGCGAATAGTTGATATCTGGCGCATGATCGTTCGAGGCGGTCTAATAGGTGGGACCGTATCCGAACCGCACAGTCTGGGACGTGAGGAATCAGCATGGCAGCCACCGGCACAGCCACCAGCACTGAGAAGGGTCGCCGGATCGTCGGGGCCGAGCGCCAGACGCTCGCCAAGGACCTGGTAAAGCGGTACACCTCGGGTGAGAGCATCCGTGCGCTCGCGGCCTCGACCGGCCGTTCCTACGGGTTCATCCACCGGGTGCTCACCGAGTCCGGGGTGCAGCTGCGGCAGCGCGGCGGCGCCCGGCGCCGGAAGAAGGCGTGACCCGCCCCCCAGCGTCGTCCATCAGCGCCGTGCTCCGGGTGGTCCGGTGACCGCCGAGACGACCGGAGTGCGACTCGACTGCGACGGGCCGGTCGCGACGGTGACGTTGTGCCGGCCCGACGTGCTCAACGCCCAGACCCCGGCGATGTGGCGCGCGATGAGCGACTTCTCCCGGGATCTGCCCGGCGACGTCCGCGTCGTCGTGGTGCGCGGTGAGGGGCGGGCCTTCTCCGCCGGCCTCGACCTGTCGGTCGCCGGCTCGTCCGGCCCGGGCTCCTTCGCCGAGCTGTCCACCCTGCCCGAGCAGGAGTGCGCCGACCGGATCGCCGAATACCAGGGCGGCTTCACCTGGCTGCACCGGCCGGACGTGATCTCGATCGCCGCCGTGCAGGGTCACGCCATCGGCGCCGGCTTCCAACTCGCCCTCGCCTGCGACCTGCGGGTGCTCGCCGAGGACGCCAAGTTCTCCATGGCCGAGGTGACCCTCGGCCTGGTCCCCGACCTGGCCGGCACCAAGCGCCTCGCCGAACTGGTCGGCTACTCCCGGGCGCTGGAGATATGCGCCACCGGCCGGCGGATGGACGCCGCCGAGGCGGACCGGATCGGCCTGGCCACCCTGGTGGTGCCCGGCGCCGAGCTGGACGGCGCGGTGCGTGACCTGACCGCGGGCCTGCTCGCCAACAACCGGGACGCGATCGTGGAGATCAAGGCGCTCCTGGCCGGGGCCGGCGGGCGCACACACGCCGAGCAGCAGCGGGCCGAGCGGGAGGCGCAGACCCGGCGGATCCGCGACCTGGCCGGGCGGGGCGAATAGTAAGGACCGTTCGGGAAGATCCGGGTTACTCGCGAGGTTGTCGTAGTCGTCGGGAGAATTGACCCCGACGGTCCACGGCTGCCGACGACCCGGAGGTGACGAGTGTCCAACCCGATGGCCGGTGGCGGCATGGGCGGCTGGAGCATGCTCCGGTCGATGCGCAACCGCGACGAGATCTCCACCCACCAGCTCAAGCGCGGCACCGCCAAGCGGATCGTCGCGTTCGCCCAGCCCTACCGGCGGGACATCGTCGTCTTCCTGATCACCGTGGTGATCGCCGCGGTGATCGGGGTGGCCACCCCGCTGCTCGCCGGTGACGTGATCGACGCGATCGCCGGCGGCGGCCCCGACGCGGGCGCCACGGTGGTCCGGCTCGCCCTGATCATCGCCGCGCTGGCCGTGGCCGACGCGCTCTTCTCGCTGGCCCAGCGGTGGTATTCGGCCCGCATCGGCGAGGGCATCATCCTCGACCTGCGGACCCGGGTCTACGACCACGTCCAGCGGATGCCGCTGCAGTTCTTCACCCGGACCCAGACCGGCGCGCTGGTCAGCCGGCTCAACAACGACGTGCTGGGCGCCCAGCGGGCGTTCACCTCGACGCTGTCCGGGGTGGTCAGCAACGTCATCCAGCTCGTGCTCACCGCCGGGGCGATGCTCATCCTGTCCTGGCAGATCACCGTGCTGGCGCTGGTGCTGCTGCCCATCTTCATCATCCCGGCCCGCCGCGTCGGTCGGCGGCTGGCCGAGATCACCCGCGAGTCGTACAACCTCGACGCCAAGATGAACGCCACGATGACCGAGCGGTTCGGCGTCGCGGGCGCCCTGCTCGTCAAGCTCTTCGGCTCGCCCGAGGTGGAGGCGGCCCGGTTCGCCGGCCGGGCCGAGCGGGTCCGCGACATCGGCATCCAGTCCGCCATGTACTCGCGCACGTTCTTCGTGGCCATGCTGCTGGTCGCCTCCCTCGCCCAGGCGCTCACCTACGGGCTCGGCGGCTGGCTCGCCGTCACCGGCGCGGTGAGCGCCGGCACCGTGGTCAAGCTGGCGCTGCTGCTCACCCGCCTCTACGGCCCGCTCACCGCGCTGTCCAACGTCCGGGTCGACGTGATGAGCGCGCTGGTCTCCTTCGACCGGGTCTTCGAGGTGCTCGACCTGCGTCCGGGCATCGAGGAGAAGCCCGACGCCGTGCCGGTGCCCCGGGGCAACGGCCGGGTCGAGTTCCGCGACGTGCGGTTCCGCTACCCGAGCGCCGCCGAGGTCTCGCTGGCCTCCCTGGAGGAGGTCGCCGCCCTCGACCGCACGGTCAACGAGCCGGTGCTCAAGGGCGTCTCGTTCGCCGTCGAGCCGGGCCAGATGGTGGCCCTGGTGGGTCCCTCCGGCGCCGGCAAGTCGACGCTCTCCATGCTGATCTCCCGGATCTACGACGTGAGCGACGGCCAGGTGCTGGTCGGCGGCGTCGACGTCCGCGACGCCACGCTCGCCTCGCTGCGCGACGAGATCGGCGTGGTCACGCAGGACTCCCACCTGTTCCACGAGACCATCCGGGGAGAACCTCCGCTACGCCAAGCCGGACGCCACCGACGACGAGATCTGGGCCGCGCTGGCCGGCGCGCAGGTCGCCGACCTGGTCCGCGCCCTGCCCGACGGGCTGGACACCACGGTGGGCGAGCGCGGCTACCGCTTCTCCGGCGGCGAGAAGCAGCGCATCGCCATCGCCCGGCTGCTGCTCAAGGCGCCGTCGATCGTGATCCTCGACGAGGCCACGGCGCACCTCGACTCGGAGAGCGAGGCGGCGGTGCAGCGGGCGCTGTCGGTGGCGCTGACCGGGCGTACTGCGCTGGTGATCGCGCACCGGCTCTCCACGGTCCGCGACGCCGACCAGATCCTCGTCCTCGACGAGGGGCGGATCGTCGAGCGCGGCCGGCACGACGAGCTGGTCGCCGTGGGCGGCCTCTACGCCGAGCTCTACCGCACCCAGTTCGCGGTCACCGACTCGCCCGCCCCGTACGCGGACCAGGAGCAGCCGGAGCCGGTGGTCACCACGGTGCCGGTCGGCACCTACGTGGCCCAGGAGGCGCTGCCCCCGGCCGCCGCCAACTAGGGCGGACGTCAGGCGAGGACCGTCGCCGAGCGCCCGTCGTCGACCGTGTACGCGCCCGCGGCGATCGCGCCGAGGTTCGTGGGGCGGAGGGTCAGCGAGACGATGCCGCCGGGCAGCACACGCGAGTTCTCGTCGGCGCCGGCGAACGTCGCGGGCGTCGATCCGTCCGGGAACAGGCGCTTCCCCGTGCCGACGACGACCGGGAACTGGAGCAGCCGGTAGACGTCCACGAGTCCCGCCCGGTGCAGCGCCTGCACGAGCTTCCAGCTCCCGTGCACCTGGAGTTCCCGGCCGGGAAGCTCCTTGAGGCGGCGTACCTCCTCGGCCGGGTCACCGCGGAGGACTGTCGTCGGCTTCCAGTCGGCTTCCTCGTCGGTGAGCGTGGAGCTGACGACGTACTTCGGCAGCGTGTTGAGCCTGCCGGCGATCAGGTCGTCAGGCTCGGTGACCTTCGGCCAGTACCCGCCGAGCAGGCCGAAGCTGGTGCGGCCGAAGAGGAACGCGTCGGCCGCACGGAACCAGCCCTCGACCACCTCGTTGGTGTGCGGCGAGGCGTGCGGAACGAGCCACCCGCCGCGGTCGAAGCCGCCGGAGCGGTCTTCGTCGGGGGCTCCGGGTCCTTGCATGACGCCGTCGAGACTGACGAAGGTGTTGACGCTGAGCAGCACGGTTCTCCCCTGAACTCGGGTCGCGGAGCCGGCCGGGTTCGGCTGGCAGACGGACGCTAGCTGCCGGGCCCGGGGTGGGTCTTGTACAGGAACGACGTCGCGGCAAGGTGGCCCGCCCGCAGCTCACGTGCCGTGTGCCCGACGTAGCGGCGCAGCGCGTGCGCGAGATGGGCCTGGTCGAAGTACCCCAACGTCTCGACGGCCGCGCGCCAGTCGAGGCCGTCGCGCAGCATCGTCGCCGCGGCGTTCGCGCGGTCGATCTGCCGCACGGCGGTCTGCGACAGGCCGGTGACCGCTCGGTGGCGACGCTGCCGGGTTCGCTCGGTCGGGCCGGCCCCGGGACGCCCGGCCACCCGCTCCTCGTCCCCGAGACGCGACCGCACCAGCAGACCCGCGTGCTGCAGCCGCCGGACGAAGTGCTCGACGTTGTCGAACGTCGGCGCTTCCCAGTCCTCGCCGCCGATGACGATCCGGCCCGATTCGGTCACGGGGAACGGCACGTACCCGTCGACGATCGAGGCCGCGGGATGCGGCCGGAGAACCGCGCCGAATGCGAACCGGACCCCGAGGAACTCGGTGCCCGGCGGGACCGGTGCCGTGGTCGCCCTGGTCTCCGGCCCGCGCAGCCCGGCGAGCAGGCGACCCCGCGTCCGCGAGAGGATCAGATGCCAGCAGGTGCGCGCCGCGGACGTCATCGTCTCCTCCGCGTCGGAGCGGGTGCGCCACACGCGGTCGACGAGGCTCACGTCGATCTCGGTGTCGCGATGCTCGAAACGCAGGGCCATGACCTTCTCCGCCTCCAACCTGCCGAGGTTCCCTCCCGAGGCTAGCGAGGTCGATGACCAGGACCGAAACGTCCCGCACGCGCGAGGGCAGGACCAACCCCGCGGCCGGCTAACCGGCGACCGCGGCGCGCAGCTCGCCGAAGGCCGCGCCGAGCGTCTCCGGGGTGAAGTGGGCGTTCAGCCCGCTCGGGTTGGGCAGCACCCAGAGCCGGGCCGCCGCGAGCGGTTCCGGCTGCGGACCGAAGCCCGCCTTCGGCCGGGCGAACCCGATCCGGTACGCGGTCACCCCCACCACCGCCACCCAGCGCGGCCGGTAGCGCGCCACCTTGGCGGTCAGCTCCCGCGCGCCCTCGACCAGTTCCGCGGCGGTCAGCTCGTCGGCGCGGGCGCTGGCCCGGGCCACCATGTTGGTGATGCCCAGCCCGAGCCCGGGCAGCTCGTCCTGCTCGCTGGGGTGCAGCTGGCGCGGGGTGAAGCCGCCCCGGTGCAGCGCCGGCCAGAACCGGTTGCCGGGGCGGGCGAAGTGCCAGCCGGTGGCCGCCGACCACAGGCCCGGGTTGATCCCGACGAACAGCACGTCCAGCCCGGGGGCGATCACGTCCGGCAGCAGCTTGTCGGCCGCCGCGGCGAGCTGCTCCTTCGTCGGCCGGGGATACCGCCGCCCGGCCGCCGCGCCCGGCCCGGCCGCGCCGCGCCGCGTCGAATCCGGCCGAGCCGCCTCGGGCCGCGCGGCGGCCGGCCGAGCCGCCTCGGGTCGCGCGGCGGCCGGCCCAGCGGCCTCGGGCCGGGCGTCCCCGGGCCGGCGTCGTCCCGTCACCGGCTCGCCGTCACAGGCCGCGCAGCGCGCCGCCGTCGACCGGCACGGTGATCCCGGTGACGTAGCCGGCGGCGGGGGAGAGCAGGAAGGCGGCCACCCGGCCGAACTCGGCGGGGTCACCGATCCGGCCCAGCGGGATCGACGCCTCGGCCTCGGCCCGGGCCCGCTCCGGGTCGCCGGCCGCGGCCAGGAGCTCCCGGTTCCGGGCGGTCATGATCCGCCCGGGCAGGAGGCTGACCACCCGTACGCCGCGTGGGCCGTACTCGTCGGCCAGGTCCTTGGCCACGCCGGCCAGGCCGGGACGCAGGCCGTTGGAGATGCCGAGCCCGGGCAGGGGGCCGCGGACCGAGGTGGAGAGCACCAGCCCGATGGCGCCGCCGTCGGTGAGCGCGGCGGCCACCGTGCGCGCGGTGCGGACGCTGCCCAGGAAGACCGTCTCGAACGACTCCCGCCACTGCTCGTCGGTGATCTGGGCGGCGGTGCCCCGGGGCGGGCCGCCCACCGAGATCAGCGCCCCGTCGAGCCGGCCGAACCGCTCGCGCGCCGCCGCGACCAGGCGCTCCGGGGTGCCCGGGTCGGTGAGGTCGGCGGTCAGCCCGACCGCCCGCTCCGGCCCGCCGAGCGCCTCGACGGCGGCGGCCACCCGCTCGGGGGCGCGGGACGAGATCACCACCCGGGCGCCGTCGGCCACGAGCTGCTCGGCGGTGGCGAAGCCGAGGCCGTCCGAGGCGCCGGTCAGCACGTACACCCGGTCGGCGAGTCCCAGATCCATGAGGCCGATCCTGCCGTACCCCGGGTGGGCCTGCCACCGCTCTCAGCGCGGCGCGGGCCGGAGCAGGCGTACCCGGCCGGCGAGCTGGGCCGCGACGGCGCCGCCGGCCCGGGCGACGGCCGGCAGTCGGCGCGGGCGGGGGGCGGTGCGGCCGTCGTAGCGGCTCGCCGCCTCGCGGACGGCCAGCTCCTCCGCGCCCAGCGGTGGCAGCGTGCCCCGGTCGCGCAGCTCCCGGGCCAGGTCCCAACCGTCGCGCAGGGAGCCGTTGGTGGGCCGGCCGGCCGCCCAGCCGGCGAAGGTGGCCGCCCAGGCGTCGCCGAGGCCGGCGGCGAGCAGCGGCCAGTGCCGGGCCACGTCGCCGGCCCGCTTGCGCAGCAGCGCCCGCCGGGCCGCCTCGACCGGCGCGGGGGCGAACCCGCCCGGCAGCGGACCACCGGCCACCAGCGCCGCGACCAGTTCCGCCTGCCGCGCGGCCAGGTCGCCACCGGCCACCGGTCCGCCGGGCGCCCGGAGGCGGCTCCCGCCCGGCGCGGCCAGCTCCCCGCCGCTCACCGGGCCGCCGGGAGCGCCCGGCGGGGTCAGGTCCCCGCCGCTCACGTGACCACCGGGTACCCGGAGGCGGCGGCCAGGGCGTCCAGCTCGCCGCGCAGCTCGGCGGCGGGCGGGTAGTGGCCGTCGCGTTCCAGCAGCAGCGCCGGGGGCCGGCGGCGGCCGCACAGCTCGCCGACCAGGTCGAGCACCTCGGCGGGGACCGGATCGGTGTGCGTGTCGTGGTAGAAGCCGCAGTGCTCGGCGCCGCCGGCCACGTGCACGTAGGCGATCCGGTCCAGCGGCAGCCGGTCCAGCAGGGCGGCCGGGTCGCCGCCCCGGTTGCGGGCGTTGGCGTGCACGTTGGCGACGTCGAGCAGCAGCAGCGCCCCGGTGGCGTCGAGGATCTCGGTGAGGAAGTCGGCCTCGTCCAGCTCGTCGTCGGGCCAGTCGAAGAGGGCGGCGATCGGCTCCAGGGCCAGCGGCACCGGCAGCTCCGCCTGCGCCCGCCGGACGTTGGCCACCACGGCGGCCACGGCCTCGCGGCTGCGCGGCAGCGGCAGCAGGTGGCCGGCCTCCAGGCCGCCGGCCCGGACGAACGCGATGTGCTCGCTGACCAGCGGCGCGTCCAGCGCCGCGGCCACACCGGCCAGGTGCGCCACCCGGGCCGGTTCCACCGGTTCCGCGCCGCCGAGGGAGAGCTTCACGCCGTGGGGTACGACGGTGACGCCGCGCCCGCGCAGCTCGGCCAGGCCGTCGGGGAGCGGCCCGGCCGGGGCGACCGTCTCCGCGACCACCTCGACGAAGCGGAGCCCGGGCAGGGCGGCCACGAAGCCGGCGATCTCCGGCCGCCACCCGATGCCCACGCCGGACGGGCCGGCGGTCGTCATCCGCCGCACCCGCCGCCCCCGCAGCCGCCACCGCCACCGCAGGAGCTGCCCCCGCCGCAGGAGCTGCCGCCCCCGCAGGAGCTGCCGCCTCCGCCCGAGCTGCCCGAGCTGCCGCTCGCCCCCATGGCCTGGCGCTGGATCTCGGCCTGCTCGGCGAAGCCCGGGTCCATGCTCCACAGGGTGGCGGTGCCGAACAGCGCGACGCCCATGGCCGCGTCGGACGGGCCGTAGGTGGCGTACGCCGGTGCGGCGGAGGGGCGCAGCCAGGTGTGCTGGCGGCGCAGCTCGCGCAGCGCCTGGTTGGCCGCCCGGGTGCGCCACGGCACCCGGTTGAGCAGCAGGAACGCGATGAAGAGCGGCACCATGGTGAGCAGGAGCCAGCCGGCGGGCCGGCCGTTGGAGATGCCGACGAAGGCCCGGACGAAGCCGAGCGCCAGCAGTGCCCCGACCAGCAGCGATCCGCGGCGCAGCGACGCCCGCCGCTCCTTGTCCAGCGCCAGGCCCCGCCGCACCAGACCGTCGCGCAGCTCGTCGAGCGCGCGCCGGACCCACTCGTCCCGGCTCAGCTCCCGGGAGCGCAGGCCCCGGCTCGCCGCGTGGTGGATCGCCTGGTCCAGGGGGGTGACCCCGGCCGGCAGCGGGCCGCCGGTGGTGAGCCGCCGGTCGGGACGTACGCCGACCGCGCCGGCGCGGCGCAGCCCGCCGAGCGCGGTCCAGACGGCGAGCTGCTCGCCCCCGTTGAGGTACGCGGCCTGCTGCGGCCCGAGCGGCCCGGCGCTCTGCACGGGGGTGCCGGCCAGCGCCCGCCGGCGGTACACCAAGGCGCCGGCGACCAGTACGACGGCCGCCACGAGGTACCAGCGGAGGAAGACGGGGCCGGGGATGCCCCAGGTGTCGCCCGCGAGGACTGTCATGCTCTGCTCCTGTCGCGAGGGGGTCGCGGCTCATTGTGGAGCAGGTGCGCCAGCGCTGATCTTCCCGGCGGGTCGAGTTACCGGACCGAGACCCGGGCCGGTCAGTGCCGGCGAACGGCCTCCTCGACCAGGTCGAGCACCCGGCCCAGGTCACCGGCGGGACGGCCCATCGCCAGGTGCAGCACGAGCCCGTCGTACGCCAGCTCCAGGAACTGGGCGAGCACGTCGATCGGCACGTCGTCGCGGAGCACTCCGGCCTCCCGCTGGCGCAGCAGGCGTTCCCGGGTGGCCTCGGCGATCGCGGCCGAGCGTTCCGCCCAGCGCTTGGCGAACGCCGGGTCGGTGCGCAGCCGCCGGGAGACCTCGAGCTGGCTGCCGAGCCAGCCGGTGGTGTCCGGGGAGATGGCCCGGGCCAGCAGGTCCCGCATGACCTGGACCAGGCCGTTGCGGGCCACGGTCTCCACCATGACGGCGGCGTCGTCCTCGGCCACGGCGAGGAAGAGCGAGTCCTTGTCGCGGAAGTGGTGGAAGATCGCGCCCCGGGACAGCCCGGTGGCCTCCTCCAGCCGGCGGACGGTGGCACCCTCGTAGCCGTGCCGGGCGAAACACGCCCGTGCGGCGCCGAGGATCTCCTGTCGGCGCGCGTCGAGCTGGTCCTGGCTTACTCTGGGCACGTCACGATCGTTCCAGGTGGACCCGGCCGATGCAAACCGTACGTACGGCTTGAGATGCGGTTTCGCATGATCCGCCCAGTCCGGCCCGCCGGTTACCATCCTCCCGTGACCCAGGCCGTGCCCCTCCCCACCCGCCCGCTGACCGTGGCCACCGTGCAGGCCGAGCCCGTCCCCGGTGACGTCGCCGGCAACGCCGCCACCGCCGCCCGCCTCGTCGGCCGGGCCGCCGGCGCCCGGGTCGTGGTGCTGCCCGAGCTGTTCCTGCCCGCGTACCACCCGCCGGTCCTCGGCGCGGACCCGGCCGGCACCGACGTGGCCGCCGGCGCCGACGGCCGGGTCGACGACCCGCGGCTGGACCCGCTGCGCGCGGCCGCCCGCGACGGCGCGACGAGCGTGGTGATCGGCGCGGCCGTCCGCCACCCCGACCGCCGGCGCACCATCTCCTCGCTCGTGGTCGACCCGACCGGCGCGGTCACCGTCGGCTACGACAAGCAGCAGCTCTGGAGCGGCGAGCGCGAGTTGTTCGTCCCCGGCCGGCGGGGCGCCACCCTGCTGGTCGACGACTGGCGGTTCGGCCTCGGCATCTGCTACGACGGCTGCTTCCCGGAACACGGCCGGGCCGCCGCCGACGACGGCGCGCACGGCTACCTCTGCCCGAGCGGCTACCTGGCCGGCTCCGAGCACCGCCGCGACCTCTACTACGCGGCGCGCGCCCTGGACAACACCATGTACGTGGTCTTCGCCAACTCCGTCGACGGCGCCGACCCGTGGCGGTTCAACGGCGGGGCGGCGGTCTACGAGCCGGAGGGCCGGGCGCTGGTCCGGGGCGCGGACACCGGCGAGGACGTGCTGGTGGCGACCCTCGACCCGGCGGCCCTGGGCGCCACCCGGGCGGCGCACACCATGCTCACCGACCGCCTGCCCCACCAGGGGCCCGCCCGGGCGACGCTCGTCGGCTGAGGGCCCGGTGCATTGGGCCCTGTCGGTGGCGCACCCTGGTCCCGTAGGGTTCCCGAGTGCCGTTGCTCCTGCTCGATCTGGACAACACCCTGCTCGACCGAGAGGGGCCGTTCCGCGCCTGGGGTGAGCGGTTCCTGGACAGCATCGGCGCCCCGCCCACCGACATCGACTGGTTGCTCTCCGTCGACGCCGACGGCCTCACCGACAGGTGGGACGTCGCGGACGCCGTCCGGGACCGGTACGGGCTGCGCATCCCCTCCATCGACCTCGTCGAGGAGCTGCACGACGGCGTGGTGGCGTTCACCCGGCTGGACCCGCTGGTGGCCTGCGCACTGCGGATCGCGGACGACGCCGGCTGGGTGCCGGTGGTGGTCACCAACGGCACGTCCCGCCAGCAGGACGCCAAGATCCGCCAGACCGGGCTGGACCGGTACGTCGCGGACTGGGTGATCTCCGAGGAGGCGGGGGTCAGCAAGCCCAACCCGCGGATCTTCGCGCTGGCCGCCCAGCGGGCCCGGATGCCCCTGCGCGGCGCCTGGGTGATCGGCGACAGCCCGGAGGCGGACATCGGCGGGGCGACCGCCGTCGGGCTGCCCAGCGTCTGGCTGCACCGCGGCCGCCGCTGGTCGGACACGCGGTTCGCGCCCACCCGCACCGCGGACGGGCTGATCGCCGCGGTGGCCGCCGTCCTGGCGGGCTGAGCGGTAATTCGGTTGACCCGTCCGGGGCCGCCCGTGACCATGGTGCGGCGCGAGGGCGCAGCCGGGCGGGTCCCGGTCGAGGAGAGGAGGTCGGTCATGGCCGTCTTTGCAGGGTCGTACCACCTGCCTCCACCAGCCTCGATCGAAGGACCGATCCACCCGTGCGCGATCACGACTTCCCGGCGCCGCAGCGCCGTGGCCGCGGCAAGAGCCGCTTCGACGACGACGAACCCCACTTCCTGAAGCGGGGCCGGCCCACCGAGCCGGCTCTCGCCGACCCCGATGCCGAGCCGGACGGGGAGGACCACTGGTCCTCCTGGGACCAGGCCGTGCACGGGCCTGAACCCCACCCGGACTGGCTGGTCACCGAGCTGGCCGCGAAGGACACCGAGCTGGGTGTGCTGAAGACCGGCAAGGAGGCGGACGTCCACCTGGTCCGCCGGGCCGTGCCGGACACCGGCCGCGGCTGCCTGCTGGCCGCCAAGCGGTACCGGGATCCCCAGCACCGCCTCTTCCACCGCGACGCCGGCTACCTGGAGGGGCGCCGCGTGCGCCGGTCCCGGGAGATGCGGGCGATGACCGGCCGGACCTCGTTCGGCCGGCAGATGATCGCCGGGCAGTGGGCGGCGGCCGAGTTCGCCGCGCTCGCCCGGCTCTGGGAGATCGGGGCCGCCTCCGGGCGGATCGCCGTGCCCTACCCGGTGCAGCTGCTCGGCACCGAGTTGATGCTGGAGTTCGTGGGGGACGCCGAGGCGGGCGAGGCCGCGCCCCGGCTGGCCCAGCTCCGGCCCGAGGGCGCCGACCTGCGCGATCTCTGGGAACAGCTGGTCGACGCCCTGGTGGTGCTGGCCCGCGCCGGGTACGCCCACGGCGACCTGTCGCCGTACAACCTGCTGGTCCACGCCGGGCGGCTGGTCATGATCGACCTGCCGCAGGTGGTCGACGTGGTGGCCAACCCGCAGGGCGGCGAGTTCCTGGCCCGGGACGTCCGGGTGGTCGGCACCTGGTTCACCGCCCGCGGCCTGCCCGCCGCGGACACCGACCCGGAGGCGCTGACCGAGATGCTGCTGCGGGAGGCGGGCCTCCGCTGAGCGCGCCGCGTCCCGGGCGGGTGGCCACCCGCCCGGGACGCCGGCACGGCGGTGGACCGCCGGCCCCGGTCACTGGAGGTAGCGCTCGACCTCGGTCACCGGGCGCTGGCCCTGGGCGTCCGGGTCGCCGTGCGCCTGGCGGGCCGCCCGGCGTCGGCGGAGCAGGTCCCAGCACTGGTCGAGGGACTCCTCCAGGGCCCGTAGCCGCTCCTTGGCCTCGTCGTCGGTGCCGGCCTCGTGCTCCTGCGCGGCCGCGCGCAGCCGGTGCTCCTCGTCGACGAGTTCGGAGATCCGGCTCAGGATGGTCTTGTCGTCCATGACCCGAAGCTTGGCACAGCGGACGCCGTCGCGCCGTCGTTCCGCCCCGAGGCCGGGTGCGAGTCGGCGCGTGCCCGGGGCCGCGCCCTCCGGCGCCGCCCGGCCGGTCACCCGCCGGACCCTCGGGTCCGCTGTGGATCGAACCCGGCCGGCTCCGGACCGGTCGTCCATCCCCACAGGAGCGTCTCCGTCGGCGCTGTCGACCTCCTCCGGGCGAGGTGACCACCGGCCGCCGGTCGTCCACCCGGCGATACAATTCCGGAGCCGTGAGTCCGCCTCACGTGTCTGGAGGGTGAACGGCATGCTGCTGTCCTGTGTGTGGCGTCGGTCCGGTCGCCCGGCGACCCGGCGGGCGCTCGATGTCCGGGACGCGCGCCGCACCATGCCGTGCGCGCCGACGATCGGCTGCTGAGCGGTGCTGCCGGTCCAGTTCTTCGACACCCGGGTGCTGCCACCGGCGGACCGGTACGACCTGTGGCTGGAGATCGTCGCGAGTTCGGCGCCCGCGCTCATCTCCAGCCCGCACGTGGCCCGGTTCGACGCTCACGCGCGCTCGATCGAACTCGGCGGCCTTCGCGTCACCGACTTCACGTATCCCCCGCTGACCATGACGCGGACGCCCAAGCTCATCCGCCAGGTCGATCCGGAGATGTATCAGCTGGCGCTGACCCGCCTCGGCAACGGCACGGTGAGCCAGCAGCGCCAGGACGCGCTGGTACGCCCCAGCGAGTTCACCCTCCTGGACAATTCGCGCCCGTTCGTGGCCCGCCACGACGCCCCGCCCGGTGAGCTGCTCAACACCGTGACGGTGAACATCCCGCACGCGGCGCTGCCCGTGCCACCCGCCAAGGTGGCCGCCCTGCTGGGCACGAGCATGTGCGGCTCGACCGGGGTGGGCGGGCTCCTGGCGCCGTTCCTCCGTCGGATCGCCGCCCACCCGGAGCAGTTCACCGACGCCGACGCGAGCCAACTCGGCAGCATCACCGTCGACCTCGTGTCGGCGATGCTGCTGCAGCAGATCGGTGCGGAGAGTGCCCTGCCGCCCGAGACGCGGCACCATGCGCTCCGGCGCCGCGTCGACACGTACATCGCCGACAACCTGCACGATCCGGCACTCGGCCCGCGAAGTATCGCCGCCGCGCACCACATCTCGCTGCGTACCCTTCACCGCCTGTTCGCCGGCGAGGACGCGACAGTGGCGGAGCTGGTCCGGCGACGCCGGTTGGAGCGGTGCCGGGGCGACCTGGCCGACCCTCGGATGCGGGCCCGTCCGGTCCAGGCGATCGGGGCGCGGTGGGGATTCCCGGACAAGGCCCACTTCAGCCGGCTGTTCCGGGCGGCGTACGGCCTGTCGCCGCAGGCGTACCGCGAGCAGAACGGCGACCGACCGTCGCCCTGACCAACCGATCGGTCCGTCCCACCACAGAGGAGCGTGACCCCGGTGGGGTGACGAAGTCGATCTGGAGTTGCTTCTCAACACGTGGAATGATCACGCCGGCGACTGTTGCCGAGCCCTCTTGAGCGCTGCGGCGCGCAGTTCGGTGTGCACGACGATCGAGGAGGCGCTCATGGCCGAGGTGAGTCCCGGCCGGGCCCGGCAGGTGCCCCTTCGCCACGCGCTGCCGCGTCTGGCCCGTGACCCCCTGGGCGCTCTGGTGCACTACGCGAACGAGGGCGACGGCGAGATCGTGCAGCTGAACCTCGGCACGTTCCGGCCGTACCTGGTCACCCACCCGGAGCACCTGCAGCAGATCCTCCGCGACCGCGTCACCTACATCCGCGACGGCAACAGCATGCTCTGGCGGTCCGTGCGACGAGCGGTGGGCGACGCGATCCTCGTCACCGAGGGAGCGCAGTGGGAGTCCAGCCGCGACACCCTGCAGCCGCTGTTCACCGCCAAGCGTGCCGAGACGCTTGTCGACCGGATGGCGGTGGCGATCGCCGAGGCCGTGGACGCGCTCGACGCGCCGGCCCGGGCCGGGGAGGCCGTCGACGCGATGACGCTGATGTCGCAGATCGTGTGCCAGGCCACCACCCGGGTGCTCTTCGGCCGGAAGATTCCGCTCGCCGACGCGCTGCAGATCTACGCGCACCTGGGCACGATCACCCGGACGATGGTCCCGAGGCTGCTCGCCCCGGGCATGCCCTACTGGGTCCCGCTGCCGGGCGACCGCGCGTTCCGGGCCGCCGTGCAGGGCATCGGCGCGCTGGTCCTGCCGATCATCCGCAAGGAGCGCGCCAACCCGGGCGACGGTGACGACATCATCGCGACGCTGTGCCGCCCGAGGGCCGACGGGTCGCAGGCCAGCGAGGAGTCGGTCCGCAGCGACCTGGTCGCCATGTTCTCCACGGCCACCGAGACCACGATCGGCGTCCTGTCCTGGCTGTTCCCGGTCCTGGAGAAGCATCCCGACGTGGCCGAACGGCTCTACGCCGAGGTCGACGGGGTCGTCGGCGTACGCGGGACGGTGCAGCGCACGCACATCCCGCAGCTGCGCTACACCCGGATGGTCCTGGACGAGATGCTGCGGCTCTGGCCCGCCGGCTGGACCATCCCGCGCACCGCGGTGGGGGAGCAGGTGCTGGGCGGTGTCCGGATCGAGTCCGGGGCGACCATTCTGGTCAGTCCCTTCGCGACGCAGCGGATGGGGGCGTTCTGGGAGCGTCCCGAGGTCTTCGACCCGCAACGGTTCGCCCCGGACAAGCCGAAGCGCCAGTACCGCTACAGCTACTTCCCGTTCGGGGGTGGCCCGCACCAGTGCATCGGCCAATACCTGTTCCTGCTCGAAGCGCCCATCATCATGGCCACGTTGCTGAGCCGGTTCCGCTTCCGGCTGGGCCAGCCGGCCGACCTCACGCCACGGATCGGCGCGTCGCTGCGGCCCCGGTCGAGCACGCTCACGCTGCTGCGCCGCGACAGCGTCCCGGCCTCGTGACACCCACCTCCCACGTCCGGTTCGGCGCAGGTGACCAGCTCGCCGTCGTGGAGCAGGCACGGATCTGCGCGTTGGCCGTCGCCGTCGAACGCGACCTGCACACGGTGGTGGCCGACCACCGGGACCTGTTCGCCGGCCGGCCCTTCGACCCGGCGCTCGTCAGCGGCATCGCGATGTCCGTGGCCTTCACCGCGCCGGAATACACCGCCGAGCAGCTCCGCGTGACGGCTCGTACCGTGCTGTGGGTGTTCGCGGCCGACTGGCAGATCGACTATCTGGCCCGGACAGCGGACGACGTGCGGGAGGTGACCGCCGCGTGCCTGGCGGCCGCCGACGCCGGTCCGTCGTCCGCGCGGCATCCGCTGGCCCGACTGCTGGGCGGCATCCGTGACGAGCTGTCCGCCGCCCCGGCGTTCGCCGTCGTGGAACCGGTGTGGCGGGACGAGGTCGGGCGCATGTTCGCGGCGATGTCGCGGGAGTGGCGGTGGAAGACGACGCGCGGCACCGGGCCGACCGGCCCCACGCTCGACGACTACCTGGACATCGCCGACAACACGGCGGCCGTGCTGGTCAGCGTGACGCACTGGGCCGCCGTCGGCGACCAGGACTGCCTGGACCACCTCGACGCGCTGCGGGTCACCGCCCGTGCGACGCAACGGGCGATCCGGCTGATCAACGACCTGGCCACCTACCGGCGCGATCTCCAGTGGGGCGACCTGAACGCGCTGATGCTCGCTGGTGCCACCGATGTCACGGCCCGACTCACCAGGATCGTCGAGGAGAGCCGCGAGCTGCTGCGGCCCCTGGAGCGGTCCTGCCCCCGGCAGGCCGCGTTCCTGAGCCGCCAGATCGCGTTCACCAGCGGGTTCTACCGGGTGTCGGACTTCTGGGGCAGCCTGTGAGCAGCGAGTTGGCCGCTCTCGCCGACGCCGTCGACATCGACGCCGCGGCGCGCGACCTGATCAGCGGCCTGGGTGAGCGGCCGTGGGGTCAGGTCGGCCCCTCGGTGTACGAGACGGCGCGGCTCGTCTCGCTGGCTCCGTGGCTCGCGGGGCACGCCGAACGCGTCGCGTTCCTGCTGCGCAGCCAGCGTGCGGACGGCGGGTGGGGCCCGCCGGACGGCTACGCGCTGGTCCCCACCCTGAGCGCGACCGAGGCGCTGCTCGCCGTCGTCCGGGCGGGTGGCTCCGGGGCGGCACCGGCCGCGGCGGCCGCCGGCGGCCTCCGCGCGCTCACCGGCTGGCTGCCGGCGGCGGATCTGCTGGTGCCGGACACGCCGGGAGTGGACGTCATCGTGCCGTCGCTGGTCGGGGCGATCAACGACCACCTGGCGGACACGGACGCCACGGCAGCGCCCGCGCTCGCCTCCTGGCGGGGGGTACGGCTCGACCTGCCGGCGGGCCTGACCGACGAGCGTCTCGTGCGCGTACGGCACGCCCTGGCCGCCGGGCGGGAACTGCCGGCCAAGCTGCTGCACTTCCTCGAGGCGTTGGGCCCGGGCGCCCGCCGCGCGGCGGGCATCCGCCCGGTCCTCCCCGGCACGGTGGGCGCGTCACCCGCGGCGACGGTCGCCTGGCTCGGTGGTCCACCGGCGGCCGGCGACCCCGCTGGGGCCCACCTGGAGAACGTGGCGCGTGGCGGACCCGTGCCCTGCCCGCTTCCGATCACCGTCTTCGAGCAGGCGTGGGTGGTGAGCGAACTGACCCGCGCGGGCGTGCGGTTCGTGGCGCCGGCCGCGATCCTGGAGTCCCTGACCGCCGCGCTCGGCCCGGTCGGCACTCCCACCGGGCCCGGTCTTCCCGCCGACGCCGACACGACAGCGGTGGCCCTGTACGCGCTCGGGACGCTCGGCCGGCCGGCGGACCCGCGAGGGCTGTGGACGTACGAGACGGCCGACGGCTTCTGTACGTGGCCGGGGGAGGACGGCTTCTCGGTCACCACCAACGCGCACGTCCTGGACGCCTTCGGCCACCACGTGCGCAGCACCCGGGCCGCCCCGCGCTACGTGGCGACGGTGGAGCGGCTCACAGCCGTCCTGCGGGAGCACCAACAACCCGACGGGCAGTGGCGCGACCGGTGGCACGCCTCGCCGTACTACGCCACCGCGAGCTGCGTGCGGGCCCTGCAAGACCACGGTCGGGGGACGTCGGCGGCCGGGGCGGTGGCGAAGGCCGTCGACTGGGTCCTGGACACCCAGCGACCCGACGGATCGTGGGGACGGTGGGACGGCACCGTCGAGGAGACGGCGTACGCGCTGCACACCCTCCTGGCCGCGCACCCGGACCCGCGGATCGACGCGGCGGTCCGGCGCGGCCACGCGTACCTGCGGAGCGCGGTCGGTCGCCGCCCCGACCCGCCCCTCTGGTACGGCAAGGAGCTCTACCACCCGGCGGCGGTCGTCCGCGCCGCGGTGATCGCCGCGTTCCGTCTCGCGCGGCACCGGCAGGACCGGGCGACGGCGGAAGGTGGAGCGATCATGCCAATACCCCCGCAACGGGCCGGGAAGCCGTGATCAGGGCCGCTTGAGGGACGTCTCGGACGCTGCTAGCGTGCCCCGCAGTCGCGTGACCCACACCCGCCATACCCACCGACCACAATTCGCCCGCCGCGCAAGGCCGATGCCGCCACAGCTGACTGGGGACCGTGTAATGCGTTCTCGCACCAATGTGCGTACCAAGGTCGTCGCGATGCTGGCGTCGCTGACCGCCCTGTGGGCGTTCGCGGCGTGGGTGACCCTCCGCGACGGTCTGAACCTCCTGTGGGCCAACACGCTGAACAGCACGGTCTACGAGCCGAGCGCCCCGCTGCTGACGGCGCTGCAGCAGGAGCGCCGACTGACCCTGGCCTACCTGGGCGGGCCGGGGGACAGTGCCGAGGTACGGACGGCGCTCGACACGCAACGCCGGGAGACCGAGCAGCTCGCGGCGACGTTCAAGGAGTCCTCGCAGAGCTGGCAGGCCGGGTTCGCCGGCAGCGACAAGTTGAGCCAACGACTCGACACGACCTACGCCACGTTGGACGGTCTCCGCGCCACCCGGGAATCGGTGGACGCTCGTACGACCGACCGGACCAGCGCCGGGCGCGAGTTCGGCAACGCGATCGACGCCATCTTCGACATCTACGCCGCCACGGCGAGTCTCGACGACAAGGAACTCGCCGGCTACGCGGCGGCGCTCATCCAGCTCAACCGGATGTCCGAGCTGATCTCCCAGGAGGACGCCCTGATGAGCGGCGTCCTCGCCAGCGGTCGCATCACCGAAGCCGAGCGGGCGGAGTTCACACGGCTGGTCGGCGCCCAGCGGTTCGCCGGGACGGACGCCTCGGGAAAGCTGTCGTCCGACGACCGTGGCCGCTACGACCGGCTGCTCGCCGGCGACGCCTTCACCCGCCTCCGGGCCGTCGAGGACCAGGTGGTCGCCCGCGCCGACGGTTCCACAAGGGTTCCGGTGGCCGCGGGGCAGTGGCGCGGCGCGGTGGACGGCGCCCGGTCGGAACTGCGGGACGTGGTCGACGCCGGTGGCGACGGGATCGTCAGCGGTGCCACCAGGGTGGCCGTCCTGGTCATCATCCGGCTGCTCCTGGCGGCGGGCCTGGGCACCGTGGCGGTTGTCGCGTCGATCGTCCTGGCGGTCACCACCGCCCGCGCGTTGGTGCGTGAGCTGGAGCGGCTGCGGAAGGCGGCCCACGAGCTCGCCGACGAGCGACTGCCCGGCGTGGTGCGGCGTCTCGGCCGTGGCGAGACCGTCGACGTCGCGACCGAGGCGCCACCGCTGGCCTTCGGCAGCGACGAGATCGGACAGGTCGGTGACGCCTTCAACCGCGTCCAGGAGACCGCCATCCGCACTGCCGTCGAGCAGGCCGAGCTGCGGCGCAACGTCCGCGAGGTCTTCCTCAGCCTGGCCCGGCGCACCCAGGCGCTGGTGCACCGCCAGCTCACCCTGCTCGACGCCATGGAACGCCGGGAGCACGACGCCGAGGAGCTGGAGGACCTGTTCCGCGTCGACCACCTGGCCACCCGGATGCGGCGCAACGCGGAGAACCTGATCGTCCTGTCCGGCTCGACGCCGGGCCGGGCCTGGCGGCGCAACGTGCCGATGGTCGACGTGGTGCGCGGCGCGGTCGCGGAGGTCGAGGACTACACCCGGGTGACCGTGCGGCCGCTCGGCCCGGTCTCGCTGACCGGCCGGGCCGTCGGCGACGTCATCCACCTGCTGGCCGAGCTGATCGAGAACGGCCTCTCCTTCTCGCCGCCGCACACCACTGTCGAGGTCCGCGGCCAGATGGTGGCCAACGGCTTCGCCATCGAGATCGAGGACCGCGGTCTCGGCATGGGCGCCGAGGAGTTGGCCGCCGCGAACCGGCGCATCGTGGACCGGTCCGAGCTGAACCTGGCCAACGCCGCCCGGCTCGGCCTCTTCGTGGTCAGCCGGCTCACCGAGCGGCACGGCGTGAAGGTCCAGCTCAAGGAATCGGCGTACGGCGGGACGACGGCGGTGGTGCTGATCCCGCTGGAACTGGTCACCCAGGACGGGCCGGACCCGAGCACCTCCGGCGGCTTCCCGGTCGGCACCGGGCAGCCCGCCCCGGCCACGCCCGCCCCCTCCCCATCGGAGGGCGCGGCGGTCCAGCCCGCCGGTGACCGGTCGGCCGCCCCGGTGGCGCTGGCCGAAGGCACCGGCGCGGTGGAGGCCGTCGAGGACGGCGCGGACGAGCCCGCCCCGGCGCCGGAGGGCGAACCGGCCGAGCCCCGGCGCACCCCGTCGGGGCTGCCCGCGCGTACCCGGAAGAGGCAGCCGGCGCCGGGGGAGGCCGCCGTGGGGCTGACGGTCGACGCCGCGCCCGCCGACGCGCGGCCGGCCGACGACGCGGCGCCGGCGCGGACCGACGGCGGTCTGCCGGTCCGGGTCCGTCAGGCGAGCCTGGCACCGGAACTGCGGCACGACACGTCCACTCCGGACGACGACGGGGAGGACGACGCGGTGCGCCCGCCGGAGCAGGTGCGCCGCATGATGAGCTCCTACCAGAGCGGCACCCGACGCGGCCGGACCGACGCGGCCCGGCTGCTCGGCGGGGCGCACGAGGCCGGCACGCCGGACACCGGCGACGGTCAGGCGACCTAGGGACCGCCGATCCGCGGTCCCGGACGAGCACGGCACACCAGCCGGGGGAGAAGAGGACGACGAGTGGCGCAGAAGACGGCTTCGAGCGCGGACCTGACGTGGTTGCTGGACGACCTGGTCGGCCGGGTCAAGCAGGCGGAACACGCCGTGGCGCTCTCCACCGACGGACTGCTGATGGCCTCGTCGCGCGGGTTGAGCCGGGACGACGGCGAGCACCTGGCGGCGATGGCGGCGGGCATCCAGAGCCTGGCGCGGGGCGCCGGTAAGCGGTTCGGCGGTGGTCAGGTGCAGCAGACCATCATCGAGATGCAGTCGTCGTTCCTGTTCGTGACCGCGGCCGGCCGCAACGCCTGCCTGGCCGTGCTGGCGTCCGAGGACGCCGACGTCGGCCTGATCGCCTACGAGATGGCCATGCTGGTCACCCGGGTCGGCCGGTTCGTCGCCTCACCGACACGGGAACAGCCCCTCGGCGAGAATCCGGCGCGATGAGTGGCCCGGGGGAGTCCGCGGAGCACGAGTGGGTGGACGACCACGCCGGTCCGGTGGTGCGCCCCTACGCGGTGACCGGCGGCCGGGCCCGCCCGGTGACCGGCACGTTCGACCTGATCTCCCTGGTCACGGCGACCCGGGCCGAGGTGGGGTCGGAGTCCGGGCTCGGCCCGGAGCACGTGGCGATCGTCGGCCTCTGCCAGCGGATCCAGTCCGTGGCCGAGATCGCCGCCCATCTCGACCTGCCGGTGGGCACCGTACGGGTCCTCCTGGGTGACCTGGCGGCCCGCAGCCTGGTGCAGGTCCGTGAGCCGCGCGCTACCCCCGCCGGCCTTCCCGACGACAGTGTTTTCGAGGCGGTTATCAATGGACTACGGGCGCTCTGAGCGGCCGGCGGGAGCGGCGCCGCTGCCCACCGCGATCAAGATCCTGATCGCCGGCGGTTTCGGCGTCGGCAAGACCACCCTGGTCGGCGCGGTCAGCGAGACCAAACCGCTGCGGACGGAGGAGGTGCTGACCGAGACCGGGATCGGCATCGACGACCTGTCCGGGGTGGAGGAGAAGACGACCACCACCGTGGCCATGGACTTCGGCCGGATCACCCTCAGCGACGACCTCGTGCTCTACCTGTTCGGCACCCCCGGGCAGGACCGGTTCTGGTTCGTCTGGGACGAGTTGGCGCTGGGCGCGATCGGGGCGGTGGTGCTGGCCGACACGCGGCGGCTGGCCGACTGCTTCCCCTCGATCGACTACTTCGAGGGGCGGGGCACGCCCTTCGTGGTGGCGGTGAACTGCTTCGAGGGCGCCAAGCAGTACCGGCTGGACGAGGTGCAGGGAGCGCTCGACCTGGACCCGGAGGTGCCGGTGGTGCTCTGTGACGCGCGGAAGCGGGAGTCGGTCAAGGAAGTGCTGATCACGCTGCTGGAGTACGCCATGAAGCTGCGCGAGGAGCGCCGGCGCGCCGTCACCGACTGACGTCACAGGAGTGCGGCGGGAGCTGTCTGATTCGCTTGCGGATCGACAGCTCCCGCAGTCGTTCCGGGCGACTGCCCGACGCCTGACTGATGTCGATCACATCCTGAAGGAAGGCATGAACCCCTCCACTTTCAAGGTATACCGCAAGGGGGGTCTTGCGGCAAGACCCGGTTCGTGACGCAGAATCGCTGGCCGAGGCCAGTGCCCGCGCACATCGGGGGAGTCGCGACGTGCGACTTCAGATCGGATTTGATGAATTGAATTCTCAGACCACCAGCGCGTTCGACCTTCCCGACCACCTGTCCGCCAAGGCCGACCCGACCCTGATCGCCGGCGACGAGCAGCACTTCGCGGCCATCGCGGAAACCCTGGAGCAGTTGCGCGCCGACCTGTCCGACCGCCTCGACGCCGAGCGCCGGGCGCCGGGCGGCATCGGCCGCCGGGCGTCGGACCGGGACATGGAGATCCGCCGACTGACCGGTCGCCTGCGCGCCCTGCGCCGCTTCGGCGTGGACCTGTGCCTCGGGCGCATGGTCGGTGCCGACAACCCCGAGCCCGTGTACGTCGGCCGGCACGGCCTCACCGACAGCGAGGGTCGCCGGCTGCTGGTCGACTGGCGTTCCCCCGCGGCCGAGCCGTTCTTCGGCGCGACCCACGCCAATCCCATGGGTCTGGCCAGCCGACGCCGGTACCGCTGGACCCGCGGCCGCGTCATCGACTACTGGGACGAGGTGTTCACCCCGGACGGCCTGGAGGGGCACGCCGCGCTCGACGACCAGTCCGCCTTCATCGCCAGCCTGGGCGGCAGCCGGTCGCACCGGATGCGGGACGTGCTCGGCACCATCCAGGCCGACCAGGACGCCATCATCCGGGCCGGCTCCCGTGGCGCTCTCGTGGTCGACGGCGGCCCGGGCACCGGCAAGACCGTCGTCGCCCTGCACCGCACCGCGTACCTGCTCTACTCCGACCCGCGCCTCGGTCACCGCCAGGGCGGTGTGCTGTTCGTCGGCCCGCACCAGCCCTACCTGGCCTACGTCGCCGACGTCCTGCCCAGCCTCGGCGAGGAGGAGGTGCAGACCTGCACCCTGCGGGATCTCGTCCCCGAGGGCGCCGCGGCGGGCGTCGAGACGGACCCGGAGGTGGCGCGCCTGAAGTCGTCCGCGGACCTGGTGGGGGCCATCGAGGCGGCCGTCCGGTTCTACGAGGAGCCGCCGGCCGAGGGGATGACCGTCACGGCCGGCGACACCGACATCCGGCTGAGCGCCGACGACTGGGCCGAGGCGTTCGCGGCACCCGGACCCGGCACCCCGCACAACGAGGCGCGCGACGAGATCTGGGCGGAACTGGTCACGATCCTGCTGGAGCGGTACGACGGCGACGAGCCCGAGGACCTGGTCCGCCGGTCGCTGGAGCAGAACCGGGAACTGCGGACGACCCTGCACCGCGCCTGGCCGCTGCTCGAAGCGACCGACGTGGTCGCGGACCTGTGGTCGGTCCCCGCGTACCTGCGCCGGTGCGCTCCCTGGCTCGGCCCCGACGAGATCCGGACGCTCCAGCGCGACGACCCGCGGGCCTGGACCGTGGCCGACCTGCCGCTGCTGGACGCGGCACGGCAGCGGCTCGGCGACCCGGAGACGTCACGGCGCAACCGCCGGCACGACGCCATCGTCGCCGCCGAACGGGCGCGGATGGCCACGGTCGTCGACGACCTCATCGCGGCCGACGTCTACGACGACGGTGAGGGCCTGCTGACCATGCTGCGCCAGCAGGACCTGCGGGACGTCCTGGTCGACGAGGCCGCACTGCCCAGCGCCGACCCGGACCAGCTCGCGGGCCCGTTCGCGCACATCGTCGTGGACGAGGCCCAGGAACTGACCGACGCGGAGTGGCAGATGCTGCTGCTCCGCTGCCCGTCCCGGAGCTTCACCATCGTCGGTGACCGCGCCCAGGCCCGGCACGGCTTCACGGAGTCGTGGCGGGAACGGCTGGAGCGGATCGGGCTCGACCGGATCGACCTGGCCTCCCTGACCGTCAACTACCGGACGCCGAAGGAGGTCATGGCGGAAGCCGAGCCGGTCATCCGGGCCGTGCTCCCGGACGCCAACGTGCCGACGTCCATCCGCGGCGGCGGCGTCCCCGTCGTACACGGGTCGGCCTCCGAACTGGGTTCGATCCTCGACACCTGGCTCGCCGCGCACGCCGAGGGGACGGCCTGTGTCATCGGTGACAGCACGTTCCCGGCGACGTCCCGGGTCCGGTCGCTGACCCCGGAACTGGCCAAGGGTCTCGAATTCGACCTGGTCGTCCTCGTCGACCCGGAGGCGTTCGGCACCGGCATCGAGGGCGCGGTCGACCGCTACGTCGCCATGACCCGCGCGACCCGGCAGCTCGTCATCCTCACGAGCGCCTGACGGCGCGGCCGTCCGATCGGGAGAGACGCGGGGCCCCCGGGCATCCTGCCGGGGGCCTCCGGGATCTGGGTCAACCGCCCGCGCCGCCGACCGGCCCCGGCGGCGACCCCACACTGCCATGATGAGGCGATGTCCACGGAATCGCGGCACCTGAGCGTGCACATCGACCGGCCGGTCGCCGAGGTCTACGCATTCGTCTCCGACCCCCGCAACCTGCCCCGCTGGGCGCCCGGCCTCGGCAGCTCGGTGGTGCGCGAGGACGGCGAGTGGTTCGTCGAGACACCCGAGGGCCGGGCGCGCGTCACCTTCGCCCCGCGCAACGAGTACGGCGTGCTCGACCACGAGGTGGTGACGCCGTCCGGCCAGACGGTGTACGTGCCGCTGCGGGTCATCGCGGACGGCGACGGCTGCGAGGTGGTCTTCACGGTGCGCCGCGCGCCGGGGATGACCGACGCCGAGTTCGACCGGGACGCCGGGCTCGTGAGTGCGGACCTCGCCCTCCTCAGAAAGGTGCTGGAAACCTCGTCCACCTGAGGGGGCCGCTGGTCCGGACGCGCCAGCACCCGTCGTCAGGTGTCCCACACCGCCTCCGGCTCGGACCGGCCGTGCTCCGGATACGGGCGAGGCGTCCGGAGTTGGCGAAGCGCCAGAACGGCGACGACGATCGAGAGCACGTACAGCACGAACGGAAAGCCCACGAGGACCACCAGCGGCGGGTCCCAGGCCGACGTCTCCGCCTGCACCAGCAGCACGCCACAGGCGGCGGCGCTGACCGCGTTGACCGCGACGTAGAACCGAGCCAGCCCCCGCCCCAGCCGGTACGCCCAGCCGCGGTCGCGGCGGATCCCCACGCAGGCGACCCCCGTCGCGATGGCGCACAGGAACGACGCGACGATGTCGCCGTACCAGATCGGCGTGTCGACGTTGGCGTCGCTGATGAGCATGTGGGCGGGCCCGAGGAGCGGCGCGACGATCAACAGTGTGAGCAGCCACAGGCCGCCGCGAAGCAGCACCGATCCGATCAGACCGGTCAGCAACCAGGCGCCGGCCCACATGTTGTTGAACATGTTCAAATTGTGCCCCGCCCGGGGCCGGTTTGTCAGGCCCGAGCGCCCAGGATCGCGCCCGGATCTCGCCGGCTTCGCTTCCGCCGCCCGCCCTGCCCGAATGGCCCCAGAAGCGGGCTGTCCACACCGGAGACACGCCGAAGGCCCCCGGCGCGTCGCCGAGGGCCTTCAGGGGTACGGGTCAGCCGCGCTTGGCCATCCTCACGAAGCGCGTCCAAGCGGCCGGGTCGAAGGTGAGCACCGGGCCGGCCGGGTCCTTCGAGTCACGTACGGCGACGACGCCCGCGAGGTTGTCCGCGACCTCGACGCAGTTGCCGCCGTTGCCGCCGCTCCTGGTGCTCTTGCGCCACCGGGCGCCGATCAGGTCCATGCTGTAGCCGCTTCTTTCAGGAGGTCCAGGGACCGCCCGCGGGGAAGAGCCTCGCCCCGGATGCGTTCCCACCGGCGCTCCAGCGTAGCAATCTCCGAAGCCTGGTCGATGATCTGCGCTCGCGCCTGGCTGTCGACGTGTGCCACCCGGGAACCGTCTCGGAGTTCCGCGAGGGTGAAGGGCCCGTCCAGCCCGGGATACGTCGACGTGTCGCGCGGCACGACGTGGAACTGGACGCTGGGCAGGTCGGCGCAGGCCACCAGATGAGACAGTTGCGCGGCCATGAGCTGCCGATCGCCGGCGGCCGGACGGCGGAGGACCTGCTCGTCGACCACCGCGACGAACAGCGGCCCTCGCTCCCGGGTCAGGATCGCCTGCCGGTCCAGCCGCGCCCCGACCAGGTCGGCGACCTCGGCCGGCGTGAAGGGCTGGCCAATGAACGTGGCGCGGGCATACGCCTCGGTCTGGAGCAGCCCCGGCACCCACGCCAGTTCGAACGAGCGCAGCGCGACCGCCTCGCGTTCGATGTCGACCCACGGCCGGAACCACACGGGCTCGCGGCGCCTGACCACGTCCGGTCAGAGTGCGTCGACAGGCCGGCCGAGCATGTTTGCGACGGTGGCGCGGTGCCGGCTCTGCGGGATGTGCCCGGGGTTTGCCCACCGGGCGACGGTCTTCGGATGCACGCCGAGGTGACCCGCCAGGCTTTCGGCCGTGTGGCCCGCCTCGGCCAGCGCGGCAACGAAGGCATGGTTCATCCCTGTTCCTTTCAGGAACAAAACAACCGTCCGAAGGAGATTAGACAACGCTGTGTGATTGTCCGGCAACCCTCGGAAAGCTGCTGTGCAGGACGACGCCGAGGAGGGATGACGATGCCCGAGGAGAAGCCGAAGCCGGCAGCGGAGCCGAAGAAGGACCGGCCGCCGGCCCGCCCGGTCGTGCCGGGACCGATCGGGCCGCTCGTTCCTCCGTACCGTGGGCCCGGCCGGGTGACGAACGTCGTGCCCGCGACGCGCTGGCGAGCCCGGTGCGGCCCGCGCGTCGCGCACACCGCCCGGGGCCCGTCCTGGACGTGCGACGCCTGCGGTCGGGACTGGCCCTGCCCGGCGCTGCGCGCGACCCCGACGGACGCGGCCCGGCGCGCGACCCTGATCCCCGAGTACTCCCGGATCACCCGCCAGGCGATCCGCGACCTCCGCGGTCGGCCCGAGGGGCCGGACCCGGTGGCCATCGTGCGGCGCTTCCTCTGGTTCCTGCCGCTCACCGACGAGGAGGCCCGCGCGGTCGCCCTGAGGCTGCGGTAAACGCCGGAGGGCCCCTCCCGCGCTCGCGGTAAGGGGCCCTCCGTCGGGTACGACGTCAGCTGGCGATCATGCGACGCAGCACGTACTGCAGGATGCCGCCGTGCCGGTAGTAGTCCGCCTCACCGGGGGTGTCGATGCGGACCACGGCGTCGAACTCCACGCCGGTGTCGGTGGTGACCTTCACGGTGCGCGGGGTGTCGCCGTCGTTGAGCGCGGTGACGCCGCTGATCGAGAAGGTCTCCGTGCCGGTCAGGCCCAGCGACTCGGCGGTGGTGTCGACCGGGAACTGCAGCGGCAGGACGCCCATGCCGATGAGGTTCGAGCGGTGGATCCGCTCGTACGACTCGGCGATGACCGCCTTCACCCCGAGGAGCATGGTGCCCTTGGCCGCCCAGTCGCGGGACGAGCCGGAGCCGTACTCCTTGCCGGCCAGGATGACCAGCGGGACGCCCGCCTCCTGGTACGCCATCGAGGCGTCGTAGATCGAGGTCTGCTCGCCGGTCAGGTGGTTGACCGTGAAGCCGCCCTCGACACCCGGGACGAGCTGGTTGCGCAGCCGGATGTTGGCGAAGGTGCCCCGGATCATCACCTCGTGGTTGCCCCGGCGGGAGCCGTACGAGTTGAACTCGTGCCGCGCCACGCCGTGCTCGGCGAGGTACTTGCCGGCGGGGGAGTCCGCCTTGATCGAGCCGGCCGGGGAGATGTGGTCGGTGGTCACCGAGTCGCCCAGCTTGGCCAGCACCCGCGCGCCGGCGATGTCCTGCACCGGCTTCGGGTCGCGCTCCATGCCCTCGAAGTACGGGGGCTTGCGCACGTAGGTCGACTCGCCGGCCCAGGCGAAGGTGTCGCCGGTCGGGGTCGGCAGCGACTGCCAGCGCTCGTCACCGGCGAACACGTCCGCGTACGCGGAGCTGAAGCCCGTGGCGCCGATCGCGGAGGCGATGACGTCCTGGATCTCGGCGCTGTTCGGCCAGATCTCCCGAAGGAACACCGGGTTGCCCTCGGAGTCCTCGCCGATCGGCTCGTTGGCCAGGTCGATGTCCATGGTGCCGGCGAGCGCGTACGCGACCACCAGCGGCGGGGACGCCAGGTAGTTCATCTTGACGTCCGGGTTGATCCGGCCCTCGAAGTTGCGGTTGCCGGACAGCACCGAGACGACCGCCAGGTCGCCGTCGTTGACCGCGGCGGAGACCTCCTCCGGCAGCGGGCCGGAGTTGCCGATGCAGGTGGTGCAGCCGTAGCCGACCAGGTTGAAGCCGAGCTTCTCCAGGTAGGGCGTGAGGCCGGCGCGGTCGTAGTAGTCCATGACGACCTTGGAGCCCGGGGCCAGGGTGGTCTTCACCCACGGCTTGCGGGCGAGGCCCTTGTCCACGGCGTTCCGGGCCAGCAGCGCGGCACCGATCATGACCTGCGGGTTCGAGGTGTTGGTGCAGGAGGTGATCGCGGCGATCACCACGGCGCCGTGGTCCAGCTCGTACTCGACGCCGTCCGCGCCGGTGACCCGCACCGGGTTGCTGGCGCGCCCGCCGGCACCGACCGCGGCGGTCTCCAGGTCCCGCGGCGCGTCGGCCGGGTCGTTGACGCCGTTGGCGGGCGAGTCGCTGGCCGGGAAGGACTCGGCGCTGGCCTCGTCGGCCGGGCCGTCGGCGCCGAACGGCTTCTCCAGCTGCGGCACGCCGGGCTTGCGGCTGGTGTCGCCGCCGGTCTCGTCGGCGGCCACGTAGTCGGCGAGCGCCGAGCGGAACAGCGTCTTGGCGGAGCCCAGCGGCACCCGGTCCTGCGGGCGCTTCGGGCCGGCCAGCGACGGCTCGATGGTGCTGAGGTCCAGCTCCAGCCGCTCCGAGTACTCCGGCTCACGCTCCGGGTCGTGCCAGAGGCCCTGCTCCTTGGCGTACGCCTCGACAAGCGCGACCTGCTGCGGGTCGCGGCCGGTCAGCTCCAGGTAGCGGACGGTCTCGGCGTCGATCGGGAAGATCGCGACGGTGGAGCCGTACTCCGGGGACATGTTGCCGATGGTGGCCCGGTTGGCCAGCGGCACCGCGCTCACGCCCGGGCCGTAGAACTCGACGAACTTGCCGACCACGCCGTGCTTGCGCAGCATCTCGGTGATGGTGAGGACCAGGTCGGTGGCGGTGGTGCCGGCCGGCATCTCGCCGGAGAGCTTGAAGCCGACGACCCGTGGGATCAGCATGCTGACCGGCTGGCCGAGCATCGCGGCCTCGGCCTCGATGCCGCCGACGCCCCAGCCCAGCACGCCCAGGCCGTTGACCATGGTGGTGTGCGAGTCGGTGCCGACCACGGTGTCCGGGTACGCCTGGCCGTTGCGCTCCATGACCGTGCGGGCCAGGTACTCGATGTTGACCTGGTGCACGATGCCGGTGCCCGGCGGGACGACCTTGAACTCGTTGAACGCGGTCTGGCCCCAGCGCAGGAACTGGTAGCGCTCCTTGTTGCGCTCGTACTCCAGCTCGACGTTGCGCTCGAAGGCGTCCTCGCGGCCGAACAGGTCGGCGATGACCGAGTGGTCGATGACCAGCTCGGCCGGGGCGAGCGGGTTCACCTTGGTGGCGTCGCCGCCGAGGTCGCGGACGGCCTCGCGCATGGTGGCCAGGTCGACGACGCAGGGCACGCCGGTGAAGTCCTGCATCAGCACCCGGGCCGGGGTGAACTGGATCTCCACGCTCGGGTCGGCGGTGGGGTCCCACGCGCCGAGCTGCTGGATGTGGTCGGCGGTGATGTTCGCGCCGTCCTCGGTCCGCAGCAGGTTCTCCAGCAGGATCTTCAAGCTGTAGGGCAGCCGGTCGTGGCCCTCCACCTTGTCGATCCTGAAAATCTCGTAGCTCGCGTCTCCGACGCGTAGCTGGGTCTTCGCACCGAAGGTGTCGAGGCTCGCCACGTCGTACTCCTTCACACCAGCGACCTGAGTAGTCCTGAGCAGTTTGTCGCACCGGCCCGGGCGCCGCCGTGGTTAGGCAACACTTACCCGCGCCGTCTCAACAAAACCGTACGTCCGTCTTGCTATTCGCGCAACCTCGTGCCAGGGTTCGGGACGAGGAGGTGCCACCATGATCCATCACGTCCTGCTCGCCTGCCCGCGCGGCTCCGAGGAAACCTCCCGGGCGTTCTACGCCGGCCTGCTCGGCCTGGTCGAGAAGCCCAAACCGCCGGCCCTCGCCGCCCGCGGTGGTTGCTGGTTCAGCGGGTACGGCGCCGAACTGCACCTCGGCGTCGAGGACGACTTCCGCCCCGCCCGCAAGGCGCACCCCGCCCTGCTCCGCCCCGACCTGGACCGGCTCGCCGCCCGACTCGACGCCGCCGGGCACCCCGTGACCTGGGGCGACGACGAGATTCCCGGCATGCGCCGGTTCCACACGTACGACCCGCACGGCAACCGCCTGGAGTTCCTCGCCCCCGTGGACTGAGCCTGCGCGGGTAGGGTTCGGGGGTGGTCGACGTGCAGCACTGGCTCTCCGCGCTGCCCCCGGGCGTGCTCTACCTGATCGTCGCCGGGGTCATCGGCGTGGAGAGCATGGGCATCCCGCTCCCCGGCGAGATCGTGCTGGTCAGCTCCGCCCTGCTCGCCGCCACCGGGGTGGTCGAGCCCGAGTGGGTGGCCACCGCGGCCGCCGCCGGCGCGATCATCGGCGACTCCGTCGGCTACGCCGTCGGCCGGCGCGGCGGGCGGCCGCTGCTCCAACGGCTGGGCCGGCGCTTCCCCAAGCACCTCGGCCCGGCGCAACTCGCCCGCGCCGAACAGAGCTTCGCCCGGCACGGAGTCTGGGCGGTCTTCTTCGGGCGGTTCGTCGCCCTGCTCCGCATCCTCGCCGGCCCCCTCGCCGGGGCGCTGCACGTGCCGTACCGCCGGTTCCTGGTCGCCAACGCGGCCGGCGGCCTGGTCTGGGCCTTCGGCACCACCTACCTGCTCTTCTCCGTGGGCCGCGCGGCCGAGCACTGGCTCAAGGACATCTCCTGGGCCGGGCTGGCCCTCGCGGTCCTCGCCGGCCTGGCCAGCACCTGGTGGCTGCGCCGGCGCGCCCGGCACTTGGAGTCGGCCGACGTGGCCGACGAGGCCGCCGAGCGCGTGCCGGCCGGCGACCGCTAGACCGGGACGCCGAAAGGGCCCGACCCCCGTGGGGGTCGGGCCCTTTGGCGTGTTGCTCGGATCGTGTTGCTCGGATCGTCAGGAAGCGGAGTAGCCGCGGGTGGCGATCCAGTCGGCGAGGTTGTCCACGCTGATCCGGTAGGAGGCGGTGTTGGGGTTGGCGCTGTCGGCGATGGTCACGGTGTGGCCGTCGTTCTGGTAGCCGACGACGCTGATGTAGTGGCCGCCTTCGAAGGAGTGGGTGTTGCCGTCGGTGTCGGTGGCGGTGCCGGCGATGTTGGCGACCACGGCGCGGCCGTCGTCGACGGTGCGCACGATGTCGGCGCGCAGGGTGTCGGTCTGCTTGTCGTCGGCCTTGCCGTCGCGGATCTCCACCGACCGGTAGTGCTTGCCGGTCTCCTTGTTCAGCACGGGGGTGATGTCGTTGATGCTGTTGGTGCCGTTCTCGGTGGTGCCCATCTCCTTGGCCATGGCGTCCACGTCGATGTTCTTGCCCAGCACGGACAGGGCGTTACGCGTGGCGGCCGGACCGCAGTAGTAGAAGTTGGGCTGGGCCTCGTAGCGGACGTCCAGCTCCCGCTCGCCGTGACCCTTACGGTCAGCGACGACCTTGGTGTTGTCGGCGGGGGCGGCGTGCGCGGCGATCGCGGGGCCGGCGATCCCACCGGCGGTGGCGGCGATACCGGCAGCGGTCAGAACGGTGTTCCGCAGCATGGTGGTGCGCATGATGAGATCAACGCCTTCCGTTCGGGGGTTCAGCAGCACGCACGGGGGGATGCGGTGCCGCTGTGAAACGGGGGGAAAGTCTGTGGGGTGCCCGGCGATCACAGGGGTGACCTGCTCGGGCGGTCCGGGGGTGTAACCATCGGCGGCGGGGAAGTGATTCCCTCACACCTGATCCGATGTCCCGGGGGATGTAACGACCGGCGGCCCGGAGTCATTCCCTGCGGCGGGCCGGTACGGCGGACCGGTGGTGCACGGTCCAGGGATGTAACGACCGGGGCCGGCAGGTCATTCCCACGGCCAGCCCGGCACCGAGGTGCGGGTGGTGCGGTGGGTGTAACGACCGGTGGGGGCCGATCATTTCCGGCCGGCGGGCCTCGCACGGGGCGGGGTCCTGCGCGGTCTGCCATGTACAACGACCCCACCCCCGCCACGATTCCGCCGTGGCGGTGACGCCGACCACCCACCGGAACCGGACGTCGGGGGCGGGTCCGCCGCGGCGACCGGGGTTGACGTCGACCGCCCTGCAATGGCGCCGACCCCCTGCGGAACGGACATCGCGTCCGAATTTGTCACCGCAAACCGGACAGGCACCCCAGGCGACGCAGCCTGACGGCGTGAATCTTGGACAGTTACCGCTTACAGCGAACGGCAACTGTCCAAGATCCGCCCAGGCTGAGCGGGCGGGCAGCGGCGAACCGGGCAGGTCGACAGCCGCCAGGCACCGCCCGACCGGAATCGCCCGACCGGAACCGCCCGACCGTCACCGCCCCACACGCCACCGCCCGACACGCCACCGCCTTACAGCCACCGCCGGACAGCTGCCCCGCCCCCGCCCGCCACGCCCCCGCCCGACGTCACCGCCAGACACGCCGCCGCCGGACAGCCGCCCCCGCCACCGCCAGCCGCGTCGATCAAGAAGTTTGCGTCGCGCTCCAGCCGAATCCCGACGCAAACCTCTTGATCAACGCTAGTGGGGGGCGATCACACCGGCTTGGGACTCAACCGGCGTGGGTCGATCGAATCCGCCGAGCCTCGACTGAGGCGCCATGGGGATGGGCAACGGTCGCTCGGTTGGGCATAACGGGCATCTCGCCGAGGTGGAAACGCCGGCGCTCGGACGGGCGTGGTGGGTGGAACGTTATGGAGGTTTCCGGTGTGCGGAGACCTCCATGGCGTTCCACCCGTGGGTGGGGTGACCGGTCTCGTCGGGTTCCACAGTGGGGGTGCCACCATGTCGGGCATGGAGATCTGGCACAACCCGTCCTGCTCGAAGTGCGCCACGGCCCGGGCCTCCCTGGACGAGGCGCGGGTGCCCTACCGGCTGCGGGCGTACCTGGCGGAGCCGCCGAGCGCGGAGGAGTTGACCGAGGTGCTGCGCCGGCTGGACGCGCGGGCGTGGGACATCTGCCGCACCGGCGAGCCCGCCGCGACCGAGCTGGGCATGGCGGACTGGCCGCGCGACGACGCCACGGAGCCGCGCTGGGTCGCCGCGATGGTCGCGCACCCCGAGCTGATCCAGCGCCCCATCCTGCTGCTCGACGACGGCAGCGCGCTGGTCGGGCGTACCCCCGAGGCCCTGGACGAAGCGGTGCGCCGCACGGACCGGTAGGCCCTCGGTCGGCTCAGGAGGGCCGGTCGCCGGCCTTCGCGTGCCGCTCGCGCAACCGGTCCCGGATCTCCTCCGGGGTGTACGCCCGGCGCCGCCGTTCCGCCCGCGCCACGACCACGCCGGTCGCCGCCACGCCGGCGAGGCCGGCCAGGCCGAGCAGCTTCCACCACCGCATCCGTTGCCGCTTCGGCATAGGGTGATCCTCCATGAGCATCAGCCTGGACGAGGCGGTGGAGCTGACCCGCACCGGAGACCTGTGGGTGTTCCGTGGGCGCAGCGTGCCGGACCGCGCCATCCAGCTCACTACCAACAGCCCAGTCAACCACGTCGGCATGGCAGTGGTGCTCGACGACATGCCGCCGCTGATGTGGCACGCCGAGCTGGGCCGCTCGCTGCCGGACATGTGGACCGGCACCCACCAGCGCGGCGTGCAGTTGCACGACCTGCGGGACGCGGTCTGCGTCTGGGCCAACCGGTACGGCCAGCGGGCCTGGCTCCGCCAGCTCGAACCGCCGGCGGACACCGCGATGGAGGAGGCGGTGCTGCGGACCGTGGCGCGTCTCGACGGCACCCCGTTCCCGTCCACGGCGCAGCTCGCCTGGCGCTGGGCGCGCGGGCGCGTGCCGAACCTGCGCCGGGGCCGACCCTCCATCGCCGACGGTGGCGGTGTGCCGGTCCGGGACCGGGCGCTGGAGACCGCGTACTGCGCGGAGGTGGTGGCCGTGACCTACGAGGCCATGGGGTTGCTGCCCGCCGGCCGGCGGCCCAACTGGTACGACCCGGGCCGGTTCTGGAGCGGCGACGACCTCGACCTCACCGGCGGCGCCCAGCTCGGTGCGGAGATCGAGGTACGCATCCCGCCCCGCTGACCAGGTTTGCCGGAGCCGCCGTCCGGTAATGGAAAGCGGCGTGACGGCTTCCACGGACCTCGACACGCTCACCGACTTCTTCGACCGGTACGGCGTGGCGCTGACCACCGCCGACGTGCCCGCCATCGCCGGCTGCTACGCGCTGCCGGGGCTGGTGGTCGCCGACACGTACAGTTTCTCGTTCACCTCGCCGGCGGCCGTGGCGCTCAGCTTCGTCGGCGCGGCCCCCGACTACCAGGAGCGGGAGCTGGTCGCGGCCAACGCGCAGATCGAGGACGTGCAGGTGGTCTCCGCGCTGCTCACCGAGGTGGCGGTGCGCTGGGAGTTCCTGGACAGCCAGGGCCGGGCGGTGCCCGGCGAGCGTTACCGCTACCTGCTGCGGGCCACCGAGGACGGCCCGGCCATCTGCACCGTCATCCGCACCGCCTGACCGGCCCGGCTGCCGGCGGCTCAGCGGACCAGGGCCTGCCGTTCCCGCTGCCGGGGCAGCGCGTCGACCAGCGCCCCGGTCGCCACGTCGGCCACGAAGGCGTCGATGGTCTCCCGGGTGACGCCGGGCATGCAGATCAGGTGGCTGCGGCCGGCGCTGCTGGCCAGCACCCACTTCGCGGTCACGGCCGGGGACGGGGTGGGGAAGACCACGGTGAAGGCGTGCTCGTGCCGCCACGCCGGCCAGCCCACCTCGTTGAGCCGCTCCACCGCGTACGCGGCCAGCTCGCGGGCCCGCTCGGCGCGCTCCCGCAGGCCGTCGTGGCCGAGGCTGCGGATCGCGTACCAGAGCAGCAGCGCCGGGTGGCCGCTGCGGGAGCCGCTGATCGTGGTGTCCACCGTGCCGGTGTAGTTGGGGGACTGGGCGAGCTGCTGCTGGAGGGTGCGGCGGGTCAGCACCACCCCGCACGGCACCGGCGTGCCGAGGAACTTGTAGCCGGAGATGGAGATGCTGTCCACGGTGGCGTCGAGCCGTAGCGTGGTCCGCCCGTCGGCCAGCGCCAGCGGGACCCCGGCCAGAGCGCCGTCGACGTGCAGGTGGTGGCGGACCGGCGTGCGGGCGAGCAGGCGCCGGATCCGCGGCACGTCGTCGGCGGCCTCGGTCATCGTGGTGCCGCAGGTGGCCACCACGATGGCCGGCCGGTCCCGGTGCCGGTCGACCATCCGGGCCAGGTCGTCGTAGTCCATCTCGCCGCGCTCGTCGGTGCGGACCACCACCGAGTCCAGGCCGAGGATGTCGACGCACTTGGGCAGCGAGTAGTGGGCGTCGGCGGAGTGGTAGAGCAGCGCCCTGGGGAACCGGGCCCGGGCCAGGTAGAGCGCGTAGAGGTTGCCCTCGGTGCCGCCCGAGGTGAGGTAGCCCCAGCGGTCGTCGACAGGCGCCTGGAACAGGTCGGCGAACCAGTCCAGCACCTCCCGCTCGTAGCGCTTCGTGTGGTTGGCGCCGGCCGGATCGGTCCACGGGTCACCGATGTTGTTCAGCAACGAGCCGAACAACGGCGCCAGCGGGCTGTAGTCGATGTCGGTGGCGACGGGGAAACCCACGTGCGTCTCCCGGCCGGCCACCGCGGCCGAACGGACCGCCGCGAGTTCGGCGAGGAGTTCCTCGGGACGGGTGACGGAACCGTCACGGCCTGGGTCGGCTGACAACACGGCGCTCCCTCGTCGTCACGGTGCACAGCGCACAGAGTGGACCATGAGTCACGGAGAGCGGGCAAGCGTTACGAAATTGGCCACCAATTGTCCATAATCGACGTACTGATCGGGCGATATCCGCTGGTCATCCGGCCTGTGGCACCGCCGCCCGGCGACACCGACTGAGCGCGCAGTCAGCTTTGAGCACCCCAGAGAGTGCTCGCGGACAGTTGATAACGCGTGCACTCAGTGAAATCATCGGCCGGGCGAATTCCCGCTAGCCAGGAGCTGCCACGTGTCGCATGAACACCGGTCGCCGCTGCCGCGTCCGTCCTATGAGGACCCGCGCGACGGCGCCCCCGACCGGCCGGCGTACCCGCCGGCGCCGCCGGTCCGGCCGCCCGCCCGGTGGGGGAGCCACCGGCTCTCCGGTGGCGTGCCGGCCCCGGGCGGGCCCGGCCACGGCGTCCCGGCGAGCCCGGCCCCCGGCGCTCCCGCCGCACCGGCGCACGGCCACGGCGTCCCGGGCGGCGCCGGTGGCTTCGGTGCTCCGCCCGCTCCCGGCTACCCCGACCCGGTCGGCGGCGGGTTCGGCCCGACGCACGGCACCCCGGCGGCGCCCGGCGGCTTCGGTGCCGCGGCGGCACCTGGTGGCTTCGGTGCCGCGGCGGCACCGGGTGGCTTCGGCGCCCTGGCGGCACCGGGTGGCCCGGCGGCGCCCGCTGGTTTCGGCGGCCCGGCCTCCGCACCCCCGTTCGCCCCGCCGGAGCCCCCGGGCCCCGGCACCGCCTCCCGCTGGTCCGGGCTGGGCACCGCGACGCCGGGCTACGGGGCCCCTGCGGCGCCGGCCTACGAGGCACCCGCGACGCCGGGCTACGGGGCCCCTGCGGCGCCCGGCTACGGGGCCCCTGCGGCGCAGGGCTACGAGGCCCCCGCGGCGCCGGCCTACGGGGCCCCTCCGGCGCCGGGCTACGGCGCCCCCACCTCGGCACGCCCGGGAACGCCGGGCAGCTACGGCGCACCTGACACCCCCGGCTACGGCGCCCCGGACAGCCCCGGCTACGGCGTGTCGGGTACCCCCGGCTACGGCGCACGGGACACCCCCGGCTACGGCGCCGCCGGGCCGGCTCCGGCGAGCTGGTCGGGGGCCGACGCGTCCGAGGCGAGCGCCGACGGGTACTCGAACCAGGCCGTCTACCACCAGATCCGGCAGGCCGTGGTGCACCGGGTGCAGTACGCGAACGCGCTGCACGCCTCGCACTACTGGGACCTGCGCCGGACCAAGCCGGTCGGGCCGCACGCCCTGGTGTTCCTCTACGCCTGCCTGGACCCCCGGTTCGCCGACCCGCGCCGGCCCTACTACGAGATCAAGGCGGCCTCCCGCCTGTTCCGCGACGGCAGCGAGGTGCAGGACCTGCCGGCGCTGCTCGCCGAGCTGTGCGAGATCGCCGAGGGCTACCTGGCGGACGGCGGGATCTTCGACCCGGTGGCCCAGATGACCCAGGCCGGCGAGCCGATGCCGGCCGAAGCGCGCTACGTCGGGGTCTCCGTGTCGACCCTGCTCGGCACCGGCGACGAGACCGGCGACGCGCCGCCCGGCGCCGGCGGGATGGGCATCCCCGGTCGCAACCTGGTGGTCATGTCCGACGACAACCTGCTGGTGGTCGAGCGCCCGGCACGGGCGCACGAGCAGGTCGTGGTGCACTCCACCTGCCCGCACTACAGCGGCGGGGGCGTGGAGTACCGCAGCTGGCTCCCGCTCAGCCCGGAGCACCAGGTCCACCCGGCCTGGCGCTGGTTGCAGCACCTCAACCAGCTGGTGATGACCGGGCAGGAGCGCAAGGCCGCGATGGCGGGCACGGTCGCCGGCCGGCGCCGGCGCTGAACAGGCCGACGCCCGCCCCCGGCTGTTCGGGGGCGGGCGTCGCGGGTCCGGGCCGCCTACAGGGAGCGGCCGACCAGGTCCTGCTCGATGACCGCGAGCGGGCGCGGCTGGCCCTGCCCGACGTTCTCCAGCACCTCGGGGCGGGTGGCCCGGATGACCGCCGCCCAGACCAGCCCCACCGCCGCGGCGGCCGCCACCGCGCCGGGGACCAGCCACTTCGTGGTGGACTCCGGTGGCGCGCCGAGCACGGCGGAGAGGTTGACAAGCGTGGTGAGCAGGGCCGCGCCGACCAGCGCCGCACCGATGGCCGGCGCGACCGCGCGCTGCCACGTGCTCTCGTCGCCACCGCCGCCCCGGCGGAAGAAGGCGATCGCGGCGATCGAGGTGACCGCCATCATGAGCAGCACCGCGATGGCGGCGACGCCGGAGAGCCAGCTGAACATGATGGCGACCGGGTCGGCGCCGGTGAGCGCGAAGACCAGGATGACCGGCAGGGCGATCGCGGACTGGAGCACCGAGCCGGCCACGGGCGCGCCACCCCGGCCGACCCGCTCGAACACCGCCGGCAGCACCCGCTCCCGGCCGAGGCTGAAGGCGTACCGGGCGATCGAGTTGTGGAAGCTGATCATCGCGGCGAAGACGCTTGTCACCACCAGGATGGTGGCGACGCTGCCGAGCACGGGACTGGCGTTCGCCTCCAGGATCGAGAACGGCAGCCCGGCGTTCGGGTCGCGGGACCTGTCGACGACCTGGTCCGGGCCCACGGCCACGGCCATGGCCCAGGCGGCGAGCGCGTAGAGGACGCCCAGCAGGATCAGCGCGGAGTAGGCCGCCCGGGACACGGCCTGCGGCGACCGGGACTCCTCGGAGTAGACGGCGGCCGACTCGTAGCCCACGAACGAGGCCGCGCAGAAGGCGACCACGCCGCCGATGCCGGGGACCAGCAGGTTGCCGGGGTCCAGGGGCGCGAAGCTCACCGCACCGCCGGCCGGGTGGGTGAACGAGGTGAGCACGAAGAGCAGGATGACCGTGACCTCGACGGCCAGCACCGCGCCGAGCAGGCCGACGCTGATCCGCGCCTTCAGCACGCCGACCAGGGCGACCCCGGCCCAGGCGAGCAGCGCCCAGGCCCACCAGGCCCCGCCGAGGCTGCCGGCGACGACGGCGCCGAGCAGCCCGTACAGGCAGATCTGGATGGCGTTGTAGCCGAGCAGCACGACCGGCGCGGCCACCACGCCCCAGAACCGCCCGAAGCCGGCCGCCAGTGCCGCGTAGAAGACGCCGGCGCTGGAGACGTAGCGGGCCATGGCCAGGTAGCCGACGGAGAAGAAGAACAGGGCGGCGGCGATCACGAGGAAGCCGAGCGGGGTGCCGGTGACGCCGGTCGAGGCGTACGTGGCGACGATCGCGCCGGCGAGCACGGCCATCGGGGAGGAGGCGGTGGCGCTGAACACCAACAGGGCGCCGGTGCCGAGGGACTTGCGGATGAGCCCGGTTGGCGCGCTGGCAATCTGCATGGAGCTGCTCCGAGTGGGGGAGGGAGGGGTTGTCGGGGCGGGTATCCGTCGGGGCGGCTCTCCATGATGGACAGTGCGGGCGGATGTGCGCGTCCTTGCCCGGATCTGAGCCATTTAGGAGCTCCGATAGCTGAGCCCGGACAGCGTAGCCGACGACGCGGTGCGACGTGTCGGGTGCACGTCGTGTCCGTGGGTCGGCCGGCGGGGCCCGATCCGCCGCGCATGATCGTCCGTTCCGCGTGTCGCGGATGCCCGGACGGTCGGATCCGCCCCCGTGCGCTGCGGGACGCGACGCACCATGACTACGCTGGCGCGTCGGGTACCACGAGGGGGGCATGTGATGAGCGGCGAGCCAGCCGAGCCGGCCGAGGCGCCGGCGGCGCCTCGGGTGCTCGCATCGGTGCCGTGGATCGTGGTGCTGCTCGGCGTCGGCCTGATCGCCGGCCTGCTGGTGATCGCCCTGCTGTCCCTGCGCGGGGAAGAACGCCAGCCGGTGCCGGCGCCCGCCCCGCCGATGTACCTGCCGACCCTCGGCGTGGACGTCCCCACCACCGCGCCCCCGACGGGCGGCGCCACCGGCACGCCCACCGGGTCGGCGACACCGTCGCCCAGCGCGACCGCCTCGCCCTCGGCCGACGCGTCCCGGTCGGCGACGCCGAGGCCCAGCACCTCGACGCGGGCGGTCGCCCGGGGTGCGGTGACCGCGCGGTACGAGGCCACCGCGAGTGACCGCGACGGGTTCGAGGCCCGGCTGACCGTGGTCAACGGCTCGGGCGGCGGTCAGAGCTGGGAGGTGCACCTGCTCTTCACCGGCAACGTGAAGTCCATCGAGGCGTCGTCCACCTCCGGGGTGTCGGTCAGCACCCAGGGCAGCGGGGTGTTCGTGCTGCGCGGCACCGGGCCGCTGCCGGCCGGGCAGACGGCCACGGTGCGGATGCGGTTCGACCGCACGGGCGCCGGTGACGAGCCGGGCCAGTGCACTGTCAACGGCGCGGACTGTGTGATCGGCTGAGGCGGCAACCGGCCGCGGGTCCACCGAGCGGGCGACGCTCGCGATCGTTACCCTCGCCCGAAGGGGGGACCGACAGGGGAGGGGCATGTCCGGCACACGACGCGTACGCCCGTCACCCGGCGCCGCCATCGCCTCCTCGCCCTGGATCATCGTCTCCATCGGCGTGATCGTCATGGTGGTCCTGCTGGTCGTGGCGCTCGGTTCGGTGCGCGGGCGGCGGACGTTCGCCGAGGCCCCGCCGCCGGCCCCGACGATGTCGCTGCCCGAGTTGCCGGCCACCACCCCCGCCGCCTCCACCACCCCCGGCCAGGTCGCCCGGCCGCCCACGTCCGCCGCCGGGCCGGTGGTCCCCGGGCTCTCCCCCCGGTCGACCGTGCTGTCCGCCCGGCCCACGCCGAGCCCGTCGGCCGGCACCGGCACGGCCCGCCCCGGCGGCCCGCCCGCGCCCGCGCCGCCCGCCCCGCCGGTGACCGGCCGGTACGGGGTGGTGAGCAGCTTCGACGGCGGCTTCATAGGTGAGGTGCGGCTGGTCAACACCGCCGGCACGGCGCGCGGCTGGACGGTGCGGCTGACCTTCCCGCGCGGCCGTTTCGTGACCGCCTGGGTGAGCGGCGCCGAGCAGGGCAGCGGCGACTTCACCGACGGCGTCTTCACCTACCGCAGCGGAGTGGCCCTGGCGCCCGGGGCGTCGGTGGCGCTCCAGTTCCACTTCGAGCAGACGGGTACGACCCAGCCCACGAGCTGCGCGGTCGACGGCGCCGCCTGCTCCGGGCTCTGATCCCCGACCTCCCGGCGGCACCCTCGGTGACGGCACGCGCTGCCGTGTTTCGCAAGACGACTGCTTTGTTGCGACTTCGTTTGCAAGGTATTGCAGAATGTTTCGGCGGGAGCTAGCGTGCGGGCGAATCAGCGACCAGAGAAAGGCCGTCGATGAAACCCCCGCCGATATCCCGCAAGGCCCTGGCCGCCCTGGCCACCTCCCTCGTGCTCACCCTCGTCGGCGTGCCGGTGGCCCTCCACCAGGTGGGCGCCGACGGCAGCGACCGCCCCGCCACCCCCGACGTGCTGGCCGCCGCGGGCGCGCCGCAGTGGAGCCGGGAGCCGTCCGCCGAGACGCTGCTCAAGGCCGGCAGCAACAGCGCGAAGGCCGAGCAGTTCTACTTCGTCCTGCCGGACCGCTTCGCCAACGGCGACAAGCGCAACGACACCGGCGGGCTGGCCGGCGACCGGCTCAGCACCGGCCTCGACCCCGCGGACAAGGGCTTCTACCACGGCGGTGACCTCAAGGGGGTCATCGACAAGATGGACTACATCGAGGGCCTGGGCACCACGGCCATCTGGCTCGCCCCGATCTTCAAGAACCGGCCCGTGCAGGGCACCGGCGCGGACGTCTCCGCCGGCTACCACGGCTACTGGATCACCGACTTCACCCAGGTCGACCCGCACTTCGGCACCAACGCCGAGCTGAAGAAGCTGGTCGGCCTCGCACACCAGCGGGGCATCAAGGTTTACCTGGACATCATCGTCAACCACACCGCGGACGTCATCCGCTACGCCGAGGACAGGTACGGCTACGTCGACAAGAAGACGTCGCCGTACACCGACGCGCAGGGGCGGGCCTTCGAGGACCGCAACTACGCCGACGGCACCCGGGCGTTCCCCCAGGTGAACAAGGAGTCGTTCCCGTACACCCCGACCTTCGCCACCGCGGCCGACGCGAAGGTCAAGGTGCCCGCGTGGCTGAACGACCCGACCATGTACCACAACCGGGGCGACTCCACCTTCGCCGGTGAGAACAGCGAGTACGGCGACTTCTTCGGCCTCGACGACCTGTGGACCGAGCGTCCCGAGGTGGTCCGCGGCATGACCGACATCTACGCGCAGTGGATCGGCAAGGCCGGCGTCGACGGCTTCCGCCTCGACACGGTCAAGCACGCCAACCTGGACTTCTGGCCGCAGTTCACCCGCGGCATCGACGCCGCCGCGGCCAAGGCCGGCAAGCCGGACTTCTTCATGTTCGGCGAGGTCTACAGCGCCGACCAGGAGATCGAGTCGACCTACGTGCGGCAGGGCGGCCTGCCGGCCACCCTCGACTTCTCCTTCCAGGAGGCCGCGCGGAGCTACACCGCCGCCGACGGCTCGGCCAAGGCGCTCGCGGACCTGTACGCCAAGGACGACCTCTACGCCGCGCGGGACACCGACGCCAACCGGCTGACCACCTTCCTCGGCAACCACGACATGGGCCGGATCGGCTCCTTCATCGCGGCCGCCGGCGGGGACGACGCCAGCCAGCTCCGCCGCGACCAGCTCGCCCACCAGCTCATGTTCCTCACCCGTGGCCAGCCGGTCGTCTACTCCGGTGACGAGCAGGGTTTCACCGGGCCCGGCGGGGACAAGGACGCCCGGCAGGACATGTTCGCCAGCAGGACGGCGGACTACCTCGACGACGACCTCATCGGCACCACCCGCACCCACGCCAGCGACCAGTACGACACCACCCACCCGCTCTACCGGACCATCGCCGAGCTGGGCGAGCTGCGGCAGGCCCACCCCGCGCTGCGGGACGGCATCCAGGTCACCCGGTACGCGGCCGACGGTCCCGGGGTGTTCGCCTTCTCCCGCGTCCTGCCGAAGGACCGCACCGAGTACGTCGTCGCGGTGAACAACGCCGCGACCGCGCAGACTGTCACCGTGGACACGTGGTCGGCGGGCGCCACCTTCACCGGTGTGTACGGCGGCGCGGCCACCGCGAGCGCCGGCGCCGACGGCAAGCTGGGCGTGACCGTGCCGGCCATGTCGGCCGTCGTGCTCAAGGCCGACCAGGCGATCCCGCAGGCCGGCGCGGCACCGACGATCACTCTCACCGAGCCGGGCGACGCCCCGGTCGCCACCAAGGCCGCCGTCACCGCCCAGGTCACCGGCGACCCCCTCGCGACCGTCACCTTCGCCGCCCGGGTCCCCGGCGGCAAGTGGACGCTGCTGGGCAGCGCACACCGGGCGCCGTACACCGTCCACCACGACCTGACCGGCCTGGCCGGCGGGACGACTGTCGAGTACAAGGCGGTGGTCCGCGACGGCAAGGGCCGCGTGGCCGCCGCCCGCACCACAGGCGTGGTCGGCACCCCGGCGCAGAGCGCGTCGCGGGACTGGGCGGTCGTGCACTACCAGCGACCCGCCGGCGGGTACGACGACTGGGGCCTCTACACCTGGGGCGACATCGACCCGGCCTACCAGACGGAGTGGCCCAAGGGGCAGCCGTTCGCGGGTGAGGACTCCTACGGCCGGTTCGCCTGGGTCAAGCTGAAGCCGGGCGCCAAGTCGGTCGGGTTCCTCGTGGTCGACAAGGACGGGAACAAGGACGCCGCGAACGACCGCACCATCGATGTGACGCAGACCGGCGAGGTCTGGGTCAAGCAGGGCGACGGCACCCTCTACCCGACCCGGCAGGCCGCCACCGGCGAGCCCGACCCGCCGGTCGACCAGAGCACCGCGGTCATCCACTGGCGCAAGGCGGACGGGAACTACGACGGCTGGGGCCTGCACCTCTGGGACGGCGCCGCCAACCCGACCGACTGGGGCAACCCGCTGAAGCCGGAGAAGATCGACGCGTACGGCGCGGTGTTCCGGGTGCCCCTGGTCGCCGGCGCCACCGGGCTGAACTACATCGTGCACAAGGGCGACGAGAAGGACCAGCCCGACGACCAGCGGCTGGACTTCGCCACCGCCGGGCACGAGATCTGGCTGCTGGCCGGGGTCAAGGGCCGCCTGCTGCCGCCGACCTCGTCCGGCGTCGCGAAGGACCTCGACATCACCAAGCAGAACGCGCAGTGGATCGACCGGTCCACCGTGGCCTGGCAGACCGGGCCGACCGACGGCAAGAGGTACGCCCTCGTGGCCGCCCCCGCCGGCGGGATCGGCATCGCCGACGGAGAGCTGACCGGGACGTACACCACGCTCCCGCTGCGGGCGGGGCGCAACGGGCTGACCGAGGCCCAGCGCCAGGCGTACCCCCAGCTCTGGGCCTACCGGGCGTTCACGCTGGACCGCGCCGACCTGGCCAAGGTGCCCGCGGCGCTGCGCGGCCAGCTCGTGGTGACCGAGCGGGACGCCGAGGGCCACCTGCTCGGCGCCACCGGGGTGCAGATCCCCGGCGTCCTCGACGACGTCTACCGGGCCGCGACCGCGGCGAAGCTCGGCCCGACGTTCGCCGGCAAGGTGCCCACCCTGGCCGTCTGGGCGCCCACCGCCCGGAAGGTCTCGCTCCAGCTCTTCGACTCGCCGTCGGCCGAGCCGACGACCGTGTCGATGAGCCGCAACGACACCACCGGCGTCTGGTCGGTGCGCGGCACGAAGGGCTGGACCGGCAAGTACTACCGCTACCAGGTCGAGGCGTGGCAGCCGGCCGCGCAGAAGGTGGTCACCGCCGCGGTGACCGACCCGTACTCGCTGGCGCTCGCGCCGGACTCGACGCACAGCCAGATCGTCGACCTGGCCGACCCGGCGCTGGCCCCGGCCGGCTGGGCGAACCTGCGCAAGCCGAAGGCCGTGCCGTCGGCGAAGGCGCAGATCCAGGAGGTGTCGGTGCGCGACTTCTCCATCGCCGACACCACCGTGCCGGCCGACCGGCGGGGCACCTACCTCGCCTTCACCGACCCGAACACGGCCGGGATGACGCACCTGAAGGCGCTCGGCGACGCCGGGGTCAACTACCTGCACCTGCTGCCCGCGTTCGACTTCGCCACCATCCCCGAGAAGCGGGCCGACCAGGCGCAGCCGGCCTGCGACCTGGCCGCGCTGCCCCCGGACTCCGACGAGCAGCAGAAGTGCGTCGCCGCGGTGGCCGGCAAGGACGGCTACAACTGGGGGTACGACCCGCTGCACTACACGGTGCCGGAGGGCGGCTACGCCGTCGACCCGGCCGGGGCGAAGCGCACCACCGAGTTCCGGCAGATGGTCGCCGGGATCAACCAGGCCGGCCTGCGCGTGGTGATGGACGTCGTCTACAACCACACCTCAGCAGCCGGCACCGACCCGAAGTCGGTTCTCGACCAGGTGGTGCCCGGCTACTACCAGCGGCTGCTGCCCGACGGCACCGTGGCCAACTCGACCTGCTGCGCCAACACCGCCCCGGAGCACGCCATGATGGGCAAGCTCGTGGTGGACTCGCTGGTCACCTGGGCGAAGGCGTACAAGGTGGACGGGTTCCGCTTCGACCTCATGGGTCACCACCCGAAGGCGAACATCCTGGCCGTCCGCGCCGCGCTGGACGAGCTGACCGTGGCCCGCGACGGCGTGGACGGGAAGAAGATCCTGCTCTACGGCGAGGGCTGGAACTTCGGCGAGGTCGCCAACGACGCCCGGTTCGTGCAGGCCACCCAGGCCAACATGGCCGGCACCGGCATCGGCACCTTTAACGACCGGCTCCGCGACGCGGTCCGGGGTGGCGGGCCCTTCGACGGCAACCCGCGCATCCAGGGCTTCGCGTCGGGCCTCTACACCGACCCGAACGGCGACGACGTCAACGGCTCGGCCGCCGAGCAGAAGGCCCGGCTGCTGCACCAGCAGGACCTCATCAAGGTGGGGCTCACCGGCAACCTGCGCGGCTACCGGTTCACCGACTCGTCCGGCCGGCCGGTCACCGGCGCGCAGGTGGACTACAACGGCTCGCCGGCCGGCTACACCGCGGCGCCCGGCGAGGCGGTCACCTACGTGGACGCGCACGACAACGAGATCCTGTACGACGCGCTGGCGTACAAGCTGCCGCAGGGCACCTCGGCGCAGGACCGGGCGCGGATGCAGGTGCTCGCGCTCAGCACCGTGGTGATGGGGCAGGGGACCGGGTTCGTGACGGCCGGCTCGGAGCGCCTGCGCTCGAAGTCGCTGGACCGCAACTCGTTCAACTCCGGTGACTGGTTCAACCAGATCCGCTGGGACTGCGCCCAGGGCAACGGCTTCGGCGCCGGCCTCCCCCCGGAGCAGGACAACAAGGACAAGTGGCCGTACGCCAAGCCGCTGCTGGCCGACCCGAAGCTGGTGCCGGACTGCGCGGCGATCGACCTGGCCGACGCCCGGTACGCGGAGCTGCTCACCATCCGGCGCTCCTCGCCGGTCTTCGGGCTGACCACCGCCGACCAGGTGCAGAAGCGGGTTGCCTTCCCGCTCTCCGGCGACCGGGAAACCCCGGGCGTGATCACCATGACCCTGGACGCCCGCGGGCTCGACGGGAAGTGGAAGTCGGTGACCGTGGTCTTCAACGGCACCCCGGAGACCGCGAAGCAGACCGTCACCGGCCTGCGCGGGGCGAACGTGGCGCTGCACCCGGTGCTGCGGAACTCCGCCGACCCGGTGCTCCGGACGGCGTCCTTCGACCGGGCCGGCGGCACGTTCACCGTGCCGGCCCGCAGCGTGGCGGTCTTCGTCCAGAGCTGACACCGAACGCGGTCCGGCCCCCTGCCACGAAGTGGCAGGGGGCCGGACCCTTTGCGTCGAGCCGTACGTCGACCGTTGCTCAGTTGAAGCAGTCTTCGACGGTGTTGGCGCAGTTGGTGGGGTCGTTGTTGGTGATGGTGGACTTGTCGTCGAGCTTGACCTTGCCCTCGTTGTTGAGGACGCCGCCGGCGACGCGGTGGAGCTTGGCGGTGTCGGTGGCGGTGTTCTTGGTGACGTGGGTGTTGGTCAGGGTGACCTTGCCCTTGTTGTTGAAGATGCCGCCGCCGTTGAGGGCGGTGTTCTTCTTGATCTCGGTGTCGCGCAGGGTGAGGGTGGCGTTGTCGTCCTTGTCCCTGCCGTTGTGCTCGGTGAAGCCGTCCTCGACCTTGACGAGCCATTCGCCGTTGAAGATGCCGCCGCCGAAGCGGTTGGCGGTGTTCTCGACGATGGTGCTGTCGGAGATGGTGGCGCTGGCGTCTTCCTTGTCGTTGGGGTAGCCCCAGTGCTTGCCGCCGGTGTTGACGATGCCGCCGCCGTTGCCGTCGGCGTGGTTGCGGGCGACGAGGACGTGGTCGAGCTTCAGTTCGGTGTTCTCGGCGTAGATGCCGCCGCCGTTCTCGCAGGCGTTGTTGCCGGTGATGGCGGTGAAGGTGATGGTGACGAAGCCGCCGGAGCTGAACAGGCCGCCGCCGTTCTTGCCGGCGTTGTTGTCCGACAGGGTGCTGCGCACGCCGTCCTTGCCGTGGTCCGAGCCGGTGATCTCGACGGTGCCGGCTTCCTTGTCGTGCTTGTTCTTGTCGTAGTTGTTCTTGTCGTAGCTGTTCTGCTCGCTGTTCTGGCCGTACTCGTCGTGCTTGGTGTTGTCGCCGTTGCCGTTGGCGATGCCGCCGCCGTTGCCGCCGGCGGTGTTGTTGTCGACGTGGGAGTCCTTGACCTTGAGGACGCCGCGGTTGAAGATGCCGCCGCCGTCCTCGCGGGCGTGGTTGTCGGTGACCTTGCTGTCTTCGAGGTGGACGCGGCCGAAGTTGGCGATGGCGCCGCCGTTCTTCTCGGCGTTGTTGTCGGTCAGCTTCACCTTGAACAGGTTCGCGCTGCCGCCACGCTCGACCAGGATGGCGCCACCGTCGCCCTCGCCCTCCTTCTTGTCCTTGTCCTTGTCCTTGTCCCACGACCCCGGACCCTGCGGGCCCGAGTCCTGGCCGACCGGCGCGGCCTGCGCGACCGGCGCGGCCTGCACCGCCGGGGCGGCCTGGACCGCGGTGGCGGTCTGGGCACCCGCGCCGGCCGGCGCCGCCGGCGCGGTCTGGGCGGCGGGAGCGGCGCCCGGTGCGCCGTTGCTCGGGGCGCCGTTGCTCGGTGCGCCCATGACCGGGCCGCCACCGGGGCCCCCGGGGCCGCCAGGGCCGCCGGGTCCGCCGCCGCCGTACTTGAACTCGGTGGCGTTGCCGCCCTTGACGGTCAGGTCCTTCAGGGTCAGCTCACCGCCGTCGGCGACGCGGAAGATCCGGAACGTGTCCTCGGAGTCCCGCTTGATCGTCGAGCCGTTGCCCTTGATCGTGATGTCCTGCTTGATCTCCGGCAGGGCCGAACCGTGCTTGCGGTCCTTCACGTTCAGCTCGTACGTGCAGTTCTCGGCCAGCTTCAGCGTGCCGCCGTGATCCCGGTTCGCCAGATCGACCGCCTCGACCAGCTCCTCGTCGTCACACGGCACCTCCCGGACCGTCCCGTGATCGGCGCCGTTCGGGTCCCACTCACCCCGGTCCCGGCCCTCGTCACCCTTGTCCTTGCCCTTGTCCTTGCCGTCCCGGCCGTGCTCGTCGTCCCGAGCCTCCGAGCCCTCGGCGTCGTCACTGGTGAGCTGGGCGGTCGACCACTTCACGTCGGCGAGCCGGTGAGGGCCCGTGACCCCGGTGGTCGCGTAGGCCACGCCCGCGAGGCTGACCGCTCCCGTCAGGCCCACGACCCCGGTGGCGAGCCACAGCCGGCGACGCCGGAGGGGGGAAACCTTCTCACGGGAAGCGTCATCGTTATTGCGAAGGTAGTTGGACATCGGAGCTCTCTGCCCTCTCCTTGTACCCGACAAGGTCGCTTCGCCACAGCGAGGCGGCCTTCGCTACAAATCGGTTGTAGCTGCTGAAGACCAACGTATGAGAAGCTTCTTCACCTCGTGCCCATATACGAAAAAAACCCGCATAAGGGGTGGGCCAGTGCGGCGGGGCCCAGAGGGAACCGCAGGTGCGGGAGGGCGGGACCGCGACGAACCACCCCGGCGGGGGACGTGGGGGGCAGGGGAGCCCCTCCCCGCCGTGGCGCGACGGAAAGGGACTCCCCGGGTTATGTGGTGGTTCAGTTGAAGCAGTCTTCGACGGTGTTGGCGCAGTTGGTGGGGTCGTTGTTGGTGATGGTGGACTTGTCGTCGAGCTTGACCTTGCCCTCGTTGTCGAGGACGCCGCCGGCGACGCGGTGGAGCTTGGCGGTGTCGGTGGCGGTGTTCTTGGTGACGTGGGTGTTGGTCAGGGTGACCTTGCCCTTGTTGTTGAAGATGCCGCCGCCGTTGAGGGCGGTGTTCTTCTTGATCTCGGTGTCGCGCAGGGTGAGGGTGGCGTTGTCGTCCTTGTCCCTGCCGTTGTGCTCGGTGAAGCCGTCCTCGACCTTGACGAGCCATTCGCCGTTGAAGATGCCGCCGCCGAAGCGGTTGGCGGTGTTCTCGACGATGGTGCTGTCGGAGATGGTGGCGCTGGCGTCTTCCTTGTCGTTGGGGTAGCCCCAGTGCTTGCCGCCGGTGTTGACGATGCCGCCGCCGTTGCCGTCGGCGTGGTTGCGGGCGACGAGGACGTGGTCGAGCTTCAGTTCGGTGTTCTCGGCGTAGATGCCGCCGCCGTTCTCGCAGGCGTTGTTGCCGGTGATGGCGGTGAAGGTGATGGTGACGAAGCCGCCGGAGCTGAACAGGCCGCCGCCGTTCTTGCCGGCGTTGTTGTCCGACACGGTGCTGCGCACGCCGTCCTTGCCGTGGTCCGAGCCGACGATTTCGACGGTGCCCTCGTCGTCCTGCTTGTTCTTGTCGTAGGGGTTCTCGAGGGTCTTCGGGCCGTACGGGTCGTGCTTGGTCTTGTCGCCGTTGCCGTTGGCGATGCCACCGCCGTTGCCGCCGGCGGTGTTGTTGTCGACGTGGGAGTCCTTGACCTTGAGGACGCCGCGGTTGAAGATGCCGCCGCCGTCCTCGCGGGCGTGGTTGTCGGTGACCTTGCTGTCTTCGAGGTGGACGCGGCCGAAGTTGGCGATGGCGCCGCCGTTCTTCTCGGCGTTGTTGTCGGTCAGCTTCACCTTGAACAGGTTCGCGCTGCCGCCACGCTCGACCAGGATGGCGCCACCGTCGCCCTCGCCCTCCTTCTTGTCCCTGTCCTTGTCCTTGTCCCTGTCCCACGACCCCGGACCGGAGTCCTGCGCGACCAGCCCCGACGGGGCGGCCGTGGTGGTCGGCGAGCCCATGACCGGGCCGCCACCGGGGCCCCCGGGGCCGCCAGGGCCGCCGGGTCCGCCGCCGCCGTACTTGAACTCGGTGGCGTTGCCGCCCTTGACCGTGAGGTCCTTCAGGGTCAGCTCACCGCCGTCGGCGACGCGGAAGATCCGGAACGTGTCCTCGGAGTCCCGCTTGATCGTCGAGCCGTTGCCCTTGATCGTGATGTCCTGCTTGATCTCCGGCAGGGCCGAACCGTGCTTGCGGTCCTTCACGTTCAGCTCGTACGTGCAGTTCTCGGCCAGCTTCAGCGTGCCGCCGTGATCCCGGTTCGCCAGATCGACCGCCTCGACCAGCTCCTCGTCGTCACACGGCACCTCCCGGACCGTCCCGTGATCGGCGCCGTCCGGGTCCCACTCACCACGGTCCCGGCCCTCCTCACCCTTGTCCTTGTGCTCCTCGCCGGCCTTCTTGCCGGAGTCGCCGGCGTTCTGGGACGCCGCGTGGTTCTCCGCGACCCGCTGCGGTTCGCCGGACTTGTCGTCGCGAGCGGCGAGGCCACCGAGGGCCGCCAGGCCGACGACGCCGGTCAGCCCGGCCACGCCGGTGGCGACCCAGAGTGCCCGCCTCCTGCTCGTCGGCGGGGGCGTCGGCGCCCCGCCGTCGGAAGTCGTTACGTCGTTGGACATCAGAGCCTTCCGCCCTTTCGGTTCTTCCCAAAGGGGTCGCACCGGTCTCAGCCGCGCGACCAGCTACAAATCGGTTGCAGCCTCTGATCGCCACCGTATGAGAAGGATCCTCGCGACGCGGACGGATCCGAAGAAATCGCGCATTTGGCTCACACGTGGCCGGGCGGTGCAGCGGGGCGGAGCCACACCAGGGGCACCGTGAGCAGCGCAAACGACGACGGGCCCGGCGTCGGCGTCGTTACCGCGAGAAACCTCGCAGACGCCGACGGCGGGCCCGTCGGGGGTCGTGCCGGTCGGATCAGCCGGGCAGGCGGGGGCCGGCCTCGCGCTGCTCGGCCAGCCAGGTCTCCACCTCGTCCGAGCGGCGCGGCAGCCCGGCCGAGAGGTTCACCGAACCGTCGGCGGTGACCAGGATGTCGTCCTCGATCCGCACGCCGATGCCGCGCAGCTCCTCGGGGACCAGCTCGTCCTCCGGCTGGAAGTAGAGCCCCGGCTCGACGGTGAGCACGTAGCCCTCGCCGAGCGGCCCGTCCCGGTAGGTCTCCTTGCGGGCGTTGGCGCAGTCGTGCACGTCGATGCCGAGCATGTGGCTGGTGCCGTGCAGCGTCCAGCGCCGGTAGACCGTCGACGCCGGGTCCATGGCCTCGTCGACGCTCACCGGCAGCAGGCCCAGGTCCTTCAGCGCCTCGGCGAGCACCCGCATGGCGGTCAGGTGCACGTCGCGGAACGCCACGCCCGGCTTGATCACGTCGATGCCGGCCTGCTGGGCGGCGTAGACGGCGTCGTAGACCTGGCGCTGGAGCGGGGTGAACCGGCCGTCGACCGGGAGCACCCGGGTGACATCGGCCGTGTACAGGTTGCGGTTCTCCACGCCCATGTCCATGAGCAGCAGCTCGCCCGGGCGGGTGGCCCCGTGGTTGTGCACCCAGTGCAGGATCGTGGCGTGCTCGCCGGCGCCCACGATCGAGCCGTAGCCGACGTCGTTGCCGTCGTGCCGGGCGCGCAGCGCGAAGATCCCCTCCAGCAGCCGCTCGGAGACCGCCCGGTCGGCCGGGAGCGCCCGGGCCACGTCCTCGAAGCCGCGGACGGTGGCGTCGCACGCCTCCTGGAGCTGGGCGATCTCCCACTCGTCCTTGACCAGCTTCAGTTCCGAGATGGCGATGGCCAGCTCCCGGTCCCGGCCCGGCTGGCCCTCGTCCCGCGCACCGTCGTACGGCCGCACCGCGGCGTCCACCCGGGCGTCGAAACCGCGCAGCACCCGGGTGCGCCCCGGCGCCAGGTCGGCCAGCGCCGCGTCCAGTTCGGTCAGGTCGGCGGTGGGCAGGCCCAGCTCGGTCGACTTCTCCTTCAGCGTCGGCCGCCGGCCCACCCACAGCTCGCCGTGGCGGCTGCGGAAGAACTCGTCGGTCGCCCGGGACGAGCGGGGCCGCATGAACAGCGTGGCCTCGCCGCCCGGCCGGAGCACGAGCACGCTGTCCGGCTCCAGGTCGCCCGTCAGGTACGCGAAGTCGCTGCCCGGCCGGAACCGGTGGTCGGTGTCGTTGGCGCGGACCTTCTCGGTGCCGGTCGGGATGACAAGCGTCTCTCCCGGGAACGCCTCGGCCAGCGCGGCCCGCCGCTTGGCGTGGTTGGGCACCTCCGGTCGGGGACCGACCGGCAGCTCCGTGTCCCGCCAGCCCTGCCGCATGAAGGACAGGAACGCCTCCGGGAAGTCCGGGTCGTGTGATTCCGTGCCGTCCGCCGGCTTTCCCTGCTGCGTCCGCTCCTCGGCCATGTCCGCCTCCTTGCGCCTCGTCGCTGGTCCAGACGGTACCGCGCGCGCGGGAGCGGGGAGTGCCTGCGGTGCCGCGACGGTGGCTTCCGGCGCGTGGAAAGATGGCCCCCATGTGCGGACTCCTGGCCTTTTTCAGCGCGCGCGGTGACGCCGCCGCTCACCGCGACCACATCGCCGGAGCACTGGAGTGCCTGCACCACCGCGGCCCGGACGAGACCGGGGTCGAGGTGGTCGGCGACGCCTCCGGCCGGTACGCGGACGGAGTGTTCGCCCACAAGCGGCTGGCGATCATCGACGTGGCGCTCAGCCACGAGCCGCTGCCCTACGCGAACGGCCGCTACCTGCTCACCTTCAACGGCGAGATCTACAACTACATCGAGCTGCGGGACGAGCTGATCCGCGACTACGGCGCCCAGTTCGCCACCAACGGCGACGGCGAGGTGATCGTCGCCGGCTACCACTACTGGGGTGAGCAGGTGCTCACCAAGCTGCGCGGCATGTTCGCCTTCGTGATCTGGGACCGGCAGGAGCGGCGGGCCTTCGGCGCCCGGGACTACTTCGGCATCAAGCCGCTGCACTACCTGGAGACGCAGGACGGGCTCTACCTCGCCTCGGAGAAGAAGGCGCTGCTGCCCTTCGCGCACTCGGCGTACCAGGGCGACGCGGGCATCGACACCGCCAACCTGAGCCACTACCTGACCCTCCAGTACGTGCCGGAGCCGGGCACCCTGCACCGGGGGATCAGCCGGATCGGGTCGGGGGAGTACCTGACCTGGACGCCGGGCGGCCGGATCGAGGTGCGCCGCTGGTACCGGCCGGTGTTCCGCCCGGCCCCGGTCTCGGACGAGCAGAAGCTCTACCACGAGATCCGGGAGACGCTGCGGGAAAGCGTCCGGATGCACATGCGCTCGGACGTGCCGGTCGGCTCGTTCCTCTCCAGCGGCATCGACTCGACCGCGGTGGTGGCTCTGGCCCGGGAGTTCAACCCGAACATCCTGACCTTCACGGTCGGCTACGACGTGCCGGGCTACTCCGAGATCGACGTGGCCCAGGACTCGGCCCGCCACCTCGACGTGACCACCATCCCGACGAAGATCGGGCCGCAGGACATGATCGAGGCGCTGCCGAAGATCGTCTGGCACCTGGACGACCCGGTGGCCGACCCGGCGCTGGTGCCGCTCTACTTCGTGGCGAAGAAGGCCGCCGAGCACGTCACAGTGGTGCTCTCCGGCGAGGGCGCCGACGAGTTCTTCGGCGGCTACACGATCTACCGGGAGCCGCTGTCGCTCAACGCGGTCAACAGCCTGCCGGGCGGGGTGCAGAAGGGCCTGCGTGCGGTCTCCAAGGCCATCCCGCAGGGCGTCAAGGGCAAGAGCTTCCTGGAGCGGGGCACCACCCCGATCGAGGAGCGCTACTACGGCAACGCCCGGATGTTCACCGAGGAGGAGAAGCAGCACCTGCTGCGCCGCTACGACCCCTCGGTCCGCTACACCGATGTCACCGCGCCGATCTACGCCGAGGCCACCGAGCTGGACGACGTCACAAAGATGCAGTACGTCGACCTCTACACCTGGCTGCGCGGCGACATCCTGGTGAAGGCCGACCGGATCTCGATGGCGCACTCGCTGGAGGTCCGGGTGCCCTTCCTGGACCGCGAGGTGTTCAACGTGGCGGCCGGGATCCCGGTCGACCTGAAGCTGCCGCCCCGCTCCGAGGCCACCAAGTACGCCATGCGCCAGGCGCTGCAGGGCGTGGTGCCGCCGGCCATCGTCAACCGCAAGAAGCTGGGCTTCCCGACCCCGACCCGGGTCTGGCTGCGGGGCGAGATGTACGAGTGGGCCCGGCACGTGCTGGCCACCTCCGGCGCCGGCGACCTCATCGACCTGTCGTACGCCATGCGGCTGCTCGACGAGCACAAGCGGGAGGAGGCGGACCACTCCCGCAAGGTCTGGACCGTCCTGATCTTCTGCATCTGGCACGCCATCTTCGTGGCGAAGACCCTCGACCCGGGCATCCAGCGCAACCAGTCCGCCCTGCTCACCAAGCCGGTGGTCGGCAGCATGGTCCGCTGACACGGTCGTGATGAAGGGCCCCCGGGGTACGCCCGGGGGGCCCTTCTCAGTGCGATGTCACCGGCCGGTGCAGGTGACCGTGGGCAGGGTGTTGGTGCCGGAGAAGTTCGCCGTGAAGCCGAACGTGGTGGTGCCCTCCGGTGGCACGCTCCCGTTGTAGGGGGCGTTGGTGACCGTCACGGCCGCCCCGCTGGTGCTCACCGAGCCGTTCCAGAGCTGGGTGATGGTCTGGCCGCTGGGCCAGGTCCAGTTCGCCGTCCAGCCGCTGTAGGTGCGGCTGCTGTGGTTCATGATCATGACCTCGCCCTGGAAGCCGCCCTGCCAGGCGCTGACCACCTTGTACACCGCCATGCAGGCCCCGCCCGGCATGGTCGGGGTCGGCGTCGGGCTCGGCGAGGTCGGGGTGGGCGTCGGGCTGGTCGGGCCCGGCGTCGGCGTGGTGGGGTTCGGCGTCGGGGTGCCGCCGTTGCCGATCCCGGTCACCTCGCCGTTGCCGCCGTCGAAGGTCACGTCGGAGCAGCCGAAGAAGTTCTCCTGGCTGTCCGAGCGGACCCAGCGGGAGTAGATGATGTGCCGGCCGCTCTTGTTGGCCGGCAGGGTGCCGGTGAAGTAGTAGTGCCCGTCGTTCGTGCCGGGCGAGCCGATCGCCGGCGGGTTGGTCACCTGGAGGAACGGCTGCTCCTCCAGGTCGCTCCAGGCCAGCGGCCGGGTCGGGCTCCAGCTGTCCTTGGTCACGTAGAAGTAGAAGGTGCCCGGGTGGTGGGCCCAGTTGCTGTAGCGGAACTCCATCGACCGCCCGGCCGTCAGGTGGGTGACCGGCCAGTCGGTGCGGGCCAGGTCGTAGCCGCTGAAGTTCGTGTTGCCGCCGCTGCACAGCTTGCCGTCGGGGATGAACCCGACGGTCCGGCCGCCGGCGTCCGAGCGCAGCACGCTGAACCAGTTGTAGAGCGAGTTGGCCCCGCTCTGGGCGACCGCCACCGCGCAGGCGGGGTTGTTCGGCCGGATCTCCCCGGTCGCGGTGAGGCCGTCCTTCCAGCACAGGTAGGTCCGGGCGCCCGGCGTCATCGCCGCGCCGTGCGCGGCGGCCGGGTCGGGACCGGTGACCAGGGCGAACGCGCCCAGGGCCAGGGTGGCGGCCGCGGTGAGCAGCGCGGCCGTACGGGATCGGTGCACGGGATCTCCTGACTCGCGGGCGCGACCCGCACGGGCCGCCCCGCTGCGACGAGCGGATGCGACGATCGCGGTGCCACGCCCGGCGGCCGGAGTGCGGCCGGGGCCGTCGGGAGACGCGCACCGCCTGCGGTCCGTGCCACGGACCGGTGAGTGCCCTCGCGTCGGCTCGACCCGGCGGCCGGTGGCGCAGCAGCCCCCGCGCCCTCCCGGCACGCGCAATCCCATCACGTCCGGGCATCCCGCGCAATAGCCGCCCGTCGATGCGGGCGGTCTCGTCGCGCCGGGACCCGCCATGCGCCAGGATCAGGGGTACGACGGACGGAGGGAGCCAGGATGGGGTACGCGGTGGTGCTCGGCGAGGCGCTTGTCGACCTGCTCGACGCCGAGCACGACGGGGAACCCGTCTACCGGCAGGCGATCGGCGGCGGGCCGCTCAACGTGGCCGTGGCGGTGGCCCGGCTCGGCGGGGACGTCCAGTTCGTCGGGTCGCTCGGCGACGACGCACTCGCCGCGCGGATCCGCGCCTTCCTGGGCGCCGCCGGCGTGGGGCTGGCCGGGGCGGTCACTGTGCCGGCGCCGACCGCGCTGGCCGTGGCCACCTTCGCCGGCCCCGAACCGGACTTCCGCTTCTACGGCGAACCCCGCTCGTACGCCCTGCTCACCGCCGACGACCTCGACGTGGCAGTGGTCGAGGGCGCGCAGGTGCTCTACTGCGGCTCGATCGTGCTGCTCGACCCGCCGGTGCTGGCCGCCGCCCGCCGGGCCTGGTCGATCGCCGGGGCGCTGCGGGTGTTCGACCCCAACGTGCGGCCCAGCCTGCTCACCGGCCCCGGCGCGCTGGACGACCTGCGCGGGGTGGTCGCCGAGTTCGCCGCGAGCGCCCACCTGGTCAAGCTCAGCGCCGCCGACGCGCGCCTGCTCTACCCGCACGAGCCGGTCGAGGGCGTCGCCGCGTACCTGCGGGAACTGGGCGCGGCCACCGTGGTGGTCACCCTCGGCGCGGACGGCGCGCTGGTCGCCGCCGCCGACGACGTGGTACGCGTCCCCGCGCCGAAGGTCGACGCGGTGGACGCCACGGGCGCGGGCGACTCGGTGATGGGCGCCCTGATCGCCGACCTGCTGCACGCGGGCGAGCCGACGGATCCGACCGGCTGGCGGGACCGGGTCGCCTTCGCCCTGAGGGTGGCCGGCCTGGTCTGCGAGTCACCCGGCGGGGCCACCGCCATGCCCACCCGGGAGGCGGTGGCCGAGCGCTTCCGTGCCTGAAAGGAAGGGCCCCTTCTTAACGCATTCGGTAGAGGAGGGGACCCTTCCTGACGCCGGCGCCGGCACGTCGGCCGGCCGCGGCGCGGGTCAGCGCGGGCGGGCGAGGGTGAGCACGGCGGTGAGGGAGAGGGCGGCGGCGGCCGCCAGCACGACGGCCATCGGCACGGCGCTGCCCTCCCCGCCTAGGCCGACCAGTGGTGCGGCCAGCGCGCCGACCACCGACTGGACGCCGCCCATGAGCGCGGCGGCCGTGCCGGCGTGCCGGGCGTGCGCGTCCAGCGCCAGGGCCGTGCTGTTCGGCGTCACCATGCCGAGCGAGCCGACGAAGGCGAACAGCGTCACCGCCACCACGGCGAGGCTGCCGGCCAGCGCTCCGGTGAGCACACCGGCGGCGGCCACCACGGCCACCACGACGGCGGTGACGAGCAGCCGGCGCGGGCTGAACCGGTCGAGCAGGCGGGCGTTCGCCTGCCCGGTGGCCACCAGGGCGAGCGCGTTGAGCCCGAAGACCAGGCTGAACGCCGCCGCGGAGACGCCGAACACGTCCTGGAACACGAACGACGACCCGGAGATGTACGCGAACAGCCCGGCGAACGCGAAGCCCTGGGTCAGCGCGTACCCGAGGTAGACGCGGTCGGCGGCCAGCGACCGCATGGTCCGGGCGGTGGCGGCCAGGCCGCCGGTGCTGCGGCGCTCGGCCGGCAGCGTCTCCGGCAGGCGCCGGGCGACCGCGACGGACAGCAGCAGCCCGATGGCGGCCAGGGTGAGGAAGACCGCCCGCCAGTCCCCGAAGCGCAGCACCAGGCTGCCCACGCTCGGCGCGGCCACCGGCGCGACCCCGAAGACCAGGGTGAGGCGGGAGAAGTACTTCGCGGCCCCGCGGCCGGAGTAGAGGTCGCGGACCACGGCCCGGGCGACGACCACCCCCATGCCGCCGGCCAGGCCCTGGGCGAACCGCGCGGCGGCCAGCACCGGCGCGCTCGGCGCCGCCGCGCAGGCGAGCGCCAGGACGGCGTACGCCACGACGCCGATCAGCACCGGGCGGCGCCGCCCCCACCGGTCGCTGAGCGGGCCGGTGACGAACTGGCCGATGGCGAGGCCGATCAGGCAGGTGGTGAGGGAGAGCTGGATGCCGGCCTGGTCGGCGCCGAGGTCGCGGGTCATCGCGGGGAACGCCGGGAGGTACATGTCCAGCGAGAGCGGGCCGATCGCGGTGAGCGTGCCGAGCAGCACCAGCAGCGTCGCGCCACCCGCGGCGGCGGGCGGGTGGACGGTCGGACGCGCGGCGGTCCGCACGGTCTGGCTCACGAGGTTCCCCCTGGGATCGGTGATCGACGGGTAACCTTAGCTCTGTACCCAGAACTATTGCGATGTGAAGCAGGTGACTCCGTGCCGAGTGAGGATCCGATCGCGCGGTTCGGCGCCGTCGTGGGGGAGCTGCACCGGCTGGTGCGCCGCAAGGTCGTCGTCCGGGCCAACCGGGACTCGCTGCCCGAGGCGCAGGTGGAACTGCTGCACCTCGTCCGCGCCGAGCCCGGGATCAGCGGCAAGGAGGTCGCACGCCGGCTGGGCACGGCGCCGAACACGGTCAGCACCCTGGTCCGCGAGCTCACCGACGCCGGGCTGCTGGCGCGCGACCGCGACCCGGACGATCGCCGGGTGGCGCGGCTCACCCTCACCGAGGCCGCCCGGACCCGGATGGCCGACCACGCGGCCCACCGCAGTGCCCTGCTCACCGAGGCGCTGGCCACCCTCGACCCGCCGGCCCGCGACGCGATCCTCGCCGCCGCCCCGCACCTCGACGCCCTGCTCGACGCCCTGCGCGCCCGCCCCTGACCCCGCCGCGGTCAGGCGGCGCCGTCGAGTTCGGCGTAGCCGCGGCGGGCCGCGATGAGGCCCGGGCGGGCGCCGAACGGCGACTCGGCGGCCACCCGCTCGGGCGGCGCGCTGCCGGTGTGGCCCGCCCGGATGAGCCAGGCCTGCTGGGCGAGCTGGGCGTGCTGGGCCCGGACGAACTCCACGTCGACAGGCGCGCCGTGCCCCGGCACCACCACCGTGGCCGGCGTGGTCAGCCGCAGCAGCGCGGCCACCGCGTCCGGCCACTGCACCGGGTACGACTCCTCGAAGGCCGGCGGCCCGCTCTGCTCCACGAGGTCGCCGGCGACCAGCACGTCCGCGTCCGGCACGTGCACCACCAGGTCGGCGTCGGTGTGCCCGTGCCCGGGATGGTGCAGCACCACCCGCCGCCCGCCGATGTCCAGGACCGCCTCGCCCCGCACCGGGTGGGTCGGGGCCAGCAGCTCGGTCCGGGCCAGCTCGGCGGCCAGGTCCGGCTGCTCCGCGCGCATCTCCTCGGCCGCGGCCCGGCGCAGCTCGTCCGGGTGGTCTCGGAGCACCGCCGTGGCCTGGGCGTGCGCGTACACCGGTCGGGGCGGGTCGGCGGCCAGCGTGGCGTTGCCGAAGCAGTGGTCGAAGTGGTGGTGGGTGTTGACGATCGTCCACGGGTGCGGGGTGACCGCCCGGGCGGCCTCGGCCAGCTCCCGGGCCTGCCCGGCGGTGGAGAGGGTGTCCACCAGCAGCGCCTCACCGTCGCCCACCACCAGCGTCACGTTGACGTGCAGCAGCGGGTCGCGCAGCACGTGCACGCGATCGGCGACCTCGACGAACCGGGCGGTCATGACGCCCGCACGGCGCGCTCGACGAAGCGCTGCCGGTCGACAAGCGCCCGCTCGACCCGACCGGTGGCCACTACCTCGTTCCCGTCGGTCACGATCACCTCGAAGGTCAGCCGCCGGCCGTCGACCTTGACCAGCTCGGCCCGGGCCGCCACGGTCCGCCCGACCGGCGTCGCCGCGCGGTGCTCCAGCTCGACCCGGGTGCCGACGGTCGTCGACCCGGACGGCAGCCGGGTCGCGGTGGCCGCCACGGTCGCCGCCTCGGCCAGCGCGAGCACCCGGGGCGTGCCGAGCACGGGCACGTCGCCCGAGCCCACCGCCTGCGCGGTGTCCGTGTCGGTGACGGTCAGCTCGACCCGGGCGGTCAGGCCCGGGGCGAGGGGCGGCTCCGGCTGCTCCTGCATGGGCCGAGCCTAGTGCAGCCGTCCCGGGCCCGGGCGGCGTCCGCACCGCCACCCGGCCCTCCCCGGGCCCGGACCGGGGGCGACCTGCCCCGGCGGCGGCGGTCGGCGTCGGCGGCCCGGTCGCCCGCCGTTAACCTTGTCCGCGATGGCCGTGCTGACTGACCCCCCGCCCCCCGCCCCCGCCGGACCGACCGCGTCCCCCGACGGCGGGCGCCGTCGCGTGGTGGCGATGGCGATCTGGGGGATCGCCTTCGTGGCCGCCTGGCTGGCCATCGGCCTGCCGACCGACCCGGCGTACGCGTTCCTCTGGATCTGGGCGGGCACCGTCGCCTGGCACTCGTCCCGCCCGTGGCGCAGCCACCTGCGCTTCGCCCGGGACTGGATCCCGGTGGTGCTGCTGCTGGCCGCGTACAACCTGTCCCGGGGGTTCGCCGACAACGGCGCCACGCCGCACGCCATGGAGCTGATCGTCGCCGACCGGTTCCTGACCGGCTGGGCCACCGGCGGCGAGGTGCCCACGATCTGGCTCCAGGAGCACCTCTACCGGCCCGACCAGGTGCACTGGTGGGACGTGGCGGTCAGCTGGATCTACTTCTCGCACTTCGTGGCGACCCTCGCCGCCGCCGCGGTGCTCTGGCTGCGCGACCGCGCGCGCTGGGGCGCGTACATGCGGCGGTGGGGCTTCCTCTGCGCGGCCGGGCTGGCCACCTACTTCCTCTACCCGGCCGCCCCGCCGTGGTGGGCGGCCCAGAACGGGCTGCTCACCGACGTCGCGCGGATCTCCACCCGGGGGTGGAAGGAGATCGGCATGCACGGCGCGGGCAACCTGCTCAACGCCGGGCAGATCGCCTCCAACCCGGTCGCCGCCATGCCGTCGCTGCACACCGCGTTCGCCCTGTTCGTGGTCCTGTTCTTCCTGGGGGGCACCCGGAAGCGCTGGTGGCCGCTGCTGCTCGCGTACCCCCTCGCCATGACCTTCACGCTGATCTACAGCGGCGAGCACTACCTGATCGACGTGCTCGTCGGCTGGGCGTATGTCGGGCTGACCTTCCTGGTGGTGGGGCTGGCCGAGCGCTGGTGGGCGGCCCGCCGCGCCGCGCTCGCCCAGGCCGGGGAGACGCCCGCCGCCGAGCCGGTCCGGGCGGCCGATCCCGCGCCCGCCGGCCCGGCCACGCCGGCCGGCGACCCGGCCGCTCCCGCGCCCGCTGGTCCCCCGGCCGCTCCCGCCGCCGACCCGGCCACGGTGCCGGTCGAGCGCTGACCGTCCGGTCGCTCGGTCCGGTCGAGCGTCGACCCTCCGCTCGCCCGGCCCGGGTCAGCCCGGGCGGCGCCGGTCCGTCCGGCGGGCGGCGTGCGACCGCGCGGTCAGCTCCGCCGCCAGCTCCCACGCCTCGGCCAGGTCGCGGTCCGGCGCGGCCGCGCCCGACCCACCGGCGGTATCCGCGTGCACGGTGGCCAGCCGCAGCCGCCGCTGCGCCGGCCCCTGGGTCACCCGCACGCTCTGGATCCGGGCGTACGGCACCAGCGTCATCCGGCGGGTCAACAGCCCGGACCGGGTGATGAAGACCTGCTCGTCGAGGCCGGCGCCGACCCTCGCCCGGCTCAGCGGGCGCAGCCAGCGGGCCCGTCGCGGCGGCAGCGTGTCGGGCAGCGCCGCCAGTCGTACGCCGGGGAGCACCTCCGCGACGACCAGTTCGGCGGTGGGCGCGTCGCCGACCGGCAGCAGCCGGTCCGGGCGGTTCCGGTCGTCCGGCTCGGCGGCGGAGTAGCCGGCCACCTCCAGCCGCAGCCGCAGCCAGCCCTTCATCCGCCAGAGCAGCGGCCAGGTCACCCCGACGGTCTGCACCCGGTGCAGCGGCACGGTCTGCACCCGGGTCTCCAGCAGCCCGTTGCGCACCCGCAGCGCGTCGCCGTCCCGGTCCAGCCGGAAGCCCCAGTCGTCGAGCACCCGGCGGACCGGTTGCAGCACCACGCCGGCCATCGCGGTCAGCGTGCTGGCCACCGCGATGAACGACCAGGACCCCTCGGAGACGAACTGCGCCACCACGAACGCCAGGCCGAACGGGAGCAGGAACGCCTGCGGGGTGAGCAGCTGGCTGACCAGCAGGTCCTGGTTGCGTACGACGTGCAGCCGGCGCCCGGCCGGAGCCGGCGCGGGCGGTGCCCCGGCGGCGGGCGGGGCGGCCTCGGGTACGTGGCCGGTCACGGGGGCGCGGCCGGCCACGGCGAGCAGCCGCTGCCGCAGCGCGGTGGCCTCGGCCACGCTCAGGTACGCCAGCGGCGCCTCGGTCTTGCCCCCGCCGACCACCTCCAGCCGCAGCTCGGCCAGCCCGGTGAGCTGTGCGAGCAGCGGCCGGACCACCTCGACGGCCTGCAACCGCTCCAGCGGAATCGCCCGGGTACGCCGCCAGAGCAGCCCCTCGTGCACCCGCAGCTCGCGGCCCACCACGTGATAGCCGGTGTTCCACCAGCTCACCACCGAGAGGACGGTGGCGCCGAGGACGAACACCGCCACCAGCACGGCGAACCAGCCGAAGCCGACCCGGGACAGCGTCGACCAGGAGAGGCCGGCGATCACCACGACCAGGGACTTCGCGCCGTGCAGCGCCGGGCTCAGCGGGTGCAGCCGCTGCCGCGGCTCCTCCCCGGCCGGCCCGCCCGGCCCCGGCGGTCCCCACGGACCGGCTCCGGCCGGTGCGGGATGACCCGACCCGGACCAGGGCGGCACGGGGTGGCCGTAACCAGGCGGAGGCGCGGGTTGGCCGTACCCGGGAGGGGGCGTGGGGTGGCCGTACCCGGGCCAGGGCCCGCCGGGGGCGGCGTGGCCGGGCGGGTGGGCGTGGCCGGGCTGCGGTGGCCACGGGTGGCCGTTCCGTGCCGGCTCGGCGCCGGCGGGCGGCGGCCCGGCGGGCGGCGGCCCGGCGGGCGGCGGCCCGGCGGGCGGCGGTACGGCGGGCGGTGGTGGGGCGGGCGGCGGCGGGCCGGCGGGAGGGCCGTCGGTGGGTGGGTGCGGCGGCGGCGCGGCGGGCTCCGGCTCGGCCGGGCCGGAGCTCACAGGCCCTCCGCCCGGTCCTCGCCCAGCGCGGTGAGCCGGTCCCGCAGCCGGGACGCCTCGGCCGGCCGCAGGCCCGGCACCCGGGCGTCGCTGGCCGCCGCGGCGGTGTGCAGCTGCACGGTGGCCAGGTCGAAGGCGCGTTCCAGCGGCCCCGCGCTCACGTCGACGAACTGCATCCGGGAGTACGGCACGATGGACAGCCGCCGCACCAGCAGCCCGTGCCGGACCAGCAGGTCGTCCGGCCGCTCGGCGTAGCCCCAGGCGCGCACGGCGCGGACGATGGTGACCGCCCGCCAGGCGGCCAGCAGCAGCGCCACGCCCATCGCCGCGCCGAACAGCCAGTGCCCGGCGAGCGCCCAGGCCACGCCGAGCACCACCAGCGCCACGGCGAGCCCGATGCCGAGCCGGATCAGCTCCACCCAGATCAGGTCGCGGGAGATGGACTGCCACCGGACGGTGTCCGGCCAGGGCTCCAGGGGGCCGGTCGGGGCCGGCGGCCGGCCGGCGAGGTCGTCACCGTTCACCCGGGTGATCCGCTGCGCTCAATCACCCTTGGAGCGTAGGCGATCCGGGCACCGGTACGACCTCGCGCAGGAAGCCGCGCGCGTCGAGGAAGTCGCCCAGCGACCCGCGGTGCGTGGCGCAGGCCAGCCAGGTCTTGCGCCGCTCGGGCGGGTGCAGGCGGGGATTGTTCCAGCGCAGCTCCCAGATGGCGGGAGCGCGGCATCCCCGCGCCGAACAGATCAGCGGTTCGTCGGGGGGAGCGGGAGTGGTCACCGGGGCGAGTCTAGGGCCGCACGCCGGAAGCTTTAGCGCCGGGCGGCCACGGGGGGAGCCGCCCGGCGACGGGATGAATCGTACACGCGCCGGACCCCTGGTTGTCCACCCGTGTTCAGGGTTTTCCGGGCCGCGGGACGGCGCGGCGAAAATCGTCCCTCTCCCGCCCTCGGCTCACAGGGAGGCATGACAGTCTTGATACGCACCATCCCGCGACGACGACCAAGCTGTGGAGGACCGGTGGCCCAGCCGACCACGCCCGACGCCCCGACCCCGACCGAGGCCGTGCCGGACGCGCCGCCCCCGGCGACCACCACCCCGGCGCAGGACGCCACCCTGCTGGAGCGGGCGCTGTTCGAGATCAAGCGGGTGATCGTCGGCCAGGACCGGATGGTGGAGCGGATGTTCGTGGCCCTGCTCGCCCGGGGTCACTGCCTGCTGGAGGGGGTGCCCGGCGTCGCCAAGACGCTCGCCGTGGAGACCCTGGCCAAGGTGGTCGGCGGGTCGTTCGCCCGGGTCCAGTTCACCCCCGACCTGGTGCCGGCCGACATCATGGGCACGCGGATCTACCGGCAGTCCAGCGAGAAGTTCGACGTCGAGCTGGGCCCGGTCTTCGTCAACTTCCTGCTGGCCGACGAGATCAACCGGGCCCCGGCGAAGGTGCAGTCGGCGCTGCTGGAGGTGATGAGCGAGCGCCAGGTGTCCATCGGCGGCGAGACCCACCGGGTGCCCGATCCGTTCCTGGTGATGGCCACCCAGAACCCGATCGAGCAGGAGGGCGTCTACCCGCTGCCGGAGGCGCAGCGGGACCGGTTCCTCATGAAGATCGTGGTGGGCTACCCGACCGACGCCGAGGAGCGCGAGATCGTCTACCGGATGGGCGTCGCGCCGCCCGAGCCGGCCCGGGTCTTCGACACCCCGGACCTCATCGCGCTCCAGCACAAGGCCGACCAGGTCTTCGTGCACAACGCGCTCGTCGACTACGCGGTCCGGCTGGTCCTCGCCACCCGGGCCCCCGCCGAGCACGGCATGCCGGACGTCGCGCAGCTCATCCAGTACGGCGCGAGCCCGCGCGCCTCGCTCGGCCTGGTCCGGGCCAGCCGGGCGCTGGCCCTGCTGCGTGGCCGGGACTACGCCCTGCCGCAGGACGTGCAGGACATCGCCCCGGACATCCTGCGGCACCGGCTGGTGCTCAGCTACGACGCGCTCGCCGACGACGTGCCCGCCGACCACATCGTGCACCGGGTGATGTCGACGATCCCGCTGCCCGCGGTCGCGCCCCGGCAGCAGGCCACGCCGCCGCCACCGGCCGTCCCGCACAACGGCTGGCCCGGGCAGCGGCCGTGACCCCACCCACCCGACTGCCGGCCAGCGGCGACCGGTCCGGCGCCGTCCTCGCCCGGTTGCAGCTCATGGTCACCCGGAAGCTGGACGGGTTGCTCCAGGGCGACTACGCGGGGCTGCTGCCGGGCCCGGGCAGCGAGGCGGGGGAGTCCCGCGAGTACCGGCCCGGCGACGACGTGCGCCGCATGGACTGGCCGGTCACGGCCCGCACCACCATGCCGCACGTCCGGCGTACGGTGGCCGACCGGGAACTGGAGACGTGGCTGGCGGTCGACCTCTCGGCCAGCCTCGACTTCGGCACCGGGCGGTGGCTCAAGCGGGACGTGGTGGTCGCCGCCGCGGCCGCCCTGGCCCACCTGACCGTCCGGGGCGGCAACCGGATCGGCGCGGTGGTCGGCACGGGCGCGCCCGCGCCGGCCGGCCGGTGGCGGGGCGGCTCCCCGCCCGCCGGGCCGGGCTCGCTGCACCGGCTGCCCGCCCGGGCCGGGCGCAAGGAGGCGCAGGGGCTGCTGCGGGCCATCGCGGGCACCGAGGTCCGGCCCGGCCGCAGCGACCTGGGCGTCCTCGTCGACATGCTCAACCGCCCGCCGCGCCGGCGGGGCGTGGCGGTGGTGATCTCCGACTTCCTCGCGCCGCCCCAGCAGTGGGGCCGGCCGCTCCGTAAGCTGCGGGTCCGGCACGACGTGCTGGCCGTCGAGGTCGTCGACCCGCGCGAGCTGGAACTGCCCGACGTGGGGGTGCTGCCGGTGGTCGACCCGGAGACCGGCGAGCTGCACGAGGTGCAGACCGCCGACCCGGGCCTGCGCCGCCGGTACGCCGAGGCGGCGGCCGCCCAGCGCGCGGCGATCGCCGCCGAGCTGCGCACCGCCGGCGCGGCCCACCTGCGACTGCGTACCGACCGAGACTGGCTGCTGGACATGGTGCGTTTCGTGGCCGCGCAGCGGCACGCCCGCACCCGAGGGACGACCCGATGATCCGTTTTCTGCAACCGTGGTGGCTGCTGGCCGTGCTGCCGGTGCTCGCCCTGGCCGCCGCGTACGTCTGGCGGCAGCTGCACCGCCGGCAGTACGCCATGCGGTTCACCAACGTGGACCTGCTGCGCACCCTGGCGCCGAAGGGGCTGGGCTGGCGGCGGCACGCGGCGGCGACCGCCTTCCTGCTGTGCCTGCTGGTGCTCGCCACCGGGCTGGCCCGGCCGGCGATCGACACCAAGGAGCCCCTGGAACGGGCGACCGTGATGCTCGCCATCGACGTGTCGCTGTCCATGCAGGCCGACGACGTGGCGCCGAACCGGCTGGAGGCCGCGCAGGAGGCGGCCAAGCAGTTCGTCGGCGAGCTGCCGGAGAGCTACAACCTCGGGCTGGTCTCGTTCGCCAAGTCGGCGAACGTGCTGGTCCCGCCGACCAAGGACCGGGGCGCCGTGACCACCGCCATCGACGGCCTGGTGCTGGCCGAGGCGACCGCCACCGGCGAGGCGGTCTTCACCTGCCTGGAGGCGATCCGTTCGGTGCCGGCGGACGGCGCGGCCGGCATCCCGCCGGCCCGGATCGTGCTGCTCTCCGACGGCTACCGCACCTCGGGCCGGTCGGTGGAGGAGGCGGCCGCGGCGGCGCAGGCGGCCAACGTGCCGGTCTCCACCATCGCGTTCGGCACCGACTCGGGGCAGGTGGACATCGGCGGCCAGCTCCAGCGGGTGCCGGTGGACCGGATGGCGCTGTCGCAGCTCGCCGAGACCACGCAGGGCTACTTCTACGAGGCGGCCTCGGTCAGCGAGCTGAAGCAGGTCTACCAGGACATGGGCAGCTCGATCGGGTTCCGGACCGAGCCGCGGGAGATCACCCAGTGGTACGCGGGCATCGCGCTGCTCCTCGCGCTCTGCGCGGGGGCGCTGAGCCTGCTCTGGTCGTCCCGCCTGATCTGAGGCGGGACGACAGGGGACGGGCCGGCGGTGGTCAGTGACCGCCGCCGGCCAGCACGAAGAGGACGGCCACCCAGACGGCGGCGAGGGTGAAGCCCAGCGGGGCGACGTAACGGCTCATGGGACTGCTCCGTGGCGACGGACGGTCCGGGCGGGCGGACCGCGGGGGTGGATCAGGACGTGCGCACACGAAGTCGTGACCGGGGTGCTCGCCCGGGCCGCGCGCCAGGGTCGCCCCGGCGGAGGGCCGAGGAGATCGGGGCGGTGCGGAGGGCGGGGAGCGGGGTCAGCCGCGCCGGCTGAGTCGTGGCTCAGCGGGGCTGACGGTCGGCCCGGCCACGACTGGGAGGATCGCTATCTCGCACAGCGATCACCTCCTGCGGTCGGCGGGGCTCGACGGCGGGCGAATCGACTGCCCGCAAACGTCGATCATCGTACACCCGGCGCGCCGGCGGCACGCACTCGGCCGACCGGTCCACGCGCCCCGCCCGACCGGGTCGGCGGGGCTTCCGGCGGGCCGCCCGCGTTAGCGCTTACCTGCCGGTAACCCCTAGGCTCGCCACCGACTGGGAGATCAGCTGAGCAGAGGGGGAACCGTGGCCCGTACCGTGCTGGTGACCGGCGGAAACCGGGGAATCGGCCTGGCCATCGCGCAGGCCTTCGCCAAGCAGGGCGACCGGGTGGCGGTGACCCACCGCAGCGGCGAGGCCCCGGCGGGGCTGTTCGGCGTGAAGTGTGACGTGACCGACGCCGAGTCGGTGGACGCCGCGTTCGCCGCGATCGAGGCCGAGCTGGGCCCGGTCGAGGTGCTGGTCGCCAACGCCGGTATCACCGACGACACGCTGCTCCTGCGGATGTCCGAGGAGCAGTTCACCCGGGTGCTCGACACCAACCTGACCGGCGCGTTCCGGGTCGCCAAGCGGGCCTCGACGAAGATGCTCCGCGCGAAGTGGGGCCGCATGATCTTCATCTCCTCGGTGGTCGGCCTGGCCGGGGGCGCCGGACAGGTCAACTACGCGGCGAGCAAGGCCGGCCTGGTCGGCGTGGCCCGGTCGATCACCCGCGAGCTGGGCAGCCGCAACATCACCGCGAACGTGGTGGCGCCCGGCTTCATCGACACCGACATGACCGCCGTGCTGTCGGAGGAGCGCCGGGCGGAGATCCGCAAGTCGATCCCGGCCGGCCGGATGGCCAGCCCGGACGAGGTCGCCGCCGCGGTCACCTGGCTCGCCTCGGACGGGGCCGCGTACGTTTCCGGCGCCGTCATCCCGGTCGACGGCGGCCTGGGCATGGGTCACTGAGAAAGTACGGAGGAGATAGCACAATGTCCGGACTCCTGGCCGGTAAGCGGCTGCTGGTCACCGGCGTCATCACCGACGCCTCGATCGCCTTCTCGGTGGCGAAGCTCGCCCAGGAGAACGGCGCGCAGGTCGTGCTCACCGGCTACGGCCGGCTCTCCCTGGTCGAGCGGATCGCCAAGCGGCTGCCCGAGCCGGCGCCGGTGATCGAGCTGGACGTCACCAGCACCGAGCACCTCGCCGGCCTGGCCGACCGGGTGCGCGAGCACGTCGACGGCCTCGACGGCGTGGTGCACTCCATCGGCTTCGCCCCGCAGAGCTGCCTCGGCGGCGGCTTCCTCGACGCGCCCTGGGAGGACGTGGCGACCGCCCTCCAGGTCTCCACGTACTCCTACAAGTCCCTGGCCATGGCGGCGCTGCCGCTGATGTCGGCGGGCGGCGCCGTGGTGGGCCTCACCTTCGACGCCACCAAGGCGTGGCCGGTCTACGACTGGATGGGCGTGGCCAAGGCCGGGCTGGAGTCCGCCTCCCGCTACCTGGCCCTGCACCTGGGCAAGCAGGGCATCCGCAGCAACCTGGTCGCCGCCGGGCCGCTGCGCACCATCGCCGCCAAGTCCATCCCCGGCTTCGACCAGTTCGAGGACGCCTGGACCGAGCGCGCCCCGCTGGGCTGGAACCTCACCGACCAGGAGCCGGCCGCCCGGGCCTGCCTGGCGCTGCTCTCCGACTGGTTCCCGGCCACCACCGGCGAGATCGTCCACGTCGACGGCGGCTACCACGCGATCGGCGCCTGACACCGGGCGCGAAACCTGCTCGACCCGGGGTGGTCGCCGGACCGGCACGGCCGTCGGGGGAGAATGGAACCATGGCGTACGACGCGTTGGTGCTGGTCTCCTTCGGCGGCCCCGAGCGGCCCGAGGACGTGCTGCCCTTCCTGCAGAACGTGACCCGGGGGCGGGGCGTGCCGCCGGAGCGGCTCGCCGAGGTCGCCGAGCACTACCTGCACTTCGGCGGGGTGTCCCCGATCAACCAGCAGTGCCGTGACCTGCTCGCGGCGATCCGGGCGGACTTCGCCGCGCACGGCGTCGACCTGCCGGTCTACTGGGGCAACCGGAACTGGGACCCGATGCTCGCCGACACCGTGGCGCAGATGCGCGACGACGGCATCCAGCGCGCCCTCGCGTTCGTCACCAGCGCCTACGGCGGCTACTCGTCCTGCCGGCAGTACCAGGAGGACATCGCCTCGGCCCGGGCCGCCGTCGGCCCGGACGCCCCGCTGATCGAGAAACTGCGGCAGTTCTGGGACCATCCGGGCTTCGTCGAGCCGCACGCCGACGCGGTCCGGGCCGCGCTGGCGCAGCTCGACCCGGCCCGGCGGGACAGCACCCGGCTGGTGTTCACGGCGCACTCGGTGCCGGTGTCGGCGGCCGCCACCGCCGGCCCGCACGGCGGCCGCTACACCGCCCAGCTCGAGGAGGCCGCCCGGCTGGTGCACGCCGCCGCCGCGCCGGATCTGCCCTACGACCTGGTCTGGCAGAGCCGCTCCGGTCCGCCGCAGGTGCCGTGGCTGGAGCCGGACATCAACGACCACCTGGCCACGCTGGCCGGCCAGGGCGTGACCGGCGTGGTGGTCAGCCCGATCGGGTTCGTCTCCGACCACCTCGAGGTGGTCTGGGACCTGGACACCGAGGCCCTCGACACGGCCAAGCAACTGGGCCTGGACTTCGTCCGCGCCGGCACGCCCGGCACCGACCCCCGGTTCGTGGCGATGGTCCGCGAGCTGGTGCTGGAACGGCACGCTCCGGACGGCGAGCGATACTTCCGCCGCCTCGGCGAGCTGCCCACCTGGGACACCTGCCCGGCGCTGTGCTGCGTGCCCCCGGCCCGCCGGCCCTGAGCCGGACCACCTCCGACAAACCCGTGGGGACGACACATGCATGACCGCAAGCCGGTGCAGAGCTGGCTCACCGACATGGACGGCGTGCTGGTGCACGAGGGCCAGCCGGTGCCCGGCGCGCCCGAGTTCGTCAAGCGGCTGCGCGCCTCCGGCAAGCCGTTCCTGGTGCTCACCAACAACTCGATCTACACGCCGCGCGACCTCCAGGCCCGGCTGGCCCGGATGGGGCTGGACGTGCCGGAGGAGGCGATCTGGTCGTCGGCGCTGGCCACCGCCCAGTTCCTGGCCGACCAGCGGCCGGGCGGCACGGCGTACGTGATCGGCGAGGCCGGGCTCACCACGGCGCTGCACGCGGTGGGCTACGTGCTCAGCGACTTCGCCCCCGACTACGTGGTGCTGGGGGAGACCCGCACCTACAGCTTCGAGGCGATCACCAAGGCCATCCGGCTGATCAACGACGGGGCCCGCTTCATCTGCACCAACCCCGACGCGACCGGCCCGTCGGTCGAGGGCGCGCTGCCGGCCGCCGGCTCGGTGGCCGCGATGATCTCGAAGGCGACCGGGGTGGAGCCGTACTTCGTCGGCAAGCCGAACCCGATGATGATGCGGTCGGCGTTGAACACCATCGACGCGCACTCCGAGTCCACCGCGATGATCGGCGACCGGATGGACACCGACATCCTCTGCGGCCTGGAGGCGGGGCTGGAGACCATTCTGGTGCTCACCGGCATCAGCAGCCGAGCCGAGGCCGAGCGCTACCCCTACCGGCCGTCGCGGATCGTCGACTCGGTGGCCGACCTCATCGACGAGGTCTGAGCCCCCGGGCTCAGGGGCGCAGCGGGGCGTTGCAGGCGGCCACCAGGGCCTGCCGGCAGGCGGTGGTCAACGGCCGCAGCGCCGCGTCCCGCTGCTGCGCCTCGTAGGTGTTCACCGCCCCGCCCGGTGCGCTCTCTCCGGCGAGGGCGAGCACCCGGTCCAGCACGGCCGCGCGGGCGAACAGCCGGCGCGACCGCGGGTCGAAGCCGGGCGGCAGGTCGGTCCCGCCGTCCGGGCGGCGCAGCGCGGCGAGCGCGCCGGCCAGTTCGGGCCGCCACTGGGCCACGTCGAGCCGGGTCAGCGCGGCCGTCGTCTCGGCCAGCGCCGCGGCCAGTTCGGCCTCCGCCTCGGCGGCGCCGGGCGTGGTCAGGGACGCCTTCGGCGCGTCGGCCGGCAGCGCGTGCACCCGCCAGAGCACGGTCTCCCAGGTCATCCCCGAGCCCGAGGTGTGGGTGCGCACCTCCGGGACGAACCCGAGCCCGCTGGCCACCACGGCCTCCCCGGCCAGCAGCGCCGCACCGGCGAAGGCGCCGGGGCCGGGCAGCCCGCGCGGGTCGCCCGGGGCCGGCAGCACCAGCCGGATCTCGTCCGGGGAGAGCTTGGCCAGGCTGGGCAGCGCCTCCCGCAGGGACACGTCGGTCCAGGTGCCGGGGGCGTCGGCGACCAGGTGCTCCTCGTCGCCGGCGATCTCGTCGGCGACCTCGTCGAAGGGCACCAGGCCGGCGCGCCAGGCGCGAACCCAGGCGACGAACCGGCTCGACCGGCGCGGAGCCAGCGTGGCCGCGCCCGTTGCGGGGGAGGACATGCCGAAAGGGTACGTGCTCGCCGCCGTCGCTGTCTCGGCTGCCGCTCCGGCGGCGTGACCTGCCCCCAACTACCCCCTTCGCCCCTTTCTGTGTCACCGGTGGAACGCCTGGTCGGCGCGTCGCCGGGCGACACGCCGGGCCGGTGGCTAGCGTGATCGACATGGCGGGGCGATACGACGGCGACGTGCTGGCGGGTGACTGGCGGCGGCGGAAGGTGATCCCCGAGGTCGACGCCGAACCCGACCTGGTGGTCGAGGACGCCGACTCCGGGTTCTGCGGCGCGGTCGTCGGCTTCGAGTCCGGCGCCGTGGTGCTGGAGGACCGGCACGGCCGGCGGCGCAACTTCCCGCTGCTGCCCGCCGCGTTCCTCCTCGACGGCTCGCCGGTGACCCTGCGCCGCCCGGTCCGCGCCCCGGCGCCCGCCGCCCGCCGGCGCACCGCCTCCGGCTCGATCGCCGTCGACAACGTGCGGGCCCAGGTCGCCAAGGCCAGCCGGATCTGGGTCGAGGGCGTGCACGACGCGGCCCTGGTCGAGCGGATCTGGGGCGACGACCTGCGGATCGAGGGCGTGGTGGTGGAGCCGCTCGACGGCATCGACGCGCTCGCCGCCGAGGTACGCGCCTTCGCCCCGGGCCCCGGCCGCCGGCTCGGCGTGCTTGTCGACCACCTGGTGCCCGGCTCCAAGGAGAGCCGGATCGTCGCGCAGGTCACCTCGCCGCACGTGCTGATCACCGGGCACCCGTACGTCGACGTGTGGCAGGCCGTGAAGCCGCGGGCGCTGGGCATCCCGGCGTGGCCCGTGGTGCCGCCGGGACGACCCTGGAAGGAGGGGGTCTGCGCGGCCCTCGGGGTGGCGGAGCCGGCGGACATGTGGCGGCACATCCTGTCCCGGGTGGACAGCTTCGCGGACGTGGAGACGCCGTTGATCAACGCCGTGGAGCGGATGATCGACTTCGTGACGTCGCCCGAGTAGCCGTTGCCCCTCCGGTCAGGGTTCCTGGTCGGGGGTTCGCGTGAAGACGAAGGTGGCGATGTCGAGGGCCACCGCTCGCCCCGCCTCGTCGCGGATGACCGTGAGGAGTTCGCCGTCCTGGGAGCCGGAGCGGCCGCGCCAGCGGTCCGGGGCCTCCGGGGTGAAGCGGAGCAGCGGCCGACCGACCTGGCCGCCCACCAGGTCGCCGGCCGGGTCGACCCGGAACTCGTACTCGCCGCCCATCCACCACCAGCGGCCGGTCAGCTCGGCCAGGTCGGCGGGCGGCGCCTCGGCGGGGCGCCACGGGGCGGGCGCGGCCGGCTCGGCGTCCAGCACCAGGGTGAGGATGTCGCGGGCGAGGCCGACGACGTGGTGGCCGGCACGCAGGCCGTACGAGTTGGCGAAGTCGACCACCGCGGTGCGGGTGGGCCGGTGCACGGCCAGGCCGGCGACGTAGCCGGGCATCGAGCCGCCGTGGCCCACGTACACCCGCTCGCCGACCCGGTAGAGCTCCACGCCGAGGCCGTGCCCGCCCGTCCAGGCGTCCAGGTCGCTGATCACCACGGGCGCGCACATCTCGGTGAGCGTGGCCGGGGCGAGCAGGTCCGGGGCCGGGTCGGCCAGGAAGGCCGCCCAGCGGGCCAGGTCCTCGACGGTCGACCAGAGCTGCCCGGCCGGCGCCATCGCCCCGGTGTCGGTGCGCGGCTCCTCCCGCAGGGTGTCGTGCCAGGGGTGCACCACGTAGCCGGGGGCGTACGGCTCGGTCGGGTGGTAGGTGGTGCGGCGCATGCCGAGCGGTTCGAGGAGCCGCTCGCGGAGCAGGTCGGCCCAGGGCGTGCCGGTGATCCGCTCCAGCACCCCGCCGAGCAGCCCGTACGCCAGGTTCGAGTAGTGGTAGACGTGGTGCGGCGGGTGGGCGATCTTCGCGGGGGTGAGCCCGGCGAGCAGGGTCGCCAGGTCGGCGCCCGCGGACCGTTCCCACCACTGCCCGTCCGGCTCCCGTTGCAGGCCGCTGGCGTGCCCGAGGAGCTGGCGCAGGGTGAGCGCGCCGACCGGGGTGCCGGGCAGGTGCTTGTCCAGCGGGTCGTCGAGGGCCAGCCGGCCGGCGTCGCGCTGCTGCATGACCAGCACGGCCGTCATGGTCTTGCTGATCGAGCCGATGCGGTACTGGAGGTCCGCGTCGGGCCGGGGCTGCTCGCCGGCCAGGGCGACGTGCGCCAGGCCGCCGTCGCGGACCACCCCGAGGGCGAGCGAGGGGCCGCGCCCCTCCGCCTGGGCCCGGGCGACCAGCAGGTCGACCTGTCGGGCGGTCTCGGGCAACAGGGCCATGGCGTCCTCCTCGGCGGTCGTCGGCGCGCTGCCGAGCTTAGGTGATCATGCGGGTCCCTGTGGCGTGCGTCGGCGTGTCACGATCTAAGGGTGGACGCCGTGTTCTGGATCGTGCTGGGTGTGCTGCTGGCGGTCGCCGAGATCTTCACGACGACGCTCTTCCTGATCATGTTCGCCGCCGGGGCGTTCGCGGCCGCCGGCGCCGCCGCGCTGGGCGCGCCGGTCGCGCTCCAGGCACTGGTCTTCGCGGTGGTGTCCGCGCTGTCGGTGGCAGTGGTCCGGCCGGTGATCAAGCGGCACGCCATGCCGGCGCTGGAGAGCGGCGACCAGCCGTTCGGGGTCGAGGCGATCGAGGGGTCCAGCGCCATGGTGCTGGAGCCCGTCGACGCCGAGCGAGGCCTCGTCAAGATCGACGGTGAGCTGTGGACGGCCCGGTCGTACGACGCGACGCGCAGCTACGCGGTGGGCGAGCGGGTGCAGGTGATAAAGGTCCGGGGCGCGACCGCCCTGGTCTGGCAGGACGAGATTTCCACCCCGGGCGGGCTGCCCGAAGGGAAAAGGTGAAGAGATGGAGTTTGCAGCGATCCTGTTGATCGCCGTCGCCGTGATCGTCGTGGTGACGCTGGTGAAGGCGGTGCGGATCGTGCCGCAGCAGCGCCAGGACGTGGTGGAGCGGCTGGGCAAGTACAAGCGGACCCTGAACCCGGGGCTGAACCTGCTGGTGCCGTACATCGACGCGGTGCGCACCAAGGTCGACATGCGGGAGCAGGTGGTCAGCTTCCCGCCGCAGCCGGTGATCACCTCGGACAACCTCGTCGTCTCGATCGACACGGTGCTCTACTTCAAGGTCGTCGACTCGGTCCGCGCCACCTACGAGATCTCCAACTTCCTGCAGGCCATCGAGCAGCTCACCGTCACCACGCTGCGCAACGTGATCGGCTCGCTGGACCTGGAGCGGGCGCTCACCAGCCGCGAGGAGATCAACCGGCACCTCTCCGGGGTGCTGGACGAGACCACCGGCCGGTGGGGCATCAAGGTGACCCGGGTCGAGATCAAGGCGATCGAGCCGCCGCCGAGCATCCGCGACTCGATGGAGAAGCAGATGCGCGCCGAGCGGGACCGGCGGGCCGCCATCCTCAACGCCGAGGGCCACAAGCAGTCGCAGATCCTCACGGCCGAGGGCGAGAAGCAGGCCGCCGTGCTGCGCGCCGACGGTGACCGGCAGGCCCGGATCCTTCAGGCCGAGGGCCAGGCCAAGGCGATCCGCACCGTCTTCGACGCGATCCACCAGGCCAACCCGAGCCAGAAGGTGCTCGCCTACCAGTACCTGCAGGCCCTGCCGCAGATCGCCAACGGCACCGCCAACAAGGTCTGGATCGTCCCGACCGAGCTGACCAAGGCCCTGGAGGGCATGGGCGGCGCGCTCGGTGGCCTGGCCAACATGGTCGGCGACGTGCCGTCGCCGGAGGCCACCCAGAGCGCCGGCGAGGTCGAGCGGGAGGCCGCCGAGGCCGCGCAGGCCGCCGCCACCGCGGCCCAGGAGATCCACGACGAGGTACGCGTGGCTGAGGCGCAGGCCACCGGCGGCAACGCCCCGCAGGGGCTGCCGGCGCCCGAGCCGGTCTCCCCGCAGAGCCTGCTCAACGACCCGTCGGACCAGCGCGAACGGGGCTGACGGGCACGCCGCCGGCAAATCCGAGAATCACTCATACGGCGCCCCGGCGCCTGCCACGATCGGTCTGAGGACGGTGGTGAGCAGGACCGGGGCGCCGTCGCGCGTCCCGCACGCGGAGCGAGGTGACGCATGAAGGATCCGGCCAACCGGCTGTTCTCCAGGACCCCGGTCCCCGGCGCGCACGACCCGGCGGGGCCGCTCGGCACCCGGCGTACCGGGGGCGGGTTCGGGGTGCTGCCGTTCGTGTCCGAGCCCGGGCCGGCCGCCCCCGCCACCGACGCGAGCTGGGCCTGGTCGGTCCGCCGGTTCGCCCGGGCGGCCGTCTGGCTGCTGCCCGCGTACGCGGTCCTCTACGGCCTGGTGGCCATGGCCAGCGACGGCGGGGTGGGCAACGACCCCTACCCGGCCGACGGTCAGCCGGTCTACCTGATCGGCTGGGTGGCCGCGGTCTGGCTCGGGCTGCTCGCCCTGCTGGCGCTCACCGGCCTGCTCGCCGCCACCCGGTGCCGGCGGATCGCCCTCGTCGGCCTGCTGGCCAGCATCGGCGGGATGGTGCTCATGCTGCCGTTCGCGGGGCTGGAGGAGCAGGCGCCGGTCTTCGGCACCACGGCGCGCACCGTCGTCCTGGTCGGCGCCACCTTCTACAGCCTCGGGTGGTTCCTCACCGGCTGGTCGGTCGCCCGGTCCGGCATGTTCTCCTACGGGGACGGGATCATGCTGATGATCGCCGCCCCGCTGCTGGGCCTGGGCGGCGCGCTCATCGGCTCGCTCCAGACCTTCGGCGCGATCTTCGTGCTGATTTCCGGCATCGGCATCGGCTACCGCTCCGGGCGCCTCGTCCCCGCGGTGATCGCCCAGGACGCCCTGGCCGCGAGCATGACGGCCACCCCCGCCCCACCCACCACAGGCCCCCGCCCCACTGGCTGACCGGTTCCATCCGGTTCTGCCCCGCCAGAACTGAGAGGTTGCCGTGAGGTGACTGACAGTTGCCTGGCGGGGTGGTCGAATCGCGGTATTCGCGGTAATCCTGGAATCCATGCCGTCTCCCCGGTCGCCGCTGTCGCGGCTCCTCACCGTGCTGCTCGCCGGCGTCCTCGCCGGGCTCGTCCTCGCGGTCGCCGCGCTCCCCGGCGGCCTGCTCGGCGGGCTCGCCGCGAAGGCCAGCCTGGGCGCGTACGCGGAGCTGCCCGACGCGCTGCGCACCCCCGCGCAGCCGCAGCGCTCCTACCTCTACGCCAACGACGGCAAGACCCTCATCACCACGTTCTACGACGTCAACCGGTCCGACGTGCCGCTCGCCGAGATCGCCCCGGTGATGCGGCAGGCGATCATCGCCGCCGAGGACCGCCGCTTCTACTCGCACGGTGGCGCCGACCTGCGCGGCATCGCCCGCGCCCTGGTCGCCAACGTCAAGGGCGGCGGCACCGAGCAGGGCGGCTCGACGCTGACCATGCAGTACGTCCGCAACGTGCTCAAGACCGACCCCACCCGCACCGCCGAGGAGCGGCAGGCCGCCACCGAGCAGACCGTCGGGCGCAAGCTCCAGGAGATCCGGTACGCGAACGCGCTGGAGAAGACGCTCAGCAAGGACGAGATCCTCAACCGCTACCTCAACATCGCGTACTTCGGCTCCGGGGCGTACGGCGTCGCCGCGGCCAGCCAGCGCTACTTCGGCAAGGCCCCGGCTGACCTGACCCTGGGCGAGGCGGCGCTGCTCGCCGGCCTGGTCCAGTCGCCGGACGAGTACAGCCCGATCGACGGCGACAAGGACCAGGCGCTCGCCCGCCGGGGGTACGTGCTCGACTCGATGGCCGAGACCGGCGCGATCACCACGCAGCAGGCGGCCGCGGCCAAGGCGGAGCCGCTCACCCTGCACCCGACCGCCCAGCCCAACGGCTGCACCTCGGTCGCCCAGGGGCACGACGACTGGGGCTTCTTCTGCGACTACCTGCGCCAGTGGTGGCTCGCCCAGCCGGCCTTCGGCAACACGGTCAAGGAACGCGAGCAGGCGCTGCGGCGGGGCGGCTACAGCGTCGTCACCACGCTCGACCCGAAGATCCAGCAGACCGCCCAGAAGCAGGCCACAAGCGTCTACGGGTACGGCAACAAGCGCGCCCTGCCGATCGCCGCGGTCGAGCCCGGCACCGGCCGGGTGCTCGCCATGGCGGTCAACCGGCACTACAGCCTCGCCGACAACCCGGCCGGGCAGGCCAACCACCCGAACACCGTCAACCCGCTGATCTCCGGCGGCGCCAGCGTCGACGGCTACCAGGCCGGCTCGACGTTCAAGATGTTCACCATGCTCGCCGCGCTGGAGGCCGGCAAGACGCTGTCCACCGGCTTCGACGCACCGGCCAAGCTGCCCACCCGCTACGGCTCCGACGCCGAGGGCAACTGCGACGGCAAGTGGTGCCCCGCCAACGCCAACCCGGAGTGGATGGACGGCTACCGGATGATGTGGGACGGCTTCGGCCGCTCCGTGAACACCTACTTCGTCTGGCTGGCCGAGCAGGTCGGCGAGGACAAGGTGGTGGAGATGGCGCAGCGGCTCGGCATCACCTTCCGGGCCGACTCCGACGCCGCCTTCGCCAAGGACGACGCGGAGAACTGGGGCGCGTTCACCCTCGGCGTGGCCGCCACCACCCCGCTCGACCTGGCCAACGCGTACGCCACCGTGGCCGCCGAGGGGACGTACTGCACGCCGCTGCCGGTGGTCTCGGTGACCGCGGCCAACGGCGAGAAGGTCGACGTCGGCCAGCCCTCCTGCCGGAAGGTGCTGGACGCCGACGTGGCCCGCGCGGCCACCGACGCGGCCCGCTGCCCGGTCGGCCAGCAGTCGGCGTACGGGCAGTGCAACGGCGGCACGGCCACCTCGGTGAACCGGATCGTCGGCCGCCCGGTGGCCGGCAAGACCGGCAGCTCCGAGCAGAACGCCACCGAGACCTTCGTCGGGTTCACCCCGCAGGTGGCCGTGGCCGGCATCGCGGCCAACCCGGACGACTCGACCGACCTGGTCGGCTCGGCGGTGCAGGCCAAGGTGATCGACGCGGTCGCCCGGGTGATCAAAACGGCGGTGGACGGCAAGCCCGTGAAGGACTTCACCGCGCCGAGCCGCGAGCTGGCCGGCGACCCGCAGCGCCCCCAGCCCCGACCCACCCCGCAGCCCGAGGAGCGGCGCCAGCAGGAGCGCGACAACCTGCCCTCGGACCTGCTCCGCTGGCTCCAGGGCCGCGGCCGCGGCTGACCCACCCCTCAGCGGCCGACAAGCGGTGACACCGTGCGGTCCAGCGCCGCGGCCACCTCGTCGGGGTCGGCGTCGCCGTCGAGCACCACGAACGAGCCGAACTCGGGCAGCGCCCGGTAGGCGGCGTCCAGCGCGCGCAGGTGCGCCAACTCCTCGGTGTCGATGCCCCGCGCGGCGACCCGCCGCTGTGCGACCTCCGGCGAGGTGGCCAGGAAGCAGACCACCGCCGGGCGCGGGAAGATCGCGTACCCGGCCCGGACCGCCCGCCGGCCCCGGTCGCCGCGCGCGGCCATGATGACGTCCTGGCACCAGGTCCACCGGTCCAGCACCGCCGTGCGCCCGGTCAACCGCGCCACCAGCACGGCGCGGGCCATCGCCAGCGCACGGACCGTCGCCTCCAGCGCCGGATAGAGGGTACGGCCGAACAGCGCCGGCCCGTCCGCCCGGCCGAGCGCCCGGGCCAACCGGTTCCACAGCGGCCGCCCACCGGCGTTCTCGAAGTAGGTCGCCGGGATTCCCCGGGCCGTCAGCCGGCGGGCGAGGGCCCGGGCCTGCGTGCTCTTGCCGGAGCCGTCGACGCCGACCAGGGCGATCATCACGGAGCGTGCCACGGATCCGGACGCTAGCCGCCCCGGGCAAATCTCCCGAAGAAAATGTCACGCCGGCTGTCGGATCGGGTCGGCCGGCTCCGACCCACCGGTGAGCGCGCCCGCCGGGGGCGCCGCCGGAAGCGGAGGACATCATGCGCAAGCTCGTCTACTGGGTGCACCAGTCGGTCGACGGCTTCATCGAGGGGCCGAACGGGGAGTTCGACTGGGCGGCCATGGCGCCGGAGCTGTCCACGTACTCCTTCGAGCTGACCGACCGGGCCGACGCCTTCCTCTACGGCCGCAAGGTGTGGGGGATGATGTCCTGGTACTGGCCCCGCGCCGAGCAGATCTCCCCGGACCCGCACGACCTGCGGTTCGCGCCGATCTGGGCCCGCACCCCGAAGATCGTCATCTCCCGCACGCTGGAGAGCGCCGAGTACGGCGCCCGGGTGATCGGCCGCGACCTCGCCGCCGAGGTCGCGGAGCTGAAGGCGCAGCCGGGCAAGGACCTGCTGCTCACCGGCGGCTCCGGCGCCGCGGCGGCCCTCACCGAGCTGGGGCTGATCGACGAGTACCACGTGGCGGTGCACCCGATCGTGCTGGGCGGCGGCACCCCGGTCTTCCCCGGCAAGGACCGCCTCGACCTGCGGCTGACCGGGACCCGCGGCTTCGACGGCCGCTCGGTGCTGCTGCGCTACGAGCGGGCCTGACCGCCTCAGCGCCCGCGGCGGCGGGGACGGTACGTGGCGACGACCGACGGCAACCCGCGCCGGAGGATCTCGGTCCGGTCGCTGTCCCCGCGCAGCACCGCGGCGGCCGTCTTGCGGGCCTGCTCGGCGGTGAAGTGAGGCGGCAGCATCAGCTCCGCCGGGTCGACGACCGCGTTCACCACCACCGGCCGGTCGGCGCCGAGCGCCCGCTGCCACAGGTCGGGCACCTGGTCGGGGGAGTCGACGAGCACGCCGTCGAGCCCCAGCACCTCGGCCCACCTGTGGTACGCCACGTCCGGCAGGTCCTGGCTGGCCGGGAACATGGGCGTCCCCTCGCCGGAGCGCTGCTCCCAGCTCACGAAGGACAGGTCGCGGTTGTTGAGCACCAGCACCACGAACCGCGGGTCGGTCCACTCCCGCCAGTACTTCGCCACGGTGATCAGCTCGTTGACACCGTTCATCTGCATGGCGCCGTCGCCGATGAGCGCGACCAGCGGGCGGTCCGGGTGGGCGAACTTCGCGGCGATCGCGTACGGCATGGCCCCGCCCATGGAGAGCAGGGTGCCGGAGAGACTGGCCAGCATGCCGGGGCGGACCCGGACGTGGCGGGCGTACCAGGCGGTCGCGGTGCCGCAGTCCACGGCCAGCATCGCGTCGTCGGGCAGGGCGTCGTCGAGGGTCGCGAAGAGCAGCTGCGGGTTCACCGGGTCGGCCGGCTGCTCGGCCACGTCCCGCTGGGACTGCCGCCACTTGGCGGTGGCGTCGGCCAGGGTGGCCCGCCACGCGGTGGGCACCGGTCCGGTGCCCAACTCCCGCAGCAGCGCCCGCAGGGTCGGCGCGGCGTCGCCGGTCAGGTTCACCTCGGTCGGGTAGCGCAGCCCCATGCGGCTGCCGTCCAGGTCGATCTGCACGGCTCGGGCCCGCCCCTGCGGCGGGTAGAACTCCGAGTACGGCATGTTGCTGCCCACGATCAGCAGCCGGTCGCACTCCTGCATGAGCTGCCAGCTCGGGCGGCTGCCCAGCAGGCCGATGGCGCCGGTCACCCACGGCTGCCGGTGGTCGACGGCGGCGAAGCCGAGCAGGGCGGTGGCCACCCCGGCGCCGAGCCGGTCGGCGACCCGGCGGACCTCGTCCTCCGCGCCCAGGGCACCCTGGCCGACGAGCATGGCGACCTTCTCGCCGCCGCGCAGCACCTCGGCCGCCCGGCGTACCTCCTCCTCCGGTGGCACGGTCGGCATGCTGCTCGGCACCGCGCTGGTGTGGTAGTAGCCGTGGGCGTGCGGCGGCTCCGGCACCGCCGGCTCGTCCTGCACGTCGGAGGGGAGCACCAGGGCCGTGACCGTACGCCGGGCCAGCGCGGTCCGGCAGGCCCGGTCGACCAGGTGCCGCGCCTGGGACGGGTCGTCGAGCTGGGCGAGGAAGGCCGACGCCACGTCCTTGTACAGGGCGAGCAGGTCCACCTCCTGGTAGTAGCCACCGCCCTCGGCGGGCAGCGCGGTGTGCCCGAGCAGCGCCACCACCGGCTGGTGGTCGAGCTTCGCGTCGTAGAGGCCGTTGAGCACGTGGATCGCGCCGGGACCGCTTGTCACCAGCACGCAGCCCAGCGGACCACCGCCGTACTTGACGTGGGCGCTGGCCGCGAAGCCGGCCGTCTCCTCGTGCCGGACCTGGATGAACTGCGTCCGGTCGGCGGCCCGTTGCAGCGCGGAGGTCATCCCGTTGATGCCGTCGCCGGGATAGCCGTAGTAGCGGTGCACGCCCCACTCGGCCAGCCGGGACACGATGTAGTCGGCGACCGTGGCGTTCCGGGGCAGCCGGCCGTCGCCGCTGGGGTCCGCGCTCATCGTGGTGGTCCCTTCGTCGCTGTCCGCTTTCCCGGGCTCCCGTTCCCGTCCCCGGGCGGCGGAAACCCGGGCCGCGCCGGACCGGCCGGACCGACCAGGCAGAATCCGTCAGGTGCCCGTCCACGAGATCACCGACCCCGACGACGACCGGATCGCCGACTACCGCGCGCTGACCGACGTGGAGCTGCGGACCCGCTGGGAGCCCCCGCACGGGCTGTTCATCGCCGAGGGCGAGCTGGTGCTGCGGCGGGCGCTGCGGGCCGGCTACCCCGCCCGGTCGTACCTGGTCGACGCCAAGCGGGTGGACCAGCTCGCCGACCTCGACACCGGCGACACCCCGGTCTACGCGGCCACCCCCGACGTGCTCCAGCGGGCCACCGGCTTCCACGTGCACCGGGGCGTGCTCGCCTCGTTCCGCCGCAAGCCGCTGCCGTCCGCCGCCGAGGTGCTGGCCACCGCCCGGCGGGTGGTGATCCTGGAGGACGTCAACAACCACACCAACCTGGGCGCGATCTTCCGGGCCGTGGCGGCGCTCGGGGTGGACGCCGTGCTGCTCTCGCCGACCTGCGCCGACCCGCTCTACCGGCGCAGCGTCCGGGTCAGCATGGGCGAGGTGTTCGCCATCCCGTACGCGAAGCTGGAGCCCTGGCCCGACGCGCTCGGCCAGGTCCGGGCGGCGGGCTTCACGGTGCTGGCCATGACGCCCGCGCCGGACGCCGTGCCGATCCAGCGGCTGGACGCCGGGCAGCGCGCCCGCGCGGCCCTGCTCATGGGCGCCGAGGGCGCCGGCCTGACCCGGGCCGCCATGGACGCCAGCGACGTGCGGGTGGTGATCCCCATGCGGCGCGGGGTGGACTCGCTCAACGTGGCCGCCGCCACCGCAGTGGCGTGCTGGGAGCTGGGCCGCGACGACCCGCTGTGACGCCGGGGCGGCCCCTGCCGCCCCGGCGCCGCGCGGTCAGGCGAAGTACGTCGACCAGAGGTTGTGCGTCGGCCAGCTGCTCACCGCACGCGAGGCGGTCCAGAGCGCCGAGTCGATCGGGGCGTAGCTCAGCCCGGACTCGTCGTCGCGCTGGTTGAACACCGCCGCCCAGCTCATCCCCTGGTACGTCCGCACCAGGATGCTGTACGTCCCGGCGAAGCTGCCGGTGTGCCAGGTGTTGCGGCCGGTGCCGCCGGTGACCGGGCGGACCGCCCAGCCGAGGCCGTAGTACCAGCCGTCGGTGTTGACCCCGGTCGGGTTGGGCACCGCGAAGACGCGACCGGTCGAGGTGCTGTTCAGCACCGGGCTGCCGCTGTCGAAGGCGGTCGCCCAGCGGACCAGGTCCACTGCCGAGGCCAGCCAGCCGCCGTTGGCGTCGTGGATGCGCATGCTGAAGGTGCCGTACGGCGCGTCCACGATCGTGCCGGAGTCGTCCAGCACGGTGGGGCCGGTGTACTGCGACCGGTAGCCGACCTCGCCGGCGTGCCGGCTGACCGTCCACCCCAGCCCCATCCGGGTGATGCCGAGCGGGGCGAGCAGCTTCTGCTTCACGTACGTCTCGTAGGGCAGGCCGCTGACCTTCTCGACGATCCGGCCGGCGAGCAGGTAGCCGTAGTTGCTGTAGGAGACCGTCGAGCCGGGCTCGTGCATGAGCGGCTGGCCGGACATGAACCGGATGATGTCCGCGTGCGTCAGCTCCATCGGCACGCCGAGCGCGTTGGCGATGATCCGGTCCTTGAAGACCGGGTCGAACGCGGTGAGGTCCTTGTCCCAGCCGCCGGTGTGCTGGAGCAGCCGCCACAGCGTGACACTGGCGAGCCGGGGGTCGGCGGTCTGCCCGGCCGGCGGGGTCAGGTCGAGGAACTTGGTGATCGGGTCACCGAGGCTGAGCTTGCCGTCCTGGGCGAGCCGCACCACCGCCGCCGCGGTCAGCGACTTGGAGAGGCTGGCCACCCGGAACAGCGAGGTGGGCTTGATGAGCATCGGTGAGTTGTTGCCGTAGCCGCGGGCCAGGACGAGCCGGCCCTGGTAGGTCACCGCCAGCTGGCCGGCGTCGATGTTCCGGGCCTGCATGAAGCTCTTCATCGTGTCGTCGAACGCGCTGAGCGCGCTCACCGTGGTGCCGGTGCTCGTCCAGGTGTCCACGGCGGCCGCTGCCGGCGCCGTCACCGCGCCCGCGCCGAGCGCCCCCGCCCCCGCGGCGGTGACCAGCTTCGCGAACGCCCGTCGGCTGACCGTCGTCCCGTCCATGCCTCCCTTCCGATTGATCACGATCACCGGCACGCTACTGGAGGTGATCGAGGAGCGGGGGACCGCCCGGCGCGCTCGGAATCGGCGGTGACGCAGGGTAGCGTGTCGCCCGTGTTCCCTACCGTCCGTGAGGTGCTCGCCCTGGTGCCGGTGCGCCACGGCGCCCCGCGCCTGGTCGCGGGGGACGCGGGCCTGGACCGGCCGGTGCGCTGGGTACACGTGGCCGAGGTGCCCGACATCGCCACCCTGCTCGGCGGCGGCGAGCTGGTGCTCACCACCGGGATCGGGCTGCCCGCCGACGACGCCGGGCTGCGGGCGTTCATCGGCGACCTGGCCGACGTCGGGGTCTCCGGGCTCGTCGTGGAGCTGGGCCGCCGCTACGTCAGCGGGGTGCCCCGGGTCATGGCGGCCGCCGCCGAGCGCCGCGGGCTGCCCCTTGTCGAGCTGCGCCGGGCCACCCCGTTCGTGCGGATCACCGAGGCGGTGCACGCGCTGATCGTGGACGCCCAGCTCACCGAGCTGCGCGCCACCGAGGAGATCCACCAGCGGTTCACCGAACTCTCCGTGGAGGGAGCCGAGCCGGCCGAGGTGGTCCGCCAGGCCGCCGAGCTGGCCGGCTGCCCGGTGGTGCTGGAGAACCTGTCCCGGCAGGTGCTCGCGTACGACCCGGCGGGGGAGAGCGCCGAGCTGCTGCTGGACGGCTGGGAGCAGCACTCCCGGCGGATCCGGCCCGCCGGGCGCACCGCGTACGACCCGGACAGCGGGTGGCTGGTGACCACCGTGGGGGCCCGCGGCCAGGACTGGGGGCGGCTGCTGCTGCGCTGGCCGGCCGGCGGCGAGCTGACCACCGGCGGTCCCGACCGGACACCGGCCGCCCCGGAGGACCGGCCGGTGTCCGACGACCCGGCCCCGGCGATCACGATCGCCGCCGCCGACCCGTCCGACGGGTACGACGCCGGGGCGGCCGGCGCCGGCGCCCCGACCGACCCCGCGACCCCGCCCACCCGGCTGACCATCCTGATCGAGCGGGCCGCCTCCACCCTCGCCCTGGGCCGGCTCATCCGGCGCGACGCCGAGGGACTGGAACGGCAGATCCACCGGACCCTGCTCACCGCCCTCATCGACCACTCCCGCCCGGTGGACGAGGTGGCACTGCGCGCCAAGGCGCTCGGCGTCACCCTGGACCGCCGGCACCTGGTCGGCGTGGTGGTCCGGCACCGGGCCGACGACCCGGCCGAGGGCGGCGGGCCGGGCCCCGACGCCGGCCCCGAGGCCGGCCCGGCCCGGCTGCGCGACCTCGCCGAGGCGGTCGGCCAGGCGCTGCGGGAGGCGAAGCTGACCGCCCTGACCAGCGCCGTCGACGACCAGGCGGTGGGTGCGCTGCTCGCGCTGCCCGACCCGGCCGCCGAGGAGAAGGCGCTCGCCGCGTTCGCCGCCGCGCTGCGCCGGGTACGCCTCGACGCCGACCCGGCCCGCCCACCGGCGCCGCGCCCGGCCCGCCCCGTCGACCCGGCCGCCCGTACCGTGGCGGTCGGCGCGCTGCGGGCCGCGGATCCGGCGTCCCGCCCCCGCCCGGCCGGGCCGGCCGTGATCGTGGCGGCCGGTTCCGGGGTGGGCAGCCTGCGGGAGGCGCGCCGCTCACTCGTCGAGGCGCGGCAGGTCGCCGAGGCGGCCCGCCGGGACCGCCGGGACCTGCCGTACTTCCGGCTGCCGCACGTCGGGCTGGCGGGCCTGCTGCACCTGCTGCGGGACGAGCCGCGGTTGCAGACCTTCGTCGAGCGGGAGCTGGGCGGGCTGCTGGCGTACGACGCCCAGCATCCCCGGGAGCAGTTGCTCGGCACCCTCCGGGCGTACCTGGAACAGGGCCGGAACAAGTCCGCGGCGGCCGCCGCCGCCCACCTGTCGCGACCCGCCTTCTACGAACGCCTGGCGCGCATCGGCCGCATCCTCGACGTGGACCTCGACTCGGTCGAGCAGTGCCTGTCCCTCCACGTGGCCCTACTGGCCCTGGACGCCGTCCGCACCCCCTGACGCCCTTGCCCGCCCCCTTGAGGGTTGGTGGATCAGGTCAGGGCTGTCAGGGCCTTCGCGTACTGGGTGGGGACGTACGTCGGGCCGCCGGGGGTGAAGACGTCGGAGGTGGCGGCGGCCGACCAGGCCGTCGCCGGGACCGCTTCGACCAGGGCGCGGATCACCGGGGCGTCCCGCCACTGCTCCTGCTCGGCGAGCAGGCTCAGCGCGACCACCGACTCCTCCACCTCGCCGACGCACTCGAACGGCTTGTGGCCGTCCACCCCGAGCAGCTCCCGGTAGCCGGGGATCTGGGACTCGTCGGCCAGCAGGTCGCCGCCGAAGATCGCGGTGAGCCGCTCCCGGGGCATGAACGGGGCCATGGCCAGGAAGACGAACCGGCACTTCGGGCAGTCGCGGCACCAGCGCTCGCTCGCGTCGCGCAGCTTGAACGCGGCGTTGCAGCTGGTCACCACGGCGTCGTAGCGGTCGGTGTCGGCGAAGAGCCGGGCGATGTGCAGCTCGGACAGCGACCGCAGCAGCGAGAAGTACGGCTCGGTGAGGCCGGCGTGCTCGGCCAGTGCCGCCCGCAGCAGCCCCTCCGCCTCGACGCCCTTGGACCACTGGTGGTTGATCTCGTGGCCCTGCCAGACCAGGTTCGGGTCGGACGCCGAGCGCTCGTTGGACATCACCACCGGACCGAGCCCGTGCAGCACGGCCGTGGCGACCGCGATCAGCGAGTTGATCGCGGTGACCGGGATGTGCCCGTTCCGCGCGCCGGCCGCGTTGAGGTCGAACAGCACCGGGTCGATCCGCCGCCGGGCGGCGAGCGGCACCAGGTCGGACGCCTCGTTGACCGAGACGATGACGTGGTTCGGGTTGACCGAGAAGGGCACCGGGTCGAAGCCGGCCCGGCGCAGCGCCTCCAGCGTGACGATGGAGTCCTTGCCGCCGCCGACGGCCGACAGCGGGCGCCGGTCGGAGTTGTCCAGCGGCGCGGCCGGCTCCACCGAGCCGGCCGGCACCTCCGGGCGCAGCTCCAGCACGTGCGGCAACTGGTTGCGGTACGCGTACTCGGCGAGGCCCTTGGTGTAGACGGCGGTCACGAGGTCGGCGGCGGCGGCGCCCAGCGGCGCCGGCAGCACCAGCCGGGGCGGCGCGGCGGCCTTGTAGTAGCTGACCCCGGCGACCACGTGCAGCAGTTCGAGGACCCGCGCCAGGGTGGCCGCGGTGTCGTCGGACACCGGCTCCGCCGGCAGGGGAAGGGTGACCACCTCGGTGAACCGCTGCTCGCCGTCGGGGCCGGTCAGGGCGTAGTCGAACAACACCTCGCCGGTGGCGAAGTCGATCGAGTAGGACGGGAAGGTGAAGGCGTCCATCCGCCGCAGCTGCTCGTTGGGCACACGCCATACTAGGCCCTGGTTCGTCCGGCCGTGTCCGGCTGTGCCGGACCGCACCCGCCGACCCGCCGACCCGACCCCCGAGGAGAGCCCGTGCGCCTGTCTGATCTGCGCGGACGTCATGTCGCCGTCTGGGGCGCCGGCCGGGAGGGCCGGGCCGCGGTGACCGCGATCGCCGCGCACGGCCCGGCCGACCTGGTGGCCGTCGACGACAGCGCGAACTTCCTCACCCTGCCCTGGGAGGGCCCGCTCGCCGCGGCGGCGCCGCTGGTCACCGGGGAGGACGGCTTCGCCCGGCTGGCCGCCGCCGACGTGGTGGTCCGCTCGCCCGGGGTGCCGAACACCCACCCCTGGATGGTGGAGCTGCGCCGCCGGGCCGTCCCGGTCACCCAGGGCAGCGCGCTCTGGATGGCCGACCACGCGGACCGGACCGTCGGGGTGACCGGCAGCAAGGGCAAGAGCACCACCTCCAGCCTGATCAGCCACCTGCTCACCGCCATGGACCGGCCGAACGTCTTCGGCGGCAACATCGGGGTGCCGCTGCTCGACCTGCCCGAGGCGGAGCTGTACGTGCTGGAGCTGTCCAGCTACCAGTGCGCCGACCTGACCGACTCGCCGCGGGTGGCCGTGGTGACGGCGCTGTTTCCCGAGCACCTGGACGCGCACGGCGGCGAGCGGGAGTACTACCGGGACAAGCTCAACCTGCTAGCGCACGGTCCGCACACCGTGGTGGTCAACGGCGCCGACCCGCGGCTGGCGTTCGAACTGGGGGACCGGGCGGCGGTCCGGGCCGGGTCGACGGACACCACCCACGTGGCCACCGGCCCGGACGGCGCCCGCTGGTTCCACCTGCGGGACACGCCGCTGTTCCCGCGCGCCGTGCTGCCCCTGGTCGGGCGGCACAACGAGGGCAACCTCTGCGTCGCCCTCGCCGTGCTCGACGCGCTCGGCGTCGACGTGGTGGCGCGCAAGGACAGCCTCGCCATCGCGGTGGCCGGGTTCCAGGGCCTCGCCCACCGGCTCACCGAGATCGCCGACCCGTCCGGGCTCACCTTCGTCGATGACACGCTGGCCACCAGCCCGTACGCGGCCATGCACGCGATCGACGCGTACGAGGGGCGGCCGTTGACCGTGATCGTCGGCGGGACCGATCGGGGGCTGGACTACACCCCGCTCCGCGACCACCTGGCCGAGCGGGAGATCACCGTCATCGGCATCCCGGACAGCGGCCCCCGGATCGTGGAGGCCCTCGCCGGGCTGGCGGCGGTGCGCACCGAACTCGCCGAGGACCTGGTGGCCGCCGTGGGGCTGGCCCGCAAGCTCACCCCGGCCGGCGGCGTGGTGCTGCTCTCCCCGGCCGCGCCCAGCTACGGCCGGTTCCGCAACTTCGAGCACCGCTCCGAGGTCTTCGCGCAGGCGGTCGCCGACACCGCCCGCTGACTCAGCCCCGCTCGGCCGCGGCCGGGTCCGGCGTCTCGACGCCGGGCAGCGGCGCGGTGTCGGCGTCGTCCGCCGGCTCGCGGGGCGCCGGCGGTCCGGCAGCCTCGGTGGCCGGCCGGCGCCGCCGGTCCGGGGTCCAGGCGAAGGCGAGCGCGCCGCCGACCAGGGCCAGGAGCATCCCCACCAGGAAGCCGCCCAGGTTCGACGTCAGCCAGGAGACCAGCCCGAGCACCAGGGAGACCAGCGCGTAGAAGACCCGCTGCTGCGGCGTGGCGATCAGCAGCGCCCCGCAGATCACCAGGATGATCGGCACCAGGTAGGCGGCCAGCCCCTGCGGCCCGATGTGCAGCAGCACCCCGAGCGGGGCACGCAGGGTCACCAGCATCTCCGCGCCGCCGAGTGCCACCAGCACACCGGCGGTGAACGGGCGGCCCCGCCGCCACCGGCGCCAGCGCCCGCCGGACCGGCGGGCGGCCGGCGCCGCCTCGTGTTTCGGGGCGGTCATCTCAGCACCCGTCGGAGCTGAACGCCATGTGCAGGTTGGGCAGGGTGAAGACGGCGGCCGTCGTGGCGTAGTTGTTCTGCCGCAGGTTGGTGATGGTCACCGTGTCGGCCTGCTGGGCGAAGACGCCCGGGTTGCCGCGGACCCCGGGCACCTGGTCGACGGTGCTGGCGTCCTGACCGACGTTGATGTTCTTGAACGAGGCGTTGCCGGCGACCTCGTCGCCGTCGACGACCAGGGTCCGGGCGGTGACCGGCTTGCCCTCGCCGCCGGCGGTGATCCGCAGGTTGATCCCGCCCAGGCTGATGCTCTGGCACAGGTTCGTCAGTTCGGCCTTGTCGATCGCCGAGACGATCACCACGACCTGCCCGCCGGTGTCGCCCTGGTTGGGGCTGTCCGGAATCATCTGGTCGAGCGTGGCGAACTGCTCGAACCCGGTGCCGGTGAGCTTGTCGGCCGTGACGGTGAACGGCATGCCCGAGATGGCGAACTGGGCGCCGAGCACGCCCTGGGCGGTCAGCACCACCATGCCGGCCGCGCCGACCGCGACGGTGCCCAGCGTGACGGCGAACCGGCGCCAGCGCACGCCGCTGCGCGGCGGCTCGGGCTCGTGCGGTGCGATGTGCTCCGACATGGCGGCTCCTTTTCGAGATCAATTCATCGACGACGATGCGGAATGGATCTGAATTGGCTTCGCGAGATGTGCCGCGCCGTGGGCGCAGGCCGAAGTTACCGCTGGGTAAAGGTCGGGTCAACAGCGTGTAGCACCGAGTTCGGCGGCATCTGCCAAATGCGGCCAAAGTGAAAAACCGCTGCGGTTTTCGACCGCGCCGCAGTTCAGGTGTGGGTATTCGATGCGCAGGGCGCGGCCGTGCTGGGGCCGTCGTCGGGGCGTACCGGCCGGGTCGCCCGGGTGGCGCCGTCGGTGCCGAGGAACGGGGCCGTGGCCGCGTACGTGAGCACCGGCAGCAGCAGCGGCAGGTCCTCCGCCCGGCCCTGCGCGACCCGGCCGCGGATGGTCGCGTGGAGGCCGCCGACCACCGTGGACACCAGCGTCTCCCGGTCCACGCCGTCGGCGACCGGACCTGGGCCGGCGTCGGCGAAGAACCTGCGGAAGCTGCCCAGCAGCGCGTCCCGTTCCCGGCGCGCGTCCGGGCCGGCGGCGTCCACCTCGACCAGCGCCATCCGGGCGAACGCCGGCACGCTGGCGAGCACCTCCAGCAGGGTGCGCAGCGCGGCGCGGGCGGCGTCCGGCCAGGCCGGCCCCGCGTCCCGGTAGGCGCTCTCCATGAGCTGCGACACCACGGCGATGCCGTGCCGGTACGCGGCGAGGAACGCGTCCTCCTTGCCGGTGAAGAGGGCGTAGAAGGCCGGCCGGGTCACCCCGGCGGCGTGGCAGATGTCGCTGACGCGGGCGTTGTCGTAGCCCTTCGTGGCCACCTCCTGCACGAGGCCGTCGAAGAGGCGGTCGCGCTGCGTCGCCGCCACCACCTCTGCGGAGACCCGGCGCGGGCCGCGCTTGATGGCGCGGTCCGGGTCGCGGCCGGGGCGCGCGCCGGGCAGCGGGACCGGCGCCGGTTGCGGGCGGCGCGGTGTGGTCAACTTATCGACCTCCCTTGATGCATTGACTTTACGACCCTCCGGGGTTTACAACTGTCTGCACGCTGAGTTGGCGCACCGTCACCGTTGGTGATCTCCCCCGGATGGTCACCCCTGGCTCGTCGAAGGAGGGCTCGATGGCTGCCATTATCGCCGAGCACGAGTGCCCTCCCAAGGGCGGAAAGGCGCAGGTGACGCGGCTCCGCCGCAGTGCGCCACGCCGGCCCGCCCGCTGACGTCGCGGCAACTCCCGCCACCGCCCGGCCGGCCTCGTGTGGCCGCCCGGCGTCTCCACCGCGTCCGTCCATTTCGGACGGCCGCGGGTCACCGCCCGGCCGTCCCCGCCGGGCGGGGACCGCCTGTGCGGTCCCGTTCGTCCCCGTCCCACCACCGGAAGGAAGAACCATGCCCAGGTACGGACGAATCGGCGCGGGCCTCGCCGCGCTGGCGCTGCTGACCGGTCTCGGCGCCGCCCCCGCGGCCGCCGCCCCGTCGACCTCGCTCGCCTCCTCGGTGCTGACCTACGGCAGCGTCGGCGGTAGCGCCGTCACCGCCGGCGACGTCGTCAAGGCCAGCCTGGCCAGCGGCACCAGCGCCACCTTCTACTCGTCCACCACCGGCACCACCGGCGTGCGGTGCGCCGCGTCCACCTTCAGCGCCACGGTGCTGACCAACCCCGCCGCCCCCGGCACGGCCACCGAGAGCCTCACCGCGCAGAGCTTCACCAGCTGCACCAGCAACGTGTTCGGCACGACCGGCGTGCAGAGCGTCACGGTGAACAACCTGCCGTACGCCACCTCGGTGACCAGCGCCGGCGTGGTCACCATCTCCGGCTCGATCCAGAGCACGGTGGTGCTGAACACGCTGCTCGGCCCGACCACCTGTGTCTACCGGACGGCCAGCCTGACCGGCTCCGCCGTCAACAGCACCAACTCGATCACCTTCACCAACCAGGTCCTGACCAAGTCCTCCGGGCCCAGCACCTGCTTCACCACCGCGTACTTCTCCGCGCGGTACTCGCCGGTGCTGGACACCAGCAAGACCGGCAGCCCGGCGGTCTACGTCAACTGACCACCGTCCACGGGCCGGTGCGCGGCGGTTCGCCGTGCGCCGGCCCCGCCGTGCGCCGGTCAGCCGGCCGCCAGCAACCCGTGCAGCGCGCGCATCGAGCGGAGCGCGGAGCGGATCTCCTGGAGGTAGCGCCCCGCCGTGAGGGTGGGCTCCGGCACCCGGACCGGCGTGTCCAGCGCCGGGTCCACCCCGACCGTGTCGATCCCGCAGCCGAACGGCACGGCGAGCGTACGCAGCGCGTCGCAGTGCTGGAACGGCACGTAGATGGGGGCGGTCACCATGAGCACCGGATCCCCCTGGCGCAGCCGGACGTGCCCGGCCCAGAACCGCTGGGTGTCGGCCGTGTGCGCCCGGCGGAGGTCCGGCTCTCCGGACGGGGCGGCGAGCACCCGGACCGGAGGCAGCCCGGCGGGCCGGTAGGTGCGCGAGGACCAGGCCCGGTGCGGGTGGTCCGCGTCCTCGCCGATCTCCTCGCTCGGCGCGTCCACCCCGAACGCCACGCGCACCCCGGCGTCCAGGGCGTCCACCTCGGTGGCGCAGCCGTGCACCCCGAGGTCGGCGAGCATCCGCGACTCGACCGGGGAGAGGGCCCGGAAGCTGCCCAGCACCGCCACCTCGCCGTCGACGCCGGCGACCGTCCGGGCCAGGTGCGCGGCGTACGCGGTGCGCCGCAGGCAGGCGTGCGCCAGGCCGCCCAGGACCAGCAGGTGCGCGTAGCGGGGCAGGGTCGGCGGGACGGCCCGGACCAGGCCCAGCGCCGTCGCCGCGTCGAGCACCAGCCCGACCGTGGCCGGGTCGAACGCCGGCTCCCGGGCGTCGGGGCGTTCCCGCCCACCGCGGAAGTCCCAGTGCCGGGCGGAGAAGTCGTCCAGCCCGGCCAGCACCGCGCTCAGGTCGCCGGCCGGCCAGTCACCGCCGAAGTGCCCGACCAGGGTCCGCATGGGCGGCGAGTCCACCCAGGCCCGTACCCCCGCGGTCAGTTCCGCCCGGGTCGTCCCCGCCGCGCCGGCCGGCAGCGCCACCTCCGTCGTCCGCACCCGCCGGATGCTACCGGCGGTGGGCGGGCGCCGACCGACCGTTGTGGATCGTGGCTACCCTGGGCGCACGAGTGGTCGGGGGTGGCCGATGGCGGGTGAGGCGATGCGGCGACGCGCGCGGGGCCGGACCGGCTCGGCGGAGAACCTGGTGCGGCTTGTCGCCCACACCGACCCGGTGGCCCTGGTCGGCATCAGCCTCTCCATCCTGCTGTCCGTGACGCTCGACCTGACCAACGCGGCCACCGGGGTGGAGTCGCTGCTGGCCGGGCTGATGGGCGTCACCATCTCGCTGGTGCTCGACTCGCTGGCCCGGGCCGAGCGCCGGTTCCACCTGCGGACGCTGCTGGACGGGCCGCCCTGGCTGGTCCGCGCCACACCACAGGTCGCCGGCGCGCTGCGCGAGGCGGCCGAGCGGCACGCCGGCACCCGGGTCGCGGTCGAGGCGCAGCGCCGCTTCGAGGAGTTCCGCCGGCAGGCGGAGCAGCTCGCGGCGGGCCGGATCATCCGGCCCGGCGACGACGACGAGGACCTCGTCGGGGCCACCCGGGACTGCGCGCGGGAGATGGTCGGGCTGACAAACGTGATGCCCCGGGTCAGCGGCGAGCTGAGCTGGTGGCGCGGCGACGTCGGCCGGCGTTACTGGGAGGCCAACGTGGCCGCCCTGGCCCGGGGCGTACGCATCACCCGGGTCTTCGTCTACGCCACCCTCAGCCCCGAGCTGGCCGAGCTGGTGGAGGCGCAGCGGCGGGCCGGCGTGCGGGTGGGCCTCCTGCCGATCGGCGCGGTGAGCCCGCACCTGCACGTCAACCTGGCGGTCTGGGACGGGTCGAGCTGCTGGGAGGGAAGGATGACCGCCCACGGCGAGATCAGCGAGAACGAGTTCTCCGTCCACCCCGCCGACGTGGAGCGGCTGACCCGCGTCTTCCGGACCTGCGCCGACGCCGCCACCTTCGCGGGCTGACCGCCGTGACCTGGAGCGCCGTGCTGCTGGTGACTGCCGTGGTCTGGGCGGTCAGCGTGCTGCGGTCGGTCCGGCTGCGGGCGTTCGTCTACAGCCTGCCGCTGCCGATGACCCTCGCCCTGGTCACCACCGGCCACCCGGTGGCGGGGGCGCAACTGCTCGGCGTGGTCGGCCTGAACCTGTTCTTCCTCACGGTGGCGGTCACCCACCGCCGGCTGCGCTGGCCGATCCTCCTCGCCGACCTGGCCGGCGTCGCGGTCTACGTGGCGCTCAGCGCCGGGGCGCTCGCGGCGCCGGTGCCGTTCGAGGCGGCGCTGGCCGGCACCGCGGCGCTCTGGGCGCTGGCCATGGTGCTGCTGCGCCGCCGGTCCGCCGCCGCGCCGCCACCGCGGCCGGCGGACACCCGCCGGGACGGCCTGACCGCGCCGGTCAAGCTCGTGGTCATCTTCGCCGGCGCGTTGCTCACCGGGCTGCTCGGCGGGCTGCTGCGCGGCATGGTGGTCACCTTCCCGTACTCCGGGGTGCTGGTCGCCGTCGAGGCCCGCCACCAGCTTCCCGAGTTCAGCCGGCACTTCGCCCGCAACAGCCTGGCCCTGGTCGCCTTCCTCACCGGCCACCACTACCTCCAGGGCACCTCGCCGGCGTTGGCCCTGGCCGCCGGCTGGGCCGCCTTCGCGCTGGTCGCCGCCGCCCTGCACCTGCCCCGCAACGGCACGCTGCTGCGGATCGAGTGGCCGATGAGCCGTCTGGCCAGCGGAAGGGCGGGCGACAGCCGGATTTCGCTCCGGAAACCGCAACGAGATGGTTGACGTGGTGTCAGGCGGACGGGCCCGCTGCGCTACACAGTGACAGTTGTCCCTGCCTCCCCGTGGTGAGAGCGTGCGGGGGACCAACCGCCGCTGAAGGGTGCGCCGATGACCTCCGACGACCTGCTGGCCCGGCACCGGGCCGTGCTCCCGTCCTGGATGCCGCTCTACTACGCCGAACCGCTGGAGCTGGTCGCCGGCTCGGGCCGCCGGGTGACCGACGCGTCCGGACGCAGCTACCTGGACTTCTTCGGCGGCGTGCTGACCAACATGATCGGCTACGACATCCCGGAGATCCGCGAGGCGGTCGAACGGCAGCTGCGCACCGGCATCGTCCACAGCTCGACGCTCTACCTCATCCGGCAGCAGGTCGAGCTGGCCGAGAAGATCGCCCGGCTCTCCGGCATCCCGGACGCCCGGGTCTTCTTCACCAACTCCGGCACCGAGGCCAACGAGGCGGCCCTGCTCGTCGCCACCAACTACCGCCGCTCGCACCAGATCCTCGCGGTGCGCAACAGCTACCACGGCCGGTCGTACGCCGCCATGGGCGTCACGGGCAACCGGGGCTGGTCGGCCAGCGCGCTCAACCCGCTCCAGGTGGCCTGGCTGCACTCCGGCGAGCGGCTGCGCGGCCTGCTGGCCCGGCTCGACGAGGGCGACCGGATCGACGCCGCCGTGGAGGACCTGCGCGAGGTGCTCGCCACCCAGACCGCCGGCGACGTGGCCTGCCTGATCGCCGAGCCGATCCAGGGCGTCGGCGGCTTCGTGCACGCCCCGGACGGGCTCTTCGCCGCCTGGAAGAAGGTGCTCGACGAGCACGGCATCCTGCTCGTCTCCGACGAGGTGCAGACCGGCTGGGGCCGCACGGGTGAGCACTTCTGGGGCTACCAGGCGCACGGGATCACCCCGGACCTGCTCACCTTCGCCAAGGGCATCGGCAACGGCTTCGCCCTGGCCGGCGTGGTCGGCCGGGCCGACGTGCTGGAGTCGGTGCCGGCGATCAGCTTCTCCACCTTCGGCGGCAACCCGGTCTCCACGGCGGCCGGCAACGCGGTCCTCGACTACCTGCTCGACCACGACCTCCAGGCGAACGCGGCGCGGGTGGGCGCGATCCTCGGCGACGGCCTGCGGGCCGCCACCGCCGACCTCGACTGCGTCGCCGAGGTCCGCGGCAAGGGCCTGATGCTCGGCGTCGAGTTCGTCCGCCCGGGCACCACCGAACCGGACCCCTCGCTCACCACCCGGGTCTTCGAGGCGTGCCGGGAGGGCGGCCTGCTGGTCGGCAAGGGCGGCCTGCTCGGCAACGTGGTGCGGATGGGGCCGCCGCTGACCCTGACCGAGGACGAGGCCCGCGAGGGCCTGGCCATCCTGGTCGAGGCCATCCGCTCGTCGGTCGCCGCGGAGGTGGCGGCATGACCACGATCGGGCACTTCGTCGACGGGAAGCGGGTCAGCGGGGACTTCGAGCGGCGCGGGGACGTCTTCGACCCGGCCACCGGGCGGCGTACCGGGCAGGTGGCGCTGGCCTCCGCCGCCGACGTGGCGGGCGCCGTCGAGGCCGCCGAGCGGGCCGCCCGGTCCTGGCGGGACGCCTCGCTGGCCAAGCGGACGGCCGTCATGTTCGCCTTCCGCGAGCTGGTCAACGCCCGGCGCGACCGGCTCGCCGAGGTGATCACCGCCGAGCACGGCAAGGTGCTCGCGGACGCCGCCGGTGAGGTGCAGCGCGGCCTGGAGGTGATCGAGTACGCCTGCGGCATCCCCTCGGCGCTGCGCGGCGGCTTCAGCGAGAACGTCTCCACCGAGGTCGACTCGTACAGCCTGCGGCAGCCGCTGGGCGTGGTGGCGGTGATCTCCCCGTTCAACTTCCCGGTGATGGTGCCGCTCTGGTTCGTGCCGGTCGCGATCGCCTGCGGCAACGCCGTGGTGCTCAAGCCCAGCGAGAAGGACCCGAGCGCGGCGCTGCTGCTGGCCGAGTGGTTCACCGAGGCCGGGCTGCCGGACGGCGTGTTCAACGTGGTCAACGGCGACAAGGAGGCGGTCGACGCGCTGCTCGACCACCCGGGCGTCAAGGCGGTGTCGTTCGTCGGCTCCACCCCGGTGGCCCGGTACGTGCACCAGCGCGGCTCGCTGGCCGGCAAGCGCGTGCAGGCGCTGGGCGGGGCGAAGAACCACATGGTGGTGCTCCCCGACGCCGACCTGGACCTGGCGGCCGACGCGGCGGTCAACGCCGGCTTCGGCTCGGCGGGCGAGCGCTGCATGGCGATCTCCGCGCTGGTCGCGGTGGAGCCGGTCGCCGACGCCCTGGTCGCCCGGATCGCCGAGCGGATGGGCCGGCTGCGCACCGGGGACGGCCGGCGGGGCTGCGACATGGGCCCGCTGGTCACCGCCGCGCACGCCGAGCGGGTCCGCTCCTACGTGGAGTCCGGCATCGCGGCCGGCGCCGTGCCGGTGGTGGACGGGCGCGAGGTGACCCCGGACGGGGACGCCGACGGGTTCTGGCTCGGCCCGACGCTCTTCGACCACGTCACACCGGAGATGTCGATCTACACCGACGAGATCTTCGGCCCGGTGCTCGGCGTGGTCCGCGTCGGCTCGTACGACGAGGCGGTCGAGCTGGTCAACGCCAACCCGTACGGCAACGGCACGGCGATCTTCACCAACGACGGCGGGGCCGCCCGGCGCTACCAGCACGAGGTCGAGGTCGGCATGGTCGGCGTCAACGTGCCCATCCCGGTGCCGATGGCCTACTACTCGTTCGGCGGCTGGAAGGCGTCTCTCTTCGGCGACCTGCACGCGCACGGCGCCGACGGGGTCGCCTTCTTCACCCGGGGCAAGGTGGTCACCAGCCGCTGGCTCGACCCGCGCCACGGCGGGGTCAACCTCGGCTTCCCCACCCAGACCTGAGCAGCCGCAGCACCCCCGCCCCGGCCAGGTACGCCACCAGCGCCGGGGCGGGCAGCCCGAGCGGCTCGGGCGCGGCCTTGCGGGTGAGGCTGTTCAGCAGCAGCCCGGTGACGAGTCCGGCGTACCCGAGGACGGCCAGCGCGGTGCGCAGCCGGCGGGTGCCCTCGCGCGCCGGATGAGTGTCGGGCGGGCGGCGGGTGCGGGCCTCGATCGGGCCGAAGACGGCGACCAGCGCGGCCAGCACCACGGCGAGGGCGAGCAGCCAGGGGACCCGCCAGGCGTACCAGGCCGCCGTGCCGACCGGGGGAGTGGGCAGCACGCCGAGCGCGTCGAGCAGCCCGACCAGCAGCACCGCGGCGGTCAGGTGCCAGAGGAAGACGGTGAGCACCACGGCGTTCACCGCGATCACCGCCTGCCACGGGCGGGGGCGCCGCAGCCAGCGCTGCGCCGGCTCGCGCAGCAGCAGGATCAGGCCGAGCTGCGCGGTGGCCGCGGCGAGCAGCGCCAGGCTCGGCGGGGCCGCGTTGTCCAGCCGCTCGCCGGGCACGTTGAGCAGCACCACCGGGTAGGGCCCGACGACGGTGAGCAGCAGCAGCGCGGCCAGCCCGCCGCCGAGCAGGACCGCCCCGGCCCGGCGGGACAGCGGCAGCCGGCGCCGGCGCAGGCCTCGGGGCCCGGCGCCGCCCGGCCGGGCCGGCCGGCCCTCGGGCTGCCCGGTGCGGGCGTCGTACCAGGCGAAGCCGAGCTGGTGTACGGCCAGCCAGCCGAACAGGTAGTTGCCGCTCGCCAGCCCGGCCGGGCCGAGCAGCCGGCCCAGGTCACCGAGCGCGACCAGGGCGACCAGCACCACCGGCACGGCGAGCCCGAAGCGGCGGTGCAGCGCGTACATGGGTGGGGTCAGCGGCACCACCACGAGGTAGGCCACCAGGAACCAGAGCGGGATGGTGGCGAACCAGACCACCGTGCGGACCTGGGTGGCGTCGGCGCCGCGCAGCGTGGCCACCGCGGCGCCGACCGCCAGCACCACGAGCAGCGCGGTGGTGGGCCGGGCCAGCCGCGCGCTGCGGTCGACGAGCCAGCCCGTGGGGGTGCCGCCCCGGCCGCGGCGGGCGGCCAGCGAGGCGGCGTTGGCGTAGCCGCCGACCAGGAAGAACACCGGTATCACCTGGGCCACCCAGGTCAGCGGCCAGGCCCAGGGCAGGTCGCCGAGGGCCGAGTGGCCGGCGGGACGGCCGTTCCGGTCGTAGCCGATGACTGTCACGCCCCAGTGGCCGAGCACGACCATGGTGATGGCGAGGGCCCGGAGCAGGTCGACGTAGCGCTCCCGGGCGGCCGGCGTGCGCTCGGCGAGCTGCCGCAGGCGGCGCATGGGCTCAGGCTATGCCAGCCGGCGCCGGCCGGTACGGATAACGGTTCGGTCCTGAGGTCTTGTGGTCCGGAGCCCGCTGCCGTAGAAATTCTTCAGCAACATCAACTGAACTGAAGACAAGCGACAGATGGCACCCCCGAGCCTCGATGTGTACCCGGACCGAGGAGATGCGATGAACAGGCGTGAGATCCTCCGGCGGACCGCTGCCGCCGGTCTGCTGGCCACCCCCGCCGCCGGCCTGCTCGCCGGCTGCGCCACCTCCGGTGGTGACGACAAGGGCGACTCCGGCGCCTACAAGGGCACCAAGAGCGAGAAGAACCCGCTCGGTGTCAAGGAGGACGCCCCGCTCGAGGTGGTGATCTTCAACGGCGGCTTCGGCGAGGAGTACGCCAAGTCCCACGAGGCCATGTACAAGGAGCAGTACCCGAAGGCGAAGATCAACCACTCCGCCACCCAGGAGATCAGCAAGACCCTCCAGCCGCGCTTCGTCGACGGCACCCCGCCGGACGTGGTGAACAACTCCGGCGCCGGGCAGATCGACTTCAACGGCCTCGTCTCGCAGAACGCCCTTGCCGACCTCGGCGACCTGCTCGCCGCGCCCAGCCTCGACATCCCCGGCAAGACGGTCAAGGACACCCTGCTCCCCGGCGCCGTCGAGGTCGGCTCGTACGACGGCAAGTTCCTCGTGATGAACTACACCTACACGGTGTACGGCATCTGGCACTCCACCAAGCTCTTCGCCGACCGGGGCTGGCAGTACGCCAAGACCTGGGACGAGCACATCGCGCTCTGCAAGCAGATCAAGGCCGCCGGCATCGCCCCCTGGACGTACGCCGGCATCCACCCGCGCTACATGAGCTGGCCGCTGATCTCCACGGCGATCAAGCTGGGCGGCCCGTCGGTGGCGCTGGCCATCGACAACCTGGAGCCCAACGCCTGGAAGTCCGACGCCATGAAGGCCGCCGCGGACGCCTGGCACCAGATCGTCAAGGACAAGTACATCCTGGAGGGTTCGCCCGGCCTGGACCACAAGCAGTCGCAGACCGCCTGGTGCCAGGGCAAGGCCGCCTTCATCTCCTGCGGCTCCTGGCTGGAGAGTGAGCAGAAGGACGTCACCCCGGCCGGGTTCAACATGACCGTCCAGCCGACCCCGAGCCTGGGCAGCGGCGACAAGCTGCCGTTCGAGGCGGTCCGGGGCACCGCCGGCGAGCCGTTCATGGTCCCGGCCAAGGCCAAGAACGTGGCCGGCGGGCTGGAGTACTTCCGGACCATGCTCTCCAAGAAGGGCGCCCAGGACTTCACCAAGAAGGTCGCCAGCCTCACCGTGGTGGCCGGCGCCACCGAGGGCGTCGAGCTGCCGTTCGGGCTGAACACCGTGGTCAAGGCGCTGGAGGCGTCCGGATCCAACGGCTTCAACTGGGTCTACAACAACTACTACCGCAAGCTCGAGCGCAACCTTGTCGACGCCGCCTGCGGCGAGTTCTTCAGCGGCCGGATCGGGCCGGCCGAGTTCCTCGACCAGTGCCAGAAGGGCGCCGACTCGATCGCCCAGGACAGCTCGATCAAGAAGTACAAGCGCGCCGCGTGACGTGCCCCGGTGGGGGCGGGTCCGCCCGCCCCCACCGGTCGAACCAGGGAGGGGTCGCCAGGTGCGACATGGCAGATACCCGCTGATCGTCAGCTTCCTGCTGCCGCCGCTGGTGCTGTACGGCGTCTTCGTGCTCTCGCCGTACCTTCAGGCCTTTCAGATCTCGACCACCGACTGGCTGGGCTACTCCGCGCAGGCCGACCCGGTCGGCATGGCGAACTTCCGCACCCTGCTGCACGACGGCTACGTCTGGAACGCGCTGGAGAACAACGCGGTCCTGCTGCTCGTGGTGCCGGTGCTGACCATCGCGCTCGGCCTGTTCTTCGCCACCATGCTCACGATGGGCGGCCGCAAGGGCCGGGCCGGCGTGACCGGCGTCCGGGGCACGGCCGTCTACCGGCTGGTCTACTTCTTCCCGCAGGTGCTCTCGGTGGTGATCATCGCGCTGCTCTGGAAGGAGATCTACAACCCGCGAAGCGGCCTGCTCAACGGCGCGCTGCACGCGCTCGGCCTGCCCACCCCGGCCTGGCTCGGCGACCCCCGGTTCGCCTTCTGGTGCGTGCTGGCCGTGATGGTGTGGAGCAACGTCGGCTTCTACGTGGTGCTCTTCGGCGCGGCCATGCAGGCCATCCCGCGCGACATCTACGAGGCCGTGATGCTCGACGGGGCGTCCCGGGCCGTGATGCTGCGGAAGATCACCATCCCGCTGCTCTGGGACACCGTCCAGGTCGCCTGGATCTACCTGGCCATCGCCGCGCTGGACGGGTTCATCCTGGTCCAGCTCATGACCAACGGCGGCCCGAACTTCTCCACCGACGTGATCGGCAACCGGATGTACGACACCGCGTTCGGCAGCGAGACCAAGTTCGGTTACGCCTCGGCGATGGGCGTGGTGATGTTCTTCCTGACCCTCTCGGTGGCGGTGCTGGCGCTGCGGGCCGCCCGGCGCGATCGGATCGAGTACTCATGACCAGTGTGGACTCCGGCACCCGGCCGGCACCGGCGACCCCCGCCGAGCCGACGACCGACCGGCCGCCGCGCCGGGAACTGGGCGTGGCGAACGTCTTCTCGCACAGCTTCCTGCTGCTCTGGGCGGCCATGACCGTGCTGCCGCTGGCCTGGATGGTGCTCAGCTCGCTGAAGAGCAACGGCGAGATCCTCGCCGACCCGTGGGGGCTGCCCGAGGCGCTGCACCTGGACAACTGGGCGCGCGCCTGGACCAAGGCGCACATCGGGCGCTACTTCCTCAACAGCGCCGTCGTGGTGGCCGGCTCGCTGACCCTCACCATGCTCCTCGGCGCCGCCGCCGCGTACGTCTTCGCGCGCTACGACTTCCGTGGCCGGCAGGTCGTCTACTACCTGTTCGTCGGCGGGATGATGTTCCCGGTCTTCCTCGCCCTCGTGCCGCTGTTCTTCGTGGTCCGCAACGCCGGCCTCTTCGGCACCTGGACCGGCCTGATCCTGGTCTACACCGCCTACTCGCTGCCGTTCACGGTCTTCTTCCTGACCGCGTTCTTCCGCACCCTGCCGACCGCGATCGCCGAGGCGGCGCTCATCGACGGGTGCGGCCACTTCCGGCTCTTCTTCCGGGTGATGCTGCCGATGGCGCGTCCGGGACTGATCAGCGTCGGCATCTTCAACTTCCTCAGCCACTGGAACCAGTTCCTGCTGCCGCAGGTACTCATGCAGGGCGACGAGTCGAAGTGGATGCTCGCCCAGGGCCTCAACGCCCTGGCCGTCAACCAGGGCTACGCCGGCGACTACGCGCAGCTCTTCGCCGGCCTGACCATCGCGGTCCTGCCGGTGCTGGTCGTCTACGTGACCTTCCAGCGGCAGATCCAGGCGGGTCTCACCGCGGGGCAGCTCAAGTGAGGTGTCGGCTGCCGGTGAGGTGTTGGTTGCCACAGGCAACGGGGCAGCGGGACCGCTGAGGGCTCCCTTATCGTGGGCCGGCACCTTCACCGATCGACAGGAATCACATGTTCTTCCTCATCTACGACCTCCTGCTGCTGCTCGGCGGCATCGCCATGGTCGCCATCGGCATCGCCATCAAGGAGCAGGGCACCGGTGCCCGGATCCTCAACGTGGTCATCGGCCTGGCCTTCTTCGCCTACGGCTTCTACCTCATGTTCCTCTTCGAGGGCGGCTCGTACCGGATCTTCTTCTACGTCTTCGTCCTGCCGATCCTGCTGATCGTGCGCGCGGTGAAGGCCCGCAGGGAGGCCCGCGAGCAGGCGGCGGCGCACCAGTTCGCCGGCGCGCCCCAGCCCGGCCAGTACGCCCCGTCCGCGCCGGGCCAGGGTTGGCCGGCCCCGCAGGGCCAGCCCGCCCCCTACGGCCAGACCCCGCAGGCGCCCTACGGCCAGGCGCCGCAGGGCCAGTACGGCCAGGCCCCGCAGCAGCCCGGCCACCCGGCGCTGCAGCAGCCGTACGGCCAGCCGGCACCGCAGCCCCAGTACGGCCAGCCCGCCCAGCAGGGCCAGTACGGTCAGCCCCAGGGTCAGTACGGCCAGCCGCAGGGCTACCCGAACGCCTGAACCCGGCACCCGAAGCGGGCCGGTCGACACACTGTCGACCGGCCCGCTTCTGTCGTTCCACCCGGCGCCCCACCCTGCCGCGCAGCCTCGCCGCCCTGACCGTTTCTGATCACAGCCTCGCCGCCGTGCCGTGACCCCGTCCGCTGGTGTTGACCAAGAAGTTTGGGTCGGGATCGGGCGGAACGATGACGCAAACCTCTTGATCAACGCGGGTGGCGGCGGTCGGGGGTGGCCGGGGTGGTCGGGGGTGGCTTCCGCGTGGGCGGGGTCCGTCAGGTTGGCGGGACCAGCAGGGCGTGGAGGGCTGCCGGGTCGGCGACCTCGGGCAGGTCGCGGGCGGCGAGCCAGGCGGCCGCGGCGGCCCCGTCGCCGGCGCTGCGCAGCGGGGCGTCCGGCCAGCGGCGGGACAGTTCGGCGCGGACCGCGGCGGCGAGGGGGGTGTCCCCGGTGAGCAGGCCGCCGCCGAGCACCACCGGGTCGGTCGCGCCGGGCGGCCGGATCCGGGAGACGCTCTCGGCGAGCAGCGCGGCCGCCTCCGCGACCAGGGCCACGCCGGCCGGCTCGCCGTCGCGGGCCGCCGCCACCACGAGCGGCGCGAGCCGGGCCAGTTCCACCGGCGGTCGGCGGGTCACCGCCTGCACCACGGCCTCGGCGGTGGCGCGGGGGCGGGCGGCCACCTCGGTGGCGCCGGTGAGGTCGGTGAGCACCCGGCGGGCCAGGTCGCCGGGCGGGTCGGCCCGGTCCAGGTCGGTGAGCAGCCGGCGGACCGCCTCGCGGCCGAGCCAGAAACCGGAGCCCGCGTCGCCGAGCAGCCAGCCGTGCCCGTCGGCGGTGCGGTCGAGGCGCAGGTCGCGTACCTGGGCGGCGATCGCACCGGTGCCGGCGATGAGCACGGTGCCGTCCGGGGCGGACGTGCCCGAGGCGTAGGCGACCAGGGCGTCGCCGTGCACCGCGTACGGGCAGCGCAGGCCCGCGTCGGCCCACGCCTGGTCGAAGGCGGCCCGGCCCTGCGGGTCGGCGAGGAGCCGGCCGGCCCCGGCCAGCCCGATGACGCCGGCGCGGACCCGGGTGGGGTCGATGTCGGCGAGGGCGGCGCGCAGCGCGGCGAGGAGTTCGGCGGCGGCCCGCTCGGCGCCGTGGCTGGTCGGGTTGCCCCCGCCGGCACGGCCGGCGCCGAGGCGTGCCCCGTCGAGGCTGAGGGCGGCGGCGCGGGTGGACGTACCCCCGACGTCGAGGCCGACCACGACGGTGTCCGACATCCCTTCATGCTGGTCGGCCGCGTCTCCGGGCGCAAGATCCGGGCTGTGCGCCAGGTAACAGTTTGAAAACTTCGCCCACGGCCTTGACACGGAGGGGCCTTCAGTAAGAACTTTTACCACTAACAGTTAACACTCTTTTCCGAAAGGCGTCCCATGGTTGATCACGAGGTGGACACCCCCGCGGGGACCGCGGTGGTCGACGCCGACGCGGTCGACCGGCGGGGTGCGGTGGCCGTCTCCTCCGACGGGGTGCTGGCCAGGGTCCGGGCCGGGGCGGGGGAGCTGACGGGGGCGTTGCGCCGGGTCGCCGAGCACGTGCTCAGCGATCCGGAGGCGGCGGCCCGGGCCACAATCGTCGAGCTGGCCGAGCGTAGCGGCACCTCACCGGCGACCATCACCCGGTTCTGCCGGGCCATGGGCTTCGAGGGGTACGCCGACCTGCGGCTCGGCATCGCGGCGGAGACCGGCCGGGCGCGCTCGGCGGGCTGGACGGTCGACATCGGCCGGGAGATCCAGCCCAGCGACCCGCTGGCCCGGGTGCTCGACCAGATCATGGCCGCCGACACCCGGGCCATGCACGACACGGCCGCGCTGCTCGACCTCGGCGAGGTGGAGCGGGCCGCGGTGGCCATCGCCGGGGCGAGTCGGGTGAACATCTTCGGCGCCAGCGGCAGCGCCCTGGTCGGCGAGGAGATGCAGTTCAGCCTGCACCGCATCGGAGTGGCCGCCTGGGCCTGGAGCGACGTGCACGAGGGGCTGGCCAGCGCCGCGCTGCTCGGTGTCGGCGACGTCGCGCTCGGCATCTCGCACACCGGGCAGACCCGGGAGACCATCGAGATGCTGGCCGAGGCGGGCAGCCGGGGCGCCACCACTGTCGCGCTGACCGGGTTCCCCCGCTCGCCGCTGGCGGAGCTGGCCGACATCGTGCTGGTCACGGCCAGCCAGGCCACCACGTTCCGGCCCGACGCGCTCTCCGCGCGGCACCCCCAGCTCGTCGTGCTCGACCTGCTCTACATCGCGGTGGCGCAGCGCACCCACGACCGCGCCCACGCGGCCTTCCGGCGCACCGCCCAGGCCGTCGACGGGCACAAGGCCGAGAAGGGGGCCACCTCATGATCAGTGCCCAGCGGTACGCGGACGCCGTCCGCCCGGTGCTCGACCGCCTGGTCGACACCCAGGCCGAGGCCGTCGACCGGGCGGCCGACGTGATCGCCGGCGGGATGCGCGCCGGCGGCGTGCTCCAGGCGTTCGGCGCCGGCCACTCCGAGGCGTTCGCCGCCGAGCTGGTGGCCCGGGCCGGCGGCCTGGTCCCGACGAACCGACTCTCCCTGCACGACCTCGTGCTGCACGGCGACGCGCCCCGCGACGTGCTCGCCGACCCCAAGCTGGAACGCGACCCGGCCGTGGCGCACCAGCTCTACGCCCTGGCGGCGCCGCAGCCGGAGGACGTGTTCGTGGTCGCCTCACAGTCCGGCATCAACGGCTCGGTGGTCGAGCTGGCGACGCTGGTCCGGGAGCAGGGCCACCCCTTGATCGCGGTCACCTCGGTCGAGCACACCGCACGGGTCGCCCCGCGGCACCCGTCCGGCCACCGGCTCGCCGACCTCGCCGACGTCGTGCTGGACAACGGCGCGCCGTACGGCGACGCACTGCTGCCGCTCGAGGGCGGCGGCGCGGTCTGTGCGGTCTCGTCGGTCACGGCGGCGCTCCTGGCGCAGCTGCTGACCGCCGAGGTCGTACGACGGTTCCACCAGGCCGGGGAGGTACCCCCTATCTACCTCTCCGCCAACGTCCCCGGTGGGGACGAGCACAACCTCGCCCTCGAGTCGCGGTACGCCGGGCGCCTCCGGCGGACCGCCTGACCCGACCCACAAGGAGAGACAGAGATGTCGGTTACCCCCGAGAACCTCGGCGACCTCAGCCGCCGGACCCTGCTTCAGCGGGCCGCCGCGGCGGGCCTCCTCGCCGCCCCGGCGATGGGCCTGCTCAGCGCCTGCGCCGGCAGCGAGCCGGAGAAGTCCGACAACGGCGGCGGCGGGGCCAAGAGCAAGGACAACCCGTTCGGCGTGAAGGACGGCAGCGCCGTCAAGGTGGTCATCTTCAACGGCGGCCTGGGCGACCAGTGGGCCAAGGAAGACAAGGTCATCTTCAGCGCCAAGCACCCGAACGTCACGGTCAACATGTCGTCGACCCAGAAGATCAAGACCGAAGAGCAGCCGAAGATGGCGACGCAGCCGAGTGACCTGGTCATGAACTCGGGCGCCGACATGATGGACCGCAGCACGCTGATCAACGAGGGCGCCATCGAGCCGCTCGACGACCTGCTCACCGCGCCCGCGTGGGACAGCGAGGGCACCGTCGCCGACTCCCTGCTGCCGGGCACGGTCGGCGACGGCACCCAGAACGGCAAGTTCTACGTCGTGAACGTGGCGTACACGGTGTGGGGCAACTGGTACAACGCCGCGCTGTTCAAGAAGGAGGGTTGGCAGGCGCCGACCACCTGGGACGAGTTCTTCGCGCTGGCCCCGAAGATCAAGGCCAAGGGCATGGCGCCGTACGTGCACGACGCCGTGCACGGCTACTACCCGCGCTGGGCGCTCATGGCGAGCATCTGGAAGACCGCCGGCAAGCAGGTCGTCGTCGACATCGACAACCTGAAGGAGAACGCCTGGAAGGCCGACGGCGTGCTCAAGGCGCTGGAGCCGTGGGAGAAGCTGGTCAAGGACAAGCTGCTCCTCCCGGGCAAGCTCGACCACACCCAGTCGCAGCAGGCGTGGCTCGACGGCAAGGCGGCGTTCATCCAGGTCGGCACGTGGCTGAAGAACGAGATGTCGGCCACCATCCCGCCGGGCTTCGAGCTGACCCTGTCGGACTACTGGCACAACGCCGACGACAAGGCCCCGAAGGACGTGTTCGCCGCGTCCGGCGAGGGCTTCGTCGTGCCGAGCAAGGCCCCCAACAAGGAGGCCGCGAAGGAGTTCCTGCGGGCGATCCTGTCGAAGGCGGGTTCGGCCAAGTTCGCCGAGCTGACCAAGTCGCTGGCCTCCACCAAGGGCTCCGGCGACAACGTGCAGGACACCGCGCTCTCCAGCGCCAACGCCCTCATGAAGAACGGCGGCAGCGAGCTCATCTCCGTCAAGTTCCAGGACTTCTACGCCGACCTGGACAAGGAGAGCCAGAACCTCTCCGAGGAGCTGATGGCCGGCCGGCTCACCGCGCAGCAGTTCGTCGACAAGATGCAGGCGGCCGCCGACAAGGTCGCCAAGGACTCGTCGATCAAGAAGCAGACCCGCACCGCCTGATCCGACGGAGAGAGTGAGTCCAATGCGGCACGGAGTCGCGCGTTTCGTCACGGGCTTCCTGGCCCTGCCCGTCGCGCTGTACCTGTTCTACGTGGTGTGGCCGTTCGCGCAGGCGGCGGGATACTCGCTGACCGACTGGGGCGGGTACTCGGATTCCCAGCGTTTCGTCGGGCTGGACAACTACGTCCGGCTGCTCTCCGACGAGCTGATCCGGAAGGCGTTCTGGCACAACGTCTTCTTCCTGGTCACCGTGCCGCTGTTCACCATCGCGCTGGCCCTGTTCCTCGCGTTCCTGCTCAACGTGGGCGGACGCGAGGACAGGGCCGGCATCCGCGGGGTCTTCGGCTCCGCCCTCTACAAGGTCATCTTCTTCTTCCCGCAGGTGCTGTCGCTGGTGGTCATCGCCGTCATGTGGCAGCAGATCTACCGCACCGACAGCCAGGGCCTGATCAACGGCCTGCTCATCAAGATCGGGCTGGTCGACGCGGACAACCCGATCGCCTTCACCGCCGACCCGGAGCCGTTCCTCGGCATCCCCGCGGTGCTCTGGTGGCTGCTGCTCATCGCGATCTGGAGCGGCGCCGGCTTCTACATGGTCCTCTTCTCGGCGGCCATGCAGTCGATCCCGAAGGACATCTACGAGGCGGCGATCCTCGACGGGGCGGGCCGGTTCCACACGTTCTTCCGGGTCACCCTGCCGCTGCTCCGGGACACCATCTCGGTCGCGTGGGTCTACCTGGGCTTCATCGCCCTGGACATGTACGCCCTGGTCTTCGTCATGACGCCCAGCCAGGGCGGCCCGAACCACGCCAGCGAGATCTTCGCCTCGGTGATCCAGTTCAACGCGTTCCAGAAGGGCCAGTTCGGCTACGCCTGCGCGATCGCCGTGGCGCTGGCCATCTTCACCATCCTGCTGGCCGCCGTCCAGCTGAGGATCACCCGCCGTGACCGGATCGAGTTCTGAGGAGGCCTGGACGATGAGCACGGTGACCCACACCTCCGGCCAGAAGCGACCCGACGTGGCGCCCCCCGGCCGGCCGACCGGCCGGCGGGCGGAAGCCGCCGGCAGCGGCATCGGCGGCCGGATCTTCAACGGCTTCTCGCACCTGTTCCTCGTGGTCTGGGCGATCATGGTGATCTACCCGCTGCTCTGGGTGGTGATGTCCGCGCTCAAGACCGACTCGGAGGTCATCCGCGAGCCGCTGTCGCTGTTCCCCAAGTCGCTCCAGTGGGACAACTTCGCCCGGGCCTGGACGGCCGGGATCGACAGCTTCTTCCTGGACACGCTGATCGTGCTCGTCTTCAGCGTGACCCTGACCATGCTGCTGGGCTCGATGGCGGCGTACGCGCTGGCGCGCTACGAGTTCCGGGGCAACCGGCTGATCTACTGGATGTTCCTGTCCGGGCTGACCCTGCCGGTCTATCTCGCCGCGGTGCCGCTGTTCAAGGGCGTCTACAACATGAACGTCGTGTTCCCGCTGCTCGGCCCGAACAAGCACCTCACCCTGATCCTCGTCTACGTGGCGTGGTCGCTGTCGTTCACCGTCTTCTTCATGCACTCGTTCTTCCGGACGCTGCCGCACTCGATCGCCGAGGCGGCCATGGTCGACGGCGCCTCGCACACCCGGGCGTTCTTCAGCGTGATGCTGCCGATGGCCCGACCCGGCCTGATCAGCATCGGCATCTTCAACGTGCTCGGCCAGTGGAACCAGTGGTACCTGCCGACCCTGCTCATGCAGCCGGTCGCGGGTGAGCCGAAGAACCAGGTGATCGCCCAGGGCCTGATCGAGCTGTCGGTCAACCAGGGCTACAAGTCCGACTGGTCCGGTCTCTTCGCCGGGGTCACCATGGCGATGCTGCCGGTGCTGATCGTGTACGTCGTCTTCCAGCGCCAGGTGCAGTCCGGCCTCACGGCCGGCGTCGGCAAGTAACGCCCGCTACCCGCTGCCCGGTCCCTCCGGCATCTGTCGGAGGGGCCGGGCAGAATCGCGTCCGTGCTGGTGGCGGTGGAGTCCGACGAGCGGGGCGGGGGAGTGCTGCAACCCCTCGGCCCGGCCGGTCGCGCGGCCGGCCCGGCCGAGCCGGTGGCCGACCTGGCCGCCGCGGTGGCCGCCCGGGAGGCCGCCGACCGCCCTCGCTGGGTCTTCGCCGCCGGCGCCGCCCTCTACCCGGCGCTGCTGCGCGCCGGCGTCCGGCTCGACAGGTGCCACGACGTCGAGCTGACCGAGGCGCTGCTGCTCGGCCACGCCGGCCGCTGGGGCGAGCCGCGCTCGCTCGCCGCGGCCTGGGCCCGGCTCACCGGGGCGCCGGTCCCGCCGGACCCGGCGCCGCGCCCGCCCGAGCCGCCCGGTCATGGCCAGGACGCGCTCTTCGACGCGCCGTCCGGGCCGCCCGGTCCGGGCATCGCGGCGTTGACCCGGGTGTACGCGGACCAGCTCGCCCGGATCGCGCGGACGGAACACCCCGGCCGGTTCCGGCTGCTGGTGGCCGCCGAGTCGGCGGGCGCGCTGATCGCCGCCGAGATGGGCGCGGCCGGGCTGCCCTGGCGCGCCGACGTGCACGACGCCATCCTGGCCGACCTGCTCGGCGAGGCGTCCCCGGTCGGGGGACCGCCCCGCCGGCTGGCCGAGCTGGCGGCCCGGATCGCCGACGCGTTCGGCGTCCGCCAGCTGCACGCCGACTCCCCGGCCGAGCTGCTCAAGGCGTTCGCCCGCGCGGGCGTGGAGCTGCCGAACACCCGGGCCTGGGTGCTGCGCGGGGTGGAGCACCCGGCGGTGCCGCTGGTCCTGGAATACAAGGAGCTCTACCGGATCTGGACGGCGCACGGCTGGGCCTGGCGCGACGCCTGGGTCTCCGGCGGCCGCTTCCACCCGGAGTACGTGCCGGGCGGCGTGGTGTCCGGCCGGTGGGCCACCCGGGGCGGCGGGGCGTTGCAGATTCCGAAGGTGATCCGGCGGGCCGTGGTGGCCGACCCGGGCTGGACCTTCGTGGTGGCCGACGCGGGCCAGCTCGAACCACGGGTGCTCGCCGCGGTCTCCGGCGACGAGCGGCTGGCCGCCGCCGGTGGCGCCGGTGACCTCTACGCGGCGCTGGCCCGGGACGCCTTCGCCGGTGACCGGGCCCGGGCCAAGGTGGCCCTGCTCGGCGCCATGTACGGGCAGACCGGCGGCGCGGCGGTGCCCGCCCTGGCGGTGCTCAGGAAGAACTACCCGACCGCGTTCGGCCACGTCGAGGCGGCCGCCCGCACCGGCGAGGCGGGCGGGCTGGTGCGGTCGTGGCTGGGGCGTACCTGCCCGCCGGGGTCGGCCGGTTTCGGCGACGGCGACGAGGCGGTGGTGGACGCCGGGGCGGATCCGCAGAGCCCGCGCGCCCGGGCCGCCCGGTCCCGGGGGCGGTTCACCCGCAACTTCGTCATCCAGGCCACCGCCGCCGAGTGGGCCTCCACGCTGCTGGCCACGCTCCGCACCGAGCTGGCCGGCAGCGGGGCCGAGCTGGTCTTCTTCCAGCACGACGAGGTGATCGTGCACTGCCCGGCCGAGGCGGCCGGGTCGGTCGCCGCGGCGGTCACCGAGGCCGGGGCGCGGGCCACCCGGCTGCTGTTCGGCGAGACGCCGGTCCGCTTCCCGCTCGACCTGTCGGTGGTGGACTGCTACGCCGACGCGGCATAGCCACGCAATTTTCCGTTTTGCCCCGCTACCCGCCCCCCGGCGCGCTCGTTGGGCCCGGTGTGCGTACGACGGGACGGACCGGGCGCTGCTGCCTCCGGTCTGTCCCCCAGGTCGAGGGGGCACCGCTGAACCGGATCGCAGGAATGATCATCGCCGCTGGTGGGGGCCGCCGGATCGGTGGACCCGAGGCGCTGCTGCGCCAGGGCGAGAAGCCCCTGGTGAGCCAGATGATCGACACGATGACCGAGGCGGGCTGCGTGGAGGTCGTGGTCGTGCTGGGCGCGGCGGCGGAGCAGGTGCGGCAGACGACCGACCTGAGCGGGGCCACCGTGGTGGTCAACCGGGCCTGGGGGACCGGGGTCGGCTCCTCGATCCGGGCCGGGCTGGCCGCGCTGACCGACGAGACCATCGAGGCCGTGGTCGTGGTGCCGGTGGACATGCCCGGGCTCACCGCCGTGGCGGTCCGCCGGGTCGCCGCCCTGCCGTACCCCGACGTGCTGGTCTGCGCCACCTACGACGGGCTGCGCGGCTACCCGATGCTCTTCGGCCGCCGGCACTGGTCCGGCATCGCCACCCTGGCCAGCGCCGACGTCGGCGCCCGGCCCTACCTGCTGGCGCACAAGGACCAGATCGTCGACATCGCCTGCGACTCGGTTGCCGACGGCAGCCGGATCGACAGCCCGGAACTCATGGCCCTTTACGGCCTCAGCATCCCGGAGCAGCGCGTCGGCGTCTGAGGTGGACTGAGTACGCGTACGGATGCGGCGGGCCGGCGGCGCGGCGAGACTCGCAGCCATGCGCCGACCCGCCATCGCCCTGCTGTGCCTGGCCGCGCTCCTGAGCTGCGCCGCACCCGGCCAGGCGCCCACACCGGGCGACGGACCCGCGCCGAGCGACGGACCCCCTCGGAGCGACCCCACCGAGGGCGCCACCTGGGGCACCTACCAGGCCGACGTCACGGCGGTACGCCTCACCGACGACCCGCGCTCGCTGGTGCTGACCGTGGCGCTGCTCGCCGACGCCGAGGGGTGCTCCCGGAATCCGCGGATCACCTACTTCGTCGAGGAGAACAACCGCATCTTCGCCAACGTGGTGCAGGACTCGCGCCTGTCGGGGGTGGTGGGCGCCTGCCCGACCACCACACCGGGCGAGGTGCGGCTGACCGCGCCGGGGCCGATCGCCGGCCGCCTGGTCGTGCTCAACCAGGAGCCGTGGAAGCGCGACGGCGCGGAGTACCGCCGCTGCGATCCCACGTTCGGCTGTGACCCGATGCCCGCGGACCACTGCGACCCGGCCTGGATCAGCATCGCCGTGCGGGGCATGGACGTGTCCCGCCACTCCGTCGGCTCGCCGGAGGGCTGCGACGGCACCTGGCTGGTCATGACGGTGCCGTTCGACCCGGTGCCGTGCGGCGCCGAGCCGAGGCCGGGCTGCGAGTCGACGGTCACCGTACGCCGCTATTTCCTGCGCTGGGCCGGCGAGCGCGGCTGGGCCACGATCGCCGGTTCGACGGAGGCCGGCTGCGGACGGGTCCGCACCGTGGAGCCGGCGTTCCCGACGAAGCTGTGCGCCGACCTGCCCGAGCCGTGACCGCCGGCGACGCCGCTGACGGCCGCTGCTCCGCGGTGTCGTAGCCGGGTGCCAGGATGCGGCTATGGCGTATGACGAGGACCTCGCGGACCGGGTCCGGGAACTGGTCGGGCGCGAGACCGGGTTCGACGAGAAGCGCATGTTCGGCGGCCTGGCGATGATGGTGAGGGGCAACATGGCGGTGGTCGTCCGCGGCGCCGGCGGCCTCATGGTCCGGGTCGACCCGGCCGAGTCCGAGCGGCTGGAGGCGGAGCCCGGCGCCCAGGCGACGGTGATGCGGGGGCGCCCCATGCGGGGCTGGATCACTGTGGATCCCGCCGCCTGCGTGGACGATGCCGATCTGGCCCGGTGGGTCGACCGGGGCGTCGGCTACGCCGGGACCCTGCCGGCGAAGTAGGGCGGCGCCCGGGGCCTGCCCGGCGGATCCCCGCCGGACCGGCCCCGGTCCCGACGAGGGATCAGCGCTTGAGCGTGAAGGTGAAGTCGCCGGAGAGCCGGCCGGTCAGCCGGACCGCCGAAACGACCTTCCCCTCCGCGATCAGCCTCTCGACCTCCGCCCGCGAGAGCCCGCACCCTTCGGCGATCAGCCGCACCGGCCGGACGGGAATCCGCGCCGCGAAGCGGACCGCCACGTCGATCACCTCGGCGTCCGGAGGATCCCCTCCGCCGGTGTCGAGGCGCCACGCGTCGTCCCAGTCGAGGGCGATGCGATTACGGCGCTGCACGTCCGGATTCTGGAGCAGTTCGGCGGTCAGGTCCGGGTCGTTGTGATGCAGCCGGTTCAGCAGCTCGGGTCTGATGGCGCGGACGTTCGTCCGCTCCAGGAGCGTGAGCTTCGCCGTGTCCCCGCACCGGGTGCAGAGCACGAGGAGCCAGGCGTCGAGGAGCTTGTGGTTGGCGTTGACGCGGAATTTGCCGCTCGCCCGGAAGCGCTCGGACGCGCACACGTGGCAACGGCGGACGACGAGAGGCAGGCAGGTGGGTACGACCACCCAATTGATGAGCACAGAAATACACCGATTTCAGTGAGAAGTCCGCAGCAAGAGGAAGCGCGGCGCATCAGCGCGACGCGCGACGAATCAGCGCTCGGGAGGTCTCACAGGGTGTACAACGGCATGTCCTTCGCCTGGACGATCTGGCCCGGCAGCACGGTAACGGCGCACAACGACGCCGCTCCACCGGTTTTCCGCGGTCGGATTCACGGGCTCCGGGCGGAGTCTCGAACGGGCCCGATCCCTCGATCCGGCCCGCAACACGAGGTAGGCCGGTAAAGCGGAACGTCATGGCGGCCGATTCCCTGGACCGCGCGGGGGTCCGGCCGAGTGCGGCCGCGGCCGGTAGGCTGCGCGCGATGACCCGCCCTCCGCTCGACCTCGTCCCCGCCGGCGAGCCGGCAGACCCGTTGACCCACAACCCGCTCAACGGGGTGACCGGCGGCATCTGGCGGACCCGTCGGGACGGGCGGCCGGCGGTGCTCAAGCTGATCACGCCCCCCGGCGGCGACGGCGACGTCGGCCCGGCGCACTGGGCGGCGAGCGCCGAACCGGGACACTGGAACTACTGGCGGCGTGAGGTCGAGGCGTATCGCAGCGGGCTGGCGACCACCGCCTGGGCGAGCGCCGGCCAGGCCGGGCCGGCCGTGCTCGCGGTCCGGGACCGGCCGGACGGCACTGTGGCGCTGTGGTTGGCCGAGGCGGACGGGCGGCCGGGAACGGCCGGCACGGTGGGCGACTTCGGCGAGTTGGCCCGCCGGCTCGGTGCCGCGCACGCCGACTGGCTGGGCCGTACCGGCGAGTTGTCCCGCTACGACTGGTTGGCCCGGGACTGGCTGCGCGACTACACGCTGAGCCGGCCGGTGACCGAGCCGGTGGCCTGGGACCATCCCGTCGCCGTGGCGGCCTGGCCCGCACCCCTCCGGGCCGCGCTCCGCGGGCTCTGGGAGCGGCGGCGGGAACTGCTGGCGGCCACGGACCGGCTTCCGCGTACCCTCTGTCACCACGACGTCTGGCCGACGAACCTGGTGCTCAGCGACGGCGGTCCGGTCCTGCTGGACTGGTCCTTCGTCGGGCCGGGACCGATCGGTGAGGACGCCGCGAACCTCGTCCTGGACACCTTCTTCGACGGTCTGGTCGACGTGGCGCTCCTGCCCGAGGTCGCCGACGCGGTGCTCGCCGGCTACGTCGAGGGGCTGCGCGGCGTGGTCGATCCGGTGCTGGTGGCCCGTGCGGTCCGGCTCACCGGCGCGGCCAAGTACTTCTGGCTCGCGCCGGTGATGCTCAACCGGGCCGGCGGCGCCACCGGCCAGACCTACGACCGGCGCGACGAGGCGGCGATGTTCGCCGGTCGCCGGCCGGTGCTGGAGCTTCTCGCCCACTGGGCGGACGACTCGCTGCCCTGACCGTCAGGCGTCACAGCCACGTCGATACCCCGTCCGGCTCATGCCAGGTCGAACAGCGCGGCGGCCGCCTCCCAGCAGACCGCCCGCAGCCAGTCGTCGCCCAGGTCGAGCCGGGCCAGCCCGTCGAGCTGCTCGGCGTACGGGTAGGGGATGTTCGGGAAGTCGCTGCCGAGCAGCACCTTCCCGGCCAGCCCCAGCTCGCGCAGCCGGGGCAGCTCCGCCGCCGGGAACGGCACGAACCTGTCGAAGAACGAGGTGAACGCCATCGTCGTGTCCAGCCGCACGTGCCGGTACCGCTCGGCCAGGTCGAGGAAGGCCGCGTAGTCCGGGGCGCCCAGGTGCGCCACGACCGCGGTCAGCGCGGGGTGCCGGGCCAGCAGCGCGGCGAACGACGCCGGACCGGTGTGGGCGGTGCCGACCGGCGCGTGCCCGGCGTGCACCACGACCGGCACGCCGGCCTCGGCCAGCAGCCCCCACACGCCGTCCAGCGCCGGGTCGGTCGGCGCGAAGCCGCCCACCTGGACGTGCACCTTGAACACCCGGGCGCCGGCCGCGAGCGCGCCCGCCACGTAGCGGGCGGCCGCCGGCTCCGGGAAGAAGGTCGCCGAGGGCAGACAACCGGGGGTACGCGCCGCGAAGTCCAGCGTCCAGTCGTTCAGCGCCTCGGCCATGCCGGGCCGGTGCGGGTACGCCAGCGCGGTGAACATCCGCACGCCGAGCCGGCGCAGGTGCGCCACCCGCGCCTCGTCGTCCCACCGGTAGCGGATCGGCCACTCGGTGCCGACCAGCGGCCCGGCCGCGTCGAAGTACGCCCACACCTTGCGCAGCATCCGGGGCGGCAGGAAGTGGGTGTGCACGTCGGCGAGCCCGGGCAGCCCCAGCTCACGCCAGAACTCCGGTACCGCCGCGTCCTCGACCGGCGGCCCCGTGTGGTCCATTGGAAGTTGGGGTGGGCTCAAACTTCGATGTTGAACCGCTGGAGCACCGAGGGCGCGACGAGCCCCACCGCCGCGAGCACGGAGAGCACGGTCAGCGCCGCGCGCAGCACGATCGTCTCGGCCTTGCTCCCGGTGCGCAGCGCGATACCGTTGGGCAGCCCGACCATCGTCCACATCCGCCGCTTGATCGGGATGGGCCAGAGGATCGGCACCCCCGCCTTGGTGATCATGTCGCCGAGGATGTGCACGAAGCAGCCCACCCCGACCGCGGTGCCGATGAGCGGATAGCCGCGGTCACCGGGCAGGTTGGCGAAGGTGAACCAGGCCGCGGCCGCCGACAGCAGGGTGACGACCACCCAGCCGGCCCGCTCGGCCCACTCGTCGAAGAGCCCGCGCAGCGCCAGACCGATCATGAAGAAGAGGATGCTGACCACCGCCCACTTGCCGTACGCGGCGCAGAGCGCTGTGGTGCCCCAGCCGACGAGCAGGGTGAACGGGATGGTGTGGGTCAGCGTCCGGTGCCCGTTGTTGCGGCGCGGATCCCTGCTGAGCTTGGTCGCGTAGTAGACGCCCAGCGAGATCTTCTCCATCACCTCGGCGATGAAGAGGCTGAACACCCCGAAGGTCCGGGCCACGGTGGCGCCGCCCTGGTTGCGGGTCACCTTGCCGGAGAGGTCGAGGTCGGGGAAGAGCGCCCCGCCCGCGCAGACCGCGGTGCCGACCGCCAGCGCGAGTGGCGTCTGGTGGTAGTCGGCGAACTGGTCCAGCGCCCAGGAGCCGGTCAGCCACACCGCCGCGCCGGACAGCGCGTGGGACGGTCCCATCATCTCGGCTCGCCCTCCCCAGAAGTCTTGATCGACAAAAACTACGTCACTGTAGTTAGGCGTCGGGCCCCGGGGCATCACCCGGACGGTCCACTGGGGAGGGGTTGCCGGACCGGCCCGGCGGGCGCCGCCGAATCACCAGGAAGTATGTCGTCCCGGTCCGGCCGGGCCGGGGCAACTGTCGGGTACGGGACGCGGCGTGTCAGCCGGCCGCGCGGGTGGCGCGACCGGTCCGGAAGCTGTCCCGGATCAGCGCCAGCTGCCCTGCGCCGGCGGACCAGTCGGCGTCGGACGTGGTCCAGCCCAGCGTCCACCCGCCGGCGTCGCCGGGCAGCACCCGCAGCGCGTGCATCCGCTCCCCGTACGGGGCGGTCCAGCGGCACTCCCACTCCGCGCCGCCCCCGGCGGCGGCCAGCCGCACCCGCTCGTACCCGGGCAGCCGGCCGTCGGTGGTGAGGTCCTGCTCGGCCGCCCGGAGCTGGCCCACCGAGTCCCCGCCGCCCGGGTACGGCTCGACACCGAGGATCCGCCGGGTCGCCGGGTCCTGGAAGCACGTGGTGCTGCCGGACCTCAGCCGCAGCCAGCCGGCCGGCACCGCGACCCGGAAGCCGGCGGAGTCGGCGTACCAGAGCCAGCCCGCCGGGAGGGTCAGCGCCGCGTCGGTGGGCGGCGAGCCGCCCCGGACCGGCGTGCCCGTGGCGTCGGGCCGGACGCAGGGAAACGGGGGTGGCGGCACGCCGGGCGGCGGGCCACCGGGCGGGCCGGGGCGGCGCTCCCACGGCTCGTCCGGCGCGTCGGCGTGCGGGTCGCCGCCCGATCGCCCGTCGTGGTCGTCGGTGACCGCCAGCGCGGTGCCGACACCCGCCGCCACGGCGAGCACCGCGGCGGCCGCCGCGAGCCCCCAGCGGCGCGCCGCCGCCCGGCGCCGCCGGCTCGGGCCCCCGCCGCTGTCCCCGGTGGCGGGCGCGGCCGGCGCCGGTCCGTCCGCCGTGGCTGGTCCGTCCGCGCCGGCTGGTCCGTCCGCGCCGGCTGGTCCGTCCGCGCCGGCTGGTCCGTCCGCGCCGGCCGGCCCGGCGGCAAGGGGCTGCGCACCGGCGGCTTCCGGGCCGCCCTGCGGCTGGTCCGGGTGCTGCTGCCGGCCGGTCCACCCGGCGGCCAGGGCCGGCACGTCGGGGGCCGGCGAGATGGCGGCGGGGGACGGTCGGGCCGGCACGTCGACGGCGGGCGCGGTGGCGGCGGCCAGCAGCCGGGCCGCGTCGTCGTGGCCGAGCCGGTGCCGCGGGTCGCGGCGGAGCAGCCCCGCCAGCACCGGCGCCAGCGGGCCGGCGTGCGGCGCCGGGTCCGGCGGCTGGCTGGCCAGCGCGGTCAGCGTGGCCATGGCGGTGCTGCGGGCGTACGGGGACCGGCCCTCCACGGCCGCGTGCAGGGTGGCGCCCAGCGACCACAGGTCCGCCTCGACGCTGGACACCCCCTCGGCGGCCCGCTCCGGGGCCACGTACTGCGGGGAACCGAGGACCAGGCCGGGGCGGGTCATCATCCCGTCGCCGCCGTCGAAGACGGCCAGCCCGAAGTCGGTCAGCAGCGCCCGGCCGTCCCGGGCCAGCAGCACGTTGCCGGGCTTCACGTCGCGGTGCAGCACACCGGCGTCGTGCGCGGCGCGCAGCGCGGCCAGCACCGCCAGCCCGATCCCGGCGGCCCGGCGCGGGTCCACCGGCCCGTCCGTCTCGACGATCTCCTGGAGCGACCGGGACGGGACGTACTCCATGACCAGCCACGGGTCGCCGTCGACCCGCACCACGTCGTAGACCCGCACCACGTTCGGGTGGCTGAGCCGGGCGGCCGTCCGGGCCTCGCGGAGCGTGCGGCCGCGCAGCTCGTCGCGTTCGTGCGGGGCGAGCCAGGCCGGCGGCACCACCTGCTTCACCGCCACCTCGCGGTGCAGCATCTCGTCCCAGGCCCGCCAGACCCGGCCCATCCCGCCGCGTCCGACCAGGTCGAGCAGGCGGTACCGGCCGGCGATCACTACCTGCTGCACCGCACTCCTCACCGCTGGTGGAGGTCCACAATAGCCAACGGATCGGGCGAGACCTATCGCCCGTGCGGGCGGCGCGGGCTCAGCTCGCGGCCCCGGCCAGCAGGTTCCCGTCCGGGATGGTGATGGCGGAACGGTCACCGGCCAGCAGCGCCGTCGCCCGGCGGGCCTGGAACGCGCCGTGCTCGCGGCGGGCGGTGGCGTAGCTGCCGGCGGTCCGGGCGGCGATGGCGGACCAGGTGTAGCGCTCGGCGACCATGGTGCGCGCGCGGCGGGCCACCCGGCGGGCGAAGACCTCGTCGCCGAGCAGCCGGTCGACCGCGCCGGCCAGGGCGTCCGGGTCGCCGTGCGGGAAGGTCACCCCGGTCACCCCGGGCTCGACGATCTCGGCGAGGCCGCCGGTGTCCGCCACGGCGAGGGGCGCGCCGGCGGCGGCCGCCTCCAGGGCGATCATGCCGAACGGCTCGTAGAGGCTGGGGATCACAGTCGCGTCGGTGGCGGCCAGGACGGCCGGGAGCTGGGTGGCGTCCAGGAAACCGGCGAACCGTACGGTGTCGGCGAGGCGCAGCCGGCGCGCCTGGTCGACCAGTTCGTCGCGGTACGGGCCGTCGCCGGCGATCACCACCCGCAGGCCGGGGTGCCGGTCCCGCAGGTGCGGCACGGCGTGCACCAGGTGCTGCACGCCCTTCTCGTACACCAGCCGGCCCGCGTACCCGACCAGCGGCCCGTCCCCGGCGAACCGGGCCCGGGCGGCGGAGACCGCGCGGGGGCGGGCGTGCCAGGCCCGGTCGTCCACCCCGTTGGGCACCACGTCGATCCGCCCGGCCGGCACGTCGAACAGCCGCGCCACCTGGTCGCGCATGTAGCCGGAGCAGGCGATGACGCGGGCCGAGGCGTTGCTCAGCCAGTGCTCGACGCCGTGGATGGTGCGGTTCATCTCCGCCGGCAGCCAGCCCTGGTGCCGGCCGGCCTCGGTGGCGTGGATGGTGGTGACCAGGGGCAGGTCCAGGTGCTCGGCGAGGGTGACCGCGGTGTGCGCGACCAGCCAGTCGTGGGCGTGGATGACGTCGTACGCGCCGGACTCGGCGGCGCGCAGGGCGGTCCGGGTGAGGGTGTGGTTGAAGGCCATGGTCCAGGCCAGCAGCGAGTCGGTGGCGAGCGGGAACCGGACCGGGTCCTCGGCGGCCCGCAGGATCCGCACGCCGTCGGCGTACTCCTCCAGGGGCGCGCCCTCGGCGTGCCGGGTGACGACGGTGACCTCGTGGCCGGCGGCGGCCAGGGCGACGGAGAGCGCGTGCACGTGGCGGCCGAGGCCACCGACGAGCACGGGTGGGTACTCCCAGGAGAGGATCAGCACCCGCTGGTGCCGGGCGGGCTGGATGTCGATCACGTCGGCGTCAGCGGACATGCGGCCCCCTTTGAGTTGTGGTTCCCGCACCGCCCGACGGCACCCGCGGGGCGCGTCGTGTGGTCGCAGCCCATCCTGCCCAGCGGTCGATAACCAGCGGAGACGCGCCGGTTGCCGGTCTGTAACGCGTTACCGGACGCGCAGCAGTTCGGCCACCGACCACGCCTGGAACGGGCAGCCGGTGGCGGCGTGCGGGGCCAGGCCGTCGGCGGTCTCGCTCACCGAGCCGAGGCCGTACTCGGTCAGGTGCCCCTCCAGTCCCACCAGCAGGTCGTCGGTGGGCAGGCCGGCCCGGCGGTACGCGTCGACGAACGGCCCGACCAGCCAGGGCCAGACCGTGCCCTGGTGGTAGCCGGAGTCCCGCTCGGCCGGGCCACCCCGGTGCCGGCCCACGAAACCGGGGGAGTCGGGGGCGAGGCTGCGCGGCCCGAGCGGGGTGAACAGCGCCTCGGTGACCCGGCGCAGGGTGACCTCGTCCGGTTCGAGGGGCGCGTACGGCAGCGACCAGGCGAGCAGCTGGTTGGGGCGGAGCAGGTCGTCGTCGTGGTGCGGCGCCCCGCCGAGCGGGTACGCGGGCGCCGGCGCGTCCACCACGTCGTGCAGCCAGCCGGCCGGCGTGGGGAAGCGCTCCCGGAACGCGGCGACGGCCCGCGCGTGCCGGTCCCGCAGCTCGGTGGCGTCCCGGCCGGTCAGCTCGGTCAGCTCGGCGAGCCCGGCCAGCCCGTTGACCCAGAGCGCGTTGACCTCGACCGGCTTGCCGGTGCGCGGGGTGACCGGCACCCCGTAGACCCGGGCGTCCATCCAGGTGAGCGCGACGTCCGGCGGGCCGCCCTGGGTGAGCAGCCCGTCGGCCGGGTCGACCCGGATGCCGTAGCGGGTGCCCGCCACGTGCGCCGCCACCACGCCGTGCAGCGCCGGCAGCAGCTCCGCGCCGAGGTCGGTGTCCCCGGTGACGGCGACGTGCCGGCTCACCGCGTGCAGGAACCACAGCGTGGCGTCGACGGTGTTGTGCTCCACCCGCCCGGTGTCGGCGGTGTTGGCGAGCATCCCCTCGGACAGCGTGGCGGCGTACGCCCGCAGCAGGTCCCGTCCCTCCTCGCCCCGGTTGGTGCGGAGGAAGAGCCCCTCGTAGGAGGTCATGGTGTCCCGCGACCAGGCCCCGAACCAGGGGTAGCCGGCCACCACGTCGGGGCCGGTGGCGGTGCGCACCACGAACGCGTCGGCGGCCAGGGCGAGGGTCGCGTCGACGTCGTCGTCCGGCTTCGCCGCGGCCACCACCGCCCGGTGCCGCCGCCGGGCCGCCTCCACCAGCGCGGTCGCCGGCGGCGGCTCCTCGGCCAGGTCGTCGGCCCAGGCCAGCACGGACACCTCGGCGCCCGGCTCGTCGAGGGCGCCGGAGAACCGGCCCGCGTACCAGAGGTCCTCGTCGGGGTGCAGCCCGCGCGCCGCCTCCTCCCGGTGCCGCACCCCGAGCCACCACTGCCCCTCGGGGGTCCAGTCGGGCCCGGCCAGCCGGAACGCGCCGTCCACCACCGCGCCGCCGGCCACCTGCTCCAGCCGCGGGGCCGGGCCGTCCGCCCGCCGCTCGCCGTGCGCGTCCCGCCAGGTGCAGGCCGCGGCCAGGTCCAGCCGGACCGGGCCGCCGGAGATCAGCCGGTGCACCACCGCCACGCAGGACCGGCCGTACGCCATGGCGATCTCCCGCTCGATCACCACGTCGCCGATCCGCCAGCGCCAGCGGGGCACCCCCTCGGTGAGGTCGAAGCGCTCCAGCAGCTCGAAGCCGCGCGGGTCGACCACGCCGGAGGACCACTCGTGCGCGCCGAGCCGGGCCTGCCGCCCGGAGGGCAGGGTCACCGCCGGGTCGAGGCTGACCAGTCCCACCTTGCGGGCGGCGGGCGTCTCTCCGGCCACCACGAGCAGGCCGTGGTAGCGCCGGGTGCGCAGCCCGGCGACCGTGCCCATGGCGTAGCCGCCCCGCCCGTCGGTGACCAGCCACTCCCGGGTCGACGAGGCGGACAGCTCCCCGCAGACCTGCGGACCGAAGCGAATGTCGATCAACTTTCCTCCACCACCGGCGGGGTGTCACCCGCCACGACGACAATGGCCCCTGTGGAGAAGTACCCCGGGGGCGTCGAAGATGTGCAGGTGATCACTGACCGCCCGACCTCCGCGACCCCCGACCCCGAGCGGCACCGGCTCGCCCAGGCCGATGCCGGGGAGCAGGACTGGCGCGCATGGGGTCCCTATCTGTCCGAGCGGGCGTGGGGGACGGTACGGGAGGACTACAGCGAACACGGCACGGCCTGGGACTACTTCCCCCACGATCACGCGCGGTCCCGAGCCTACCGGTGGAACGAGGACGGCATGGCGGGCGTCTGTGACGACCGGCAGACGTTCTGCTTCGCCCTCGCCCTGTGGAACGGGCGGGACCCGATCCTCAAGGAGCGGATGTTCGGCCTCGGCGGCGACGGCGGCAACCACGGGGAGGACGTGAAGGACTACTGGTGGTACGAGGACTCCACGCCCACCCACTCGTGGATGCGCTGGCGCTACCACTACCCGCAGGCCGCCTTCCCGTACGACGAGCTGGTCGCGGTGAACGCGCTGCGCGGCCGGGACGACACGGAGTACGAGCTGGTCGACACGGGGATCTTCGACGACGACCGGTACTGGGCGGTGACCGTCGACTACGCCAAGGCGTCCCCGACCGACCTGTGCGTGCTGATCACCGTGGCCAACCGGGGCGACACCGACGAGACCCTGCACGTGCTGCCCACCCTCTGGTTCCGCAACACCTGGGCGTGGGGGCTGCCCGGCGGCGACCGGGTGCCCCGGCTCGTGGGCGACGGCGCCCGGCTGGTCGGTGAGCACCGGGTGCTCGGCCAGCTCCTGCTGGAGGGCGACGGCGCGCCCACGCCGCTGCTCTGCGACAACGACACCAACGCCGAGCGGCTGTGGGGGCTGCCGGGGCGGTCGCCGTACCCGAAGGACGGCATCAACGACCACGTGGTGGCCGGCGCCGACACCGTCAACCCGGACCGGGAGGGCACCAAGGGCGCGCTGCACTACGTGCTGGACGTGCCGGCCGGCGGGCAGCGGCAGATCCGGCTGCGGCTGACCCGCACCGCCCCGCCCCCGGCGAGCACCCCGCCACCCCCGGCCGACCTCGGCGACGGGTTCGACACGGTGCTCTGGGCCCGGCGCGCCGAGGCCAACCGCTTCTTCGACAGCGTCATCCCGGCCGCCGCCAGCGCCGACGAGGCGCTGGTGGCGCGGCAGGCCATCGCCGGGCTCATGTGGGGCAAGCAGTTCTACCACTTCGACATCAAGCGCTGGCTGGAGGGCGACCCGGGCTCCACGCCACCGCCGGCCGGCCGCCGGCACGGGCGCAACAGCGCCTGGTGGCACATGAACAGCTTCGACGTGATCTCCATGCCGGACCCCTGGGAATACCCCTGGTACGCCGCCTGGGACCTGGCCTTCCACTGCGTCACCATCGCCCGGGTCGACCCGGGCTTCGCCAAGGAGCAGCTGCTGCTCCTGCTCCGCGAGTGGTACCTGCACCCGAACGGGCAGATCCCGGCGTACGAGTGGGCGTTCGGCGACGTGAACCCGCCCGTGCACGCGTGGGCGGCGCTGAAGGTGTTCGAGATCGACGGCTCCCGGGACCACGAGTTCCTCGCCCGGGTGATGCACAAGCTGCTGCTCAACTTCACCTGGTGGGTCAACCGGAAGGACACCGGCGGCAACAACGTGTTCGAGGGCGGCTTCCTCGGGCTGGACAACGTCGGCCCGTTCGACCGGTCGGCCGCGCTGCCGGTGGCCGGGGTGCTGGAGCAGTCCGACGGCACCGGCTGGATGGCCATGTACGCGCTCAACCTGCTCGACATGGCCATCGTGCTGGCCGAGCACGACCGGGCGTACGTGGACACGGCGACGAAGTTCTTCGAGCACTTCGCGTACATCGCGGCGGCCGCGTACGACCAGGGGCTCTGGGATGACGAGGACGCGTTCTTCTACGACGTGCTCCGGCAGGCCGACGGCACGAAGGTGCCGCTGAAGGTCCGCTCGGTGGTCGGGCTGCTGCCGCTCGCGGCGGTCACCCGGCTCACCGCGCGGACCCTGCACCGGCTGCCCGAGCTGGGCGCCCGGCTGCGCTGGTTCCTCACCAACCGCCCCGAGTACGCCGAGGTCATCGGCGCCCGCCGGCTCGGCCCGGACGGCCGGCAGCAGCGGCTGCTCTCCATGGTCGGCCCCGACCAGGTGGTGCGCCTGCTCGCCCGGATGCTGGACACCGACGAGTTCCTCTCGGAATACGGGCTGCGCACGCTCTCCCGCGCCCACCTGGACAAGCCGTTCACGGTCACCCTCGGCGGCCAGGAGTTCGGCGTGGGCTACGAGCCGGCCGAGTCGACGAGCGGCCTGTTCGGCGGCAACTCCAACTGGCGCGGCCCGATCTGGATGCCGACGAACTTCCTGCTGATCAGCGCGCTGCGCGACTACGCCGCCTTCTTCGGCGACGACCTCCAGGTGGAGTATCCGACCCGGTCCGGGGTGAAGCGCACCCTCGACGAGATCGCCGACGACCTGTCGGCCCGGCTGATCTCGCTGTTCACCCGGGACGGCTGGGGCCGGCGGCCGATCTACGGCGCGGCCCAGCTCTTCCAGACCCACCCGGACTGGCGGGACCTGATCTGCTTCCCGGAGTACTTCCACGGCGACAACGGCGCCGGCCTCGGCGCCTGGCACCAGACCGGGTGGACCGCGCTGGTCGCCGACCTGATCCTCACCCTGCGCCGCTGACGGTGGGGCGCGGCGGAAGAATCCGCCGCGCCCCACACCTTCATGGCAGCGGGAGGAACGCCACCCGGGCGTGGTATTCGCCGGCCACCGTGACGGTGTCGCTGCCGACCCAGAGGCCCCGGTCGGTGGCGTACAGCTCGGCGGTGCCGACGCCCCGGTCCTTGGTCGGGTTCCAGGCCAGCGCCTTGCCCGTGGTCGGGTGGATGGCCCCGATCCCCGGCCGGGACACCGCGCCCGCGCCGGCCGAGTTCCGCCCGTACGGGTTGTCCAGCCAGCGCTGGTGGCCGCCGACGTACACCGCCGCTCCCGTGATCGCCACCGACAGCAGGGTGTCCCCACCGGTGTAGTTCACCCAGGTCGGCTGCTTGCCGCCGGCCTCCGCGCCGAACTCGAAGCGGGACGCCGCGTCGCAGAGCGTGCCGGGGAACGCGGCGCCGGTGGTGACGGCCACGAACCAGGTGCCGTCCGGGGAGATGTCCACCCCGCGCAGGTACGTGGGCATGGACGCGGCGCACTGCGGCTGGTAGCGGAGCGTCGACCAGCCGGACAGCGTGGCCCCGGTGTCGCTCAGGTTCGCCACCGCGAGCTGGTGGCGCGCCACGCCGGCGACCGAGCTGAAGTTGCCCACGAAGACCAGCCGCCGGCCGTCGGCCGAGACGTCCAGGGCCTCGATCTTGACCGGTGCGGTGGCGCCGGTCGTGGTCTTCCGCGGGCCCTCGATCCGCAGGTTCACCGAGGCGTCGGCGGCGCCCGTGGTGGCGTTCAGCGCGGCCAGGGCACGGCGGGTCACCCCGCCGACGGTCTGGAACGCCCCGCCGAGGATCAGCCGGTTGCCGACCAGCCGCATGTCGTTGACCTGGTTGTTGAGCGCGGCCGGGGCGAACCCGGCGACCCGGGCGCCGGTGGCCGCGTCGACCCGGGCCACCCGCGGGGCGGCCACGCCGTTGACGGTGGTGAACGCGCCGCCGATGTAGAGCGAGCGGCCGTCCGGCGCGGCGGCGAGCGCCTTGACCGTGCCGTTGACCACCGGCCGGAACGTGGTGTCGATCCGCCCGGTGGTGGCGTCGAGCGCCACCAGCCGCGGCATCGCGAGCTGGGCGGTCTGCCCGGCGTTGCGGACCGTGGTGAACGAGCCGGCCAGGTAGACCCGGTTGCCGATCTGGAGGATCCGGTACACGGTGCCGTCGAGCGCGTGCGGCGTCCAGTCCACCGGGTTGGTGCCCACCACCGTGGTGTGCGTGGCGTTGACCGCGAGGGCCGGCGAGGGGGCAAGCGCGCCGCCGGCGGCGGCGAGCGCGGCCACCACTGCGGTGGCCGCCCTCCGGCGACGCCGGCGCCGGGCCGGTGTCGCGCGTGGATGATCGCGTGAGGTCGTCATCGCCGAAGCATCCCGCCCCGACCCGGGTACGCGCAGTCGGGTTCCCGCCGCCGGTCACACGGCGTTCGGCCAGTCCGGACGGTCCGTCCGTCCGCCTCCGATGATCTTGTCGGCTGGTCCTGGCCGACCTGCCGGAAACCGGGCTGCCGGGAGCGGCCGCGGGCAGTACCGTGTCCCGGTCCGGCACACGGGAGGAGTACGCGATGCCACAGCGCCGGGAGGCCGCGGTGCTGGTCTTCGACGCCGACGACACGCTCTGGGAGAACAATGTCCTCTTCGAGCGGGTGATCGACGACTTCCTCACCTGGCTGGACCATCCGACGCTCGACCGGGTCGAGATCCGGGCGGTGCTCGACGACATCGAGCGGGCCAACGCGGTCGCGCACGGCTACGGCAGCAAGGTCTTCCTGCGCAGCCTGGGGGAGTGCCTGGAGAAGCTGCGGGCGCGCCCGGCCACCGACCGGGAGCGCGCCGAGATCGACGACCTGGCGGCGGCGCTTGTCGGCCACCAGGTCGAGCTGATGCCCGGCGTGGCGGAGACCCTTGACGACCTGGCCACCCGGCACGAGCTGCTGCTGCTCACCAAGGGGGAGCGCGAGGAGCAGCAGCGCAAGCTCGACGCCTGCGGGCTGCTGCACCACTTCCGCGCCGCGCACATCGTGCCGGAGAAGGACGCCGACACCTACCGTTGGCTGGCCCGCGAGCACGCCTTCGACCCGGCCACCGCCTGGATGGTCGGCAACTCCCCGCGCTCGGACATCCTGCCCGCCCGGGCCGCCGGCCTGAACGCGGTGTTCATCCCCAACGAGAACACCTGGGTGCTGGAGCACGACGAGCTGGACCCGTCCGACCCCGGGGTGATCCGGCTGGCCGCGTTCCCCGACCTGGTCCGGCACTTCTGATCCGGCCGGTAACGTCCGGGGCGTGCCGCTGACCTTCCCGTCGCACCTGGCGCCGGTGCTGCCGCTGAAGCTGTGGCGGCCGCACTGGTTCGACGGGGTGGCGCTGTCCACCGGCGCGGTCGCCCCGGACGTGGGCTACCTGTTCACCGGCACCGCGCTCGCCCCCGGGCTGCGGACGCACACCCTCGGCGGGCTGCTCTGGTGGTGCCTGCCGGTCGCCCTCGCGTACGCCTGGATCGTCCGCCGGGTGATCGCGGGGGTCGCCGTGCACCTGCCCGGCCAGCGGCTGTTCGGCTGGCCCGACCACGTCGCGCTGGCCGGCGTCCGGCATCCCTGGCAGGTCACCGTCTGCTCGGCGCTGATCGGCGCGTTCAGCCACGTCGCCTGGGACCGGGTCACCCACAGCGACCGGTGGCCGCGCCTGCTCGGCATCGCCGACTTCCACGCGCTGACCGGGTTGTACTGGTGGCAGCTGTCCGACGTGACGGGCACCCTGGGCGGCGGGTTGCTGGTCGCCGCCCTGGCGGTGCGCGCCGCACGCCGGCATGAGATCTTCGAGGGTGTCCCGCCGCCGGGGCCGCGGGCCCGTCCGGGCGTGTTCTGGGCAGTGGCCCTGGCGGTCACCGGGCTCGGGACGCTGCTGCTGCCGGGCCTGCCGGCGGCCACCGTCCCGGCGCCGGCCGGTGTGCGCCTGCTGCACCTCGCGGCGGCCGCGCTGATCGCCGGGGCGGCCGCGGCCGGAGCCCTGGCCGCGCCCCCGCCGGAGGCCCTGCGCAGTCATCGCCTCGAAGACAAACAGCGCCCGTCCGGCTGACCCTGTTACGCCGACATGCCGTATTTCAACGTTGGCATCAATCACATTCTCCCGGGCCCGTCGAACCTTGTCCGACCTGCGGGAACCTGCCTAACCTGAGCCCGCGCCCACGCCTCTTCGGGGTGAGACGGGGGCGCGCCGAAGTCCGGTAGTTGGGCACCGTGGAGCTGAGTGCAGGCGGGCCGGCTCGCCGTGTTGAGCCCGGCGTTGGCGGCGTGCCACGCCTGCCGCGCTCGCAACGGCGAATTACCGCTACCACACCGGACGGCTGGGGGTCAGGACCGGGGAGTTGCGGACCCGGTCCTGACCCGTCCGGCCACCTCCCGCCCGGCGTCCGCCCCGTGCGAGGATCCTCCGCGTGAAGCCGACGAAGGCCGCCCGGTTGACCTCCCTGCCAGCCGCCACGGCGCAGGTCCTCATCGTCACCGGCGAGGGTTGGCGCACCACCCACGCCACCCTGGAGACGTACGACCGCGCCGGCGACGACTGGCGAACGGCCCTGCCCCCGTTGCCGGCCCGGATCGGCGCCGACGGCTTCAGCGACCGGCACGTCGAGGGCGTGCCGACCACCCCGACCGGCGTCTACGCCATCGGCCCCACCGTTTACGGCATCGCTCCGAACCCGGGCGTCCGCCACCCGTACCACCGGGTGGCTGTCGACGACTGGTGGAACGCCGAGCCGGAGTCCCCGCACTACAACAGCTTCCAGCGCTCCGCCGAGCCGTTGGGCGGCCAGAGCGAGGCGCTGTGGCGGGAGGACCCGGCGTACACCCACTTCGCGGTGATCACCTACAACATGCCGCCGACCGTCCCGGCCCCGGTGCCGCACGCCGGCAGCGGCATCTTCCTGCACGAGTTCAGCCGTGCCGAGGGCAACCCCACGGCCGGCTGCGTGAGCCTGTCCCACGAGCACCTGGTCGGGGTGCTCACGTGGCTCGACCCGGAGGCGGCGCCGCACATCGTGCTCAGTCCCGCCGAACACCTCGACAACTACTGACCGCCCGCCCCCACGAGCCGCCAGGACCGCATTCCCATGGACACCGTGAGCACCGGCCAGCCGCCCGCCGAGAACGCCGCCAGCACCTGCTACCGGCACCCCAAGCGGGAGACGCTGCTGCGCTGCACCCGCTGCGACCGCCACATCTGCCCCGACTGCATGCGCGAGGCACCGGTCGGCCACCGTTGCCCGGAGTGCGTCCGGGCGGACAACCGGACCGTCCGGCAGGCCCGCACGGTCTTCGGCGGCCGGCTGGTGGCCCGGCCGCTGGTGACGTACGCGCTGGTCGCCCTCATCGTGCTGGCGTACCTGGTCGAACTGGTCCACCCGGCCGTCCTCGACCGGTTCGACAGCCTGGGCACCGGGCTGCTCGACGACGCCGGCCAGCGCTACGTCGACGACGGCGTCGCCCGACCCGGGTACGAGGCGATCGGGATCGCGCACGGCGAGTGGTACCGGCTCATCACGTCGTCGTTCCTGCACCTGCTGCCCACCCAGGGCGCCCTCGGCTTCCTGCACATCGCGTTCAACCTGTGGTGGCTGTGGGAACTCGGCCGGGTCATCGAGGAGCGGCTGGGGCACGTCCGGTACCTCGCCGTCTACCTGCTCTCCGCGCTGGGCGGCGGGGTCCTGGGCTTCCTGGTCTCGCCGCACGAGGCGGCGGTCGGCGCCTCCGGCGCGGTGTACGGCCTGGCCGGCTGCTACGTGGTGCTCACCCGGCGGCTGCACCACCACCCGATCGACCCGCAGCGGGTGCTCATCCCGTTCGTGATCTGGATGGTGCTCTCCGCCGGCTGGACGTCCTGGGAGGGTCACCTGGGTGGCCTGCTGGTCGGCGGGCTGGTCGGCCTGGGGTTCGCGTACGCCCCGGCCCGGCGGCGGACCGCAGCGCAGGTGTCGGTCACCGTGGCCGTCGCCGTGCTCCTCGTCGCGCTGGTCGCGGTGAAGGCGCTCGCCCTCGCCGGCTGACCCTCACGGGCGCCCGGGCAGGCCGGACGAACGGCCCTGGTGGACGGACGCGGCGGGGCGCGACACTGGGCCATGACACCTCAGCGCGTACCACTGCTCGCCAGCCTGGTCGTGCTGCTCGCGGCGGCCTGCACGACGGCGACCGACCACGACGGCGCGGCCCCGACGACCGCGACGGCGCCGACGCCCGGCGCCACCGCCGCGACCACCCCCGCCACCACCCCGGCCCGGCCCACCTCCGGCGCGCCCGTCGAGGGCTCCTGGCGGGCGACCTACGGCTGGGCGGTTCCCGCCGCGCCCGCCCGGGTGACCCACGAGGTGCGGGTGCCGGTCACCCCGCCGCCGGGGGAGCCGCTGCCGGTCCTGGTCGAGGTGCGCGTCGGCGACCACCCGGCCGAGGGGTTCAGCCGGATCACCTTCGCCTTCCGCGGCCCGACGCCCTCCTACCAGGTCGGCTACGTCCCGCAGGTGGTGACCGAGGGGCGCGGCGCGCCCGTCGAACTGCCCGGCACCGCCTACCTCTCGGTGCGGTTCGACCCGGCGCGGGCGCACGACGCGCGCGGCGCCGGCACGGCCGACGTGCCGCCGTCGCGGATCGGCTACCCGACGCTGCGCGGCTGGGCCGCGGCCGGCGACTTCGAGGGGTACCTCAGCTTCGGGCTGGGGCTGCAGTCGCCGGCCGGCGAGACGCTGCCGGTGCGGCTGGGCGAGTCCACCCGCCCCGACGGCACCCACGTCGTCGCGGTCGACGTGCGACGCGGCTGACCCGCCCGCGCGGACCGACCGCGCCGGCTCCCGTGGCCGGCGCGGTCGTGGTGCGCGTGCGTCAGCCGACCTCGCCGCGGACGATGGCCACCGCGACCCGGCAGAACTCGTCCATGTCCGGCTGGAAGCCGGCGGCGATGTCCGGGTGCAGCCCGGAGCGGGTCTCGTCGAGCAGCCGACGGCAGACCTCCTCGACCGGCTCACCCGCGTAGCTGGCGCGGACCCGGTCGGCGGCCGCCTGCAGGGCCGAGGTCAGCTGATCCTCCAGCGGGCCGCGCAGCTTCTCCTGCACGGGATCGAGCCCGCTCGGATCGAGCGTGACATGTGGCTCCGACATCGGCGCTCCCTTCGTCGGCGACCGCGGTACCCCACCGCCGTCGTCGGTCAAACCATCCTCGGTACGGCCGCCACCCGGACCTGGTACGAGAAGTCCTCGGCGGGCTCCTCGACGTAGGACAGCCGGCGGATCTGCCGGTCGTCGGACCAGAGGGCGACGTCGACCAGCACCCCGAGGTGGGCCAGGCCGATGTTCGCCACCCGCTTCTTGTCCTGGAGCACCGCGCAGACCCCGCCCACCAGCGTGCTGGCGTCGGAGGTGCGGTGCCCGGGCGGGCAGCGCAGGGTCACGTCCACCTCGATCGGACCGTCGAGCGGGGTCCACCCGGTGCGCTGGGCCGCCGTGCAGGCGGCCTGGAGCAGGGTGCGGACCCTCGTCGCCTGCCGGTGGCCCGCGGCGAAGATGGACAGGGCCTCGGTCTTGACCGGGGGCAGGCCGCTCACCTCGAACGTCAGGGCGAGAGCGCGGGTGTCCTGCACGACGGCACCTCCTTGTGGGAATCCTGCCCAACCGGTGGGACCGCAGAAGGAGGTTCGCGCGAGAACCAACCGATCGGACGGGCTGGGGGTCGGCCGGAGGCGTATCGACTTCGACGGCGACGCGCTGGCTGCGGAGCTACGGAAACGCTAGTCGACCGGGCGCAGGCTGGGTAGCCTCGCCGTTCACTGGGTGGGACGCGGCCGGAAGGCGCAGAACTCGTTGCCCTCCGGGTCGGCCAGCACCCACCACGACGTGGCCGGGGTGGGCTCGCGCAGCAGCGTGGCGCCGGCCCCGATCAGCGCGGTGACCTCCGTGCCGGTCAACTCGACGTCCCAGTGCACCCGGTTCTTCACCCGCTTGCGCTCCGGCACGGGATCGAAGACCCAGTGGTCCCAGGGGAAGCCCGCCGCACCGACCACCGAGGCGGCGCCCTCGGCGGCGGCCTCCACCCGGCCGCCGACCACCCCCGCCCACCAGGCGGCCTGGGCCTCCGGGTCGGCGCTGTCCACCACCAGCTCGAAGACGCCGGGCCGCCCGCCCCCGCGCGGCGGGAACGCGCAGAACTGGTTGCCCTCCGGGTCGGCCAGCACCCACCAGCTGATCTCCGCGTCGGGCTCGCGGACCAGGCGCGCGCCGGCGGCCAGCAGCGCGGCCGGTCCCGGATCGGCGAGCCGCAGGTCGAGGTGGACGCGGGTCTTCCCGGTCCGCGGCTCGGGCACCGTGTTGACCCAGATCGACTCGGCGCCGGAGGCGGCGGCGCGGGGGTCGATCCGGGCGTCGCCGTCGCCGGTGTCGACCAGGTTACCGTCGAGGATGCCGGCCCAGAAGCCGCCCAGCCGGTGGGCGTCGGCCGCGTCCATGCACAGGTCCTTGAAGCGCGCGATCATCCGGCCATCATGCCGCCGGGGTCGGACATCGCCCCGCTGCCGGGCGGCCGCGGCCCGGGGGAGTGATCCGGCCCACAGCGGCGGCGGTCGTATCCGTCCCGTCACGCTCAGGTTTCGCAGCGTCGCAGGCAGGGCACTGTCTGGCCCACGAAACGTCCCGGGACGCCAGGCCGACCGCCGGCGCTCCGACCGTCTCGCCGTGCGCCGGGGCACGGGTGACTCCCCGGTTCTTCGCCGAGGAAAGGGGGAGGGCGATGACGACGGACCCCGGCGCGGCCGCACGGCGGCGGCCGGCCCGGCGTGCGGCGGCGGCAGCCGCCGCACTCGCGTTGGTGGCCCCGCTGGCCGCCTGCGGATCGGGCGGTGAGGGCGGCCCGCCCACGATCAACCTGTACTACCCGCCCGAGCAGAACCTGCAGAAGGTCGTCGACGACTGCAACGCGCAGGCGCAGGGGCGGTACCGGATCGCCTACCGGGTGCTGCCGCGGCAGGCCGACGACCAGCGCGTGCAGATGGTGCGGCGGCTCGCGGCGCAGGACAGCGGGATGGACGTGCTGGGCCTCGACGTCACCTGGACCCAGGAGTTCGCCAGCGCCGACTGGATCCGGGAGTGGACCGGCCAGGACAAGGCCGAGGTGGAACAGGGCACGCTCGCCGGCCCGCTGGACACCGCCCGCTACGAGGACAAGCTCTACGCGGCGCCGAAGAACACCAACGTGCAGCTCCTCTGGTACCGCAGCGACCTGGTCCAGGAGCCGCCGAAGACCTGGGACGAGATGATCTCCGCCGCCCAGCAGCTCAAGCAGCAGGGCAAGCCGTACCAGGTGCTCACCATGGGCGCCCAGTACGAGGGCCTCGTCGTCCTCTACAACACCCTGGCCGAGAGCGCGGGCGGGAAGATCCTCAGCGACGACGGCAAGAAGGCGGTGATGGACGCGGGCACGGTGCGGGCCCTCGACCAGCTCAAGAAGTTCGCCACGTCGGGCGTGACGTCGCCGTCGTTCAGCAACGCCACCGAGGACCCGGTCCGGCTGGAGTTCCAGTCCGGCGGCGGCGCCTTCGAGGTCAACTGGCCCTTCGTCTACCCGGCGATGCAGGAGGCGGCCCCGGACCTGGCCAAGAAGGTCAAGTGGGCGCGGATGCCCGGCGTCGACGCGAACACCCCGAGCAAGGTCACCATCGGCGGGGTCAACATGGCGGTCAGCGCCTACTCGAAGCACCCGACGGAGTCCTTCGAGGCGGCGAAGTGCATCCGCAGCGCCGAGCACCAGAAGTTCTCCGCGGTCAACGACGGTGTGCCGCCCACCATCGAGTCGGTCTACGCCGACCCGGAGATGGACAAGGCGTACCCCATGAAGGAGACCATCCTGGAGGAGCTGAAGGAGCCGGCGGTCCGGCCGCTGACCCCGGCGTACCAGAGCATCTCCACGGTCATGTCGGCGATCCTGTCGCCGCCGTCGGCCATCCGGCCCGAGCAGACCGCCGACGAGCTGCGCGGCGCCATCGCCGACGCCCTGGAATCGAAGGGGGTCCTGCCGTGAGCGTGAACGCCACTCCCGCCGGCGCGGAGGTCGCCGCGGAGGCCGAGCGCCCCGCCGGCCGGCACGCCGCCGTGCCGACCCAGCGGGGCCGCCGCCGGCAGAAGCCGCCGCTGAGTGAGAACAAGCGCGCCGAGCGGCGCCTCGGCTGGCTGCTCTGCGCGCCCGCCGCGCTGGTCATGGTGCTGGTCACCGCGTACCCGATCCTCTACTCGGTCTGGCTCTCGCTCCAGCGCTTCGACCTGCGCTTCCCCGACCAGCGCGAGTTCATCGGGCTGGAGAACTACGCGACAGTGCTGACCAACCAGTTCTGGTGGACGGCGTTCGGGGTGACCGCGCTGATCACCGTGGTCACCGTCGCGGTCGAGCTGGTGCTCGGCATGGGCCTGGCGCTGATCATGCACCGGACGCTTGTCGGCCGGGGCATCGTCCGCACCGCGGCGCTCATCCCGTACGGCATCGTCACGGTGGTCGCCGCCTTCTCCTGGCGGTACGCCTGGACGCCCGGCACCGGGTACCTGGCCAACCTGTTCGACGGCAGCGCCCCGCTGACCGAGCGGGCCAGCTCGCTGGCGATCATCATGCTGGCCGAGATCTGGAAGACCACCCCGTTCATGGCGCTGCTGCTCATGGCCGGGCTGGCGCTGGTGCCGGAGGACCTGCTCAAGGCCGCCTCCACCGACGGCGCGACGGCCTGGCAGCGGTTCACCAAGGTGATGCTGCCGGTGATGAAGCCGGCCATCCTGGTCGCCCTGCTGTTCCGCACCCTGGACGCGTTCCGGGTGTTCGACAACATCTTCGTGCTCACCGCCGGCGGCAACGAGACCTCGTCGGTGTCGATGCTCGCCTACAACAACCTGATCCGGGGGTTGAACCTCGGCATCGGCTCCACGATGTCGGTGCTGATCTTCCTCACCGTGGCGATCATCGCGTTCGTGTTCGTGAAGCTGTTCGGCACCGCTGCTCCCGGCAGCGACGACGGGGAGAGGCGCTGACATGGCAGTCGAAACCACCACGCGGGCGAAGGTGCGCTGGGGCCTGCTGGACGTCATCGTCGTCGTCTTCGCGCTGGTCCCCGTGCTCTGGATCGCCTCGCTGTCGTTCAAGACACCGGCCACCCTCACCGACGGGAAGTTCTGGCCCCGGGAGTGGACGCTGGACAACTACCGGACGATCTTCGACACCGACCAGTTCGTCCGGGCCCTGGTCAACTCCATCGGCATCGCGCTGATCGCCACCCTCATCGCGGTGGTGCTGGGCGCCATGGCCGCGTACGCGATCTCCCGGCTGGACTTCCCCGGCAAGAAGCTGCTGGTCGGGGTGTCCCTGCTGATCGCCATGTTCCCGCAGGTGTCGCTGGTGTCGCCGCTGTTCGAGATCGAGCGGCAGCTCGGCCTCTTCGACACCTGGCCGGGGCTGATCCTGCCGTACATCACCTTCGCCCTGCCGCTGGCGATCTACACGCTCTCGGCGTTCTTCAAGCAGATCCCGTGGGACCTGGAGAAGGCGGCGAAGATGGACGGCGCCACCCAGGGCCAGGCGTTCCGGCGGGTGATCGCCCCGCTGGCCGCGCCGGGCCTGTTCACCACGGCCATCCTGGTCTTCATCTTCTGCTGGAACGACTTCCTCTTCGCCATCACGCTCACCTCGACCGAGCGGGCCCGTACGGTCCCGGTGGCGCTGTCGTTCTTCACCGGCGAGTCGCAGTTCGAGGACCCCACCGGGGCGATCTGCGCCGCCGCCGTGGTGATCACCATTCCGATCATCCTGTTCGTGCTCTTCTTCCAGCGCCGCATCGTCTCCGGCCTGACCTCCGGCGCAGTCAAGGGATAGGTGGTGTTGTCATGGCTGACATCGTGCTGGACAAGGTGAGCAAGCGGTTCCCGGACGGGACGACCGCGGTGCGGGACGTCGACCTGGAGATCGCCGACGGCGAGTTCGTCATCCTGGTCGGCCCCTCGGGGTGCGGGAAGTCCACCACGCTGAACATGATCGCCGGGCTGGAGGACATCAGCTCCGGGGAGCTGCGCATCGCGGGGGAGCGGGTCAACGACAAGGCGCCCCGGGACCGTGACATCGCCATGGTCTTCCAGTCCTACGCGCTCTACCCGAACATGACCGTGCGGGAGAACATGGCCTTCCCGCTGCGGCTGGCCAAGCTGGACAAGGAGACCATCCACCAGAAGGTGGAGGAGGCGGCGAAGGTCCTGGAGCTGACCCCGCTGCTGGACCGCAAGCCGGCCAACCTGTCCGGCGGGCAGCGGCAGCGGGTTGCCATGGGCCGGGCGATCGTCCGCCAGCCCAAGGCGTTCCTCATGGACGAGCCGCTGTCCAACCTCGACGCGAAGCTGCGGGTGCAGATGCGCACCGTGGTGTCCCGGCTCCAGAAGCAGCTCGGCACCACCACGGTCTACGTGACCCACGACCAGACCGAGGCCATGACCCTCGGCGACCGCGTGGTGATCATGCGGGGCGGCGCGGTGCAGCAGGTCGGTCCGCCGCAGGAGCTCTACGACCACCCGCGCAACCTCTTCGTCGCCGGTTTCATCGGCTCCCCGTCGATGAACTTCCTGCACGCCGCCGTCGAGGACGGTCACCTGCGTACGGCGCTGGGCGACGTGCCGATCGGGGACCGGGTACGCCGGCAGCTCGACGGCGCCGACGCCCCGCGCGAGCTGATCCTCGGCATCCGCCCCGAGCACTTCGAGGACGCCGCGCTCATCGACGACGAGACCCGCCGCCGGGGCCTGGAGTTCGACGCGCCGGTCGACATCGTCGAGTCGATGGGCTCGGACAAGTACGTCTACTTCACCGTCGAGGGGGAGCGGGCCAGCGCCGCCGAGCTGGAGGAACTGGCCGCCGACGCGGGCGCGGCCGACTTCACCGGGACCGGGTCGAGCCTGGTCACCCGGCTGTCGGCGGAGTCGCCGGTGCGTGAGGGCGGGTCGCGGCGGGTCTGGTTCAACCTGGAGAAGATCCACCTGTTCGACCCGTCCACCGGACGGAACCTCACCCTGCACGAGGGGCGGGCGTCCGGCGCGCTGGCCGACTGAACGGCACCCGGTCCGGGCCGGTGGGCCCAACCCACCGGCCCGGCCGCGGGTCACCAGGTCAGCCGCAGCGGCAGCCCGAGGAAACCGGCGTAGCCGGTCAGGGCCGACTCGACGCGGGCCCGCAGCGCCGCGTCGAACGGCGTCAACTGCCGCACGGTCACGGTGACCGCCCGCTTGCCCACGGTCCGCTTCCAGATGCCGACCGTGCGGCCGCCGCGCACCACCGTGGCCTGGAAGATCCCGTTGTTGCCCGGGACGACCGCGTTCGCGTGCGCCGGGTCGAGCATCAGCGTGCGGTCCTTGTAGCCCAGCAGGTACTCGTCGAAGCCCGGCAGGGTGTGCACGTCGTCGACGGGCGCCCGGGGCGCGTCGAGCAGGGCGGCGTCGACCACCGCCGGCACACCGTCCACCTCGACCGGGGCGAGCGCGTCGCCGGCCACCGCGATGCCCCGGGTGGCGTCGGTGACCGTGAGCCCGGTCCACCGGGCCAGATCGTGCCGGGTCACCGGGCCGTGGCCGCGGACGTAGCGGTGGGCCAGCACGCCCAGCGCCTCGTCGCGCTCGGGGCGGCGCGGGTCCGGCGCCCACTCGTCCAGCAGCGCGAAGGTCTGCTCGGTGCCGACGTGCGGGGCGATGCAGGTGACGCCGCGCTGGCTGGCGTACCAGAGCAGGTGGTAGCCGCGCTGGCCGCCGATGTCCAGGCCGGCGGCGCGCAGCGTGGCCAGGCACTCGGCCCGGGTGAGCCGGCCCCCGCCCGCGAGGGCCTCGCCCAGCACGTCGGCGGCGCGGTCCGCGTCGGCCTCGGTCAGGCCGAGCTGGGCCCGCCGGGTGGTCGCGCCGGCCAGCACCCGCACGCCGGTCACCGCCAGCATCCACCGCGCGTCCCGGGGCGGCACCAGGTGCACGGTGCCCCGCATCGGCCAGGTGCGCAGCGCCTCGCGCCGCTCCAGGGCCGCGCGCACGTCGTCCTGGGTGCGGCCGGGCAGGCGTACGCCGAGCGACCAGAGGCCGCTCGCCGCGTCCTGGGCCTGCATGGCCCCGAACCACTCGACCACCTCGGCGACGCTCTCCGGGCGCGCGGTCGGGTGCGGGCGCAGCAGCAGGCTGGTCATCCGCAGCGCCAGCGCCTCGGCGCCGGTGAGACGTACGGTCACGAGGCGGCCTGCTTCCTACTTGTCGCTCACAGTTGAGCGGTTCGGGTAGTTCGCTCTCCGCCCGGTGGTGGCTGGGCTGGAGTCCTGGACCGGCAGTCTGGTCCGGTGGCGATCGGTCCTGTCCTGCAGGATCTGCTTCACCTTGTGGTGTGGGGTGTGCAGGGCGATGTCGGGGTCGCCGGCTCGCTGCAGGATGTTGATCGCGGCGTTCACGTCGGCCTGCCACACCACCCCGCACGAGGTGCAGTGAAACCGGTCCCCGCCGCGGCGGCCGAACCGGCCGCAGCGATGACAGGCTTGTGAGGTGTAGGCGGCGTTGACGTGCACGAGCGCAGAACCTCTGCGCTCCGACACGTTCTTCAGAGCCTCGGCGGTGACTCCTTTGGTCCACGCTGCGAGACGCCGGTTGATGTTTTTAGGAAGCTGTTTGCGGCCGGTGAAGCGTTTGGTGAGGTCTTCGGCGATCACGGTGGCGGCCTTGTCCACTACCTCGTGCACCGCGGTGAAGATCTCCGTGCGCACCCGTGCCCGGTGCCGGGCCGCCTGCCGTTCCCGCTTCACGATGCCGAGGTTGTTGGCCTTGACCCGGTGCGCTTTCGCGTGGTCCCCACGCAGGGCGGCGGTGTTGGCGATTGAGCGGTGGTGGACCTCGACCCGGCCGCCGCGCAGGATCAGGCGCAGCGTCCCGGTCGGGGCGACCGTCGTGCTCAGTGGGATCCTGATCAGCTTGCGGGGCTCGAGACCGGGGATCGCCAGCCACAACCGTCCCCGGCCATCGACGGCGGTGTGGTATTTGTCGGCGCGCACGACGATCTGATCGTGCGTGCGGTTGAAGCCCCGCTTCCAGTGCTTGCGCATCTGCCGGGCGAGGAACGGGTCACTGGCCCAATCGTCAGCCTTCAACGCCGTGAACATCCGCTTACGCTCGGCCGGATCGTTGGTACGTCGGTTGATCGCCCGCCGGACGGCGACCTTGGCCGCCGCCAGGTTCGCGGCGATGTCGGCCATGGCGTCGCGGACGGTTTCCTTCCACGCATTCGCCAGCACGGCGAAGTGCACATGTGTGCCGTCGGCCAGCCACCGGTCCCGCACCCGCCGGTCTGTCAACCCAGATCCGACCCCGGCGACCGAGCCGTAGCGCTGCCACACCTCGCTGCGCACCCGACCCAACCGTCGGGCCTGCTCCGCCAGGGCAGCGTATTTGCCCGGATTCAGTCGGACCGAGTAGGCGATCCGGGTGACCTTCACCGGTCACCCTCCATGGTCAAGTCCGCCTCTTCAAGATAGGGGGGCTAGGAAGGGAAGTAGCCACTAGCATCTGCTCCCGTCGACGTGGACGGTCAGCATAGGTCGGCGGTGTGACGCTTTCGGCGGGACGGACGACCGGACGGGCGGGCCGTGGCCCACCCGCCCGGGATGTGTCGTCGCGTCAGCGGTTGCGGCGTGCCCGCTCCGGCACGTCGGCGTCCACCAGCTCCCGGCGGACCTGCGCGTTGACCGGCTGCTCCTCGACGATCTCGTCCTTGTTCAGCCGGACCCGCTCGACCGGGACCTGCTCCTTGGCGACCACCGGGCGCTCGGCGCGAAGCTCCATCTCGCGCTGCTCCTCGCCGATGCCGGCCCGGACGTTGGCCCGGTCGGCGTCGAGGATCGGCTCGTGGACCACTGTCACCTCGTCGTGCTCGACCGGCACGGAGGTCTGGACGTTCTCCGTGACCACGCGCTTGCTCAGCCGCGCGGCGCCGGCCGGCTCGCTCTCGGTGCCGACCCGCAGCCGTTCCTCCGAGCGGACCATCTCCGGCCCGCCCGCCTGCTGCTTCTGCTTCGGCGGCGGCCCGGCCTGCTCCCCGATCTGGTAGTGCCGGTAGAGCTGGGCGAGCTGCTCGGTGCTGAGCGGCTGGTTGGTGCCGGTCTCCACGCTCGGCGCGCTGCGTACGGTCGCCTTGTCGTACTGCACCTGGAGGCGTCCGTCCTGCTGCATCCGGGCCGCGTCGAGCGGAGCCATCGACTCGTGGTGGCCCATCACTCCGGTCTTCACGCTGACCCAGGTCGCCTCGCCGCTGGGATCGGCCCAGACCTGGCCCACGCTGCCGATCTTCGCACCCGAGCGGTCCTGGACGTCCTGCCCGTACAGCGAGCGGACCTGCTGCTCCGTCAGTCGCATGATTCGTCCTTCCTTCTCGTGGGTCACCACCCGAGTCCCCGGCGGCGGGCCCGGCATTCCCCGAAATCTGGACGAACAGGAGGAGGAGCAGCAGCGGTGCCGGTAACGACCCGGGTTGCGAGGCATGAGCGCCCCGGGAACGGGGATGCGCCGCCGGGAACCGATGCGAGGAATGGGAGGTGTGGGGGAATGACAGCGTCCAGTGAACCCATGCGAGGCGCCGCCCGGCCCGCGAGACCGGCGGGCGGGGCGAAGACCAGCGCTGCGGCCACCTTCTCGCTGGTCTTCGGCGTGGCGGCCCTGCTCAGCGTGCTCACCGCGATCCTGGCCTCGGTCGGGCTGCTGCTGGGGATCATCGGGGTCATCCTGGCCATCGTCGGGCTGCGGATGGCCCGGCGCCCCGGCGTGACCGGGCGCGGGGTGGCGATCGGCGGCCTGGTGCTCAGCGCCCTGGCGGTGCTGATCGGGCTGGCGCTCGCCGCCGGCATCAGCACGTTCATCAACAACGAGGCGGCGGTGGACCGGCTGGAGAAGCGGGTGACCGACCTGCGGGACAAGCTCAACGACTGAGCCGGGCCGGTGCCCCTGATCGCGCTACGCCAGCCACGTTGCCGGCGGAGCGCGATCCCCCGTTCAGGTTCCCGGTGCGGGGGCGGCGGCGGTACGCCGGCACCGGTGGCATCAGGATCCTCGCGCGCCCGCACCCGGGGAAGCGGTTTCCATCGGAACTTGCGCAAATCTTGAGCGGCGGCAAGGGATCGACCCGGCTCGGTCGACGCGGGGACTCGCGTGGGCCCGGCGTTTGACGTCGCAAGCAACGGGTAGTCGCCGGAGCTGACCCGACACCGAGGAGGAATCGTCTGATGGATGGCCAGGTCAAGGCCGCGGTGATCTACTACAGCGCGACCGGCATCACCTACCAGATGGCGCAGGCGGCGGTCGAGGCCGCCGGCGAGGCGGGCGCCGAGGTACGCCTGCGCAAGGTGCGTGAGCTGGCGCCGGACGAGGCGATCCGCTCAAACTCGGGCTGGCAGGCGCACCGCCTGGAGACCCAGGATGTGATGGAGGCGCAGCCGGACGACCTCTCCTGGGCCGACGTCGTCATCATGGGCTCACCGACCCGGTACGGCATGATCGCCGCCCAGCTCAAGCAGTTCATCGACACCACCGGCCCGCTGTGGGCCCAGGGCGCGCTGGCGAACAAGGTCTACACCGGCTTCACCTCGACCGCCACGTTGCACGGCGGCCAGGAGGCGACACTGCTGTCGCTGTACACGGTCTTCTACCACTGGGGCGGCATCGTGGTGACCCCCGGTTACACCGATCCCAGCCAGTTCGTCGCCGGCAACCCGTACGGCGCCTCGCACACCAGCAACAACGGCGAGAACCCCCCGGACCACGTGGCCCTGGGCGCCACGGCCCTCACCGCCAAGCGGGCCGTGCAGATGGGCGCCGCGCTCAAGAAGGGCCTGGCCGGCTGACCCCGGGCCCGTGGCGACCGGCGGCGGAACGAGGGCTCTCGACTCGTCCCACCACCGGTCGCCTCTCGCCCTACCCCCGATCGGCCGGTCCATGCCCGGTCAGCGCGGGATGGGCCAGCAGGTGCCCGAGCAGGTCCGCCAGGACCGCCATGCCGTCGCGGCTGAGCACCGACTCCGGGTGGAACTGCACCCCGGCGAAGCCCGGCCCCCGCAGCGCGTGCACCGCCCCGTCCGCGGGGTCCCGGGACAGCTCCACCGTGCCGTACCCGGTGGCGACCCGGTCCGCGTCGGCCCGGGCCGTGAAGCTGGAGTAGAAGCCGACCCGGCGGGTCGTCCCGAACACCGGCACGTCCCGCGGCAGCCCCTGGTAGGGCGCGTCGCGGCGGTGCAGGGGCAGCCCGAGCAGCCCGGCCAGGAGCTGGTGGCCGAGGCAGACCGCCAGGGTCGGGCGCCCGGCCGCGAGCAGCCCGGCCAGCAGGGCCCGCATGCTCGCCATCTTCGGCTCGGCGAGGTCGTTCGGGTCGCCCGGGCCGGGACCCACCACCACGAGGTCGTACCCGTCGACCGGGCCGGCCCGGTGCCAGTCCCGCCGCGTCACTGCCAGTCCGAGCGCGCCGAGCTGGTGGGCGAGCATCCCCGTGAAGGTGTCCTCACCGTCCACGATCAGCGCCCGCCGGCCGGCCAGCCCGGGCAGCGTGGTGGCTCCCGGGACGCGCTGGTCCAGCCAGAACCGGGCGAGGGGGGTGTTGCGGGCGGCCAGCGCGGCGCGCACCTCGGGGTCGTCGGCGTACCGGAGCGTGGGTCCCGCGTCGCGGGCCGGGGCGTCCGGGCCGAGGCCGAGCGCGGCCAGCACCCCGGCCGCCTTGGCGTGCGTCTCGGCCACCTCGCCGGCGGCGGTGGAGTGCCGGACCAGGGTGGCCCCGACCGGCACCCGCAGCTCACCGGCGGGGGAGATCTCGGCGGTGCGGATGAGGATCGGCGCGTCGAGGGTCTGCCGGCCCTGGTCGTCGCGGCCCAGCAGGGCGAGCACCCCGGCGTAGTAGCGCCGGCCGGTCCGCTCGTGGCGGGCGATCACCCGGCAGGCGTTCTCCATGGGACTGCCGGTGACCGTCGGCGCGAACATCGTCTCCCGCAGCACCTCCCGGATGTCCAGCGAACCCCGCCCGGCCAGCAGGTACTCGGTGTGCGCGAGGTGCGCCATCTCCTTCAGGTACGGCCCGACCACCTGGCCGCCGTGCTCGGCGACGGTGGCCATCATCTTCAGCTCCTCGTCGAGCACCATGTACAGCTCCTCGACCTCCTTCGGGTCGTCGAGGAAGCGCAGCAGCTCCTCCCGGTCGGCCGCCGCGCCCGTGTGCCGGAAGGTGCCGCTGATCGGGTTCATCATGACCAGGCCGTCGTCCACGCTCACGTGCCGTTCCGGGCTCGCCCCGACCAGGATCCGGGTGCCGGTGTGCACCACGAACGTCCAGTACGCGCCCCGCTCGCGCAGCAGCAGCCGACGCAGCGCGGCCAGGGCGGCCACCAGCGGCGGGCCCTCCACGGCGGCCCGCAGGGTGCGGTGGATGACGAAGTTGGCGCCCTCGCCCCGGCCGATCTCGTCGGTCAGCACCCGGCCCACGGTGTCCGCGTACTCGGCGTCGGAGATGTCGAAGGCGGCGTCGCGGGTCACCACCGGCGCGTCGGGCAGGGCGGCCAGCACCTCGTCGAGCGGGAGCCGCCGGTGTTCGGCGATCACCAGGCACTCCAGCGGCAGGCCGTCGTCCACGCAGGCGAAGCCGCGCTCGGCGATCTGCCGGTAGGGGACCAGGGCCAGCGTGCGCGGCCCGGGGGCGTCGTCGGGCAGCGGGATCCCGGCCAGCCGGTCCACGGTGCGTACCGTGCCGGCGAACAGGTCGACGTGGTCGGCGCCCTCGCGGCGGACGAGCGCGAACGGGCCGGGGTCGCGGCCGGCCGCGACGGCGGCGAGCGGGTCGTGCGGGCTGGTCATGAGGTCTCCTCGGTGGGCCGGAGGCCGCCGGTGAGGCGGCCCCGGGATGCCGGGGAGAGACCGGCGGCCGCCTCGTGGGGCGGCCGCGTGGGGAAGCTACGCGCGGGAGTGGGCCGCCGGGTCGGCGGGCCACCAGCAGGACAGGTGCGCGGGCATGGCGATCACTGTACGCGAGCGGGCCGCGCCGGGGAACCCGATCGCCGGGCCGGGGCGACGGATCTTGGCTTCGGCGCCGCTCCCGGCGGGTAGGTTGACCCGCGATGGACATTCTCGCTCTGGACCTGGGCACCTCCTCGGTGCGCGGGCTCGTGCTGGACGCGAACGCCGTCCCACGCCCCGGCGCGCTGGCCCGCCGCAAGGTGCACCTGGTGACCGGCGACGACGGCAGCGGCACGCTGGACGGCCCCCGCTACCTCGCCTGCCTCGCGGAGTGCCTGGACGAGCTGGCCGCCGCCGGGCACCTCCGCGACGTGGAGCTGGTGGCCACCTCCGCGCAGTGGCACTCGGTGCTGCCGCTGGGCGCCGACGGCGCGCCGCTCGGCCCGGTGCTCACCTGGATGGACACCCGGCCGGAGGCCCCCGCCGGTGCCGCCGGCCCGGCCGATCCGGACGCCTTCCACGAGCGCACCGGCGCCTGGTGGCACCGCTGCTACTGGACCATGCGGCTGCCCTGGCTGCGGGCGCACTGCGGCAGCCCGGTCGCCCGCTTCGGCGGTCTGGTCGAGTACGTCCTCGGCGTGCTGCTCGACGAGGCGCCGATGTCCGTGTCGATGGCCTCCGGCACCGGGCTGCTCGACCTGCGCCGGCTCGAATGGGACGCCGAGGCGTGCGAGCTGGCCGGCGTACGCCCCGAGGACCTTCCGGCGCTGGCCCCGCAGCGGTGGCGCGGCCGGCTCCGCGTCGAGCACGCCCAGCGCTGGCCGCAGCTCACCGACGCCCGCTGGGCCGCCCCGGTCGGCGACGGCGCGGCATCAAACGTGGGCTCCGGCTGCGTCGACACGTCCCGCGCCGCGGTCACCGTCGGCACCTCCGCCGCGGTACGCCTCATCCAGGCGGTGCCGGCCGGCGCGCCGCTGCCGCCCCTGCCCGAGCAGCTCTGGCGCTACCGGGTCGACCACGAGCACGTGGTCACCGGGGCGGCGTACTCCAGCGGCGGGAACCTCTTCGCCTGGGCGTCCCGCGAGCTGCGGCTGCCGCCCGCCACCGACCTGGAGGGCGCGCTGACCCGGGCCGGCGCGAAGCTGGCCCTGCGCGCGAACCCACGGCTCGGCGGGGACCGGCCACCCGGCGTCGCCCCGGCCGGCTCCGGAGAGCTGCGCGGCCTGAGCTTCGGCACCACAGCTGTCGACATCCTCGCCGTGCTGATGACCGAGCTGTGCCGGCTGATGGCCGACGACCTGGCCCTCGTCGAGGCGGGCGCGGACGGGCCGACCGAGGTGGTGCTGGGCGGCGGCGCGATGGCCGCCTCGGCCTGGTGGCGGGCGGCGTTCGTCGACGCGCTGGCCCCGCGCGTGGTGCGCTACCAGCGCAACCCGGAGATCGGGGCCACCGGGGCCGCGCTGGTGGCCCTCGGCCGGGTCGCCGAGGCGGCGCACGTGGCCGGCATCGGCCGGACGGACGACCGGAATGCGCCGAACACCGTAGGCTCCCGCCCACCGCGCTGACCTTCCTGGTCGTGCGGCCGGCCGAGCGTTTGACACCGCCCGCCGGCCTGGTTGGATGGACTTCCGCTCCCCGTCCCGGTGGAGCCGAGGTGGGACCTAGGAGGATCGTGTGGGCGCAGGTCCCGACCCGGCTCGCGATACGGCGTCGCAGCCGCGCCGGAGCCCGTCCGAGGACCGGGTGGCACCGCACCGGCGGCGCTCGCGCTTCCGGTTGCGGGACTGGCGGATGCGTACCAAGCTCGCCACCGTGCTGGTGCTGCCCTCGGTGGCGTTCCTGGTGCTCGCCGGGGTGCAGACCCGCGGGCTGGTGGGGCAGACCACCGCGCTGAGCGACTTCGCCCAGCAGGTCGGCATCGGGCGGCAGATCAGCACCGTGGTGGACCGCCTCCAGCAGGAGCGGGACCGCTCCGCCGGTGAGCTGGCCGCGCTGCGCAAGGCCGGCCGCGGCGCCGACCGGGACGCCGCGGTCGCCGCGCTCAAGCCGCTCCAGGACGCGTCCGACCGGGCGATGACCGAGCTGCGTGCCGCGGCCGAGCCCCTCGCCGACGCCGGCGCCGCCTGGCGGGTGGCCTATTCCGAGGTGTTGGAGGCGTACGACCAGGTCGTCTACATCCGCGCCGCCGTGCCGCCGGCCGTGCTCTCCAGCGACACCGTGCTGAGCAACTACCACCGGGCCATCGCGGCCCTGCTCAAGCTGCTGGCCGAGCCGTCGCCCGGCGACGACCAGCGGGCGCTGACCAACGCGGTGCTGCGCTACGTGCAGCTCTCCCGGGTCAAGGAGCTGTCCTCGCGGATCCGCGCCGAGCTGTACGCCGCCGCCCGGGCCGGCCGGTACGAGGTGGACGACCAGGTCTCCCTGACCGACCTGCGGGCCCAGCAGCTCACCGCGCTGGGCGCGTTCCGGGTGGCGGCGACCGCCGACCAGGTCCGCCGCTACGACCAGACCTCGGTGGACCCGGCGTTCGTCTCGGCCGCCCGGCTGGAGGAGCAGACCCTGCCCAGCGGCACCGCCGAGCCGGCGCTGCTGCCCGCGACGCAGTGGTGGGCGGCCAGCGAGCAGCGGCAGGAGCTGCTCCGCCAGCTGGAGAGCGAGGTCCTCGACGACGCCGTACGCCAGGCCGACGACGCCAGCGCCCGGCAGCTGCGGGACACCCTGCTGGTGGTCGGCGGCATCGTCGGCGTGCTCCTGGTGGCGGTGCTGATCTCGCTGCTGGTCGGCCGCTCGGTGGCCCGCTCGATGCGGCTGCTGCGCGGCCAGGCGCTGCGGATCGCGCAGGTGGAGCTGCCGCACACCCTGGACCGGCTGCGCGCGGTGGACCGCCCGGTGGGCGCGATCGACGTGCCGCCGGCGGTGGTCGACTCGCAGGACGAGATCGGCGAGCTGGCCGAGGCGTTCGTGGCGGTGCACCGCAGCGCCGTCGACGTGGCGGTCGAGCAGGCGATGATGCGGCGCAACGTCAACGCCATGTTCGTCAACCTGGCCCGGCGCAGCCAGGTGCTGGTGGAGCGGCAGCTGGAACTCCTCGACGAGCTGGAACGCGAGGAGAGCGACCCGGACCAGCTGGAGAACCTGTTCAAGCTCGACCACCTCGCCGCCCGCATGCGCCGCAACGACGAGAGCCTGCTGGTGCTCGCCGGCACCGAGTCCAGCCGGCGGTGGAACCGGCCGGTCGGCCTCGGCGCGGTGCTGCTCGCGGCCAGCGCCGAGATCGAGCAGTACCAGCGGGTACGCCACGACTCCCGCTCCGACCTGCACGTCGTCGGGCACGCCGTGGGCGACCTGGTGCACCTCTTCGCCGAGCTGCTGGAGAACGCCACCGCCTTCTCCCGGCCGGACACGGTGGTGCGGGTGGTAGCCGGGGCCGAGGGCCCGGGCGCGTACGTGGAGATCATCGACGAGGGGCTGGGGATGAGCCCGGCCGCGCTGGCCGAGGCGAACGCGGTGCTGGCCGAGCCGCCGGCGGCCGACGTGGCCGCCTCCGAGCGGATGGGCCTGTTCGTGGTGAGCCACCTGGGCGCGCGGCACGGCGTGCGGGTGCGGCTGCGGGGCGGCCAGGAGGGCCTGGTGGCCCGGGTGCGGATCCCGGCCGAGCTGCTGGCCGCCGCGCCCCCGGCCGCGCTGGACCAGCCCGCCGCGCCGCGGATGCTGACCAGCCAGGTGGCCGCGGCGTCCCGGTTGGCGCCCGACGCCGGCCCGCTCCGCGCGGCGACCGCCGAGCTGCCGGTGGCCGGCCGCCGCCCGCTGGCCGCGCCGGGGGAGCTGCCCGTGTCGCCGCTGACGGGGCTGCCGCTGGGCGTGACGTCGCCCGCCGCGGAGCCGCCGCCGGGCGTGGCGCCGGAAGCGGGCGGGGCGGCCGTGCCGAGGCCGCGCCCGGTGCCGGGCCGGGCCGAGGACGTGCTCGCCCCGGCGGCCGGGTCGCCGGCCGGCGGTGGCTGGTTCAGCCGCCAGGGCCCGTCGTCCGCGGTGCTCGGTGTGACACCAGCGCCCGCCACGACGCCGGTCACCGGAGGCACCAACGAGCGGGGCCTGCCGGTACGCGTACCGATGGCCCAGCTCACGGCGGTCACCCGGCCCGCCGGCCCGAACCGGTCCGCGCGTCACGAGCCGGACCCGGAGGCGGTCGGCGGCATGCTGTCCCGCTACTACAACGGGGTACGGCGGGCCGAGGCCGAGGAGACCACCGAGATCTACCTGCCGCGCGATGAAGGAGGACGACGACAGTGACGACGTTGAGCCAGGAGGCACGGGACCTGAGCTGGCTGGTGAACGCGTTCGCGGAGCGGGTGCCCGGGGTGGCGCACGCCGTGGTGGTCTCCTCCGACGGGCTGCTCGTGGCGATCTCCGCGCACCTGCCCCGCGACCACGCGGACAAGCTGGCCGCGGTGACCTCGGGGCTGATGAGCATCACGGCCGGCGCGGCGCAGATGTTCGACGGCGACGTCGTGAAGCAGACAGTTGTCGAGATGGGCCGGGGCTACTTCCTGGTCATGCAGATCCGGGACGGCTCGATCCTGGCCACGCTGGCCGGGGCCGACGCCGACATCGGCGTGGTCGGCTACGAGATGGCGCGGCTGGCCAAGCAGGCCGGCGAGATGCTCACCCCGGCGCTGCGGGCGGAACTCCAGCAGGCCCTGCCCCGCTGAGGGTGGGCAGGTCAGGCCCGGCCGGCGCGACGCCGGCCGGGCCGGCCCGGCTAGAGCCCGTTGCGGCGGATCACGTCGCGGTACCAGTGGGCGCTGCGCTTGAGCACCCGGCGCTGGGTCGGGTAGTCCACGTAGACCAGGCCCCAGCGCTGCTCGTACCCCTCGGCCCACTCGAAGTTGTCCAGCAGCGACCAGACGTGGTAGCTCTCCAGCGGCACCCCGTCCCGGATCGCCCGGTGGGCGGCGGCGAAGTGGTCGCGGAGGAAGTCGATCCGCGCGCTGTCGTCGACGGTGCCGTCCGCGGCGAGGGTGTCCGGGCAGGGCAGGCCGTTCTCGGTGATGGTGATCGGCACCCGGCCGTAGTCGCGGGTGACCCGGGTCAGGATGTCGTACATCCCCTCGGGGTAGATCTGCTGCCACTCCGCCTCGGAGGTCGGCCACCGGCGGACCGTGTCGCCCTGGCCGGTGACGTAGATCGGCGTGTAGTACTGCACGGCGAGCAGGTCGACCGGGCTGGAGATGATCTTCAGGTCGCCGTCCCGCACGCCGCGGACCATCCGGCTGTCGGCGCCCAGGTCCGCCAGCACGTCCTCCGGGTACGCGCCCTTGAAGATCGAGTCCAGGTAGAGCCGGTTCTCGTAGCCGTCGTACAGCCGGGTCGCGGTGGCCGCCTCGGCGGTGTCGTCGGCCGGGTAGCAGGGGTGCAGGTTCAGCGCCGGGCCGATCCGTCCCCCGACACCGGCGGCGCGCAGCGCGCGGACGGCCAGGCCGTGGGCGAGCTGGAGGTGGTGGGCGACCAGGTACGCCGCCGCCGGGTCCTGCCGGCCGGGCGCGTGGTGCCCCCACAGGTAGCCGTTCTGCACCACGGTCTTCGGCTCGTTGACGGTCAGCCACACCGGCACCCGGTCGCCGAGGGCGCGGAACACCGCGTCGGCGTACTCGGCGAAGCGCTCGGCGGTGTCCCGGTTCTCCCAGCCGCCGGCGTCCTGGAGGGCCTGGGGGAGGTCCCAGTGGAAGAGGGTGGCCATCGGCGCGATGCCCCGCTCGTGCAGCCCGTCGACGAGGCGGCGGTAGAAGTCCAGGCCGCGCTGGTTGGGCCCGCCGGACCCGTCGGCCTGGACGCGGGGCCAGGAGATGGAGAACCGGTAGCTGCGCAGCCCGAGGTCGCGCATCAGGTCGAGGTCCTGGGCGTACCGGTGGTAGTGGTCGGCCGCGACGTCGCCGGTGTCGCCGTTGCGGGTGCGGCCGGGGGTGTGGCTGAAGGTGTCCCAGACGGATTCGCCTCGCCCGTCCTCCTTGGCCGCCCCCTCGATCTGGTAGGCCGAGGTGGCCGCGCCCCAGCCGAAGTCGGACGGGAAGCGCAGCGCGCCGTCGGGGTCGGCGTCGTCGTGGGGATCGGGCGTGCCGTCGCAGCCGGCGACGGCGGCGGCGGACGCGACGGTCCCGGCCGCGGCGGCGCCGGCCAGCCCGGTCCGGGCCGCGCCGGCGGCGGTCGCGGAGAGGGCGGCACGGCGGAGCAGGCGCCGTCTGGTGAGTAGCGACATGGGCGTTCTCCTCGGAGTGACTGGCCGCCCTGGGGGCCGGGAGCGCTCCCAGCATAGGCCAGGCGCGGCCGGCCGCGTCCCGAGGGCGGACCGCGGCAGGGGCGCGGCCCGGCCGCCGGGCGGCCGGGGATGTGGGTGGGCGGGGTGTCGCTCGGGGGCGGGGGCGAGCGGCGAGGGTGGGGCGGATAGCGAAGAAGGCCGTCCGGGCGGCGCCTCGCGCCTGTCCCGTCGGCCTCTTTTCCCGTCGACAACGGGGGTTTAGTGTGGGGACGGGGGAGGGCAACCCCCGTCCCCACCTGTGATGCACACACGCACGAGTGGAATTGGCGTCCGGTCGTGCGTGTCGCGCGGGAGCCGGGCCACGCGAGTGGCTCTGGTTCCACCTCCCTCCATGTCGGTGGGTGTTGGCTGACGGCGGCGTCCGGGCTGGCCCGCCGTCAGCCGCTGGGCTGGCGCGCCGGGCACACGGGGGTCCCCGGCGATCTTGTACTTGCATCTCCGTCGATGGAAGCGCTCCCATCGGCGATGCTTGCGACTGTAACGCCCGTCACGGGTTTGTGAAACCCCCTGAACGAGATCGAAACATTCGCGTGCGTGTCTGCCCTGGCCGTTGTGGTGGGAGCGCTTCCATGGCACACTCTCAACCGCGAAGCGGAGCCAGCTCGCGTGAGTGCGGGCCGCCGAGGGCACCCGGTGACAACCGGTGCGGCGCCCCGATCCCCCCGGCACGGCCGGGTCGACCACCTTTCCGGGCGCCTCCGTCCCCCCGCGTCCGTCCTTCGTCGACGCGTGGAGGCGCCCCGCCGGGGCTCCGCGTCCCGGCCCGGTCCGAGGAGACACCGCGCACATGAGACTCATGGCCAGACGTCGCCGGACGGCGATGCTCGCCGCCACCGCCCTCGCCATCGGCGGGGTGGCCCTGCCGGCGGGCGCCGCGCAGGCCGCCCCCGCCTGCGACGTGACCTACGCGACGAACGACTGGGGCACGGGCTTCACCGCCAACGTGACCATCAAGAACCTGGGTGACGCGCTCACCAGCTGGACGCTGAAGTTCGCCTTCCCGAACAGCACCCAGAAGCTGACCCAGGGCTGGTCGGCCAAGTGGAGCCAGTCCGGCAGCGAGGTGACCGCGACCAACGAGTCGTGGAACGGCAGCCTCGGCACGGGCGCCTCCACCACCATCGGCTTCAACGGCGCCTACTCGGGCAGCAACCCGAAGCCGACCGCGTTCACCCTCAACGGCGTCACCTGCAACGGCACCCCGGCCAACCAGCCGCCGACGGTCTCGCTCGGCGTGCCGTCCGGGCCCTTCGAGGCGCCGGCCGACGTGCCGCTGACGGCCACCGCCACCGACCCGGACGGCACGATCAGCAAGGTCGAGTTCTACCGCAACGGCCTGCTCGTCAACACCGACACCAGCGCCCCCTACGGCTACACCCTCGAGGACCTGCCGGCCGGCAGCTACACCGTGCAGGCCAAGGCGTACGACAACGCCAACGGCATCGGGGTGGCCGAGAAGTCGTTCACCGTCAACCCGGCCTCCGGCCCGGTGCTGGTGGCCACCCCGTCGGCCGTGAGCGTCAACGAGGGCGGCACCTCCTCGGTGAAGTTCACCCTGAGCGCCGCCCCGACCGCCAACGTCCCGGTGACCCTCGCCGTCGCCGGGGACAGCGACGTGACCGTGTCGCCCTCGACGCTGACCCTGACCCCGAGCAACTGGAACACCGGGGTCAGCGCCACCGTCGCGGCCGCGGAGGACGCCGACACCACCGGCGGCACCGCCACGATCACCGCCTCGGCCACCGGCTTCGCGCCCGTCGTGGTCACCGCCACGGAGATCGACAACGACACCCCGGGCGGGGACAACGCGTACATCAAGAAGTTCCTCGACCAGTACGGCAAGATCAAGAACTCGGGCTACTTCAGCCCCGAGGGCGTGCCGTACCACTCCGTCGAGACGCTCATCGTCGAGGCGCCCGACCACGGCCACGAGACCACCTCGGAGGCGTTCAGCTTCTGGCTCTGGCTGGAGGCGCAGTACGGCCGGGTCACCCAGAACTGGGCCCCGTTCAACAACGCGTGGACGGTGATGGAGAAGTACATCATCCCGTCGCACGCCGACCAGCCCACCGCCGGCGCCCCGGGCACCCCCCAGTACGCCGCCGAGCACAACCTGCCCAGCCAGTACCCGTCGGCCCTGGAGCCGAACGTCCCGGTCGGCCAGGACCCGCTCCGCTCCGAACTCCAGTCCACGTACGGCACCGGTGACATCTACGGCATGCACTGGCTGCTCGACGTCGACAACACCTACGGCTACGGCCGCTGCGGCGACGGCACCACCCGCCCCGCCTACATCAACACCTTCCAGCGCGGCACCCAGGAGTCGGTCTGGGAGACCGTGCCGCAGCCGTCCTGCGACACCTTCAAGCACGGCGGCCAGTACGGCTACCTCGACCTGTTCGTCAAGGAGTCGGCCGCCCCGGCCAAGCAGTGGAAGTACACCAACGCCCCGGACGCCGACGCCCGCGCCGTGCAGGCCGCGTACTGGGCGCTGACCTGGGCCAAGGCGCAGGGCAAGGAGGCTGACGTCGCGGCCACCGTGGCGAAGGCCGCCAAGATGGGCGACTACCTGCGCTACGCGCTGTTCGACAAGTACTTCAAGAAGATCGGCAACTGCGTCGGCGCCTCCACCTGCCCGGCCGGCAGCGGCCGCGACTCGGCGCACTACCTGCTCTCCTGGTACTACGCCTGGGGCGGCGCGTACGACACGTCGCAGAACTGGTCGTGGCGGATCGGCTCCAGCCACAACCACTTCGGCTACCAGAACCCGCTCGCGGCCTGGGCGCTGACCAACGTGCCGGAGCTCAAGCCCAAGTCGGCGACCGCGACCGCGGACTGGCAGAAGAGCTTCGACCGGCAGCTGGAGTTCTACACCTGGCTCCAGTCCGCCGAGGGCGGCATCGCCGGTGGCGCCACCAACAGCTGGGACGGCAGCTACGCCCAGCCGCCGGCCGGCACCGCCACCTTCTACGGCATGTTCTACGACGTCGACCCGGTCTACAACGACCCGCCGTCGAACCAGTGGTTCGGCATGCAGGCCTGGTCGATGCAGCGGATCGCCGAGCTGTACCTCCAGACCGGCAACGCCAAGGCCAAGGCGCTGCTGGACAAGTGGGTGCCGTGGGCCATCGCCAACACCACGCTCGGCACCAACTGGTCGATCCCCTCGGACATGAAGTGGACCGGCCAGCCCGCCAACTGGAACCCGACGAGCCCGCAGCCCAACACCGACCTGCACGTCGAGGTGACGGTGAAGGGCCAGGACGTCGGCGTCGCCGCCGCCTACGCCCGGACCCTCATCGCGTACGCGGCCAAGTCCGGCAACGCCGCGGCCAAGACCACGGCCAAGGGCCTGCTGGACGCGCTGTCGGCCGCCGCCGACGCCAAGGGCGTCTCGATGCCGGAGAAGCGCGGCGACTACAAGCGCTTCGACGACGTCTACAACGCGGCCGACGGCCAGGGCCTCTACATCCCCTCGGGCTGGACCGGGAAGATGCCCAACGGCGACGCCATCGCCGCCGGCAAGAGCTTCCTGGACATCCGCTCGTTCTACAAGAACGACCCGGACTGGCCGAAGGTGCAGGCGTACCTCAACGGTGGCGCCGAGCCGGTCTTCAACTACCACCGGTTCTGGGCCCAGGCCGACGTCGCCATGGCGTACGCCGACTACGGCACCTACTTCCCGGCGGGCTGAGATGACCACTCCGTCGCGGGCGGGCCAGGCCCGCCCGCGACGGAGGCCGACACGGGCCGAAGGGGGAACGGAGCGGCCCGGTCGGCGGGCGGCCTGACTCCCACGGTCAGGCCGGGTGGGCCGGCCGTCCGGCCGACGCAGCGGACGGACCGGCCCACCCAACCGCCCGGAGACGAACTTGCCGCGAAAAAGCCCGCGAAAATCGGCGCTCCACGGGATCACGCGAGCGCCGGCGACGGAGTAACGTATTTCACCGGAGAGGCCGCTCCCCCCGTGGCGGCCTCTCCATTACTTTGCCCGGCCGGCTACCGCGCCGGCACGTCGTCCGGATCGGACAGCACGACCGGGTGCCGCAGCCCCGGGTGACCCGCCGGCAGCGAGCGCCGGATCACCAGCCAGCTCACCGCCAGCGCCGCCGCCACCAGCGGCCAGGTCAGCGCCACCCGCGCCACCACCAGCGCGACCACCTGCCCGCCGAGCCACAGCGGGACGAACACCGCCAGCCGCAGCAGGTAGGTCGCCACCCAGACCCAGCTGCCCCGCCCGTACGCCCGCAGCAGCGCCGGATCCCGCCGCCACCGGCTCCGCTGGCCGAGCACCGCGCCGACCAGCACGCCCAGCAGCGGCCACCGCACCGCGATGCTCACCATCCAGGCCAGCCCGCTCGCCGCGTTCGAGACAAGCTGCACCAGGAAGAAGTCCGTCGCCCGCCCGGTCCGCAGGGCGATGAGCGCGGCCACGCAGACGGCGAGCAGCCCGACCAGCACCGAGCGCGGCCGGTCCCCGCGCCGCCACCGCCAGCCCGCCACCGCCGTGCCGGCCAGCACCGCGGCGACCACCCCGCCCCACAGCCCGGCGGCCAGCCAGCCGATGGCGAACGCCACCGGCGGCACCGTGGCGTCGACCGCGCCCCGCCGGCCACCGAGCAGGTCGGCCAGCGACTCCGGCCGGTCCCCGGACAGCCGCTCCGGCTCCGGCATGCTGGTCACCCGCCCACCTCCTCCCGTCGCGTCCCCAACCTACGGCGTGCTTCATAAGTGAACGGCTGGGCGTTGTGAGCCATTGTTGTCGGTTGCTCCGTGGGTGGATTTCTGGGTCTGTACAGGTGGTGGCTGTTTGTCGGTGGTATATGGCATGGTGCGTTGCCGTGGCCCGTTTCACCACGTTCCGATTTTGTCTGAGCCCGACCGTCGAGCAGGAGTTTGTGTTGCGTCGGCATGCGGGTGCGGCCCGGTTCGGCTACAACCAGTGCCTGCGGCTGGTCAAGGACGCTTTGGACGGCAAGCGCGGTGGGACGGTCGGCAAGGTGCCGTGGTCGGGCTTCGATCTGATCAACGCGTTCAACAGGTGGAAACGCTCGGGTGACGCGGGCCGGGTGATGGTCGCTGCCGGCGACGGGACCGTCACGGTGCAGGTGACCGGTCTGGCGTGGCGGGGCGAGGTATGTCAGCAGGTTTTTGAAGAAGCCGCGGTCGATCTCGGCCGCGGCTTGTCGGCGTACAAGGCATCGCGCACCGGTCACAGGCGGGGTCGGCGGGTCGGTTTTCCGAGGTTCAAGTCCAAGAAACGCGCACCGCTGTCGTTTCGGATCCGCAGCAGGACCTCTGCCGCTGGGCGGGCGGGTATCCGGGTCGGTGAGCACGCGCCGCGTACCGTGACCCTGCCCGGCATCGGCACCCTGACGGTACGGCAGGACACCCGCCGGCTGCGGCGCATGCTGGCCAAGGGGCGGGCGAAGGTCGTGTCCGCGACGGTCAGCCACCGGGCCGGCCGGTGGGCGGTGTCACTGACCTGCGAAGCCGCCGACCTGCACGAGGCCCGCCGCCACCAGCCCAACACCGACGCCGCAGGGTGGGTGGGTGTCGACCGGGGGCTGTCGACGTTCGTCGCCGCAGCGCGCGCCGACGGCACGCAGGTCCTGCGGGTCGACGGCTGGCCACGGCCCGCCCGGGCGGCGGTGGCGCGCCAGCGCCGCCTGTCGCGGAAGGTCACCGGCAAACAGCGCGGCTCCTACAACCGGGCAAGGCCGCAGCCAGGCTGGGCCGCCACCACGCCCGCGTGGCCGCGATCCGGCGCCGTTTCCTGCACCAGGTCTCCAACCAGCTGGTCAATACCCACGACCGGCTCGCCATCGAGACCCTCACCGTCACCGGCATGCTCGGCAACCGGCGCCTGGCGTCGGCGGTCGCCGACGCGGCATGGGGCGAACTGGCCCGCCAACTGGCCTACAAGCAGCAGTGGCGCGGCGGCCAACTGGCCCTGGTCGACCGCTGGTACCCGTCGACCAAGACCTGCTCCGCATGCCGGAGCGTGGCCCCCGCACTGCCTCTGCACCAGCGCACGTTCACCTGCCAGGCGTGCGGGCATCATGCCGATCGGGACCACAATGCCGCAGTCAACCTCGCTGTCTGGGCCGAGCAGCACCACGCCCAGTCCCGGGACCTCCCCGCAGGGGGCCCGGTCACCAACGCCGGCCGAGGGGAAGGCTCTGGCCCGCGCACACGCGCGGGCGAAACCGGCCCCGATGACGCAGGAACCGCACCCACCCCACCCGGGGCGAGGCGCGGACGCCCGAGAAGGGCGCTGTCTCACAACTCCACCGAGTTATGAAACAGGCCGTAACCCGGCGGTCGCGGTGCTCCTCCGACGAGCGCCCGAGCCGGCCTACCGTTAAGTTGTCCGGGTGCGCGAGACGGCGAGGGGTTGGACGGCGGTCTGGTTGGTCGTACTGGCCCTGGCCCAGACGGCCGCGTTCCTGCTGGTGTGGCGCTTCGCCGTGCACACCGAGCTGGGCCAGTGGCTGGACACCGTCGCGCTGACCGGCAACCGGATCGGCCAGGACCGCATCGACGGGCCGGTGAACCGCATCCTCAACGCCATGTCGGTGGTGTCGCTGCTGGCGGTCACCGCCATGATCGGCTTCATCGCGCTGATCCGCGGCCGCAAGGCGCTCGCCGTCACCGCCACCCTGCTCATCGCCGGCGCCAACGTCAGCACCCAACTGCTCAAGCGCTACCTGGACCGCCCCGACTTCGGCATCGACCCGGAACGGGCCGCCGCCGGCAACAGCCTGCCCAGCGGGCACACCGCCGTCGCGGCGTCCGTGGCGATCGCGCTGATCCTGGTGCTGCCGCCGAAGCTGCGGGTGGCCGGCGCGTTCCTCGGCGCCGGTTACGCGGCCGCCGCCGGGGTGGCCACCCTCTCCGCCGGCTGGCACCGGCCCAGCGACGCCGTCGCCGCGTTCCTCGTGGTCGGCGCCTGGGCCGCGGCCGCCGGTCTCGTGCTCCTGTTCTTCCAGCGGGAAGAGGCCGTCGTCTCCCCGGACGACGCGCACCGCGCCGCCGCCGTGGTGCTCGGCCTCGCCGGCGCGGTCGCCCTGGTCGTCTCCGCGCTCGCCCTGTCCTGGCTGGTCGACCGCTCCACCGTCCCCGTCGAGGAACTCACCCGCCGCCCGCTCTTCGTCGGGTACGCGGGCAGCGCGGCCGGCATCGCCGGCACGATCGCCGTGGTGGCCGCGCTGGTGCTCGCCGTGGTGCACCGCCTGGTGCCCCGCTGGAAGGGCTGACCGGCCGGGATCACCGGCCGGTCCCCGGAGCGGGTCAGCGGTAGTAGGTGCCGACAGTGGTGCCGCTGGCGATCTCCCGGCCCTTGAGCGCGCGGTGCACGTCGGCGGCCTGCGGCGCGCCGGACAGGTCCAGCGGGCGGTTCAGCGCGTAGAGGCGGAAGAAGTAGCGGTGCGCCTCCTCACCCCGCGGTGGATGCGGCCCGCTCCAACCGGTCTCGCCGAAGCTGTTCGGCCACTCCCGGCCGCCGGGCGGCACCCCGCCCTCGGGCACCTCACCGGCCTCCGGCGAGATCCCGGTGACCAGCCAGTGCAGGAACGGCTCCTTGCCGGCGTCCGGGTCCTCGACGAGCAGGACCAGCTCCTCGGTGGAGTCCGGCACGTCCGACCACTGCAACGGCGGTGACATGTTGTCGCCGTCCATGGCGAACCGCCCGGGCAGCAGGTCGTGGTCGGTGAACGCGGTGCTGCGCAGCATGATGCCGGCCATTCGGCGCCCCCTCTCCTCGTCGACCGGCGCGTACCCGGCGGCCGGCCGACGAAACGGCGGTGGCAGGCTGGCCGGACGGGTACGGACCGGACAGGGGAGGACGGACGGATGGACACGGTACGGGCGGCGTTCCGCGACGAGTGCGTACGCCTGGAAGGGGTGCTGCGCGGCCTCGACGCGGCGGACCTGGACCGGCCCACGCCCTGCCCGCCGTGGAGCGTGCGGGACCTGCTGGCACACGTGCGCACCGGTGCCGGGCGGCTGGTCGGCATGCTCGCCGCGCCGGCCCCCGAGCGCGCCGAGGTGGACGCGGCCGGCTACTTCGGGGCGGCCAAGTTCGCGCCCGACGTCGACCGGGACCGGATCGACGGCGCCCGGCGGGAGGCGCGGGAGGTGCCCGGCGTACCCGAGGTGGCCGACGGCTTCGCGCGGGCCTGGCGGGCCGCCGACGCGGCGGTGGCCGCCGAGCCGCCGGGGCGGCTGGTCCGCACCCGGCACGGCGACGCGATGGCGCTCACCGAGTTCCTGCGTACCCGCGTGGTGGAGGTCGCGGTGCACGGCCTGGACCTGGCCGACGCGCTGGACCGGCGACCCTGGCTGACGCCGACCGCGGCGGCGGTGGTCGCCGACCTGCTCGCGAACGGGGCGACGCCCGACGGGCTCGGCTGGGACGCGCTGACCCTGGTGCGCAAGGCCACCGGGCGGGTGCCGCTGACCGACGCGGAGCGGGCGGTGCTGGACCGGACGGGCTTCCGCTGGCTCTCCTTCGGCGGCTGAGCGGCGGCGGTCAGCCGCCGGCGACCGCCGCCGTGGTGCGCCGCAGGTGGTCCAGGACGACCGGGTCGATCCGGCCGGGGACGATGCGCTCCTCCAGGTTCTCGACGCCGGCCCAGGCGTCGAGCGCCTCCTCCAGCCCGGCGGCGCCGACCGGGTGACCGGCGGCGGCCAGCAGCGCCGCCACCTCGTCGGCGACCGGGCCGGTGAGGTCGAGCAGGGTCGCCGGGTCGGGCTTGCCGAACAGCAGGGTGTGGATGTCGAGGAGCCGGCCCAGTTCGCCGACCGGGTCACGGTGGTCGTCGACCCGCAGGTCGACCAGTTCGTCGCCGGTGCCGGCGTAGCCGCCGTGGCGCTGCACGACGAACAGGGCGGCGCTCTGCCGGCCGCGCCGGTCGCCGCCGGCCCGGTCGCCGGCGGCGAGGGCGGCCAGCAGCCGCTGCGGGAACGGCAGGTCCGCCCCGCCGAGCCAGGCGTCCCGGAGCGCGTCGACGACCTCAGGGCCGGCCAGGATGTTGCCCTGCGCGGCCCAGCCGTCGCCGGACCGGCCGCCCGCCCACGGGTGGCAGCGCGGCCCGGTCCAGGTGGCGCCGTCGCCGTGCGCGCCGACCACGCCGAGCTGCCGGTCGTCGCGGCCCGGGTCCGCGGCGATGAGGCCGGCCACCACGTCCGCCGCGGGGACCCCGGTGCGCAGCAGCGCCAGCCCCTGCGACCGGTACGCCAGGTTGGCGTGTGCCTGGCTGGCGAGCGCGCCGACCTCGGCCTCGGCGGCCGGAACGATGGCCCCGGCGGCGAGGAACTTGCTGGCCACGGCGACGCCGTGCAGGAGGCCGTCGGCGGAGCGGGCGACGATCGAGAAGGTCACCCGCGGATGGTAGCGCCGGAGCGGCGGGCGGCGGTGGCCCGCGACGGGGTGCGGTCAGAACGGCGGGGCGGCCGCCTCGGGTGGGCGGCCCCAGGCGCGGCGGGCGTCGGCGATCGCCACCCCGAGCAGCACCAGCGGCGCGGCGATCGCCGCTGCCAACGGCGTGGCGACGGACGCGGTCAGCGACACCACGGGCTTGAGCACCGGCATGAGCAGCAGCAGGACGAGAATGGCGACCCAGCGCGACGGGGACACCCGGCCGAACACCTCGTACTCGAAGCGTGCCCGCCCGAGCAGGAACAGCGCCGGACCACCGAGGATCATGGCGAGCCAGCCGACCTGGTTGTTGCCGGTCGGGTGCTCGCTGACCAGCTCGTAGCCGATCGCGCTGGACACCACGCCGATCACCATCACCAGGTGGGTGTCGGCGGCGGAGCGGCCGATGGTGGCCGGGTGCGCGGCCCGGGTGACCGCCTCGCCCAGGATCCGCCCGGCCCGCTGCACGTAGATCCGCCAGTACAGCACCGAGGTGAGCAGCGCGGCGGCGAAGGCGGCGGTGCGGCTGGCGTCGTCCGGGGTCCGGCTGTACGCCAGACCGGCGACCAGGATCGTCTCGCCGAGCGCGACCAGGAAGAACTGCTGGTAGCGCTCGGCCAGGTGCTCGCCGTGGATGTCCCAGCGGGAGACGGTGGACCGCCCCAGCCCGGGGACCGGCCAGCCGAACCGCGACGCCAGGTACTCCAGCAGGAGCGCCAGTGTCCACAGCGTCACCCGCGGGTCGGTGGGCAGCAGCGCGCCGGCCAGCCAGAGCACCCCGGTCACGCTGAAGGTGATCAACATGCGCAGCTTCAGCCGGCGGTGCTGGAGCCGGCGCAGCGTCAGCAGCAGGATCGCCGGCCGGCTCACCTGCGTCACCACGTACGCGACGGCGAACGCCAGCCCGGTGGAGCTGAACGCGCGGGGGATGGCCACCCCCATCACCATGCTGCCCACCAGCGCGATGATCACGATGAGCTGGAGGAAGATGTGGAACGGGTCGTAGCGGCTGGTGGTCCAGGCGGTGCCCTGCCAGACCGCCCAGAGCGCGAGGAACAGCAGCAGCGTCTTGCCGCCCCCGGTCACCGCCGTCCAGCCGGTCTTGCCCCCCTCCAACGCCAGGTCCTCGAAGGCCCGGGCGGAGATCCGGGTCAGCGCGAAGACGAACACCAGGTCGAAGAAGAGTTCCACGAACGTGGCGCGGTTCGGGCCGGTCTCCGGCCCGACCAGGGCGGCCGGCTCCGGCGTTCTCACCGCCGCCTCCCGGTCCGCTCCACCTGGCAGTCGTAGCACTCTTTCCGGGCGTAGGGCGGCGCATCGCGCGTATCGCCCTGAAGGCGCGGGATCTTGCTCGGGGCGGCGGCGACCGGGCACGATCGACAGGTGACGAATCGATGGGGCATGACGGTGCCGCTGGCCGGCGTCACCCTCGCCGACCACGCCCCGGTCTACGCCGCGCTCGACCGGGCCGGCTTCACCGACGTCTGGTCGTCGGAGGTCGCCGGGACCGACGCGTTCACGCCGCTGGCGCTCGCCGCCGCCTGGCAACCGCGGCTGCGGCTGGGCACCGCCATCGCCCCGGTGTTCACCCGGGGCCCCGGCCTGCTCGCCATGAGCGCCGCCGCCCTGGCCGAGGCCGCGCCGGGCCGCTTCGCGCTGGGCATCGGCGCCTCCTCGCCGGTGCTCGTCCGGGACTGGAACGCGGTGCCCTTCGACGAGCCGGTCAAGCGGACCCGGGACGTGCTGCGCTTCCTGCGGGCGGCGCTGCGCGGCGAGACCGTCGACCAGGCGTACGACACCTTCACCGTCCGGCGGTTCACCCTGGAACGCCCGCCGGCCGTGCCGCCGCCGGTGCTGCTGGCCGCGCTGCGTCCCGGCATGCTGCGGCTCGCCGCCGCCGAGGCCGACGGGGTGGTCCTCAACTGGCTGGCCGCCGAGGACGTGCCGACCGCCCTGGCCGAACTGGGCGAGCGCCGCCCCGGCTTCGAGGTCGCCGCCCGGATCTTCGTCTGTCCCACCGAGGACGCCGCGTACGCCCGGGCGCTGGGCCGCCGGCTGATCACCGGCTACCTCACCGTGCCGGCGTACGCGGCCTTCCACCGCTGGCTGGGGCGCCACGACAGCCTCGGTCCCATGTGGGAGGCGTGGGCCGCCGGCGACCGGCGGGGCGCGTCGGCGGCGGTGCCGGACGAGGTGGTCGACGCGCTGGTCCTGCACGGCTCGCCCGAGGAGTGCGTCGCCGGGGTCCGCCGCTACGCCGACCACGGCGTCGACGTGCCCGTGCTGGCGCTGCTGCCCACCCCCGAACTGACCGCCGGCGGCGCGGCGGCCCTGGCCGGGCTGATCCCACGGCTCGGCGTGACCGGCGGAGAGGCGGGCTGACATGAACCTGACCGACCGGGTGGCCGTGATCACCGGCGGGGCCGGCGGCATCGGCGCCGCGCTCGGCCGCCGGTTCGCCGCCGAGGGCGCCGCCGCCGTCGTCCTGGCCGACCTGGACGCCGACGCCGCGCGCGGGGTGGCCGAGGGCATCGGCCCGGTGGCGCACGGCGTCGGGCTCGACGTCACCGACGAGGCGCAGGTGCGGGCTCTCGTCGACGAGGCCGAGCGCCGGTACGGCCGGATCGACCTGTTCTGCGCGAACGCCGGGGTGGCCACCGGCGGGGGAGTGGAGGCGCCCGACGCCGACTGGGAACGCGCCTGGCGGGTCAACGTGCTGGGGCACGTGCACAGCGCCCGGGCCGTGCTGCCGGCGATGCTCCGCCGCGGCCAGGGGTACCTGCTGTTCACCTGCTCGGCGGCGGGCGTGCTGACCGCGGTGGGCGACGCCCCGTACACCGCCACGAAGCACGCGGCGGTCGGTCTCGCCGAGTGGCTCGCCATCACCTACCGGGACGAGGGCATCCGGGTCAGCGCGCTCTGCCCGCAGGGCGTGGACACCCCGATGCTCGCCGGTGGCCTCGCCGAGGGGCACCTGGGCGCCCGGGTGATCGCCGCCTCCGGCGCGGTGCTCACCCCCGACCAGGTCGCCGACGCCACCATCGCCGGGCTGGCCGAGGAGCGGTTCCTCATCCTGCCGCACCCGGAGGTCGCCGGCTACGCCCGCCGCCGTGCCGAAGACCCCGACGGCTGGCAGGCCGGCCTGCGCAAACTCGTCCGCAAGCTGCGCGCCGCCGATCACTAGACTCCCGGGCCGGGTCAGCGGCGCCAGCGCAGCGGGCCGGGGTGGACGGTCCACAGGAAGCGACGCCAGCGGGAGCGGGTGGCCCGCAGGGCGGCGACGTAGGTGGCGGCGACGGCTGTCGCCCGGTCGGCCTGGGCGGGGGTGGCCGTGCCGGGGGCGAACGCCACCTGGTTGAGCAGTCCGCCCAGCTCGTCCACCTCGCCAGCCACCGGGACCTGCGCGGCCTGCGCCTCGGCGAGGGCGCGGCGGGCCCGTTCGGCGACCTCGGCGGCCGACAGGTCCGCCCCCACCGGGTGGCCGGCCAGCCGCAGCGCGTCGGTGAGTTCCCGCCAGGCGCCGGCGATCCGGCGCCCCGGGTCGCCCTGCGCCAGCCGGGTGCGGGTCAGGTTCCGGCGCATCGCGGCCAGGGCCAGCAGCAGCCCTCCGACCAGCAGGGCCAGGCCGCCGACGCCCCCACCGACCAGCACCGGCGTGCCCGGTCCGGCCGGCCCGCCCCGCCCGTCGGGGCCGGCCGCCGCCGGCGGGGTGGCGGTGGGTTCCACGGTCGGCGCGGGCACCTCGGACGGGGGCGGATCCTCCGGCTTGGGCCGGAAGTCCTCCTCCACCGGGCGCGGCTGCTCGTCCGGGCGCGGCATCGGGTCGAACGGCACCCAGCCGACGCCCTCGAACAGCACCTCCGGCCAGGCGTACGCGTCCGCGGCCCGGACCGGCCCGTCCGCCTTCGGCTCGAAGCCGACCACCACACGGGTGGGCAGGCCGGCCAGCCGGCCCAGCACCGCGAACGACGCGGCGAACTGCTCGGAGGTGCCCCGCTGCCCGCCGCCGTTGCGCGGTCCGAACAGGAAGAACGCCAGGTTCGGGTACGCGTGCCCGCTCGGCGCGTCCGCGGTCACCCGGTAGTGCTCGGCCAGGAAGTCGGCGATCGCGGTGGCCCGGGCGTACGGGGCGCCGTTCTCCTCGGCGAGCTGGGTGGCGAGCCGGCGCAGCTGCTCCGGCGCGCCGTCGGCGACCCGCAGGACCCGGGCCACCGCGTCACCGGCCGGCACGTTCGCGGTGCTGATCAGGTTCGTGTCCGGGCGCTCCCGGACCGAGGCGACCGTGTACCGCAGCCCCGGCGCCAGCCCCTCCGGCCGGATCAGCGTCCCGGTCGCCGGGTCGTACGCGACCCGCGCTCCGGTCACCTCGCGCGGGGCCGGCACGGCGGGCAGCAGCTTCCCGGTCAGGTCGGCCACGGTGATCTCCTGGCGCACCGGGTCCGTGGTGGCGCCCGGCGCCGGCTCGCCGGCCGGAAGGATCCGCCCCGCGTTGCGGTACGTCGCGCCCACCCGCCACGTCACCCCGTCGTAGTCGCTGAGCACCGCCAGCCGGATCCGCGGCGGGCCCGCGTCCGCCGAGCCCGCCTCGGTCCGCACGTCCAGCAGCTTCTGGTCCGGGTTCAGCGCCCATCCGGAGATCCGGATCAGCGGGTTCTCGTCCAGCGACTCCACCTGCGGCGGCTCGACGTAGCGGCGCGGGTCGACCGGGCGGGCGTCCACCTGGCCGGCCACCACCGGGGCGAGCAGCGCCGCGAGCGCCACCACCACCGCCACCCCGGCCGCGCTCGCCGCGAGCAGCCGCAGCCGCACCGCCGCACGCACCGCCGGCGCGAGACCGGCGACCGGGTCCGCGGCGGCCGGGCCGGCCCGCCCGGCCGGCACCGCCAGGCCGACGGCGGCGACCGCCGCGAACACCACCGTCGGCCCGACCGCCGGGCCCGCGTTCGGCCCGACCACGTAGAGCGCGCCGGCGTAGAGCAGCACCGGCGGCAGGTAGCCGAGCAGCACCCGGCCGGCCCGCAGCGCCACCTCGGCGGCGGCCAGCCCGGTCAGCCAGGCCGCCACCACCGGGACCAGCACGGTGTCCGGGGCCGGCTCCACCGGGATCATCGCGGTGAGCAGCCGGGGGATCGCGTTGCGGGCGGCGTCCGCCGCGACCTCGCCGAGGCCGCCCGGCAGCGCCGCGTGGCTGGCCGCCAGCCGCAGCGACAGCAGCGTCCAGCCGGCCAGCGCGGCCACCGACAGCGGCGCCACCAGCCACGACGGCAGGCGCCGGGCCGCCACGCTGACCAGCACCGAGCCGACCGCGGCGCCGGCCGTGAGGCGGGTCAGCAGCGGATCCGCGTACACCCGGCCGAGCACCACGCCGGCCAGGGAGATCATGACGATCAGCGCCAGCGGCACCGGCACGGCCCGCAGCACCCGCGCCGCGACGCCACCGGTCCCGCCGTCCGGCCCGGCCGGCGCGTCGACCGCCGGACGCGGCGGGGCCGCGGTCACCACCGGCGGATCCCGTCCCACTCGGCGGCGAACCCGGCGCCGTCGGCGGCGTCCACCACGACCAGGCCCGCCACGCCGGCCGCCGTGGGCTCCGGCGCGCCGAACATCCCCACCACCACCGAGGGGTACGCGCCGCGCAGCGCGCCGACGTGCCCCAGGTCGCCGCGGGCGCCCGGCCCGGTGAGGAAGACAAGCGTGTCGCCGAGCCGGTCCTGCCGCAGCCGGGTCAGCGCGGCCCGCAGCACGTCCTCCCCACCGTCGGCAAGCTCCGCCGCGGCGAGCCGATCCAACGGGTCGCGCGGCGCCTCCAGCCCGGCGTGCCCGCCGCGGCGCGGGGATCCGGAGCCGTCCGTGCCTCCGGCCGGCTCCTCGGGGGCGGGCGCGACGACCAGCAGGCTCACCGGCAGGTCCTCCCGGATCGCGGCGGCGACCACCGACGCCGCCGCCTCGCAGCCCGACTCGAACGACTCGGCCACCCCGGCGTCCCGGTCCGGGTGGGCGGCCGCCCGGTTGTCCAGCACCACCACGAGCCGGGGCAGGCTGGTGTCCACGTTCTCCCGCACCATCAGCTCGCCCACCCGGGCGCTGGTCCGCCAGTGCACCCGGCGCAACTCGTCACCCACCACGTACTCGCGCAGCGAGTCGAAGGTGATCGAGCCGTGCGGCACGCTGTCGACCCGCCCGTCCAGGCTCCGGCCGGCGCCGGTCGGCACCGCCGACAGTGGATGGATGCGCGGGTGCACCCACACCGGCACCATCTCCCCGTACGAGCGCGCCAGCGCCACCAGGCCCAGCGGGTCGCGCCGGGTCACCCGCAGCGGACCGACCGGCACCACGCCCCGGCGCCGGGTCGGCACCGGGTAGCGCACCTCGGTGTCCCGGCCGGGGCGCAGCCGCAGCACCGGCACCGGCACCAGGCGCCCGCCGCAGCGGTCCTCGGCCAGCAGGTTCGCCGCCCGCAGCCGGCCCGTGTTGCGCACCGTCAGCACCATGGCCGCCGGCTCGCCCCGGGCCACCCGGTCCGGGTCGGCCACCCGCTCCACCGTCAACCGGGGGCGCCAGGCCGCGGTGACCAGGGCGTACCCGACCGCGACGCCGGCCGCCGCGCCCAGCACGGTCAGCTCCGGGTACGCGTACCGGAAGCCGACGCCGAGCAGCACGACGGCGGCCACGAGCAGCCCGACGCCGCGGGCGGTGATCCCCACCGGTCAGCCGTGGACCGGGGCGGGCTGGCCCGACGGCAGCGGCACCGGCACCGAGGCGACCGCCTGGCGCAGCACGTCGGCAGCGGTCACCCCGCGCACCTGCGCGTCCGGGGTGAGCAGCAGCCGGTGCGCGAAGACCGGCTCGACAAGCGTCTTCAGGTCCTCCGGCATGATCCAGCCCCGCCCGTCGATCAGCGCGTACGCGCACGCCGCCCGGGTCAGCGCGATCACGCCCCGAGGGCTGACCCCGACCCGCACCTGCGGGTGGGTGCGGGTCGCCGCGGCCAGCCGCACCGCGTACGCGTAGAGCGGCTCGGCGATGTGCACCCGCCGGGCCATCTTCACCATCTCGCCGACGGTGGCCGTGTCGGTGACCGCGGTGAGCGAGTCGGGGGAGCGCAGGGTGGCGCCCCGCAGCACCTCCACCTCGACCGCCTCGTCCGGGTAGCCGACGGACAGCTTCACCAGGAACCGGTCGAGCTGGGCCTCGGGCAGCCGGTAGGTGCCGTCCATCTCCACCGGGTTCTGGGTGGCCACCACCAGGAACGGTTGTGGCACCGGGTGGCGTACGCCGTCCACGGTGACCGTGCGCTCCTCCATCACCTCCAGCAGCGCCGACTGGGTCTTCGGCGAGGCCCGGTTGATCTCGTCGGCGATCACGATGTTCGCGAAGACCGGCCCCGGGTGGAACTCGAAGCCCCGGGTGGCCTGGTTGAAGATGGTCACCCCGGACACGTCCGAGGGGAGCAGGTCCGGGGTGAACTGGATACGCCGCCACTGCCCCTTGACCGTCGCCGCGATCGCCCGGGCCAGCGTCGTCTTGCCCACCCCCGGCACGTCCTCCAGCAGGACGTGCCCCTGGGCGAACAGGGCGGTCAGCGCCAGCCGGACCACCTGCGGCTTGCCCAGCACGACCGCGTTGACGTTCTCGGCCAGCCGGGCGGCCAGGGCGGCGAAGCCCTGCACCTCCGGCTGGGTGAGCGGTTCGTGGGTGTTCACGGGTGCGGGTGCTCCTCGGTGCGGCGCGGTCAGCAGGTGGGCAGGAGGTTGATGTTGTCGCCACCCTCCAGGTTCAGCCAGGCCCACGGGATGTAGTTTTTGCCCGAGTACTCGACCTGCACCCACCAGGTGCTCTGCTTCTGGTTGTTGTAGATCCAGGCGTCGACGTTCTCACCCTGCTTCTTGCAGTACGCCTTCAGCCGGGTGCCAGGCTTCGCCCACCCGACCTGCTTGGCGTTGAGCTGCTGCGGCACCGAGAAGATCTCATTGCCGTTGCGGCCGTCCACCTCCGCATTGCAGTACGTGCGCTGATCGCCGTCCGGACCGTTGTTACAGGTGGCGATCCCGTAGAGCGCGTCCGTGCTCTGCGCCCGGGTCGCGGTGCCCTTGCCCGCCGCGTTGGTCGCGGTCACCGTCACCGTGTACGCCGTGCCCGGCGTCAGGCCGGTCACCCGCAGGCTGGAGCAGCTCCCGCTCGCCGTCTTGCCGCCCGTGGCGGCCGAGCAGGTGGCCCGGCCACCGCCCGCGTCCACGGTGAACGCCACCGTCACCGAGGTGGCGTCGGCCGACGAGCCGGTCACCGTGACCCGGGGCGCGGCCACCGTGCGGGCCGTGGTGCTGGCCTCCGCGCCCGGACCGGCCTCGTTGACCGCCTTCACCTTCACCGTGACGTTCTGCCCGTCACCCAGCCCGCCGATGGTGGTCTGCACGTCGGTCACCTCGGTGGTCTTCCCGGCGGCCTCCACCACGTACTTCGTCACCGGACGGCCGTTGTCCACGGCCGGCGCCCACTGCACCGCGATGGTGCCCGGCTGCTCGGCCACCGTGGACGCGCGCAGCTCGGTGGGCGCCTTCGGCACGGTGAACGGCACCACCGTGTTGCTCACCGGCGACGCCTTCGACCCGGCGCCCTTGTCGCTCACCGCGATCACCGTGAACGCGTACTGCGTGCCGTACTCCAACTGACCCGCCGGGATGACCAGCTCGGTCTTCGGCGACTCGCCCGCCGGGGCGGTCGCGCCCGCCGAGCTGGCCGTCACCGCGTACTTCGTGACGGTGTTGCCCTGGCCGTTTGCCGCCGGCCACGTCACCAGCACCGTGCCGTCCGGCCGGGCCTCCGCCGTCACGCTGGCCGGCGGGTCCGGCACGGCGGCGGTCGGCGTCACCGGGTTGCTCCTCCGCGCCGGCCCGTCGCCCTTGGCGTTCACCGCGTGCACCGCGAACGTGTACGTCTCGCCGTTGGTCAACCCGGTGATCTCCAGGGCACGCTGGTTCGCACCCACCTCGTGGCGCTGGCCGGCGCCCTCCACCACGTACCGGGTGATCTCGGCGCCGTTGGACGCGGCCGCCTGCCAGCTCACCCGCGCCGACGCGTTCCCCGCGGCGGCGGTCACCGCGCGCGGCGCGCCCGGCTTGCCCACCTTCGGCTTCTTCGGCGGGGGCGGCGGCGGGGCAACCGGAGGCGGGTCGCCCCCGAGCACGTCGTTGGCGTACTTGTTGACCTCGCGCACCTGGTTCCGGTCGTCCACCACCTGCGCCGTGGACGAGTTCGGCGGGTTGATGAACAGGTGGTTCTCGCGGACCTCCAGCTCCATCGGCCCCGGCCGGCCGGAGCCCTTGATGGTGTCCACGAGCTGCCCGTTCGCGTCGAACGAGTAGACCGTGCCGGTGTTCTCGTCGGCGCAGTAGAACCGGCCCGCCCAGGCCACCGCCGGGCTCAGCCGCTCACCCGCACCCGGCACCGTGAACCGCTGCACCTCGGCGCTGTCGCGGACCACGTGCACCTTCCGCTCACCGGCCACCGTGACCGGCACCTGCGGCCCGCTGGTGCGCGCCGGCAGGCTCCCCGGAGCGGTCGTCGTCAGGTCGGCCCGCACCGTCCGGCCGGCCCGCACCGTGACCAGCGAGGTCGAGGTGCGGTCGAGCACCGCGACCCCCTCGTCCAGCGTGGACACCACCAGCTCGTGCGCGGGCTCCGCGACCTCGTACGTCTCCACCCGCTTCGGGCTGAGCCCGGCCGGCGGCGCGGCGCCCGGCGTGGCGGGCAGCTCGGCCGCCGTGACCGCCGAGACGGTGCCCTCGCTCGGCACCGCGACCCACAGCTTGCCGGCGCCGTCGAACGCCCCACCGGTGATGCCCGGCGGGTAGCGCACCGGCTCGCCCACCGGGGTCAGCGACCGCGGGTCCAACTGCCGGACGATGCCCTGCACCGCGTCCACGACGAACGCCGCGTCCTCGTGCAGCGCGACGCTCACGCCGAGACCCGGCGCGGTCGGCGTGGTCGCGGTGATCTGGAGGGTGGCCAGGTCCAGCGAGCTGACCTGACCGGTGTTCAGGTCGCGCAGGATCAGCAGCCGGTCGGTCTGCGCGACCTGCATCTGGTGCCGCCGCCCGCCGGGCACCTCCATCCGGGTGTCCACCCGGGCGGTGACCCCGTTGACCCGGGCCAGCTCGCTGCGGCTCGTGCTCCACAACCAGGAGGAGGCGTCGTAGTTGGCCACCGCGTTGTCGGCGGCGCCCAGCCCGAGCACGGTCAACCCCATGGCGGCCAGCAGCGCTGCCACCGTGCCGATGGTCACCAGCCCGCCCCGCATCCGGGACCGGGGGCGGGCCGTCTCCGGCCCGGTGCTCGTGACGTCCTCGATGGTGGTCACTGCCGGCTGCCTCCCCGCGTCGGTGGGGGAGGGCGGCGCGTGCGGTCGACCCTCCCCAGAGCCGGGAGCCATCATAGGGGCCGCTCGGTGCCGGTGGAACCCGCACCGTCCCCCTGTGGACACCGAGCGTGTCGCTCGTGGCCGGTCAGTTGGGCGTCGTGCCGCCCTCCCGGTCGGTGCACACCTGACCCGAGGTGGCGTACGTGTCCGTCGAGTAGACGGCCAGCACCGTGAAGCAGTAGTCCAGCTTCGGGCTCAACCCGTTCACCGTGTAGCGGGTCTGCCCCGCGTCCACAGTGGCCATCACGCCCAGCTTCTGCCCGGCCCGCCCGCCGGCCACCACGAACGGCACCCCGCCGCCCGTCGGGTCCGTCCAGGTGACCGTGATCGTGGTGGTGTCGTCCTGCAACCGCAGGTCGCCCGGCGGCGGACCGCTCACCTTCGGCTTCGCCGCGGTCGGCGCCGGCCCGGGCGGCGGCGCCGGGTCGCGGTTGAGCAGCACCGCGCCCACGCCGACGGCCGCGGCCACCGCGACGACCACGGCACCGGCCACCACCGCCACCACCGTCCGGTTGCGGCCGCGCGGCTCCGGCTCCTCCGCCACCGGGTACGCGGCCGGCTGGTGGAACGCCGGCGGCACCGCCGGCCAGGCCCCCTGACCCGGGTACGGCTCGGGGTCCGGCCGCGTCGACTCCGGGAACTCCAGCAACGCGTCGTATACCGGCAGCGGCCGGTCCGCCCCGTCCTCGACCTCCGGGACCGGCTCCGGATCCGCCGCCACGGGTGCGTCCACCACCGGCTCGGGACGCGGGTCGGCGGGCCGGTCGAGCGGCTGCGGCGGCGCAGCGCTGCTCCACGGCGGTGCGGTCATCCCCCAGGGCGGCACCGGCGAGGCGCTGACCGGCGCCGCGGCAGGCGGGCCGCTCACCGGCGGCGGGTAGCCGGTCGTCGGCGGCCCGCTCACCGGGTACCCGGGCGGGCCACTGACCGGATGAGCGGGCGGGCTGCTGACGGGGTAACCCGGCGGGCCGCTGACGGGCTGGCCGGGCGGGCCGCTGACGGGTTGCGGTGGCAGGAGCCCTCCGTGGCCATGCGGCGCGGGGAAGGCCGGGCCGCTGGCGGGCGGGGGCGGGAAGGGCGCGGCGTTGTCCGGCTGCGGAGGCACGGCCGGCCTACTGGCGGCCGTGGACGGGTGGCTCGCGCCGTCGCCCTGTTGCGTCGGAAACGCCAGGCCACTGGGGTGCGGTCCGCTGACCGCCGGTGTGCTGACGGATGGTCCGCTGACGGGCGCGCTGACGGGTGATCCACTGACAGGCGGCGGGTTGACGGGCGTCGCGCTGACGGGCGGCGCGCTGACTGGCGGTGCGCTGACTGGCGGTGCGCTGACCGGAGGTGCGCTGACCGGCGGCGCATTGACGGGGGGTGCGCTCACGAGCGAGTTGCTCGGCGGGGGCGCGCTCGCGGGCGGGCTGCTCACCTGAGCGGGGGTGCCGGCACCCGGCGACGACGAGGCAGCGATCCGCTCGGCCTCCTCCCGGAGCAGCGGGCCGATCTGCTGCACCTGGATGGTCGGCTTGTCCCATCCCGGCGCGGGGGCTGCGGGGGCGCCGCCGCGTTCGCCCACTCCGGAATCCGGCACGTCCTGAGCGGGGGACACGGGCGTCCGGTGTGGTGGGACGGCCGTCGCGGGTCCGGCTGCTGGTGGGGCCGAGGTGGGTTCCGCGGTCGGAGCACCGGACGACGGCGGGGCGGAGACCGGGATGGGCGGTGGCGGAGGAAGCACGCCGGACCCGGGCGGAGCTGAGGTCGGGGCCGGGATCCTCGGCGCCGGCGGCACGGTCGCCGGGGTCGGTGGAACCATCGGTCCGGGCGCGGAGTTCGGCGCGGCCGGCCCCGGGGCGGGCGCGGGCGGCGTCGACACGGGTCGGACCGGAGGCGGGATGACCGGCGCCGGCGGCAACGGGATCGACGGCGCGGCGGGCGGCGCGGAGCTGGGCGCGTGCGGCATGGGGTGTGCGGTAGGCGAAGCCGGCGTCACCGGGGCGGGATTGGGGGTCGACGCCGGGACCACCGGAGGTCGAGAAGCGACCGGCGTTACCCCGGGCGCTGGCGGTACGGCGGTGACCGGCGCAATCCCCGGCGCGGGCGGCACCGGCGCCACGGGCGAAATTCCGGGTGCCGGCGTGACCGACGTAACCCCGGGCTGCGGCGACACGGCCGTGGCGGGGGCAACCCCGGGCGCGGGTGGCACGCCCGTGCCCGGCGGCCCCTCGGGCGCTGGCGGCGCGGCGGCGGGCCGGGGCGCTTCGGTGGGGTCGGCGGCAGGCGGATGGGGGAACCGGGTCGTCGCCTCCGCTGGCGGCGCCCAGCCAGCATGCGGCCCGCCGACCGGCGCACCCGGCCCGCCCGGCCCGAACGGCTGGGTTGGGGGAGCGGACGTCGGCGCGGTGACGGCCGGAGGCGGCGGCAGCGGCGCCGAGACGGGGGTGGCGCTGACCGGCACGGGTGGCGGGGGCGGTAGGTGGGTCGCCGGGCCGGGAGCGGGCGGTGCCCAGGGGGCCGGTCGGGCCGGCCCTGGCGGGGGCGCCCATTCGGCGCCGGGCACCGGCGGGACGGCACCGGGCACCGGCGGGACGGCACCGGGCACCGGGGGGACGGCACCGGGCACCGGCGAGACGGCGGTGGGGGCCGGGGGGACCGCAGCAGGCATCGGCGGGACTGCGGCGGGAGCACCGGCGCCGGGCGGGGCGGGCTGCGACGGGTACGGCTGCTGCACCGCCGGCAGCGACATGGTCGGCCCGGACAGCGCCCCCGGTTCGGGCTGGGGGCCGGCAGCGGCGCCGGAGCCGCCGGGGTGGGGGCCGGGCGCTACGGGAGCGGCGGCGGAGCCGCCGAGGTAGTGGCGGGCTGCGCGTACCGCGGGGTGGTCCGGACCGAGCACGGCGGGCCCGGCGGTGGCCACGCGGGTGTAGTTGCGGCGGGCCTCGTGCCGGTTGCCGAGTTCCTCCGCCACGCCGGCCAGGTCGAAGCTGAGCGCGAGCATCAGCGGGTCGCTGTCGGTGCGGCGGCGCTCGCCGGCCGCGTACGCCTCTTCGAGGACCCGCCGGGCGGCGGCGGGGTCGTCGGCCTCGCGGTGCAGTCTTGCCAGCAGGTGGCCGGTGGCGAGTACGTCGGGGTGGTCCTCACCGTAGGCCGGTCGGGCCGCCGCGATCGCGTCGGCGAGCAGGCGGCGGGCGGTCGCCAGGTCACCGGCGGAGCGCAGCGCGAGGGCCTGGTGTTGAGCGGCGGTCAGGGGGGAGGGGTGGGACACGTGAGCAATGCTGCCCGGAATCGCCGGTTCCTCGCTACCCACCCCCCAGCATCCGGTCTCGGCCGCCGTGTCGGGGCGCCAGCCCGGCCGGCTGACCTGGGGATACGCGGCGGCGTGATGGCGATGTGCATGATCCACCTGGGCCGTGTACAGTAATGCCCCGTGCGGCCCACCGGGGCGGCCGAACCGGTGAGAAGATCACCTCGGTCGACAGGGTAGGCTGGACGAGCAGGTCCGGGTGGCGGAATGGCAGACGCGCTAGCTTGAGGTGCTAGTGCCCGTATAGGGCGTGGGGGTTCAAGTCCCCCCTCGGACACCAGAAGATCCCAGCGGTGCGTGGCAAGATCTACACTTGCCCGCACCGTTTGTGTTTCCGGGTCCTAGGGCTCGACTGGTGATCGTGGTGGTCGGGGAGTGGACGCCGGTCAGCCCTGCCGCTGTTGCCCCTGTGGTCCTACCAGCCGCGCAGTGACCTGCCTCAGTGGCTGGCTGTTGTTGACGACCTTCTTCATCCGTTGCCACGCCGTTCGGGCTGGAGATCCGCCCAGCACGCCGCCCAGACCCCCACCGCCGCCAGCCACCGCCCCGCTGTTCTGAGCCAGTTGCTGGGTGGTCTGTCCGAGCTGTTGGCCGACCTGCTGGGTGGTCTGCTGCAGCGTCTGCGACAGCGGCCCGTTGGGCCCCAGCGCCTCCTGCGCCGTCTGCCCGACGTGGTCGAGCGTCCGCGCCAGCGGCCCCTGCGGCCCGAGCGCCTGTTGAGCTGTCTGCCCGACCTGGTTCACGGCGGTGTCCACCGTCTTGACCAGCGACTCGATGATCTGGGGGTTGCGCTCGATGGTGCGGAGGGCGCTGTCGAGAATGCCGCGGAGCTCTTCGAGCCGAACCTCCAGCATCGCCTCGGCCTCAACGCCCTTGATGTCGATCTTCACCGTGCCGAGCTGCGCCTGAACGCCCACGTCGAGCTGGAGCAGGCTACCCAGTCGGGCTCGCAGTGAGACGGAGGCCTCCAGGTCGTCGACCTCGACGTAGATCTGTTCGACCTTGGCCTGCGGGATCTGGAGGACGACGTCCGGGTCGGACATCGTCTTGCTGCTGTGCCCGCCAGTCGGCTGGGGAAGGTCGTGCTCACCGCGCTGCTGGGCGGCAGAGCTTTCGCCTGGCCGCTCGGCACCTGTTGGACCGCCGGCGGGACCGAGGTTCTGGCCCCGACCGGACACTCCCGCGCCCTCCTCGGCGTCGCGCTGGCGATCGACCTGCTCGCGCGGTTGCGCGGGCGACTCCCGTGCGCCCGTGCCCCGGCTCTCCGGTTCGGCCATCCCGCACTCCTCGGGCCTCGCCTCGCATGCGGACCGGATGGAGCCCATCATCGCTAGGTGGCTCCGATCCTCGGCCCACCCCCTCGGACCGGGTCGCGGTCTACCCGTGTGCCGAAGCATCAAACGGCTCACCGGTGCGGCCGAGGAGACGGCGGATCAGCTGCGCCTGAAAGCGCGGGGCAAGAAGTTGACCACCTGCTCCCACCCGTGCCCGCGCGCTCACGACGAGCCAACGACGGGCAAAGCTGCGCCACCGGGTCGTTCATGGCTGTGTGCGCCCGGGGCCAGGCCCTCTATCACGTCATCCAGGGAGTGAGCAGTGGTCGGCGCCTTCGCCTGCGGTGTGGTGGCTGATTCCGTCGGGCTGGTCGGCACCTTCTTCGTGGCCGCCGCGCCGACCGGCGTGGCGAAAGACCTCCGTGCCGGCACCGAGAGGGAGCACCATGACAACGGTCGGAGGGGCTCACGACGAACAGGTTGGTGCCGGTGGGCGGCGAGCCCAGCTACCCGTTAGGAACACCGATGACCCACAGCGAACGGCACCGCCCGGAGATCGTCGTCGGACTGGTGGCGACCCCGCCGGACTACCCGGCCCGGGTGGCCGCGCGGCTCACCGCCGAGCTGGCCGACCGGCTCGCCGAGCGGGTGGACGCGGACGTGCGGTGGACCGTTCGGGAAGGCTGGGGTGAGGTGGCGCCGCGCCGCGACGGTGGCGTTGAGGCGCTGCTCGACGACGTGGCCGAACGGCGCACCGGCGACCGGTGGGACGTCGCAATCTGCCTGACCGACCTGCCGCTGCACACCGAGGGCGGGCCGCTCGTCGCGCAGACCTCCGGCCGGCGCCGGGTCGCGATGGTGTCCCTGCCCGCGCTGGGACTACAGCAGCTGCGAGCAGCCCGCGCGGCCGTTCCGGAACTGGTGAGCCGACTGCTCACCGACGCCTCCGACCAACGGGTGCCGCCGGCCGACTGGGCGCCGGCCGAGATGGCAAGCCGGGTTGCGGCCATCCACCAGGTGGTCGGCAAGGCCGGGGAACTGGGATACGTGGCTTCGCCGCTCATCGGCCGGGTGCGGCTGTTGGCCGGCATGGTCCGCGCCAACCGACCGGGACGGGCTCTGCTGGGCCTGTCCAAGCTGCTCGTCGGCGCCTTTGGCGCCACCGCGTTCGCGCTCACCACGGACACCGTCTGGCAGATGGGGGATGCGCTCGGCGGACTCCGCCTCACCGTGATCATGGCACTCGGCCTGACCGCGCTGGTGGCCTGGCTGATCGTCGCCCACGGCCTGTGGGAGAAACCAGACCGCGAGACACCGCCTGAGCTGGCCCGGCTGTTCAACCTGGGTACGATCCTCACCCTCACCCTGGCCACGGCCGTGTCCTACCTGGTCCTGTTCGCTGGAACGGTGCTCGTCGCGGCGCTGCTGATCGACACATCGGTGCTGGAGCAGACCCTGCAGCGGCCGGTCGATGTCACCGACTACCTGACGCTCGCCTGGATCACCAGTTCGCTGGCCACCGTCGGTGGCGCCATCGGCTCCGGGCTGGAAGACGAGGAAACGGTGCGGGCCGCCGCTTACGGGTACCATCCCGAACCCGGCGGCTGGCGGGACGAGAGGGACGGGTAGCCGCACCGTGGGCGGCAGTCGGCTCCTGGTCGGCCGGCGTTTCGCCAGCCGATTGCAGTGACGGTGGGCTCATCCGGACGTCCTCTGAGCCGCCGGACCTGCCGTGCAGTCTGCATCAGCCATCGATCGGCGGGGTTCAGGTGGTCTGCGACGGGTATGCCGACTCCACTAGTTCGCCGCCCCGGCTCGCCATGGACCGGGATGCTCGGCCAGGTGCGATCGGATACGGAGGCTACCCGTGACTCGACTGGCAGTCCGAGAGGAAGCGAAGGCCAGGCAGGAGGAGGTGCAGCGGCGGGGGCGCGGGCTCGGCTGGATGAGTCTCGGTCTGGGCGTGGCACAGCTGGCGGCGCCGGACACGGTGCGCCGGATCAGCGGCGTCGACGACTCCCCGACGTCGCGGGCGGTGGTGCCGCTCGTCGGGGCGCGGGAGCTGGTACACGCGGCCGGGCTCCTGGCGAGCCGGCGCAAGGGCGCCTGGACGTGGACCCGTGTCGTGGGCGACGCGATGGATCTGACCTCGCTCGGAGTAGCCCTCGCGCACCGGTGCGGGAGCGGCCGGCGGCGGCTCCTTGGTGTCACTGGCGCCGTCCTCGGGATCACGGTGCTGGATGTACTGACCGCCGTGCAAGCCACCCGGGCGAAGGGGATCGGCTCCGCGCCGGCGGTACGGGGCGCACGCAGAGGAGGGCCCATGGAGTTGACAGCCACGACAACCGTTCGCAAGCCCCCGTCGGAGGTCTACGCGTTCTGGCGCGATCTGGGCAACCTCCCGACGTTCATGGCTCATCTCCAGGAGGTCCGCGCCACGGGTGACCGTACGAGCCACTGGTCCGCCAGCGCTCCGTTCGGCAAGAACGTCGAGTGGGACGCCCAGATCATCGACGAGGCGGCCGGCGAGAAGATCGCGTGGCGGTCGACCGGCAACGCCGACGTGCCGAACGCCGGCACGGTTCGGTTCATGCCCGCCCCGGACGGTGTGAGCACCGAGGTGCACGTCGTCCTGACCTACGACATCCCGGGCGGCGCGGTGGGCAAGGCGGTCGCCAAGTACTTCGGCGAGGAACCGCACCAGCAGCTCGACGACGATCTGCGCCGGCTCAAGCAGGTGCTGGAGACCGGCGAGGTGGTCCGCTCCGACGGCGCCCCGTGGGGCAAGCGGGCCCGCAAGGAGTTCCCGCAGCGTCCGGCGCAACCGCTGTCGGCTTCCGAACTCGCGAAGGGAGCGGACGCGTGAGGGCGAACACCTGGGTGGGCCGCAACAAGGTCAAGGTCCGTGACGTACCGGACCCGAAGATCCTCAACAAGCGCGATGCCATCGTACGGATCACGTCCACCGCGATCTGCGGCTCGGACCTGCACCTGATCGACGGGTATGTGCCGACGATGCAGGACGGCGACGTCATCGGCCACGAGTTCATGGGCGAGGTGATCGAGGTTGGCTCAGGAGTGCCCGCCGACAAGCTACGGGTCGGCGACCGGGTCGTCGTACCGTTCCCCATCGCCTGCGGTAACTGCGGTGCCTGCGCCGCCGAGCTGTACTCCTGCTGCGAGAACTCCAACCCCAACGCCGGGATCGCGGAGAAGATGTTCGGTCATCCGGTGGCCGGCATCTTCGGCTATTCACACCTGACGGGCGGCTTCGCGGGCGGTCAGGCGCAGTACGCGCGGGTGCCGTTCGCCGACGTCGGTCCGTTGAAGATCGAGTCCGATCTGACCGACGAGCAGGTGCTGTTCCTCTCCGACATCCTGCCCACCGGCTACATGGGTGCGGACCTGTGTGACATCCAGCCCACCGACGTGGTGGCGGTGTGGGGCGCCGGCCCGGTCGGCCAGTTCGCCATGGACAGCGCCCGGGTGCTCGGCGCCACGAAGGTCATCGCCATCGACAAGGAGCCGTACCGGCTGCAGATGGCGGAACGGGCGGGCTACACGACGATCAATTTCGAGGAGGTGGACGTGCGGTCCCGGCTGCTGGAACTGACCGGTGGGCGGGGACCGGACAAGTGCATCGACGCGGTCGGCCAGGAGGCCACCCACGGCAGTGCACACGTCCACGCCTACGACCGGGTCAAGCAGGCGGTCCGCTTGGAGACCGAGCGCCCGCACGCGCTGCGGCAGGCGATCATGTCGTGCCGCAGTGGTGGCATCGTGTCGGTGATCGGCGTGTACGGCGGTTTCCTGGACAAGTTCCCCTCCGGCGCGTGGATGAACCGAGCGCTGACCCTGCGTACCGGGCAATGCCACGTACAGCGCTACATGAAGCCGCTGCTGCAGCGCATCGAACGCGGCGAGATCGATCCGACCCGGATCATCACCCACACCCTGCCGCTCGACGAGGCGGAACGCGGCTTCGACATCTTCAAGAACAAAAAGGACCACTGCGAGAAGGTCGTCCTCAAGCCCTGACGACCACCCGCATCCGGCGACCGCGGCGTGCGCGGTCGCCGGATGCGGCGCCTGTCGGGAGGCGCCGGTCACACTGATTCGCATTGCGGCCGGCGGGGGCCTGGGTGTTTGCCGCGGACAACCCTGGGTAGGCACGCTCGGTGAGCGCCCCAGAAACGGAGCTCGGCACCCGGTCGGACACCAGCCGTGCCGTGGCGTTCAGCGACGCCATCTTCGCCATCATCATCACGCTGCTGGTCCTGGACCTCCGGGTGCCGGACGTCCCGCCCGGCCGCCTCCTGTCCGGCCTGCTCAGCCAGTGGCCGGCTTACGTCGCGTATCTCGCGTCCTACTCCTACGTGGCCGTCGTCTGGCTCAACCACAAGGCGGCATTCAACCGCATCCAGCAGACTGATCGCGGCCTGCACTGGATGAACCTGTTGGTGCTGTTCACCACGGCGCTGCTGCCGTTCCCGACAATCGTCGTGTCGCACGCCCTGCAGGAACACGACAACGCGGACCAGCGTGTGGCCATCGCCTTCTACGCGCTGATCGGCGCGTGGCTGTGCGCGACGTGGCTGGCGTTCTACCACTACCTGGCCCGGCACCCCGACCTGCTGAAGGAACAGGTCAAGCACGAGTTCTTCCGCGTCGAACGGATCCGGGCCCTCGCCGGAGTCCTCCTGTACGCCCTCGCGGGAGTGCTCGGCTACCTGGTGACGCCGCTGGTCGGCCTCGCCATCTTCCTCCTCCTGCCCGCCTTCTACGCCGTCACCAGCGCCGGCCTGTACCAGTTCCGGGTGACCCGCCGGATCAGCCACCGCCCTCCGCCACCATCCGGCTGAGGGTGGGCGGACCGCCGTTTCACCCCGGCGGGCGCGGGTACCCGCCGCAATCAGGTTCGAGAGGGGATTCCAGGTGAACTACACCGAGTTCATCCAGTCCGTGGCAGCGCGACCGAAGGTTCCGCCGGGGCAGGCGGAACCGATCACCCGGGCCACGCTCGAGACGTTGGCAGAACGGATCACCGGCGGCCAGGCGAGGGACCTCGCCTCTCAGCTCCCTGAGGAGCTGCGAGGGCTGGTGGACAGGCCCACTGAAGATCCGGAACGGTTCGGGCTCGCCGAATTCTTCCAACGGGTGCAGTCACGGGCCGGGGTGGATCGCCAGGTGGCCACCGACGCAGCACGGGCGGTGCTGGACACCCTTCGTGAGTCGGCCAGCGCGAAGGAGTACGGAGACTTGGTCGACCAGCTGCCCCAGGAGTTCTGGCAGTTGACCGGGCCGGGGACGGGACAGCTCCAGCCCCGCCGGGTCGGCACCTGACCGGGCCGGTCGGTGCCCGGCTCGACTCCGGATGTCTCGCGATCGGCAGCTGCACGCCGCCGACCGCCGCAAGCTTCTTTCGCCCACCGCCGAGCGGACGCGCGGACGTAGACGCCGTCCGCCAAACCGATCCGCGACGCTACAACATCTCCAGCGGTTGCGGGCCGGCCGGCGGCGGAAACGCCGTATCGAGTGCCGCCACGTCCTCCTCGCTCAACTGCAGGTCGCGAGCTTCCGCGTTCTCCCGGGTGTGTTCCGCGTTGGACGATCGAGGGATGGCCGCAACCCTCTCCTGCCGCAGTAGCCAGGCCAGCGCCACCTGAGCGGGCGTGGCCCCGTGCCGGGCGGCGACCTCCGCGACCTGAGGATGGCCGAGCAGTCTGCCCTGCTCGATCGGCGAGTACGCCATCACCGGGATTCGGTGCTCGCGTAGCCACGGCAGCAGGTCGTACTCGGGACCCCGGCGGGTGAGGTTGTACAGGATCTGGTTGGTCGCGCAGGAGTTCCCGCCCGCCTCGAGTAGATCCGTCATGTCGGAAAGATCAAAGTTGCTCACGCCCCACTGCCCGATGTCACCGGCGTCGACGAGTTCGGCGAACGCCTCGATCGTCTCCGCGAGTGGATGTGTGCCGCGCCAGTGCAGGAGGTAGAGGTCGATGTGGTCGACGCCGAGTCGTTGCAGGCTGCGGCGACAGGCCTGCACGGTTCCCCGTCGGCTGGCGTTGGACGGCAGCACCTTGTCGACCAGGAAGACGTCGGCTCGTCGTCCGATGATCACCTCTGCGACGAGTTCCTCGGAGGCGCCGTCACCGTACATCTCGGCGGTGTCGATCATGGTCATGCCCAGGTCGAGCCCCGCGCGTAGGGCGGCTATCTCGTCTTGCCGCCTTCCGGGGCGCTCGCCCAGGTACCAGGTTCCCTGGCCGAGCACGGGCATGGTCTGGCCGGACGGTAGCTCGATCGCGGCGGCAGCGAGGGTCATGGCGGCCTTTCGGGAGCCTGGGTACCAGTGGTCGAGTGCGTTACCCGCTGCGACAGGAAGCAGTCTCGTAGCGCGACCTTCCTGCGCGCAGGCTCTCTGTGAGCGGTGGGCGTATAGCGGATTGTCCGCCCACCGGTGGCGTTCGGTGGCCGGTTTCCCGGTGCCGTCACCGGGAAGGCGACCGCGAGCGATCGATGCACCGCCGAGGGGGCGGTGCCGCGAAGGGAAGGCCGCAGAAATGGCGCAGAGCCAGCAGCCACTGACCGGCAAGCGAGTCGCTTGCCTCGCCGCCGACGGGGTCGAGGACGTGGAGTACACGCAGTCCCGGGCCGCCGCGGAGCAGGCGGGGGCCGAGGTCCACCTGATCTCATTGAATTCCGGCGAGATCCAGTCAATGAACCAGGACATCAACCCGGCCAACCGCTATCGGGTGGACCGGACCGTGAACGAGGCCAACACGGCCGACTACGACGCCCTGCTGCTGCCGGGCGGGACGGTCAATCCCGACCGGCTCCGGATGAACCCGCAGGCGATGGACTTCGTTCGGGCGTTCTTTGAGCAACAGAAGCCGGTGGCGGCGATCTGCCACGGCCCCTGGTCGTTGGTCGAAACCGGGATGGTCAACGGGCGGACCGTCACCTCGTTTCCCAGCCTGCGCACCGACATCCGCAACGCGGGCGGGACCTGGGTGGACCAGCAGGTACAGGTTGACAACGGCCTGGTCACCAGCCGCAGCCCCAGCGACCTTCCGGCCTTCTGCGCCAAGATGGTGGAGGAGTTCGCCGAGGGCAGACACGTCCGCCAGATGGCGACAGCCTGACCCAAGGTATTGAACATCCCGCAGCACTGATATCTGCGGGATTGCGGGACGCGGGGCCGGGCGAGGGGGCCGCACCGGCCCCGCGGGCTGTCCGACGAAAATCGCTGCACCGGCCCGATCAGGCGCGACTATGGTGGCCCGATGTCCGCCACCGCGCACGTGCGTGAGCTCACCCTCGACAACCTCACCGACGCCTGGCAGCTGGGCCGGCACGCCTTCGGCTTCGACCCGCAGCCGCCACCGCAGGTCACCGTCGCGCTGCCCGGCCTGACCCGCTACGGCGCGTTCGACGCCACCGGCCGGATCCTCGGCAGGGCCGTCGACCTGCACCACGAGCAGTGGTGGTCCGGGCGCGCGGTGCCCGCCGCCGACGTCGCCGGGGTCGCCGTTGCCCCCGAGGCCCGCGGCCGGGGCGTGGCCCGTGCGCTGCTCACCGGCCTGCTGCGCGGCGCCCACGACCGGGGCGCCGCCGTCAGCGCCCTGTTTCCGACCGTCACCGCCCCCTACCGCGCCTGCGGCTGGGACGTCGCCGGGGTGATGCGCACCGTCGACCTGCCCACCGTGGCGCTGCCCCGGCACCGCCCGGCCGCGCACCTGAGCGTCCGCGCCGGTACGCCCGCCGACCTGCCCGCCGTCGCCGCCCTCTACGAACGACTCGCCCGGGACCGGCGCGGGCTGCTCACCCGACGCGGCGCCCTGTTCGACGCGCACACCAGCGCCGACACCCTGCCCTTCGACGGCCTCACCCTGGTCGAGGAGGACGGTCGCCTCGTCGGCTACGCCGCCTGGGACCGTGGTCGCGGCTACGGCGACGACGCCGTGCTCACCGTCGAGGACGTCTTCGCCACCACCGCCGACGCCGCCCGGGAACTCGTGGGCGTCCTGGCGAGCTGGCACAGCGTCGCCCCGAAGGTGCGGCTCTGCCTGCTCGACGGTGACGCCGTCAGCGCCCAGCTGCCGCTGGAAGCCGCCCGCGAACACGAGTCGCAGCCGTGGATGCACCGACCGGTGGACGTCATCCGCGCCGTCGCCGCTCGCGGCTGGCCCGCCCACGTACGCGGCACCGTCGAGTTCCACCTCACCGATCCGCTCGCCGACTGGAACACCGGCACCTGGCGGCTGGCGGTCGCCGACGGGTCGGCCGAGCTGACCCGGATCAGCGGCGACGCCGACCTGCACCTGACCATCCGCGGCTTCGCCCTGCTCTACAGCGGCGCCAGCACCGCCGCGTCCGTCGCCGACGCCGGTCTGCTGTACGCCACCGGCGCCGACCCGCGGACGCTGGACCTGCTCGCCGCCGGGGGAGCGGCGCAGCTGCTCGACTACTTCTGACCCGCGCCGCGCCCCCGCCGTCGCCCGCGCCCGGCGTCGGGCAGCTCGGGGACCGGCGCCGTCCGGCCCTGCGGTGCGAGTGCCGCGACGGTGCCCGGGCCGCCCGCCCAGGAGGTGAGGCGGCCCGGCCGCCGGTCAGTGCGCGTGGTGGTAGGCGTGTACGAGGGCGTGCCCCTTGCCGCGCGAGATCAGCCACCGGTTGACCGGCGTGGTGAGCACGAACGCCACCAGCAGCGCGAACGCCCAGCGACGCCCAGAACACCCCGCTGGTCGGCCCGGCCTCGGCCTCGTCGGCGCGGCCGGGGGTCTGCGCACCGCGATGGTCACCGCCGCAGTGATCGCCGCGTTCTGCCTGATCCCGCTGCTCAGCCGGCCGGTTTGCGAGGCCCGCCAGCTGAGCCGGGCATAGGGCTGGTCAGACGATCTCGACGAGCGCGGCGGACTGGACGATGCCGACGCCCTCGCTGTAGACAACGGCGAGGTCGCCCGACGAGAGCTCGCCGGATTCGAGCGCGACGTGGAGGGCGGCGATCGGGTCCGCTCCGCCGAGATGGCCCACCTCGCGTCCTCGGTCCTCGCTGGAGCGGGCTGGTGCGATCCCGCCCAGGTAAGGGAAGTAGTCCTCCTCGAGGACGTGCCGCCCGTTGAACGGCAGCACGATCCGGGCTATCCGCTCGCGCTCGACGCCGCCGTAGGCCAGCACGCGGTCGATCACCACGGTGATCCCGGCGCTGCGCATCTTCCAGGCGTCGTCACGGGTGATGTCGGACGTCGCGTAGAAGGCGCGGGAGCGCTCGGACAGCTTGACCGGGAGGCCCACCCCGTGACCGAACACGCGAGGCCCGCGGTGGGCCCCCTCGAGCGCTGGCTGCGTGTAGGTCGCGGTCGCGAGCAGCCGGGCGATCCCGCGCTCGCGGGACACCACCAGAGCCGCTCCGCCGTCGCCGAGTGGGATGTCCGGGTCGGCCGTCCACCGGTCGATGACCTCGGTCGGCTGCCAGCTCTCGGCCGCCGTGAGCAGGGCGGCCGGGCGCTCGTGGTCGGCGGTGAGGTGCGCGGCTGCCCACCGCATGCCGCTCATCACGCCGTCGCACCCGTGCATCACCTGGGCCAGGTCCCGGAAGCCGCCCTGGCCGAGTTCGCGTTCGAGCCAGGACGCGGGATTGGACATACGCGGCGACGGATCCAGGACGGAGGTGTGCACGAACAGCCCGACGTCGTCGAAGTCGTATCCCGATCCGGCGAGCGCCGATCGGGCCGCGCGGACGGCGTAGGCCCCGGGGGACACATCGGGCGGGGCCACAGCGACGGACCGCTGCATCGTGCGGTCGGCGAGCTTCGCTGGATAGCGGCCGTCGGCTACGGCGTCCGGGACGGTGACCACCGGCGGCAGGTCGACCGCCGTCGCCGCAATGTAGATATTCTCCCAACGCGCCACGGTGGCTCACCCTATCAGGCACATCGATTTCCAGTGATCCCTGCGCGGTTGTCCGGCCGGATCTCGTGCTGCGCCTGCAGCCGGCGCCGTGTCGCCGGATCGGGCCGGTGGAGGTACATCAGTCCGTGCGGCGGCATCAACGGGCTGAGCGATCTCCTGCTCGGTGGCCTGATGGTCGGCACGGCGCTGGCGCACGCCGCTGTCGCCGGGTCGCATCGTGTTCGGCGTCGTACTGATGCTGAACTCGTTCGCAACCAAGGCGTCGATCAACCGGGCCGTCAACTCGGTGTCGTTCTGGCTGTAGAGCCCGGAGCCGTTGTTCGCGTTCGCCGCGCACCACGCCAGGGACCTGGTCCGGTTCCCACTGTCGATCTACCCGTTCGCGCTGAAGGCGGCGCTCGGGCTCGTGCTGCCGTTCTCCTTCATCAGCTTTTCCCGGTCGCGTACGCGCTCGACGCGGGCACTCGGGCTGGGCCGGCATCCTGACCCCTGCCGCCCCGGTCCACTGCGCCGCCCTCGCGCAGACCACCTTTTCGCGCGGGGTCCGCCGGCGCGAAATGGGCGGGCGACTGATCGACGCCGGTCACGTGATCTGTCGTCGTGCGCCGATGTGATCAGGGTTGAGCGCAGGGGATGCCCAACTTATGATCAGTACTCACGTGTAGTCAGGCGAGTCCACACGCGACGGTCGCAGCCGGTTGGCTGTGGCGACGAACGAAACGGGGGCTCGACGTGACACGGGAACGCTTTGGCGGCGGCTATGAGTACCACTTGGCTGAGTATTGCAATCTGCGGTGTGCGCATTGCGATCAGGCGTCGTGGATGTCGCCGGTGAAGTCCGCCGATCTGAAATCGTTCCGCCGGGACATGACCGCGTTGGCGGCGGTGACTCGGTGCCTGGCCGACGGTCCGGGCGTCGTGACGGCAGGTGCGCGCGAGCTGACCCCGCAGGACGCTCCTGCACTGGTCGTCGGTGCGTGGCCGGACGACTCGCCGGGTCCCCCGGACACGACAGTCTCCCAGGACCATTCGCGGCCGGCGTCCCTGCGCAACGAGCACCTGCTCGGCCTCACGACGCCGCTGGACCCGGTGACGACATCGCGCGTGGACGGTGCCCAGGTCCTCCGAGTGGCCAGCGCGGTGGTCCTCGATGCCTGACGCGCCGCACCGGATCGCCGTCGTCGGCGGCGGCCTCGCCGGCCTCGAAGCGGCGGTCGCGGCTGCCGGATCCGGCGCGGTGGTGGAGGTGTTCGAGGCGGGGCCGCGGACCCGCACACGGCACGTCGACTGGGACACCGGGATGCACGCTGGCGACGAGAAGGTCCAGCCGTGGACGAGCGACGGCTGGGGCGCCGGCGGCGGCCTGTCGGAGCGTCTCGGCGGCCGGTCTCTGTGCTGGCACGGGGTGCTGCTCGGCTTGGAGCCGGCCGCCCTCGCGGACTGGGATCCGGAATGGTCCGGCCGCCTCGCGGGCGCCGACGGGTCTTACGAGGCGGTCCTCTCCGACCTGCTCGCCGACTTCCCCGAGCTGGCGGCGACCGGGTCGCATCCGGGACTCGCGGCGTGCGGGCTCCGGCCCGTCCCGCAGGCGGCGCGCCTTGACGCGCACGGCCGGTTCGAGGCGTACAGCCCGCTCGCCCGCGCGCTGGAACTCGGCGCCGATGGGCGGATCCGGTTCACCCGCGGGCGGGTGCGGGCGGTCACGCCGGAGCGGGACGGCGTGGCCGTCGACGTCGGGACGCAGCGGCGGCGCGGCTTCGACAGCTGCGTACTCGCGTCCTCGGCCATCGGCAACGCGCGGCTGCTGGCGACCTCCCTCGATCGCGATCTCGCGACGACCGTCACTGACCACTTCTGCGTCGGTGGTTTCGTCCGCCTGCCGCCCGGGCCGCCGATCGCGCCGTTTCGCCACCGGATGCTGTGGAGCGGGTTCGCCGAGGTGCCAGAGATCGGCACGAATGTGTTCGTACTCGAACGGCCGCCGCTGCCCGGCGGCGACCGACTCGTGCAGATCCAGGCCGTCATCGAGCAGCCCGCTCCGTACAGCGAACTGACCGTCGAGGCGTCCGGTCGCACGCACGTCCGCGCGCGGGTCTCGGACGCCGACCGCGCGCTCCTGAGGACCGCTCGGGTGGAGGTCCGGCGGCGGGCGGAGCGACTGGCCGGCGGGCCCGTCACCGACCTCGCGCCCGACACCTCGTCGGACACCCCCTGGTCCGGTCACGACGATGCGCTCGCGGCGGTGTCCGGGGCTGCGGCCCTCGCCTACTGCCGGTACGACGTGCCGTACGGGTCGTTCGAGCACGAGGCGTGTACGCACCCGATCGGCGGTGGGCCGGTGGAGGTCTCGCGCGGTCTCGAGGTCGTCGAACTGCCGGGGGTGTACGTGGCGGGGCCGGGGACGTTTCCTCGGCTCGGGGCCGCGAACCCGGCGTTGACGATCATCGCGATGTCGCGCTGGCTGGGCGAGCGCCTGAGTTAGAGTTCGCGGTGCCCCCGCCGGACCTTGTCGAGCGCCGCCGCGATGTCGTCGGTCTGGTCCGGCGGTCCCAGCAGCGCGGCGTGGTGGAGCAGCAGTGTCGAGGCGGCGAATCGCTCGGCGCCGGGGAAGTCGCGGTCGATCGACCGGCGCCGGCCGGCCTCGGACCAGACGGCCGCGAACCGGCGCTTGGTCTCCGGCCGGAACAGCACGCTGCGGTGCAGAGGAGCGTCCGGTGCGAACAGCGGCACGCCCTCGGCGTTAAGCGCCTCGGCGACCCGGGCGATCGGCGCGTCGCCGAACGTTCCCGCTGTGAAGCGGACGCCGTACCGGAAGATCGACCGCTTGGTGACTCCGGCCGGAAGCGGGATCGGCGCGAACGGCCCGAGCGCGGCCAGGGAGGTCTCCAGCGCGGTCGCGCCGCGCTCACGCCGCTCGTGCTCGTCGTCGAGCCGCGGGAGCCGGTCGATCAGCACGGCGGCGCAGAACTCCGGCATGCAGTAGTTCGCGCCCATCGCGGTCCCGGCCTTGACCAACTCCTCGTCACCGACCGTCACCGGTGTGTCCGGGTATCGGCGGGAGTCGGCGCGAAGCTGCTGCATCCGCACGTAGAGGTCCTCGTCGGACGTGACGACGGCGCCGCCCTCGCCGGCGGTGAGCACCTTGCCGTTCTGGAAGCTGAAGGCCCCGACGGCGCCGAATCCGCCGACCGGGCGGTCCCGCCAGCGGGCACCGTGCGCCTGCGCGCAGTCCTCGACGACCTCGATCCCGGCCTCTTCGGCGACCGCGAGGATGCCGTCGAGGTCGGCGACCGTGCAGTTCAGGTGTACGACGATGACCGCGCGGGTGCGCTCGGACAGCACCGCGAGCAGCGACTCGGGCGTGATGCACCCGGTGTCGCCGTCGACGTCGGCGAGCACCGGCAGCCCACCGACGCGCAGCACCGCCGTCGCCGGCGCCACCCAGGTCATCGTCGGGACGACCACCTCGTCGCCGGGGCCGATGTCGAGCGCCTCCAGTGCGAGCACGAGCGCGCTCGACCCGTGGTCGACGCTGACGGCGTAGGGGACGTCGTTGTAGTCGGCCCAGGCCCGCGCGAACCGGCGTTCCAGAGAACTGGTGCCGTCGCTGCGCCAGCTCAGCGCCCACCGGCCCGAGCGTAGGCAGTCGATCAGGGCCTTCTCGGTGGCGTCGTCGAACAGCGGCCAATCGGGCCAGGCGCGATCACGTACGGGTTGACCGCCGTGGAGGGCGAGGGTGGTGGTCATGTGGTCGGCTGCTGTCGGGTGTAGGGGCGGGGGACGATGATTTCGGGGTCGATGAGGTCGGCGAGGTCGGTGGGGGGTCGGGTTAGGAATTCGATCTGGGCCTTGCCGGACAGTTGCCGGTTGGGTGTGGATCGGGCCCAGGAGCCCAGGCAGTAGCGGCAGGCGTCAAGGGGTTCCGAGCGGCGTATGAGCGCGTCGAGGTCGTGGTGCAGGTCCGGGTTGTCGTGCAGTGCGACACCGTCGGCTTCCCGGTTGTCGAAGGTGATGCCGCGGGCGGCCAGCCGCTGCGGGGTCCACACCGCCGGGGAACACATGTAGTAGCGGCCCTCGTGAATGGTGTGGCAGCTTTCCAGGTGCGCGAGGTCGCAGTTCTGGAAGACCATCTTGACGAACTCGTCGTCGCGGATCTCCTCGACCAGGAGCCGTTGGGCGAACTCCGGCGTTTCCTTGCGCCAGACCCAGATGCGGTGCTCGTCGGCTTTCTGCTGGACCCAGTCCCAGTCGAACCGGTGCCGGACCCCCGGATAGATCGTGATCCACAGCCCGTCGAGCAGCCCCCACAACTCCTCGGGCGCCTTGTGCAACAACGTACCGTTGGTCAGCAGCACGATCCGCTCGGCGATCCCGATCTCCCGCGCGACGCGCAGGAACTCCAGAATTCCGGGATGCTGCAACGGCTCGCCACCGCCGAACTTCAACTCCCGCACCCGCATCACCGCCGCCAACGCGGTCATGTCCCGGCGGAACGACTCCAGATCGGCGAACTTCACCGGCAACATCCACGACGCCTGATCACAATGCTCACACCGCAGATTGCAATGCTCAGCCAAGTTGTACTCGATAGCCGGCCGCCAAAGCATGTCCCGTGTCACCGTCGAGCCCCCGTTTCGTTAGGCGTAACTATCTCTATGAGGATCTTCTACTGAGCTGGCAGTATCGATAAATGTCGTTCGGCGGTCGTCTCCGTAGGCGATGGACGCCTCAGCTGGCGGCCAACTCGCTCAGCGCCTTCCGGTCGAGCTTGCCGTTGGCGGTGATCGGCAGTTCCGGAATCGGTACGTAGGTCGTAGGCACCATGTAGCTCGGAAGAGCCTGAAGACACCACTGCTGGAGGTCGGGGACGCCGCTGCGGTGGTCGGGTCCGGCGACGTAGTACGCGACGAGGCGGTGCTCATCGGCCAGCCAGGGCACGACCACCACCGCCGCGTGGACGACGGCCGGGTGCCGCGTCAGGCGCTCCTCGATCTCGCCGAGCTCGACCCGGTTCCCGAGCATCTTCACCTGTCTGTCCTCGCGGCCCACGTAGGCCAATTGGCCGTCGGGAAGGCGCCGGACGATGTCGCCCGTGCGGTAGAAGCGGCGCCGTCCGTGAGCGGTGTCGCGCCACACGAACCGCTCCGCGGTGAGCGCCTCCTGCCCGAGATACCCGCGGGCCATCCCCGGGGTCGTGAAGAGAAGCTCGCCCGCGTCACCGTCCGTCGGGTCACCCGCGTCGTCGGTGATCAGCACCTCCACCTCGAAGATGGGACGGCCCATCGTGACGGTCGGTACCGGGCCGGTGATCAGGTTCGCCGTGATGTCCTGCACCGCCTCGGTCGGACCGTAGACGTTGAGGATCGGGATGGAGCCCTGGGCGAACCAGTTGTCGACCAGCGAACGGGTCAGGGCCTCTCCGCCGCTGCGCAACAGGCGCAGCGGCGCGCCCAGCCCGGCGATCGAGCCGTCCCCGGGCTGGGACATGTATTTGATCATCGAGGGCGTCAGCCACAGCACGGTCACGCCCTTGTCGACGATGTAGGCGCGCAGCGCCGATGCTCCGCGGAGCCGGCGCCCGCGCAGCACGACGCGGGCGCCGCTCACCAGCGGTGCGAAGATCTGGCCGACCGACGCGACGAACGACATCGAGGCGAACTGCAGCAGTGCGTCGTCGACAGACAGCTCCAGCAGTCGCGCGGTCTTGGCGGCCAGGTCGCCGAGCGCGCCGTGCTCGATCTCGACGCCTTTGGGGGTTCCGGTGGAACCGGACGTGTAGATGATGTAGGCGCGGTCGGACTCGGTGGGTGCCGACGCCGGATCGGTCGTCGCCGCCTCGACCAGCGCGGCGGAGGCCCAGTCCAGCTCGATTCGGCTGACGTCGACGCTGTCGAGCCGCCGGTCGCCGCCGGGCCCGACCAGCACGCACGCGGCGTCCGCGTCGCGGAGCATGAAGCCCAGTCGCTCCGCGGGATAGTCGGGGTCCAGAGGTAGGCAGGCGCCCCCCGCTTTCAACACCGCGAGCAGCGACACGATCGCATCGATCCCGCGGTCCAGGCACACCCCGACGACGACATCCGGCCCAACGCCGCGGGCCGCCAGCACGTGCGCCACCCGATTGGCGCGCTCGTTGAGCGCCCCGTAGGTGACGGACTCGTCCTCGTAGACGAGGGCGACACGGTCGCGATGGCGGCCAGCCGCGCGCTCGAACTGTTCCTTGACGATCACGGCTAACTCCTTGGTCATGAACGTCTGGTGGCGGCACCCGTCCGCACGCCCGGCTTCGCGGCGGGAGCGTGCCCGCGATCGCCGACCGCGGTGTGCTCGTCGGTGAGCTGGGTCGGGTTCTCCCGATCCTCTGTCGAGTCCGGCGGCGTGGGCCTTCGGCGCTCCGCCCAGGAAACGGTGACGCCGATCAGGGATGCGGCCACGACGAAGACACCGGCGATCACCAGCCATCCCCAGGCGCCGCCCCCGGTTCCGAGGGCGAGCGCGACGAACGCGACCGGGGCGCTGAGGCGCTGCAATCGGTCGCCCAACTCGAACACGCCGATGTACTCGCCGCGACGCTCGGGTGGCGACAGCGCCGAGACGGTTCCCCAGGCGCCTACCGCGTTCGTCATCTCGCCGAGGGTCAACGCGACCGTCCCGGCGACGAGCACCGCGATGGTCGCGATGTCCGCGGTCCAGATGGTCGCGCCGAAGAGCAGGCACGCCAGCGCGGTGAACAGGCCGCCGTGTCGAAGCGCCCGGGCGGCACCGCCGGCGGTCTCCGCGCCGCGGCTGGTTCGCACCTGGAAGACGACGACCAGGACGGCGTTCAGCACGAAGAGCGTTGCCACCATCGGCGTCGGGGCGTCCGTGCGGCTGATGATCCACAGGGGCAGGAGAAGGGACAGGATCGCCTCGTTGGCGTGCAGGGCGCCGGCCAGCCCGCTCACGGAGAGCACCGACGGATCACGCAGCAGGCGGAAGGAGCGCCCGCGCTTCCGGGCGAGGGCGGACTCGGGGGCGGGGGCGTCCAGCCGGGGCAGCCGGGCGACAACGATGATGCACAGGCCGACCACCGCGGCGGTGCCCCACACCATGGTCTGGTACGCGAGGACCGTGTCGAAGGCCATCGCGAGACCGGCCGCCGCGCCGCCGAGAGTGAAGCCGACGTTCAGCGCGGTGCGCTGGTACGCCTGCGCGCGCACGCGCTCGGCCGGCGGGAACGCGGCAAGGCTGTAGACCTGGACCGCCACCCGGCTGAGCGAGTGGACCGCCGCCAGCACCGCGACCACGATCAGGAACCCGGCCAGGCCCCGAACGAACGGGTACGACGCGAAGGCAAGAGCCTCGAGGATTGCACTGGCGATCCACAGAAGCCGGACCCCGGCCCGGTCCATCAGCACACCCAGCGGCACCGAGGCGAGCACCGAGACGGCGGCGCCGACCGATATGCCGAGCCCGACCTCCACCGGTGTCAGACCGACGACTCGGGTGAAGAAGATCGGACTACCGGCGGCGAATATACCGGAACCGCACGAGTAGACAAGAGCCAATGTGGCCAGCGGCCTGGTGACGCCGGGTGGGGGAACGACCTGTCGCACGAGCGTGGCGGAAAGTTTCGATGCCCCCATGCCGCACAGTAAACCGGTTTCCGTCCTGCGGTGCAACGCCCCCTCGCTCCTGGGAGTCGACCCGCAACGCGTTGAGCAGCGCAAATACCAGTTCTAATGATCGCCCAGCTCGGGTGCGTGCACCGTTTGACCGACCACAGTGGATGGACATTCGATGTCTTGACAGCGATGTGGTGGCCCGTCAAGCTTGTGCCGACACGCTCGGCCGGACCTGTCCCGGCGGCCGAGACAGTCGTTCGCGGCGCCAATTTCGGCGACGCCTCTGCGGAATGACGCCGCCTCGCGTCGGCCATCGCGAATTGCGGAGAACGGTCCGCGGAGAAGAGTTCGAGGAAGCCGGGATGGTGTGCGACGGGGGGCCGATCTTTTGATGGAATCGACGCGTTCTGAGCGACCACCCCGGGACAACGTCGAACTCGTGATGCGGCGCATCTGGTGCAACGCACTCGACATCTCCCGGTTGTCCATCGACGACGCCTTCTTCGACGTCGGTGGGACGTCGTTCTCGGCCGTCCTGGTGCTCGATGCGATCCACCGCGAGTTCGGCGTGAAACTGCCCTTCGAGACGCTGTTCAACGACGCGACGGTGGAGGACCTGGCCCGGGTCGTCCGCGGCGGCCACCACGTGAGTCCGCGGTCGCTCATGGACTTCCGGCCGGGAAGCCGGCTGCCGGTCCTGGTCTGCGTCCATCCGTTGAGCGGGAATCTGTCGTGGTATCGGGACCTCGTCGACGCGGTCCCCAAGAGTGTGCCGTGCGTCGGTCTCCAGGCCATGGGACTCGACCCGCGCTGCGAGCCGCACCGGGGGATTCCGGCAATGGCGGAGCACTACGTCGACGAGCTGACGAACAGGTACGACCCGGGCGAGATTGTTCTCGCCGGCTACTCGTTCGGGGGTTTGGTCGCGTTCGAGATGGCGTGTCAGATGGACGGCCGAGGCACGCCGCCCAAGGGCCTGATGATCATCGACGCCCTGGTGCCCGAGCGGCCGGGCGGCCCGGCGCCCCCCACGGCCAACCTGCGAACGCTGGTCGAGGTCGTGCTCTCCCTCGAGATCGACGTCGACGAACTCGTCGACCTGCCGGCCGACGCCCTGTGCGCGACGCTTCTGCACGCCGCGGAACAGGCCGGCACTCTCCCGATGGGTTACGGGTCGGATCAGCTGCAGCGGATCATCGATGTCGTCTATCGGAACTGCGATGCGACGGACACGTTCGTGCCGGCCATCTATCGGCAGCCGGCACACCTGGTGACGATCGCCGGTGCGGAGGGAAGGAGCGCCAACACCGACATCTGGCGATCGCTCTGCCCCGCCGGACTGGACGTCCACGATATCGGAACCAACCATTCGGACGTCATGTTCGGTCGGCACGCCGCCGAAGTGGCCGATGTGATGTGGGAGCTGTGGTGGGAGCCGGATCAGGGCGGACTGCGGTGAACGCCATGCGGATGAGAACAGCCGGAATCATGCCGGCGAATGTAAAAATAATCGGCTGACCCGGTCGGACGATTTCGACGTGGGAACGGGTGTCCAGTGCGGATTGCAGTGCTTGAATCCAGTCGAGACCCGTGATAAATTCAAATCTATGCGTTAGTGAACGAAGGCTGAAACGGGGGATTGGCATTGATTACCGACAATGAAACTGCGACGTCGCCTACGTCGGAGACCGCGCTGTCGCCGGCCCAGGCCGAGGAGCTATGGAATGCGGTCGGCCGGTTGATCGACCGGGACTACGAGACACTCGCCCCGGACGAGATCGCCGACCTCGCGCTCGCCGTGCCGGCCCTCCTTCCGCCCGACGTGCGCCGCCGCATCGTCGACTACCGTCGCAACGCCCCGAACGGCGACGTGCTTCTCCTGCACGGCTTTCTGCCAGAAGGCATCACGCTTCCGCCGACCGTCGAAGCGCCGTTCGCGCCGGTTTCCGGCCCGGCGCAGACGGCCGCGCTGTTGCTGGCCGGCGTGATGAGCCTGTTCGGCGAGCCCTTCACGTACTCCAGCCTCTACAAGGGCCGGCTCGTCCAGAACATGGTTCCGGTGCCCACGATGGAGTTCACCCAGACCAGCCAGAGCAGCCGGGGAATGCTCGACTGGCACGTCGAGGACGGCTTCCGCGACGACCGCTGCGACTACGCGGGGCTGCTCTGCCTGCGGGGCGACCCGTCCGGTGCGTCCCAGTACGCGCAGGCGAAAGATCTCCGGCTGGCGCCCGAGGTGATGGCGACGCTGCGGCAGACCCGCTTCCATGTGAAGCCGGACCCCGCGCACACCCTTCCCGCAGACACGCCGCGCCGCCAGATCGCGGTGCTGACCGGGTCGGAGTCGGCCCCAGAGATCATCTACGACACGCACCACATCGGGCCGATCGACGACGCCGACACCGAGGCGGCGGACGCGCTGCGCGAGCTGCACGCCGGGCTCGACGAGGTCCGCATCTCGCACGTGATGTCGCCGGGCGATCTCCTGATCTTCGACAACAAGCGCGTCGTCCACGCCCGCACGCCCTTCACCGCGAGATTCGACGGCACCGACCGCTGGTTGATGCGGGTCATGGTGTGCGGCTCGGCCGTGACCTTCCGCCGCTGGGGCCGGCGCGTCCCGGACTAGTCGACAGGCATTGCCCGAAGGCACGGTCTCACGCCTGCGGCCGTGAGACCGCCGGCCTGTGCCCGGACACCACTCGCATGGTTCTTACTCGCTGGCAGTTGACGGGTTGCCCGCGCGCGTGCGCGTCGGCGCGACCGCAGGCTTGGACGGAGAGAGCTTTGATCACCGAAACCCCTACTACGAGCAGGCCGGTCACCACCACCGCGGCCGCGGTGAATTCGTGGGACGAGTTCAGCCCGCTCCGCGAGATCATCGTCGGCGACGCCACCGGCTCCCGGATGCCGGCGCAGACCGACCCCTCGGCCTGGCTGAACTGCTACCCCGAGCTGCGACGCTCGGAGCTCGAGGGATTCCAGCACGGCAGTTTTCCGGCGCGAGTCGTCGAGGAGACCAACGAAGACCTGGCCGACCTGGTCACCACACTGCGCGAGCTGGGCGTCGTGGTGCACCACCAGACGGCGGTCGACACCTCCCTGGAATACGGCGGACTCGGCTGGCGCAGCCAGGGCCGCACCTCATACTGTCCCCGTGACCTGACCCTGGTCGTCGGCTCGACAATCATCGAGGTGCCGAGTCCGGTGCGGGCCCGCTACTTCGAGATCTTCGGCCTGCGGGACATCTTTCAGGACTACATGCTGCGAGGCGCGCAATGGATCTCCGCGCCCCGGCCGCAGCTGCGCGACGAGCTGTTCCCGACCGACGAGACGGACTCTCCGGTGCTCGGCGAGGCCGAGCCGGCGTTCGAGGCGGCCAACGTCCTGCGCCTCGGGCGCGACGTCTTCTACCAGGTGTCGCGCAGCGGCAACGAGATCGGCCTGCGGTGGCTGGAGTCGACCCTGCGGATGCTCGGCGACATTCGCGTCCATCCGCTACGGGGGCTCTACCAGGGCACGCACATCGACAGCACGATCTGCTTCCTGCGCCCGGGCCTGGTCCTGCTCAACCCGGAACGCGTCCGACCAGAGACGATCCCCGAGCCGCTGAAAGGCTGGGACGTGATCTGGTGTCCGCCGATCGAAGAGCCGGTGGCGCCGTTGCTGCCGCACACCCTGAGCACGCCGTGGGTGGGGATGAACCTGCTCATGGTCGATCCGGAGACGGCAGTGGTCGACCAGAACCAGACCGCCTTGATCCGCCTCCTGGAAGGCAAGGGCATCACCGTCGTGCCTCGCCGGCTGCGCCATTCGCGGGTGCTGGGCGGCGGATTCCACTGCGTCACGCTCGACACGGTGCGTGACGGCGGGCCTGAGAGCTACCTGGACTGATGGACGTGACTGACGGACAGACGAACCGGCGTGCGCTGCTGAGCCTGGCGGACCTGCGCGCCGACGACATCGTGGCCATGACCGATCTCGCCTACCGGTACGGGCAGGCGCCGCGGGAGTTCGCCGGCCGGTTGAGCGGCGTGAAGGTGGGCCTGGTCTTCACCGCGCCGTCCACCCGGACGCGGACGTCGTTCTGGAGTGCGGCCCGGACCCTCGGGGCCGACGTGCTGCCGATGGGGGCGACCGACCTCCAACTTTCCACCGGCGAGACGTGGGCCGACACCGGCGCGGTCCTCGCCGAGTACCTCGATGTGGTCGTGGTGCGCACCAACGGTCCGCAGCACGAGATGGTCGACCTGGCCCGACAGGTCCCGGCGACGATCAACGCGCTGTCGTACCACGAGCATCCGACCCAGGCCGTCGCCGACCTGTGCGCGATGCGCGACCACTTCGGCGACACCGGGCACCTGCACCTCGCCTATCTGGGCGAGGTGAACAACACCGCCCGCTCGCTGGCACTGCTTGCCGCGACGCTGCCGCACATGAGGCTCGACCTGTACGGGCCAGAGGGGACAGGTTTCACGGTCGACGAACTGGCGGCGCTGAACGCGATCCGCGGCGTCGGCGCGGTGCGCCAGTTCGACACCGTACCGGCCGCACCCGAGCCGGTCGACGTGGTCTACACGACGCGGTGGCAGTCGATGGGCGCGCCCCGGCCGGAAGCCGACTGGCCGTCCCGGTTCGCCCCGTTCGCGGTCACCAAGGATCTGATGAAGCAGTTCAGCGGATCGACCGAGGCGGTGTTCATGCACGACCTGCCGGCCGTTCGTGACCAGGAGGTCGAGTCCGACGTGCTGGATGGCGTCGGCGTGACATCTCTCGTGGCGAACCAGGCGCGCCACAAGGCCTCCGCCGCGGCGGCGGCCCTGCTGTGGTCGACCGGGGAGTCGTCGTGAACGTCTTCGAGCGCCGCGAGTCCGAGGTCCGCAGCTACAGCCGCCGTTGGCCGGCCGTGTTCACCCGGGCCGGGGGCAGCTGGCTCCACACGCCCGACGACACCCCCTACCTGGACTTCTTCGCCGGGGCCGGCACCCTCAACTACGGCCACAACGATCCGGTCCTGAAACGGGCGCTGATCGCCTACCTGGAGAACGACGGCGTCACCCACGCCCTCGACATGTGGACCGATGCCCGGGCCGACCTGTTGGAGACGCTCGAGTCGAGGATCCTCGCCCCGCGCGGGCTCGACTACAAGGTCGTGTTCCCCGGGCCGTCCGGTGCGAACGCGGTGGAGGCAGCGCTCAAACTGGTGCGCAAGGTCACCGGCCGGCAGTGGGTCGTCCATTTCGCGAACGCGTTCCACGGCATGACCCTCGGCGCGCTGTCCGTGAGCGGAAACCCTGCCGTTCGCGGCAGCGCCGGGATACCGCTGGCCTACCGCGCCGAAATTCCCTTCGACGACCGCTGCAGCGATGTCGGGAACCTCAAGGAACGGCTCGCGGCCTCCGACGGCGGGCTCGCCGGGACGGCTGCCGTCATCGTGGAGACCGTGCAGGCGGAGGGCGGGATGAACGTCGCCCGGGCCGAGTGGCTGCGCGAGCTGGCCGCAGTATGCCGGCAGCACGGGATCCTGCTCGTCGTCGACGACATCCAGATGGGCTGCGGGCGTACTGGATCGTTCTTCAGCTTCGAGGAAGCCGGGATCGTGCCGGACGTCGTCTGCGTGTCGAAGGGCATCAGCGGCTACGGACTCCCGATGGCGCTCACGCTGATCCGGCCCGAGCTGGACGTGTGGCGACCAGCCGAGCACAACGGCACATTCCGCGGTTTCAACCCGGCGTTCGTGACCGCCGCCGAGGCGATGCGCACCTACTGGAGCGACGACGCGTTGGCCACGTCCGTCCGGATCAAGGGCGGACGGATCGCCGCCGGCCTCGAGCAGATCGCCGCCGCCTATCCCGAGGCGCGGCTGGCGACCCTGGGTCGCGGTCTGGCCCGCGGCCTGCAGACGCCGTCGGGCGAGACGGCCGACCAGGTGAGCGCCGCGGCGTTCCAGCACGGCCTGCTGGTGGAGACCTGCGGCCGGGACGGCGAGGTGGTGAAGCTGATGCCGCCGCTGACCGTTGCCAGCGGGGACATCGACCTGGCGCTGGAGATCCTCGACGCCTCGGTGAAGTCGGCGCTCGCCGCCGCCGTCCGAGCCTGAGGCGGCGAGGTGTCGCGCGATCGGGTGCTGGTGCTGACCACCGGGGAGAAGGACTGGTGGTGGAGCATGGCCGAGGTACTCCCGACTGTGGAGCGGGTGTGGACCGCGATCGGTCGCTCCGACCGGGCGGAGGTCCGGATGCTCCGCGTGCCCCTGGCGCCGGACGTCGTGGAGGAGGTCCTCGTCTTCGCGCCGACGCGCATCGTGGTCACCGTGGTGACGCCCGGCACCATCGAGGTCGCCACATCGTTGCGGCAGCGGATGGCCGGGCGGCCACCGATGATCCTCTACATGTACGGCGATGCCACCGAGGGCCTCCATGCGTTCGGCGGCTTCGCGGACATCCTGACCGAGCGGGACACGTTCGTGTGCTCGTCGGAGGCTGACGCCGCAGCGACCCGCCGCTGTTTCCCGCGAGCCGACGTTGTCGCGATCCCGTTTCCGCTCGTGGACCAGTTCGTGCTGAACCGTGGACCACAGGGGCCCGTGTCCGTGCGGCTGGCCTACGTCGGCCGCGTCTCGGAGCAGAAGAACCTGCACACCCTGCTGCTCGCGCTGTGGATCGTCCGGGCGGTCTACGGTGAGACCCCGGGCCTGGACGTGTACGGCGCTGTCGACGGACTGGGCAGCCCGAACATGGGCCTGACGTTCCCCGACTACGGCGAATACCTGCGGCGCCTGACCGCGCGGCTTGGTCTCGAAGACACGGTGACGTGGCACGGGTTCATGCCGCGGGACTGGCTCTTCGACCACGTGCACACGGCACCGCACGCCATGGTGTCGCCGAGTCTGCACTCTGACGAGAACTTCGGCTCGTCGGTCCTCGCCTCCCTGGTCAACGGCCAGCAGGTGGTGACGACCGAGTGGGGCGGCCACGTCGCGTACCGGCAATGGTTTCCGGAGCAGTTGACCCTCGTGCCGGTCCACCGGACCACGACGGGTCCGGCGATCGATCCGGTAGCACTGGCCCACGCGATCCGGCTTGCCCTAGGGCGGGCGTCCGCCGTGTCCGTGAGCGATGCGGACCTCGACCGGGCCCGCACCGCGTTCTCTGAACGCATCGTGGTTGCCCGCACGCTCACGCTGCTCGACCGGCCCTGCGGCGACGCCGTGCCGCTGGCGAAGTCGCCGGAGCAACGACATCTCGATCGCCAGCGGGCCCGGTTCGGCGGCGGCCGGAAGATCTTCGAGGATTACGCCGACCCCGTCGCGCGCCTGTTCTTCGAGGCGTACGGCATGCGGGCCGCCCTGACCTTCGACGCGGGCGAATCGTATGTACTGCCGCCGTGGGTGGAACTCGTCGACGGCGTTCTGCGCGTCGACGACCCGCACCGCGGGTCGACGAGCTATCCGGTCGAAACGGAAGCCGCGGAACCAGTGATCCTTACGGCGTGCCCGTCGATGGACACAATGCGCCTGCCCCTCACGCTCGCCGAGGCCCTCGTCACCAGCGGATACGCCTTCGTGCTGCCCCGGGTCACCGGGCCGGCCACGCGAGACGTGGAGGACGATGGCCGGCGCGTCGGATTAGCGCAGCTTGATCCGGGACGGCACGCGCCGGATCCGCGGCGCGGCGATCGCAGTATCCGCGCATGACTCACGGTCGTTCGTCCGAACGCTCTCTGGTCTGATGTTTCGCGCTGTCGTGGGTGGACACGAAGACGGCCTTCGGTGATCATGTCGTCTCGCCGAAGAAGAGCATGACCCGCAATCGACGGCCGTGATGAGCGGGTTCCGGGCCTCCGGGTTGGTTGGGTGTGGCTCAGGTCGTTTGCCCGGGCGATGCGCCTGGTGACGGAGGCCCGACCGGCGGGGGGTGACAGCGCCGGAGCCAGTCAGACCGATGACGGATTCGACGCCGAGGATGCAATATCCTGCACGCGTCGGCGGTGAAGATCATGACCTGAGCCGGACCGGAGGATGAGGAGAAGCGCCGTGTCCAAGCGAGTTGCCGTGGTCACCGGGGCCAACCGGGGCATCGGCAAGGAGGTCGCCCGCCAACTCTCCGCCCGTGGCGACACCGTCCTGCTCACCGCCCGGGACACGAACAAGGCCGCCGCGGCCGCCGACGAACTGGCCGCCATGGGCGGCACAGTCGTCCCGTACCCGCTGGACGTGACCGATCCCGCCGCCGCGACCGCTCTCGCCGCCGTCATCGGCGACCGGTACGGACGGCTCGACGTGCTGGTCAACAACGCCGCCATCTCGTACGACACCTGGGCGGAGGCGAGTGGTGCCGATCTCGACGCGGTCCGCGTCGCACTGGAGACCAACCTGTTCGGCGCCTGGTCGCTGACCCAGGCGCTGCTCCCACTGCTGCGCGCCGGCGGCCACGGGCGCATCGTCAACGTCTCGAGCGAGGCCGGCTCCCTGACCGGCATGGGCGGCGGCACCCCTGCGTACAAGGTGTCCAAGGTCGGGCTGAACGCACTCACCCGGATGCTCGCGGCCGAACTGCGCCGCGACGGCATCCTGGTGAACGCCATCTGTCCCGGCTGGGTTGCCACCGACATGGGCGGCCCGGGCGGCCGCCCGGTGGCCGACGGTGCGGCCGGCATCGTGTGGGCCGCCACCCTGCCTGACGACGGACCGACCGGCGGCTTCTACCGGGATCAGCGACCACTGCCCTGGTAGACCCTCGTGCCGGCCCGGGGCCTCGGGACAGGAACCGGGCGACGAATTGAGCCACCGCCTGGCGTCAATGGCCCGTCAGCTGCACTTGCACCACTTGAGTGAGCCGCTCGTCTCCAGCGTGCAGGCCCCCGTACACGTGTCCTGGTCGCAGCGGAGGCCACCGCAGCCTCCACTTTCGAGAGGACATCTGCCGGTGGCTGCCGCGGATACCCCGGTCACCCCGGACACTCCGGTTGCCTATTCTTCGGTGGACAGGAAGTGCGGGGCGACGCCGCGCTGCGCGAGCTCAGCGAAGGCGATCACCTCGATAAGCCGTCCGTCCGGGCCGAAGCTCTCGGCGATCGCTCCGTCCGTACGCACGAGGCCGTCGGCCGTCAACTCGAAGCGCTCGTAGTGGTCTGCCGACGCGGTGTCGTCGAACGCCACCTTCAGCAGCGTCTTGCCGCCGTCGACGTCGCTCCGGGCGACCGCCCCGAGACTGACGCGCTCGATGACCACCCCGTCTGTCTCCAGGCGTTCGTCGCTCGTAAGTTCATGCCGGCGGTAGGCGTCCGTCCACTCGTCACCGAAACGCACGCGCACGGCGCGGTCCCCGCCCGGGCCCGCTCCCCTGGAGAGATCGCCATTGGTAAACACTGTCGTGGTAGCCATTGATGAGTCCCGCGAGTGCCGGGCGGGCGGCCGGGTGGCCGCCCGCCCGGACGGGGCAGGTCAGCAGTGGGGGAGGCGGAAGCTGGCGATGCGGGTCTGCCAGCCGTTGCCGGTGGGTGCCTGGGCTGCGCCGGCCTGGGTGTAGTACTCGTTGACGTACCAGAAGGTGCAGTCGTCGACGGGGTCGATGTTTATGGAGCTGTAGTCGCCCCAGCGGGAGTTGAGGCTGGTCTGGGCGGCGGTGCCGTTCACGATGGTTCCCTCGCCGAGGGTGAACTGGCCGCGCCGGTCGCCGGCCAGGCGGCCGGTGTAGCGGATGCCGGGGTAGACGTCGGTGCCGTTGACAACGCTGTAGCCGGCTCCGATGTTGCCCTTGCGGTCCTGGGCGACGCTGCCCATCCAGCGGTTGACGGTGTCGTTGGGGGCGAAGGTGCCTTCCTGGTGGATGGTGTACCTGCCGCGCTTGTCGCGGCGCAGTTCCCACCAGCGCATGCCGGCTTGGCCGGGCAGCGCCTCCACGGACTGGTTGGTGACCATGGACTCGTACGAGCCGAACGTGCGGTAGGCGAGCCGCCAGGTGGGCCGCTGCCGGTAGGAGAGCACGTCGAGGTACTGGTCGCGGTTGGTGATGCCGGGCTGGGGCAGGCAGTCACGAGCGGTCGGCTGGCAGGGGAACACCGAATCGAACTCGGCAGTGGGAAGTTGGGTCTTGAGGCCGATGGAGGCGCTCGGAGCGGCATTCCAGATGACGTTGAACTCCCAGACGTTGACGGCGTCGAAGGCCGCGCCGTAGCCGGCGCCGTCGTCCTGGGTGCCGACGATCGGCGCGGGGGAACCGGCCGGCGGTGCCTTCGGTCCGTCGACGTCGGCGGGGAGCAGACCGTCGCCGATGAGGTTGAGCGGAACCTTGCCCTCCTGGAGCAGGAAGCTCACCGCCCGGGCGTTCGGGTCGCCGGCGATCATCCGGCTGCGCTCGAGTCCGTAGACGCCGATGCCGTAGACGGAGGCGTCGACGGTGCCGAACTCACGGGTCGTGATCAGGTAGGAATCGCCCCAGACCCCGTACTTCGGATAGTCGGGGAAGTTGTAGCCGGTGCTGAAGGCGTAGCGGTAGTAGGAGCCGGTCGGGTCGCCGGTGGTGGAGATGGCGACGCAGTTGTAGAACAGGTTGGCCGGCTCGTCCGGGTAGTCCGAGCCGCGGGTGGTGAACTGGGTGAGGATCCACCGGTCGGCCCGCTGGTCGTAGAGGACGACCGGATCGCCGGAGTTCTCGGCGCACTCGTCAACCGCGAAGCCCGCCCACAGGTCCCCCAACGCCAGGGGGCCGAGCAGCAGGCGACCGTTCTTGGCGTAGACGCCGAAGACGAGGTTGACCATCTCGACGTAGTGGTTCGGCCCGACGTCACCGACCGGATCGGGCGGGTTGACCCGGCCGCCGAGGACGGTGAAGTTGTCCTGGTTGCTCAGGCCTTCGAAGTTCGCGGTGGTGGCGCCGATCGTCCTTGGCGGCTTCCTGGCCTGGACCGCCTTGTCGGGGGAGTGGCCGCGGTCGCTCAGCCGCGGGCCGCGCTCCTCGGGCAACAGCGGCGGTGTCGGCGCCGGCGAGCGCCGGGCGGTGCGCGCGACGTCGCGCAGGGGCGCGGTCACGTCGAAGGCGGCCGGCTTGCTGAAGGTCGCCTTGCCGGTCGCGGGCGCCGGGTCCGGTTGTGCCTGGGCGGTGTGAGCGGGCGTGAGCAGGCTGGCCAGGAGTACGCCGACTCCCAGGCCCGCCAGACGTCGGATGCGTCGTCGTTGACTTCCGTCGATCACGTGGTCCTCCCATCGATCCACAACGGTAGATCCCTTGGGAAACCCTATGGGGCGGTCACCGCCAAACCGCAGGGTGAATCGCGTCTGCAGCTTGGTGCGGGAAGTGACAATCCGGCTGATGACCGGGTGGCGCAGGTCGCGAGGGGCCGGGGTGCCGCTCGACGACGCGGCTTCACGCCCGTCGCAGGTAGGTGAGCACGGCGGAGACGCGGCGGTCGCGGTCGGGGTCGAGGGGCAGCTTGGCGAAGATGCTGCCGATGTGCTTGCGGACGGCGGCCTCGCTGACGAACAGCCGGGCGGCGATGGAGTTGTTGGTGTGGCCCTCGGCCATGAGGGCCAGCACCTCACGTTCCCGGTCGGTCAGGGTGGCGAGCGGTCCGTCGTCGCGCCGGCGGGCCAGCAGATGGCGGACCACGTCGGGATCGATCACGGTGCCGCCCTCGGCGACCCGCGCGACGCTTTCGAGGAACTCCCGGACGTGCCCGACGCGGTCCTTGAGGAGGTAGCCGATCCCGCCGCCACCCGTGGCGTCGAGGAGTTGCGCGACGTAGGCGTCGGCGATGTACGCGGACAGCAGCAGGATGCCCAGGCGCGGATGGCCGTCGCGGATCTCCACCGCGGCGCGCAGGCCCTCGTCGGTGTGGGTGGGCGGCATGCGGATGTCGGTGATGACGACGTCGGGCGCGGTCCCGTCGACGTAGGCGCGCAGCGCGGGCGCGTCGCCGACCGCGGCGATGACGTGGTGGCCCGCCCGCTCCAGGATTCCGACGAGGCCCTCCCGCAGCAGCGCGGCGTCCTCGGCGAGCACGATCCTCAGGCCGGTTGGCTTGTCGGGCACTGCATCCTCACCTCCGTCGGACCTCCGGCAGGGCTGGCCACCGTCACCTGGCCGTCGAGCGCGGCGAGCCGGGCCGCCAGCCCGGCCAACCCCGTGCCCCGGGCCGGGTCCGCGCCGCCGACGCCGTCATCGACGACGGTGACGATGAGATCGCCGCGGTGGATCCAGCCGTGCACCGTCGCCGAGCGGGCCCCGGCGTGGCGGGCGATGTTCGTCAGCGCCTCGCTGACGAAGAAGTAGGCGGCGGTCTCGACGGGTCCGGGCAGTCGCGGGACCTGAAGATCGACCGCGACGGGCACGGGGGAGGCGTCGGCGATCTCGTGGACCGCCGGCGCGAGGCCGTGGTCGCTCAGCACCTGGGGATGGATGCCCCGGATCGTTGCCCGCAGCTCGCCCAGTGCCGCCTCGGCCTGCCGCTGGGCCTCGCGCAGCAGCACCAGGCTGCGGCCGTCGGAGACCTCCAGTTCGGCGCTGCCCAGGGTCATGGCGAGCGCGACGAGACGCTGCTGCACGCCGTCGTGCAGATCGCGCTCGATCCGACGGCGTTCGACCTCGAACGCGTCGACAAGTCCCCGGCGGGAGCGGCGCAGGTCGGCCACGGCGGCGGTCAGTTGCGCGTCGGGCGCGGCGAGCAGCGTCCGCACCAGCGCCGCCTGGCCGCACGCGAGCCAGGTCATGACGTACGCCAGGGCGACGAGAACCACGACGCCGGCCGGAACGGCGAACCAGGCTTCGGCCCGTGTCTCGATGCGCCATCCGGTCACCTCGACCGGCTCGTACCCGACCAGCCACGGCGCGAGCAGGAGCACCGCCGGTACCGGCACCAGGAGCAGCGCGACGGCATCGACCACCCACAGCACGGTGGCGAGCAGCACCGCGTGACCGATCTCGGGCCAGCGGCCGGCGGACCCACCCACGGGAACGGGGAGCACGAGCCGCAGCCGAAACCGCTCCATGCTCGCGACGGCCCCGGCGAGTCTCGGCACGCCGGCCAGGATGACGAGGCCCACCAGGATCACCACGGTCAGCAGCCCGAGGCCCACGAGGGTGACGAGTCCGACAAGGACGGCGATCCCGAGTGGCACGGTCGAGGCCAGGTAGCCGAGCGACCACCACGGCCACGGTGAGACGAGGAACCGGTCCGGGCGCGCGCGGACGGCACTCCAGGCGTCCGGGTACGAGCTCACGCCTGGACCCTACGGGCTCCCCGCCCGCTCCGAGGTAGCGCCCGCGCTACCCCTTCGGGGCGTGCGGGCCACTGCGCGGACCGCCCGTCCCGGGTGGCATGGACCCATGCCCACCGACACCATTGCGATCACCCTCGACGGGGTGTCCCGCACCTACCACTCGCGCGCCGGCCAGGTCCCGGCACTGCGCGGCGTCACCCACCGCTTCCGGCGGGGCACCTTCACCGCCGTCATGGGGCCGTCCGGGTCGGGCAAGTCGACCCTGCTCCAGCTTGCCGCCGGCCTCGACCGACCGTCGCGGGGTCGCGTCACCATCGGCGACACCGATCTGGGACGGCTCGACGAGACCGCGCTGACAAGCTTCCGCCGTACGGCCATGGCCTTCGTGTTCCAGTCGTACAACCTGCTCGACGCGCTGACGGCGTACGACAACGTGGCCCTACCGGCCCGGCTCGCGGGACAGCCGATCGATCGAGCCGCCGTTCTCGACGCACTGAGGCGGGTGGGGTTGCACGACCTGGCCCACCGGCGGCCGCCGGAGCTGTCGGGCGGCCAGCAGCAGCGGGTGGCGATCGCCCGGGCCCTCTACAGCCGCCCGGCTGTCCTGTTCGCCGACGAGCCCACCGGCGCGCTGGACCGTGGCACGGGCCGGGTCGTCCTGCACCTGTTGCGCGAGGTGGCCGACGACGGGCAGACGGTAGTGATGGTCACCCACGACCCGCTCGCCGCGTCGTACGCCGACGAGGTGCTGTTCCTGGCCGACGGGCGACTGGTCGCCCGCCTCCACGGCGCCGACGCAGCGCAGGTCGCCCAGCGGATGAACGACCTCGAACGGGTGACGGAGCCCGACGGTGGGCAGCGATGAGCGTCGCCTTCCTCGCCCGCCGGACCGTACGGACGTCCTGGGCCGCCTATCTGGGCGCCTTCGTCGCCATGGCGGTCGGCGTCGTGCTGATCGGCGTCACCGTGATCCTCATCGGCGCGGTCGACGCCACTTTGGCCCGCGGGGTGACCGCCGACCAGCGCCGCCAACTGGACGATCTGACCTCGATGTTCGGGATCATGTCAGCCGTCGCGCTGTTCCTGGCGCTCTTCGTCGTCGGCAGCACCTTCGGTTTCGCGGTGGCCACCCGCCGCCGTACCCTCGGCCTGCTCCGCCTCGTCGGCGCCACGCCCCGGCAGGTGCGCCGCCTGATCCTCGGCGAGTCGGCCGTCGTGGCCCTCGCCGCGACCGTCGTCGGCTCCGGGCTCGCCACACTGCTCACCCCGGTGGCCCTCCGGCTCCCGCACACCCTCGGGATCTCCGACCTCCGCCTCGCCCCTCCCTCCCCCTGGACCGCATGGCTCGTGGCCGGCGGCTGCGGTGTCTCCGTGGCTCTCCTCGGAGCGTGGCGTTCGTCGCGGCGGGCCGCCACGATCCCGCCCGCCGCCGCGCTGCGCGAGGCAACCGTCGACCGCGGACGCCTCACGGTCGGGCAGGCGCTGATCGCCGCGCTCAGCCTGGCCGCCGCCGTCGCCGCGGCGATACTCGCCCCCCGCATCGCCCCGCTGTTCACGCTCATCTTCGCCGTCCTGCTCCCCGAGGTCGTCGTGGTCGGCCTCATGGCGGTCGGGCCGCTGGTGATCCCGCGCCTGACCGGGCTGCTCGCGCGACCGTTCGTCGACCATGACGTCACCGCGCGCCTGGCCCGGGACGAGCTGCGCGCCGATGTCCGGACGACCACGGCCGTCGCCGCGCCGGTCGTCGCCATCTCCGCCATCGCCGGATCGATGCTGCTCGCGCTCAGCTTCAGCGTCGACTGGACGAGCGCCCAGGACCGGGCCCACCTCGCAGCGCCCGTCGTCGTGTCGACCACCGACCCGGGCGCCGCCACCGCGCTCGCCGACCATCCGGCCGTGGCCGTGGCCGACGTCCGCCGGACAGTCCAGCTCCCGATGGGCGACGATGATCAGGACGTCGATCTCGTCAACGCGGACGCGGCGACAGCGGCGCGCGGCCTGAGCGCCGTGCAGGGCAGCCTGGCGGACTTCCGGGGACCGGTGGCCGCGGTGACGCGGAGCCGGGCGATCGACGCCGAGACCGGACTCGGCGCCACCCTCCACGCCCGCATCGACGGCCGTCCCGTCGACCTGCGCGTGGTGGCGGTCGTCGCGGACGCCCCCGACCTCTACGGCGAGGTGCTGATCCCCGCCGACCTCGCGCCCGACCTCGACTCCGGGGCCGTCACGGCCTTCGTCATGCCGCGCCCCGGCCTGTCCCCGGACGACCTCGCCCGCTCGCTGAAGCAGACCCTTACCGGCCCTGGCAACGAGGTCCTCGCCGCCGACGACTGGATCGACCGGACCGCGGCCGCCACCCGGCGGGCCAACAACCTCGGCCTGACCATCCTGCTCGGACCGGCCGGCCTCTACTCGGCCCTGGCCATCGTCAACGCCACCCTGATCGGCGCCGCGCAACGGCGCCGACCCCACCAACTCGTACGACTCCTCGGCGCGACCCCCCGGCAGGTACGCCGCTCGGCGCTGTGGCAGGCAGCCCTGGTCACCGGCGCCGGCCTGCTCCTCGGGGCCGCCACCACCGCGTTCCTCGGCTGGCTGGTCCGCCGCGCCACCACTGCCGACCTCGCGGGCACCGGCGTCGCCGTCCCCGTCACGGTCCCCTGGCTGCCGCTGATCGGCATCGCGGTCGTCTGCGTGGCGCTGGCCGCGACCGCCGCGGTGACCGGCATACGGGTCAGCCGTCGATAGCGGCCAGCCCCAGGGTCAGCTCGTACCCCGGTCCGCGAATCCTTTTCGCCGCGGGCCCACTCTTACGGGGGTGTCGAACGCATCGAGCCGGACGGGAGGGCGGGGCATGAGCGGTGCCGAGTGGGCCAGCGCGCAACTGGTCGCCGCCGCCCGGGACGGCCACGTCGAGTCGCTGACCGCGCTGGTCGCCAACACCCGTCCGCACGTCCTGCGCTTCGCGCACACCCGCGTGCTCGTCCTTCGTGATGTGCAGGGATACCCGGGCCGCGCGGTCGCGGACAGCCTCGGACTGAGCCTCGCCGCGATGAAGTCCCAACTGCACCGGGCGCGCACGAACGTCAAGGCCGCGCTGCGGCACTGAGCGCCTTCTCCATTCCTCTCCTTCCGCCTCTTCCGGGAGTTCACCATGCTCGACATCAACACCCCCGTGCCCGACCTGGACCTGGTCGACGCAACCGGCGCCTCCGTCCGGTTGCACGACTACCTGGACCGGACGCACGTGCTCCTGTACTTCATGCGGGCCACCACCTGCCCGGTCTGCGTTCGGCACGTGCGTGATCTGGCGCGGCACGTCGACGAGTACGCCGCCCTCGGGGCGCGGATCGTGGTCGTCGTACCGGAGGGGCTGGCGACCGCCCGCGCGTGGGCGGCCCGGCAGGCGCTGCCGTTCCCGGTCGTGACCGGGGCGTACGGCAGCGCCCACGAGGCGGTCGGCCTCCTGCGTACGGTGTTCGGGGCCGTGCAGCGGTCCGGCACGATCCTCGTCGACCAGGCCGGACTCGTCAGGTACATCAAGGCGGCGACGTTGCCGACGGCCGGCTACGACCGCGCGGCCGTGCTGCGCGCCCTGACCGCACTGCGGTGACCACACCCGCGCCAGGACGGCCGGTAGTCGTAGCGGGGAAGGAGCCGCCCGCTGACCAGCGCCGTCCCGAGCACGATCGACACAGCGGGCAGCACCGTGTGAAGGGGATAGCCGGGGCTGGTGCCGGTCAGCCCGATGAACGCGGCGCAGACGGCCGCCGGTGCGTGCGGCGCCTCCAGCAGCAGCATGGCGACCACCGAGGACACCGCTGCCGCGGTCGCGGTCCACACCGAAGGGCCCGCGGCGGCCGTGATCGCCACCGCGATCGGGGTGCAGGACCCGTAGCTGATCAGCACTGCGGCGGGTCGGGCCAGCGGCGCGCGGGGCGCCATGGCCAGGACCGCCGCCGTCGCGACGAAGGGCAACGCGAAGACGTCCAGACCGGTCAGCTGTTCGGTGACGGCGAGCAGGGCCGCCGCGCCGAGCAGCATGCTGCCCGCGCTCAGCGCGACGACCCTGGCCTCCCGACGGCTGGTTCGTGACCGCAGGGTGACGGCAGACACGGCTCTACCGCGTCCGCCGCAGGAAGGCACGAATCAGTCCGGCGATCTCGTCGCCGTGGGTCTCCAGCGCGAAGTGACCGGTGTCCAGCAGATGGACCTCAGCGTCGGGCAGATCCCGGGCGTACGCCTCGGCGCCGGCGGCGCCGAAGATCTCGTCGTGCCGGCCCCAGGTGACGAGCGTGGGCGGCCGGTGCTGACGGAAGTACCGCTGGAAGTCCGGGTAGGCGTCCAGGTTGAACTGGTAGTCCCAGAAGAGTTGCAGCTGGATCTCCTTGTTGCCGGGCCGGTCCAGGCCGGTCTGGTCGAGCAGCCACGTCTCCGGGGCGATCCGGTCCAGGCGGTCCGCCGGCACGCCGTGGGTGTACTGCCAGCGGGTCGCGTCCACCTCCAGCAGTCGCCGGACCGCGGGCTCGTGGGCCTGGCGGTCCTTGGCGTGGTCGAACAGGACGTTCCAGAACGGCGTGAAGCCCTCCGTGTAGGCGTTGCCGCTCTGGGTGATCAGCCCGGTGACCCGCTGCGGGTGGCGGCTGGCGATCCGCAGGCCGATCGGTGCCCCGTAGTCGTGCAGGTACAGCGCGAACCGGTCGATGCCGAGGGTGTCGAGCAGGCCGAGCGTGATGTCGGTGAGCCGTTCGAAGCTGTAGTCGAACCGGTCCACCGGCGGGGCCGACGACTGCCCGAAGCCGACGTGGTCGGGGGCGACGAGGTGGAACTCGTCGGCCAGCGCGGGGATGAGGTTGCGGAACATGTGCGAGCTGGTGGGGAAGCCGTGCAGCAGGACCAACGTCGGCCGGCTCGGATCCCCCGCCTCGCGGTAGAAGACCTGCTGGCCGGCGACGGTGACCAGGTGATGGCGGGTGGCGAAGGGCGACATGCCGACTCCTCGACGACGGTGGAGAACGGTCGTTCTCCGGCTGGTTGCTACCGTAGGAGAACGACAGTTCTCCGCGCAAGGGGCTTTGACATGGACCACACGACGGCCGAGACCCAACTGCTCGACGCGGCCGACACGCTCTTCTACGAGCGCGGTATCCAGGCCGTCGGCATGGACGCCATCCGGGCGGCCTCCGGCGTCTCGCTCAAGCGCACCTACCAGCTCTTCCCCTCCAAGGAGCACCTGGTCGAGGCGGTGCTCCGGCGGCGGGACCTGGCCATCCGCGCGGAGCTGGAGGCGTACACGTCGGCGCGGACGACCCCGACGGAGCGGATCCTGGCGGTCTTCGACTACCTCTACGAGTGGTTCCGCCAGCCCGACTACCGAGGGTGCGCCTTCATCAACTCCTTCGTCGAACTCGGCGCCGGGTCGGAGAACGTCGCCGAGATCGTCCGTACCCACAAGCGGGCCTTCGCCGACCACATCGCCGCCCTGGTCGCGGCCGCGGACCTGCCACCGGCGCGCGTCGGGCAACTGCTCATCCTGGCGAACGGGGCGATGGTCACCGCGGCGATCGCCGGCAGCCCCGAGCCGGCCCGCGAAGCCCGCGAGGCCGCGCAGCGCCTGCTCGACGAGGGCGTGCCGGACTGACCGTCCCGCCGAACGCCGTCGATCAGCTCCACGGTTGCGAGCCGCCGCTGCACGGCTACGGCAGCGTCGGTCAGCGGGCCTTCCTGGTCGCCCGCTTGCGGGGTGGCGTCAACAGCTCGGCGATCGCCGCGATCGCGGACGGCACCAGGCGGTAGTACGCCCAGACGCCCCGCTTCTCCCGCTCCAGCAGGCCGGCCTCGGTGAGGATCCGGAGATGATGGCTGACGGTCGGCTGGGAGAGGCCGAGCGGCGTGGTGAGGTCGGTGACGGACGCCTCGCCCTCGGGAGCGGACTGGATCAGACTGAGCAGTCGCAGCCGGGCCGGGTCGGCGACGGCCTTCAGCACTCCCGCGAGCCGTTCGGCGTCGGCACGCTTGATCGGCTCACCGGCAAGCGGCGAGACAGCAGGTGCGGCGGTTTTCGGGGTTCCCACGTCATGCATCGTCCCACCAACACCATCGATACGCTGGCAGAACCGATGACCGGGCCACCGACACCTGTGCGCCGGCCGGGACCGGCGGGTGCCCGTCCCGGCCGGCTGTCGACTCAGCTCACCTGCTCAGGAGTGGTTGCCAGCCGTCGCGGTAGCGCAGGCCGCGAGGTTGCAGTCGGATCTGGTCGTGCACTGTTCCGGAGACCGGCTCGGTGCGTATCACCTGGGGCCGGTCCACCACGACGCACACCTCCTCGCCCGGCCACCACCAGCCGCAGGAGCGGGCCAGGTCGGCCCAGCCGTCGAGGTGTTCGGCCTCGTCCGGCCCGTACCCGGCAAGGCCGAGCCGACGCAGCGTGTCGTAGTAGGCGATCCATGACGCGTCCTGCTGCCCGTACCAGCACACGGGTACCGGGCCGTCGTCCGCGAGCGCCGCACGCACGGGTAGGCGGTACCCGTGCGCGAGGCTGCGGTGCAGTGCCGCGCGTACCCCTTGGTGCAGCACGACAGCGAGCGGAACGCCGCTGTCGAGCGCCTGCAGCGGCGCCAGTTCGGGCCATGGTTCCTTGGTCTTGCTCGCGCGCACGGGTGACAGTTCGGGATCGGTGTGCGCGACGCCCGCGCTCAGCGCGCCGCGCAGTTGAGAGGTGATCATGGCAATGTCGCTTGCCACCGGTGCCGTGCCGCGCGGCCGGGGGTCCCGGATCCGCTCGTAGAGTTGATCAAGCGTGGGCCAGCCGCTGGTCAGGGCGCGTGCCTTGTCCGGCGAGTCGACCCATTCGAACCGCGGTCGCGGCCGTGACGCCCTCGCGTAGATGCTGGTCAGGCAGCGCTCGGCGGTCGGCCTGTCGGCCGGCTGCGTGGACAGGGCGTGGTCGAGCCATTCCTGGCGGATCCGGATGGCCTGCTGCCACAGGTCGTGAGGGCTGCCGCTGCGAACGGCCTGAGAAGGTTTCGCGGCGTCGGTGCGCCGCGCGGGGGCGCTCACCGCGCCTGGGCGTCGCCGCCCTTCCGGTAAGAGATCATGGAACGACTATGGCCCGTGGCGCGGCACCGGCGCAAGGCGGTTCTCCGCCTGTCCTCTGCCCCCGGGATGTTGCCGGCCGCTCAGAGCGAAAGGGCGGTGCTCGTGGCCCGCTCCGGGCGAGGCCGGGTGGCGATCGCGTAGCCGGTGGTGGTGACGCCCAGTGCCGCTCCCCAGCAGAGGAACACCAGCAGGGTGGCGGTCACCGCCCACCCCTCACGCACGTCCGACCATTGCGTGTCGCCGGTGAGGACCTGCCGCACGAGCACGGCCGTGCTCAACACGCCGTAGGTGACAAGCGTGAGCGCCGCCACCCCGGCGGGGACCACCGCCAGGAGCCGGGGAACCTGTCGCCCCCGCAGTCCCGGCACCCAGCGTGGGAACTGCTGCCCCCAGCGCTGGGTCAACCCGAGAACGAGCAGGCCGGCGAGTGGCGGAACGAGGGTGATCGCCACGCCGGTCCAGGTCGAGAGGTTCCGGTGGATGTCATCCAGCTGCCGCTGCGGAATTCCGAACGGAACGCCGAGCACCCACAGCCCGTGCGGCACGGCCCAACCGACCACCGGCAGAGCGGCCGCCACGTACGCCCAGCGGCGGGTCCACCGCGGCACCGGCCGGTACCCGGCCTCCCGTGCTTCGCGCCGGGGCGCGCAGGAGTTGGCGAGCCCGATGAACAGCAGACCTCCGGTCGCCAGCACGACCCGCGCGCCGAGGTCGCGCCAGTCCGAGGGGCGTCCCGCCAACGCCGCGGGGATCTCGAAGAGCAGATGCAGCGGGAACGCGAGGACCAGGAGCAGCACCGCTGCCGCCCAACTGCCGGCGGCCGAGTAGCGGCCGGGGAACCGGACCGCGCACACGACCAGCACCGCGAGGGCGGCGCCCACCCCCACCGCTCCCCACCCCGCCCAGAACGGCAGTGTCTCGACCCGGGCCGCGCCGCACCCGCCCGCCGGGTCGACCAGTCCGGTGCGGTCGCAGGCGGTGTACCCCCACCGGCCACCCGCGATCCAGTACGCCCGCAGCGTCACCTCGGCGACGACGAACACGCCGCAGGCCATCGCCCACGAGGTCTTCCGGTCGACAACTCGACCGACCACCCTGGGACTGGCAGGACAAGGCTTGATGGTCATGGGGCAATGCTCTGTGGCGACTCGCGGCGCTGTCCTCCCTGTAGCAGGGGACGCGCTCCCTCTCCCGGGGGAGTGCGGACCTCGACGCACCAGCCCGGCCGGGAGGTCAGGACGAGAAACGGTCGGCCAGGTCGTGTCAGTTGGTCGCGGTGAACCAGCCCCGAACCTGGGGGCGGCTGGTCAGCAAGAGCAGCGCAAGCGCCACGAGCACCTTGGCGACGTTGACCGCCCGGAGCCACCAGGGGAGCGGCTGGACCAGCGTCAGGCCGGAGCCGAGCAGCACGGCCACCGAGATGAAGACCACCTGCCGGTACGCCTTGCGCTGGCCCGTCCGCAGCCCGTGGATCACCCACAGGTAGCCGAGCGCGACCAGCGCCACGGGCAGCGCGCGGGACCACACCGAGGAGCGCATCGTCTCCCGGGCGGCGGCCAGGTCGGCGCCGGCGGGCAGGTCGAGCTGGGCGAGCCGGTAGTCCAGCAGCTGCTCCTGGAAGACCAGGATCACGCCGGCGAACAGGGCGCTCAGGGCCAGGTTGGCGAGCATGAGCACGATCATGCGGCGCACGTGCGGCGGCGTGGCCGAAGCGGCGTCGGGATCGGTGGCGGGGGCGTGCGGTGTCGTCATCGGCAGGGATCAGATCACACGACGCCGTCCCGCGCCGCCCCGGTCTCCCGCACACTCAGCCACCGACCTTCCCGGCGAGGACCCACCCCCACGCCGCGTCGATGATCGGCCACACTCCTACCGTGCGAAACGACCTCGACCAGATCAGAGCCGCCTTCGTCGGCACGCCGCTTGCCGGCCTGCCGATCGGGCACGGCCCGGCGGGCACCGTCCTGGTCGCCGACGTCGACCCTGACCGCCTGCACCCGGCCTGGCAGGCCGCCGACGCGCTGGTGCCGGTCCTCGGACGCCGGCCCGTCCTGGTCACCGACGACTTCGACGGCACGCTGCGGTTCCGGCCCGAGCCGGAGCCGGGCCCGTCGGAGTCGGAGCTGCGCGCGTTCGCCGAGGCGGCCGAGGCTTCCGATCCCTGGTCGATCTACCACCACTACAGCGAGGACGAGGAGGTCTACGAGGGCGAGGTCGGGTACTACGCGCGTGGCGTGGCCGGCGTCGCCCTGACGGCACTGGTGTCGGACGTGGCGTTGCCGACCGAGCGTCAGGCGCTGGAGAGGACGCTGTACGACCGGCTGCTCGCCGACGCCGACCTGCACGCCCGGGTGTTCGCCAGCGTGCGGTTCCTGACGCGGACCGACTACTGGTACACGCCGAACAGCGTCCTGCTCATGCTGCTGCCCACAAGCGACATCCGCAGCTCGGGGTACTGGGTGGACTTCTACGGCGCCCTGACCTCCGAGTACCAGCGGAGGCTCGCCGAGGTGTTGGCGCAGTGGCGTCACCGGTGGGACGCCCGCCTGGTCGCGTCATGGGGCACCATGCTGCAGTTCCAGGTGGGTCGTCCACCCGCGCCGGGTGACGAGGCGTGGGCCGCCGCCGGGCAGCTCAAGGCGCTCGCCCCGAACCTCGACCTCAACCGGTGGGAGGTCGCCGTCGCCCTGTCCGCCGGTGACGCGTGGTTCGTGCACAACCGGCCCTGACGAATCCGACCAGCTCGCGCACGGCGGCTCAGGCGACGAGCAGGCGGAGACCGAGCTCCGCCGTGTCGAGGGCGACGATGTCGCGGTTGCGCTCGGCCCAGCGACCGGAGGAAAGATCTTCGCGCAGCGTGCTGACCGCCCGTTTCTCCGCCTGCGGTCCGACTCTGGTCCACACCGAAACCGCACGGCGTACGCGTTCGTCCAGGTACGCCTCGGGCCGGCGCCAGTACGCCTCGAAGAAGCCGTCGGCGCAGTCCCACGGGACCAGCACCGGCTCCGCGCGTCCTCCGATCGCGCGGGTCAGGTCGGCCAGGGACGGCCAGCCGACGAGGAGGTCCGCGAACTCCGGCAGGTAGTCGCGGGTGAGCCAGAACCGCTGACGCCAGCCGGTGTCGTCGGCGTCGTACGTGAACACGACCACCCGGCGGGCCACCCGCCGCATCTCCCGCAGTCCGGCGACCGGGTCCGGCCAGTGATGGACGGTGCTGACCGCCATGGCCGCGTCGAAGGACTGATCCTCGAACGGCAGACTCTCCGCGGCGGCGGCCACGCACGGCGCCGCGCCCGCGGGACGCTGCGCCCGCATGACCGCCGACGGCTCCACCGCCGTGACGTCCCGGTCGGGTGGTTCGTAGGAGCCGGTGCCGGCCCCGACGTTCAGCACCGTCCGTGCGTCCCCCAACGCCTCCCAGATGCGCGCGGCGATCCGTGGCTCCGTGCGCCGCGTCGCCGGGTACGCGGACCCGATGGTGTCGTACAACTGCGCGCCGAACACCTTCAGCTGCTCCTCGGGCGTCGTCCTGATTCCCATCGCTCGTGCCTCCAGTTCCCTGTCGATGGCCGTCACCATGGCGGCGGCACGGTCGCGCTGGTCCATGAGCAGCCCACGCAGCCGGCACAGGTGCGCGACCGCGTCGGTGGCCGGATCGTCGACCAGATCCGCGATCTCCCGCAGGCCGAAGCCGAGCCGCCGGTAGGCGAGCACCTCCCGGAGCCGCTCCACATCGCTCGCGGAGTAGGCCCGGTGCCCCGCCGCGGTCCGTGTGGACGGCTCCAGGAGGCCGATCTCGTCATAGTGGTGCAGTGTGCGGACGCTGACGCCGGCCAACTCCGCCACACGTCCCACGGTCAGGTGCTCCTCCACGCCACCGATCATGTGCCCTGACGCCGCGTGAGGAGCAAGTGCTCCGTCCGGGCGTTCACCCTCCTCGCCGGTACCGGGCCGGCCCTGACCTTCGGTCGGGCCCGGTCGTGAGCGAGCGCGCGCGGACCGCCGCGTGATGCGGTCCGGGGCGTGGCCACCGTGCCTGTCGCCGCGGCTCAGGCCCACGGCGGCGGCCCGTGGCGCGATCCGCCCGCGGCCGACGCCCGGCCATTCGGTTGCCGAGCCGTTCGGGACGACGGGGCACGCCGTCGTCGAGGACGACCGGAAGCGGGACGGGCCAGGGGCTTTCGCGGGGGGACGGGTCGAGCAGGTGCCGGCAGGGGTTCCGCTCCAGGGCGGCGAGGCCGGGACGGCAGTGGACGCAGCGGAGCGCGAGCAGGGGAAGGCGGGTGCCGCGAAGGACCCAGGGCGGCATGACATGAGGACGCGTTGACATGATCTCTCCGAAGACCTGACGGAAGGCATGGGAAAAGAGCCGACGGCGACGTCGGCGACCGATGCACGGGGAAGGTGTCAGGTCTGGAGAGCGGGCGGCGTCACGCGGAGTGAAGTCCTCTGTGAGTGGGTCGGACACGACGAACGGGTGACACGATAGGGCCGGCCGGACTGGCCCGGCCACCCACTTTCGTCCTGCTGCCGAGCACTGGCGCGGCCCTGCGATCATCGGCGCCATGCGCAAGATTGCCGCGACGGTGGCCGCTGTCCTGCTGGCGTCGGGCTGCACCGCCGGCACGAGCACCTCGCCGGCACCGTCGGGACCCGCCGGCGGGTCGCCCGAAACCGTCGTCACCAACGCGCCGGCGCCGGCCTGGCGCCTGGCCGCGTTGCCGGAGCTCGGCGGGCCGACAAGCGTGCTGTGGGACGTCGTGGCGGTGGACGCCACGCACGCGTGGGCCGTCGGCAGCGAGGCCTACTCGCCCGACCAGCCGAACGACACCGGCACCCCGTTGATCCTCCAGTGGGACGGGACGCGCTGGGCACGCGTGGCGCTGCCGGCGATCACGTGGCACGGTCGGTTCGACCTCGTCGCGGCCGACTCGCCCTCGAACGTCTGGGCGGTCGGCAGCACGGCCGCCGCCCGCCCGGAGGACCAGGAGACGCACGTCCTGCACTACGACGGAACCGCCTGGCGCGAGGTGTCCCTCCCGCGGCGCGACAGCGGAAGCTACGCGCTGATCACGGGGCTCACCGTCGCGGGCGGACACACCTGGGTGGTGGGCAACCGGCTCCACGAGGTGATCATCGAGGAGTGGGACGGCCGGTCCTGGCGGTCGCACCGGTCGCCCGCCGAGTGCCGCACCGGCGGCACATCGATAGGTGGCATGCCGAACTTCTGCACCGTCACCGCGATCAAGGCATTCCGGGCGGATGACGTCTGGGCTGCTGGCAACGGCGCGTGGACGGGGTTCAAGGGTCCGCTGCTCTTCCACTGGAACGGCTCAGGCTGGCGTACGGTTCAGGTGGGCGTCAACGGACGGGAGTCCTCGTTCCAGGCGCTCGCGGGTCGTTCGTCCGGCGAGCTGTGGGCGGTCGGGGACGGTGGGTTGGCCGTACGTGGCGGCGGTGGATCCTTCGAGATCCTGGGTGGTGCGCCGGAAGGCGCGCTGCCCGACGTGGCGACCGACCCGGCCGGGGTGCCGTGGCTCATCGACAACTCCCCGGCGCCGAGCGCGGCGCTCGCCACGTACGGCGCGGGCGGGTGGGTCGACATGCCCGCGCCGCAGCCGGCGGGCGCGGTCGGCATGAGCCTGCACGGGATCGCCGGGACGCCGGGCAGCCCGCTGATGTTCGCGGTGGGAGCGGCCGATCTCCCCACCAACCCGCGCTACCTGCGGGCGGTGATTCTCGAGTACGTGCCGGCCCAGCCGACCGAACCGCGTGCCTGACCCGAACCCCACCAACCGGCGGTGAGCGTCCGCCTCCGCGCCTGAGCCCAGGCGCCTGTCGGGCCGCCGGCGCGGACGGCCGCGCCGGACCGGCGGTTAGGCTGTCCGGATGCGGGAGGCGCTGTCCGGGAGTGACGTCGATGGCTGACGCGGACGATGTGCGTCACCTGGCGCTGGCGCTGCCTCACGTGGTCGAGATCGACAGCCAGGGCTTCGACTTCCGGGTCGCCGACAAGGGCTTCGTCTGGTCCTACCCCGAGCGCAGACCCGGCACGCCACGCCGCATCCGGACCGATGTCGCGGTGCTGTACGTGGGCGACGAGGCGGAGAAGCAGGCCCTGCTCCTCGGCGAGCCCGAACTCTTCTTCACCACGCCCGCGTATGACGGGTTGCCCCTGGTCATGCTGCGGCTGGAGCGGGTGAGCGTCGATCGGCTGAGGGAGCTTGTCACCGACGCGTGGCGCATGCGCGCCCCGGACTCGCTCGTCGGTGACCTCGATGACGGCGTCGAGCCGTCGAACCCGGATCTGAGCGGAGCGCAGCCCACCTGCTGACCGCTGCCCTGCGAGCGGGTGGTCACGTGTGGGGGCGGCTGGTGATGCCGTCCAGGACGGTGACCAGGTTGTGATGGAAGGTCTCCTCGGCGTCGAGGTGGGCGCCGTCGACGACGAGCCGGGCGACGGTGGGGTAGCGGCCTGTTTCGAGCATGCGTGTCAGGTACGGCCCGAGGGCGGCCTGCCAGGCGGACACGTCGGTGCCCGTCGAACGGGCGGTGCGTCGCTCGGTGATCTCCCTGCGGAGCGCTCCGACGACGAACGCGTTGAGTGCGCCCAGGGCCCGTTGGAGATCGTCGACACTGCGCACGCCGGGGGCCTGGCTGAGCGCCGCCGCCGTCGATTCGCCGACGGCGAGCGCGTGCGGTCCCAGGTGCGGCCTCGCGCCGAGCAGGTCGGCGAACCATTCATGGTCGAGGGCGGCTTCGCGTGTCCGGTGGACGATGGCCAGGACGGTGGCGCGCCAGCCGGAGTGCTGGCCGGCCTCGGCGATCCGGGCGTAGACGGCGTCGACCATCAGATCGAGCAGCTCGGATCTGTTGACCACGTAGTCGTAGAGCCGCATCGGGCCGACGCCCAGCTCTTTGGCGATCTTGCGTACCGACAGCCCGTCGAGGCCGTGCGCGTCGGCGAGCCGGATCGCCACGGCGGCGATCTTCGCGCGGCTCAGCGGCACGGGCGCCGCCCGCGGCTGAGGCTCGGGCCGTTCCCAGATGGGCAGCGGCGCGCTACCGTACGGCGTATCCACGAGATACAGTGTACGGTAATGGAGGCCCTGATGCGAATCGCGATTGCCGGTGGTGGCCTGGGCGGCCTGACGCTGGCCCGGGTCCTGCACCGGCACGGCATCGACGCGGTGGTCTACGAACGCGAGGCGGGCCGGTCCGCGCGAGCACAGGGCGGATCGCTCGACCTGCACCCTGAGTCCGGACAACGGGCCCTGACCGACGCGGGCCTCACCGGCCGGTTCCGGTCCGAGGCGCGGCCGGAGGGCGAGGAACACCGGATCCTCGACCCGGCCGGACGCACCCTCGTGCACCACAGGCCACCACCCGGCTCGTTCTCCGGGCGCCCCGAGATCGACCGCCGCGCACTGCGTGATCTCCTGCTCGATTCGCTCCCCGGTGACGCGGTGGCCTGGGGGCACCGGCTCGTCGCGGCGACGCCACGACCCGGCGGAGGCTTCGGGTTGACGTTCGACGACGGTCACCGCGCCGACTGTGACGTCCTCGTCGGCGCGGACGGCGCGCGCTCGGTCGTCCGGCCGCTGCTGACCGACGCGGCACTGTCCCCGGTGGCCACCCTGGTGGAGCTGAGCATCGGCGACGCCGACCGGCGCCATCCGGACCTCGCCGAGCTGGTCGGCCCCGGAAACCTCTGGTGCATCGGCGTGCGCCGGATCCTGGCGGCGCAACGCCTCGGCGAGGGCACGATCCGGGTCGGGATCTCCCTGCCTGCGGACGATCGGCACCTGGACGCCTACCGCAGCAGGCGCGCTCTGCTGGACATGTTCGACGGCTGGGACCGCAGGCTCACGGCACTCATCGAGGCCGGCGACGGCCCGCCGATCCCTCGCAGGATCGAGGCGATGCCCACCGGTACGCGCTGGGTCCACCGGCCGGGCGTCACGCTCATCGGTGACGCCGCGCACCTCATGCCGCCGGTTGGCGAGGGCGCCAACCAGGCCATGCTCGACGCCGCCGAACTCGCCGCCGAACTGGCCGGCAGTCCCGCCGACCCCGACGCCGCGATCCAGGCGTACGAGAAGGCGATGTTCGCCAGAGTCCACCCGATCGCCGAGATGTCCGCACGGGTTCAGGCGATGATGCTGTCGCCCACCGCGGCCGACGACATCGTCCGCTTCTTCACGCCACGCGCCGAGCCGGCAGCCGCGGACTGACACCGCGCGGCGGCCGGCCTCACACCCTTGTGGACGCTCCCTGGGTGGAGGCGTGCGACCTGCTCGCCGACGCCGGCGGACTCCTCGACCTGGCACCGACACGTGGCGGGGACTTGACACCTGATACCCCCGGGGGGTAAACCTTTAGCCATCACACATACCCCCTAGGGGTACTGAAGGAGTGGTCGCAATGTCATCCGGTTCGAAGCGTTGGTGGGCTCTGGGACTCATCGCCCTGGCCCAGTTCATGGTCATCATGGACACCTCGATCATCGGCGTCGCACTACCACGCATACAGGCTGATCTCGGCTTCTCACCGGAGAACCTGTCCTGGGTGTTCAACGCCTACGTCGTCGCGTTCGGCGGCCTGCTGCTGCTCGGCGGCCGGCTGTCCGACCTGCTCGGCGCCCGGCGCGTCTTCGCCGCCGGCTGGTCCGTCCTGCTCATCGGCTCGGCCGTCGCCGGCCTGGCCGACAGCGTCGCTGTCGAGCTGGCCGCCCGCGCCGTCCAGGGCGCCGGCGCGGCGCTGATCGCCCCGTCGGCGCTCACCCTGCTGATGATGCTCTTCGGCGGCGAACCCCGGGAGCTCACCCGCGCGCTCGCGCTCTACGGCGCCGCGGCACCGGCCGGTGGCACCGCCGGCGTCTTCCTCGGCGGTGTCATCACCGAGTACATCAGCTGGCCCTGGGTCTTCTACGTCAACATCCCGATCGCCGCGCTCGCGCTGCTGGCGACGCCTGCCCTGATGCCTGCCGGCGGCACCCGCCGCGGCTCGCTGGACGCCATCGGCGCCGTCGCGGTGACCGTCGGGCTCGGCGCCGCCGTCTACGGAGTCGTCCGCGCCCCCGAGGTCGGCTGGGCCTCCGGACAGACCTGGCTGGTCCTCGCCGGAGCCGCCGCCGCCCTGGCCGCGTTCGTCGCCATCCAGGCGTCCCGCCGTGAGCCGCTGATGCGCCTGTCCATCTTCCGCGCCCCGAACCTCGCCGCCGCCAACATCGCCCAACTGCTGCTCGGCGCGGCCTGGATCCCGATGTGGTTCTTCCTCAACCTCTACCTGCAGCAGGTCCTCGGCTACAGCGCCTTCCCCAGCGGCGCCGCGCTGCTGCCGATGACGATCCTCATCATGATCGGCATGATCGCCCTCGCCCCGCGGGCCATCGCCCGGTTCGGCCCGAAGCCCATGGTGGTCACCGGCCTCGTGGTGCTCGCGGTGGGGCTCGGCTGGCTCGCCCTGGTGCGCCCCGAGGGCACCTTCACCGTCGACGTCCTGCCCGCCTCCCTGGTCGCCGCGCTGGGCATGTCCCTGGCGTTCATCCCGTCGCTCGGCACAGCCATCTCCAGCGCCCGACCCGAGGAGGGCGGACTCGCCTCCGGCATCGTCAACACCAGCTACCAGGTCGGCTCCGCGCTCGGCCTGGCCGCGATGACCGCGGTGGCCTCGTCCGCCGGCGCCGACCGGCTCGGCGACCTGCCCGCCCTGACCGACGGCTACTCCGCCGCCTTCGCCGGCGCCGGAATCCTCGCCGCCGCCGGCGCGGTCATCGCCGGGATCACCCTTCGCGGCGCCAGGCGCCAGCCGGTCGCGGAGGCGGAAGCGGAGGCGGTGAAGGTCGGCTGATCGGAGGGCAAGGAGTCGACCCGGCGACAGGTGGCCGGTGGATCAGTCCCAGCGTGGCTGATCCACCGGCGCCGTTCCGCGACAGCGGCCCCGCGACCGTCAGGTGGTCAGGGCGGCGGCCAGCCGCAGGGTCGCCGCTCGCAGCCGGTCGGCTCCGATGTCGTCGAGGGCCGCGCGTACGTGCTCGGCGGCGAGCGTGGCGAGCAGGGTGTGCGCCTCGGCGGCCGGATCCGGGCGGTCCGCGAGGAGCAGCGTCACGTGCCGGTGCCAGAACCGGTACGCCCCGATCCGGTACCGGGCGCCGGGCGCGGCGGTCTCCGAGATCCGGACCAGGTCGAGGTGGTCGAGCAGGTAGTCCAGGTACGCCTCGACGAAGGCGTGCAGCCGGTCCCGTGCCGGCGGCGACGCGTCGGCCGGGCCGGGCCCGAGGGGCGCGGGGCCGAACAGGATCGCCTCCTGCAGCGCGCGCTCGTGGGTGTCGAGCAGGGCGGTGGCCAGCCCCGCCTTGTCACCGAACCGCCGGAACAGGGTGCCCTTGCCCACTCCCGCCGCGGCGGCCACCGCCTCCATGGAGACCCCCTCGACGCCGTGCTCGCGGAACAGGGTCGCGGCGGCGTCCAGCACGGCGGCGCGGTTGCGGGCGGCGTCGGCCCGCTCGCGCGGGGGTGTCGTACGCAACTCGACGAGTTCGGCCGGGGGAGTGGCATAAGCGGACCGCGGTCCGCTATCGTTCCGAGGCATAAACGGACTGTAGTCCACTTCTCTGGAGGTTGTCATGACTGCCCGGATCAGCCGCGAGGAACTGCGTACCGCCATCGAGGCGGGGACCGTCACGGTCGTCGACGCGCTGGGCGGCGAGTACTACGCCCGGCAGCACCTGCCCGGCGCCGTCCCGCTGGTCGAGGCCGAGGTGGCCGACCGCGCCGGTGAGCTGCTGCCGGACCGGAACGCGCCCGTCGTCACCTACTGCTCCAACCCGGCCTGCCCGAACAGCGGCCGGGTGGCCGACCGCCTCACCGCGCTCGGCTACACGAACGCCCGCAAGTACGCCGAGGGCATCGAGGACTGGGTGGGCGCCGGACTGCCCACCGAGTCCGGGGCGCTCACCCGCTGAGGCGGCGCGGGGAGGTCGTGCCCGCGACCTCCCCGCACGGGGCCTGCCCGCTCTCCCTCCGCAGGCCCTCCGTCTCCTGGACCAGGTAGTGCGGCCGGCGCTTGGTCTCGTAGTAGATCCGGCCGATGTACTCCCCGATGACGCCGAGAATCATCATCTGGATCCCGCCGAGACCGATCACGCTGACGATGATCGTGGTGTAGCCGGGGACGTCGATGCCCTTCTCGACGGCGTCGGCGACCACCCAGATCATGTAGCCCAGCGCGATCAGGGTGAGGAACAGGCCGCCGTAGATGGCCAGTCGCAGCGGTCGGTTGTTGAACGACAGGAGACCGTCGAACGCGTAGTTGAAGAGCTTGCCGAACGTCCACCGGCTCCGGCCGGCCTGGCGTGTCTCGTTGCGGTGCGCGACCACGACGGTCCGGAACCCGATCCAGGAGAACAGTCCCTTGGAGAACCGGTTGTACTCGGGCATGGCCAGCACGGCGTCCACCGCGAGCCGGGACAGCAGCCGGAAGTCGCCCGCCCCGTCGAGCAGCCGTACGTCGCTCCACCAGTTCACCACCCGGTAGAACGACCGCGAGGCGAGCATCCGCAGGAGCCGGTCACCGTGCCGGTCCCGGCGGGCGATCACCTGGTCGAAACCCTGGCGGTACAGCGCCACCATCTCGGGCAGCAGTCGCGGCGGGTGCTGCAGGTCGGCGTCCATGATGACCACGGCGTCCCCGGTGGCGCGCTCCAGGCCGGCCAGCATCGCCGCCTCCTTGCCGAAGTTCCGGCTCAGCGACGTGTACCGCACCCTCGGGTCGCCCGCGGCCAGCCGGCGCAACGCCACGAGGGTGCCGTCCGCGCTCCCGTCGTCGACGTAGACCACCTCGACGTCCACGTCGGTCAGCTCGGCCAGCGCGGCGGTCACCGCCCGGTGCAGCCCCTCCACCGACGCTTCCTCGTTGAAGCAGGGCACCACTACCGACAGCCGCACGTCCTCACCTCGCCCGCCTCGTACCCGGAGAGCCCTCACCCGAGGTGGTAGACCAGCACACCGTCGATCTCCTCCCGGGTGATGCCCAGGCCGTCGACCGGCCGGGCGGCGATGCCCTCCCACGGCGTCCCGGCGGCCCGGTCGGGCATGGCCACCACCGACCGGATCCCGATGCCGCGCAGGTAGGCCACGCTTGTGGGATCGGGGAAGGAGGCCGCCGCCGTCCGGGTCTGCGCCAGGGTGGCGGGCTCGAAGCCGGCCAGCCCGTTCGCCACCCGGGGGAACCCGTCGGTCGTCCACAGCATGTAGTGCAGGTCGTTCGTGCCGCCGATCGGCAGCAGCAGGACGGGTTCGTCAGCCGCCCGCAGCGCGGCCGGTGGCCGCGGCACCTCCGGGTGCGGCGTGCGGTTGACCCCTTCGAGGGCGACCAGGGCCAGCGGTACCAGGAGAACCGCCGGCGCCAGGAGCCGCGTCCACCTCGTGGTCGGCGGCCGTCTCGACTCGGCGATCGCCGTCACCAGGCCGGCCGCCAGCACCGCCAGCAGCAGGCTGGTCCAGTGCATCATCCGGCCCGGCGTCCGCAGTGCGTCCCAGCCGGGCAGGTGCCGGGACAGCGTGAGGTAGCCGGGGTCGCCGTCGCCACCCAGCGTGGCGCCCAGCCCCAGCAGCACCGTCCCGAGGACGCCCAGCCCCAGCGCGATCCGCTGCCGCACCGGGTAGACCGAGACGAACAGGCCCGCCATGGCCATCCCGATCAGGGCCATCCCGGGCAGCAACGCCATCTCGGGGGGCCAGGACAGCTGTTCCCGGGCCGCCGCGTGCGGCTCACCCCACAACCAGGAGTCCGCCGGCGCGGTGACGAAGCCGATCAGCGGCGGCGAGAACATCTCCGTCCAGTCCAGGGACCGCACGGCCTGCGGATTGAGGTCCACCACCCGCAGGTAGACCAGCCCCAGGAGCAGCGTCACCGCGCCGAAGACGAGCCCGCCGGCCAGGTCGGCCAGCAGCAACCGGCGGCCGAACGGGGCTCTCTCCCGCCGCCACCACGACCAGCCGTAGCAGCCGGCGGCCACCAGCACGGCGGCGAGCAGGAAGTAGACAAGTGGCAGCCCGATGCCGAAGCCCAGGCTCACCTGCCAGGCGGCGACGACCCACCCCGCCAACGCCCACCCCGGCCGGCGCCGCTCCGGCCGGTACCCGTGCCGCAGCGACCAGCCGTGCCCGCGCGCCAGCATCGCCAGGGACAACGCGATCCCGCCGCTGGAGATGATGTTCAGGTGGCCCGCGTGCGCCAGCCGCCACGGCGCGTACGCCCACGCGACCCCGGCGACCGCACCGCCCCACCGGCCCGCCCCGAGTTGCCGGACCAACGCGTACGCCCCGACGAACGCCAGCGCGTGCACCAGCACGTACATGAGGTTGTAGTGGACCAGGGCGGCCTCGAAACCCGAGCCGAGCGCGCCCATCGGGGCGTACCCGAGGAGGGTGTCGCTGTAGGCGAACGTGTACCGCTCCGGGTAGAACGTGTTCGAGTGCCAGAGGTCGAGGGGATGGTGCACCAGGGCGTGGCCCGCCCAGGACATCTGCCACGCCTGCAACGTCGGGTCGCCGAGGTCGCCGGGCACCGTGCTCGCCGGATGCCGCATCGTGGGCCAGGTCAGTGCCACCGCGAGCAGCAGGCCACCGACGATCGCACCGGTCCATTCGTGGCGCAGCCAGCGCCACCACGCCCGGCGGTCAGCGGTCGGGGCGGTGGGGGTTGGGCTGTGGCCGTCGCTCGCGGCGACCGGCCGGCCGTCGGCGGCTCGGGTGGACACGGATATGCATGATCCTCGATGCTAGCCGCGTTGTCGACGGTCGGTCCGAAGTGTGGACTCGCGGAGTGGTCAGTCGGAGCTGGTGACCCGGGCGAGCATGATGCCGCCGGTGATCATCGCCAGCGCGGTGAAGCGGCCGACGCTGACCGGGTCCTTGTGCACGACGATGCCGAGCGAGATCGCGCCGATCGCGCCGATGCCGGTGAACACGGCGTAGGCGGTGCCGACCGGCAGGTCCCGCATCGCCCGGGAGAGCAGGTAGACGGCGGCGGTTCCGAGGATCAGGCAGAGCAGGGTGGGGCCCGGCCTGGTGAAGTTCTGCGTCGGTCTGATGGTCTGCGACCAGACGATCTCGACGAGACCGGCGAGCACCAGGGTGAGCCAGCTCATGCCGGCCGCCGTGCGGTGCTGGCCGCGGGGGTGGCCACTTCCCGCGCCAGTGCTTCCGCCGCCTGCCGGGCTTCGGCGTACGACCGGCGGTAGGCCTCGCGCCAGTGGTCGAGCGTCGGGTCCACCGTGGAGTTCACGAACTCGGCGTTGACGAAGGTGACGTCGTCGACCTGGAAGTGGCCGTGGAAGAAGTCGCGCAGGTACCGCTCGTGGTGGTCGAAGGGCTCCCGGGGGGTGCCGGGGGCGTAGGAGCCACCACGCGCGCCGGCGACGGACGACCTTCAGGTCCAGTCCGGCGCGCGGGAAGGTGACCTGGTCGATCCACAGCTTCAGGCTCGCGGGGACGGAGAAGTTGTACATCGGAGCACCGATGAGCAGGACATCCGCGGAGATCAGTTCCGCGAGCAGGGGTTCCACCACGGCCCACGCCGCCCGCTGCGCCGGTGTCCGCACCCCCTCCGCGAGGCTGCCGGGGTCGGTGATGCCGTGCGTCAGCGCGTGGTCGCAGATCTCGGTCCACGCCTCGCCGATGACCGGGACGGGGGAGGCGGCGAGATCGCGGTAGGTGTACGTCGCGTCCGGGCGGGCGGCCCGCCACGCGTCGGCGAACGCCGCGCTGAGGGCGCGGGAGTGCGATGTCCGGCGGGCGCTGGTGTCGAGGTGCAGCAGGTGGGGCATGGCTTTCGGTCCCTACGCGAGAGGAAGTGGACGCAGTGTCCGGTTGGCTCCGACGCTAGCAGTTAAGTGGACGTCGCGTCCACTTAACCGCGGCGGGGCTCACCGGTAAGTGGATGCCATGTCCGGTTAGGCTGTCGTGATGGCGGAGAACCTCCTGGCCCCGGCCCCGGCGGAACGGGCCGACGCGGCGGCCAACCGGCGACGCATCCTCGCCGCGGCGGAACGCCTGTTCGCCGAGCGCGGGCCGCAGATCTCTATGACCGAACTGGCCGGCGCCGCCGGGGTCGGCCGGGCGACGCTCTACCGCCGCTACCCGGACGTCACCTCCGTCGCTGTCGCCCTCCTCGACGTGCACGAACAGGACCTCCAGCAGCGGATGATCTCCGGGCCGCCACCGCTCGGACCGGGCGCCTCGCCGCGCCGGCGCCTCCAGGCGTTCTACGCCTCCATGGTCGATCTGCTCGAACAGCACCTGCCGTTGGCGCTCGGTGCCGAACAGGGCGCCACCCGCTTCGCCACCGGGGCGTACGGATTCTGGCGGACCTTCGTCAGCTCCCTGATCCGGGCCGCCGGCCGGGAGGACGACGCCCTCGCCGACGCCCTGCTCGCGCCGCTCGCTCCCGAGCTCTACCGGTACCAGCGCCACGAGCGCGGGCAGACCGTCGACCAGGTCAAGAGCGCGCTCGCCCACCTGGCACAGGTCCTGCCCGACTGAGTTCGGTCGGGCCGGCCTCCGGGCGGTGTGAGATCCCTCCCCGGTGGGAAGGCCCGCACACCCGGAGGCGTTGTGCGGCACGTGCCGAAGACGGATGTGGTGGTGATCGGGGCCGGTCAGGCGGGCCTGTCCAGCGCGTACCACCTGCGCTCCTCCGGTCTCGACTTCGCCGTCCTGGACGCCGACCGCGCGCCCGGCGGAGCCTGGCGGCACCGCTGGCCGACACTGCGCATGGCGACCGTGCACGGGATCTTCGACCTGCCCGGGATGCGCTTCACGCCACCCCCGCCGGACGAGCCGGCCGCCGAGGCGGTGCCGGCGTACTTCGCCGACTTCGAGCGGGAATTCGGCCTCGACGTGCGGCGGCCGGTCGCCGTCACGGCCGTCCGGGACGCCGGCGACGGACGGCTCCTCGTCGAGACCGACAAGGGCACCTGGACGACCCGCGCCCTGATCAACGCCACCGGAACGTGGACCCGGCCGTTCGTGCCGTACTACCCCGGACAGGAGACGTTCCGCGGGCGGCAGTTGCACACCGCCCACTACCGGGGCCCCGCCGAGTTCGCCGGGAAACGCGTGGTCGTCGTCGGGGGCGGAACGTCGGCCGTGCAGCTCCTGGTCGAGATCGCCGACGTCGCGGCGACGACGACCTGGGTCACCCGCCGCCCGCCGGTGTTCCGGGACGGGCCGTTCACGCCGGAGCACGGTCGCGAGGTGGTCGCCAGAGTCGACGCACGCGTCCGCGCCGGCCTGCCCCCGGGAAGCATCATCAGCGCCGGCGAGCTGGCGTGGACACCGCAGCTCCGCGACGCCCGGGAACGCGGCCTCCTCGTACGCCGGCCCATGTTCGACCGGATCGTCCCCGACGGCGTCCGGTGGCCCGACGGTGCGGCACAGGACGCGGACGTCATCCTCTGGTGCACCGGCTTCCGGCCGGCGCTCGACCACCTGGCCCCGCTGCGGCTGCGCGGGCCCCGCGGCGGCATCGTCATGGACGGCACCCGGGTGGTCGCCGATCCCCGGATCCACCTGGTCGGCTACGGGCCGTCCGCGAGTACCGTCGGCGCGAACCGCGCCGGTCGGGCGGCCGTCCGCGAGCTGCGTGCGCTCCTGGCGGCGCCGGCGGACCCGCACGGCGTCGCCGCGTAGCTTTCCGGAGAGGGCCGGCGGCGGGCGTGGCTACGATCAGGCCGGTCGAGGCCGGGGCGTCACCGGCACGAGGGAGGCCACGTTGACCCCGAGCACCGCGTCGCGGACGGTGGCGGACGCCCGGCGCGCCGACCCGGACTGGCGACGCCAGGTGCCGCGGGCCTTCGCCACGCTGCTCTGGGTGATCGCGGTGGTCTGCGCGCTGGCCGCGCTGAGCAGCGCCGTCCGCTCCGACATCCAGCCGGTGCGCACCGCCATCGACGCCCTGCTGCTGCCCGCCCCGGCGAACCTGGCGTACGCGGTCTTCCTCGGCACGCTCGCCTCGGCGGTGCTGCGCCGCAAGCGGCTGGCGTACTGGGTGCTGGTCGTCTACTTCACCCTCAGCCTGGCCGTCGGCGTGCTGGCCGGCGTGCTGCTCCTGGTGATCGGCAGCAACGACCTCACCGACGACGCCGGGGAGCGGCTGTTCACCTCGCTGGAGACGGTCGGGGTGTGGGTGGGCATCGCCTTCGCCGCCGGGGCGCTGGCCCTGCTGCTGGCCGCCCGTCGGGAGTTCTACGCCCGGGTCCGCAGCGGCAGCCTGTGGCGGGCCCTCGGGGTCTTCCTCGGGCTGGCGGCGGTCGCGGTCGGGCTCGGCTACCTGCTGCTCCTCGTCGAGCCGGGCAGCCTGCGCACCTGGGTGGACCGGCTCGGCTACGCCGTCGAGAAGGTGTTCGGCGGCGCCGTCACCCTGGACGTCACCCGGCAGGGGCAGGCGCCCGGCTGGGTCAACCTGGTGCTCGGCGCGTTCGGTGGAATCGCCTTCGTCGCCGGCCTGTTCACCCTGCTCCGGTCGCAGCGGGCCGCCGCCGTGCTGCACCCCGACGAGGAGGAGCGGATCCGGGAACTGCTCGCCCGGCACGGCGGGCGCGACTCCCTCGGCTACTTCGCCACCCGCCGGGACAAGGCGGCGATCTTCTCGGCCAGCGGCAAGGCGGCGATCACCTACCGGGTGGTCAACGGCGTCAGCCTGGCCAGCGGCGACCCGGTGGGCGACCCGGAGGCGTGGGGGCCGGCCATCGAGGCCTGGCTCGAACAGGCCGGCGCGTACGCCTGGACCCCGGCGGTGATGGGCGCCAGCGAGGCGGGCGCCCGGGCGTACCACCGGCACGGGCTCAAGGTGCTGCACCTGGGCGACGAGGCGATCCTGCTGGCCCGCGAGTTCGACCTGGACGGGCGGGACATGCGCCCGGTCCGCCAGGCCGTGCACCGGGTGGAGCGGGCCTGCTACACGGCCCGGGTGCGCCGGCACGCGGAGATCCCGGCGGGGGAGCTGTCCGAGCTGGCGAGGCTGGCCACGGCCTGGCGGGACACCGAACACGAGCGGGGCTTCTCGATGGCGCTGGGCCGGCTCGGCGACCCGGCCGACGGTGACTGCGTGCTGGTCGAGGCGCGGGACGCGGACGGCCGGGTGCGGGCGTTGCTGTCGCTGAGCCCGTGGGGCGCCGACGGGCTGTCGCTGGACCTGATGCGCCGGGACCGGTCGGCCGAGAACGGCATCACGGAGTTCCTGGTCGCGGCGCTGATGGGGGAGGCGCCCCGGCTCGGCGTCGAACGGGTGTCGCTGAACTTCGCGGTGTTCCGGTCGGTCTTCGAGCAGGGGGCGAGGATCGGCGCCGGCCCGGTCATCCGGCTGTGGCGGCACACCCTGCTCTTCTTCTCCCGCTGGTGGCAGCTGGAGTCGCTGTACCTCTCCAACGCCAAGTACCAGCCGCACTGGACGCCGCGCTACCTGTGCTTCGGGGAGCGCCGGGAGCTGGCCCGGGTGGGCCTCGCCGCGGCGGTCGCCGAGGGCTTCCTCGCCCTGCCGGGCGGCCGGCCCACCCCGCTGCACGGCGTACCGCCGGCCGGCGGCGGAGTGGGCTACGTGCCGCCGGCCGCCGCGACGGTCCGGGCCGTGCCGCCGGAGCCGGCCGCGGTGCACCTGCCCGAGCAGATCCGGGTACGCCTCGCGAAGCTCGACCGGCTGCGCGCCGAGGGCGTCGACCCGTACCCGGTGGGCTTCGCGCGCACCGACGACTGCGCGGCGGTGCGGGCGCGGCACACCGGGCTGGCGCCGGACACCGGCACCGGGGAGACCGTGTCGGTGGCCGGCCGGGTGCTGCTGGTCCGCGACCACGGCCACGTCTGCTTCGCGACGATCCGGGACGGCAGCGGCGACCTCCAGTTGATGCTGGAGCACGACCTGGACCGGTGGCGCGCCACCGTCGACATCGGCGACCACGTGGGCGCCACCGGCGAGGTGTACGCGACCCGGCGCGGCGAGGTGTCGGTGCGGGTGGCCGACTGGCGGCTGACCGCCAAGTGCCTGCGCCCGCTGCCGGACAAGCACCACGGGCTCGCCGACCCGGAGGCCCGGGTCCGGCAGCGCTACCTCGACCTCGCCATCGACCCGGCGGCGCGGGACCTGCTGCGGGCCCGCGGCGCCGCCCTGCACAGCCTGCGGGCCTCGCTGGCGGACCGGGACTTCCTGGAGGTGGAGACGCCGATCCTCCAGCGGGTGCACGGCGGCGCGAACGCCCGCCCGTTCGTCACCCACAGCAACGCGTACGACCTGCGGCTGAGCCTGCGGATCGCCCCCGAGCTGTACCTGAAGCGGCTCGCCGTCGGCGGGATGGAGCGGGTGTACGAGCTGGGCCGGGCGTTCCGCAACGAGGGCGTCGACCACAGCCACAACCCGGAGTTCACGGTGCTGGAGGTCTACCAGGCGTACGCGGACTACCACGTGATGCGCGAGCTGGCCCGGGAGCTGATCGTCGCGGCGGCGGTCGCGGTGCACGGGTCACCGGTGGTGCGCCGCCCCGGGACGGGCGACACCGTGGACATCGGGGGCGGGTGGCCGGTCCGTACGGTGAACGAGGCGGTCTCCGCGGCGCTCGGCGAGGAGGTCTCCGCCGACACCGACCTGGCCGCCCTGCGCAAGCTCTGCGATGCCGCCGGTGTGGCGTACGACCCGCGCTGGGAGCGTGGCGCGGTGCTGCTGGAGCTGTACGAGCGGCTGGTCGAGGCGCGCACCGACGCGCCGACGTTCTACCTGGACTTCCCGACCGACGTCTCGCCGCTGACCCGGCAGCACCGGGACGACCCGCGCCTGGCGGAGCGGTGGGACCTGGTGGCGTTCGGGATGGAGTTGGGAACCGCGTACTCGGAGCTGGTCGACCCGACGGAACAGCGGCGCCGGCTCACCGCGCAGTCGCTGCACGCGGCCGGCGGCGACCCCGAGGCGATGGAGCTGGACGAGGACTTCCTCACCGCGCTGGAGTACGCCATGCCGCCCACCGGCGGCCTGGGCCTGGGCGTGGACCGGCTGCTCATGCTGCTGACCGGCCGGTCGATCCGGGAGACGCTGCCCTTCCCGCTGGTCCGGGACTCCTCGTGAACCGGGCCCGGGCGCTGCCGGGGCTGGCGCTCGCACTGGCCGGGGTCCTCTACTCGTCGTGGCTGATCGGGCCACTGCTGAACCCGGCGTTCGGCCTCCTCGACGGGTACGCCAGCGAGCTGGCCGCCCGCGACCAGCCGTACCACCTGGTGTTCGGCCTGGGTGACCTGGTCGTCGGCGCGCTCGCGGCCGCGACCGGGGTGGCGCTGGCCCGGCGCGCCCGGGGCTGGCCGCGGTGGGCCTGGTGGGGGCTTGTCGCCTTCGGCGTGGCCACCGCCCTGGACGGCACGGTCAGCTCGATGGACTGCGCCCCCTCGGCCGACGCGCGCTGCGCCCGGCTCGCGGAGCTGGGCGAGCTGTCCTGGCGGGACCACTGGCACTCGGCCAGCTCGGCGGTGGCGATCGCCGCCGCCCTGGCCTCACTGTTCGCGCTGCTGATGAGCCGGCGCGGTCGCCGCGGGTCGTTCCGCTGGGGGCTGGCGGTGGCCGCGGTGCTGCTGGTGGGCACGGCCGGCACGCTGGTCGAGCTGATCCGGCCGGACGCCGCGCTGGGCGCCTGGCAGCGGGTCCAGCTGCTCGGCCTCTCCGGCTGGCTGCTCTACGCCGGCGGCGTCGCCGCCGCCCGGGGCGACGGGTCCCGGCACTCCACCGTCACCTGAGCGTCGTGGGGGCCGGCGCCCGGCGGGTGCCGGGCGCCGGCCGCGCGCGTCAGGGCAGGTCGATCGGGCGGAGCACCCGGTCGACCGCGTGGGCGATCTGCTTGTTGCCCTTGTTGATGTCGTAGCGCACGACCCGGGCGTCGCGGTCGCTGTTGTCGGCGTCGACCAGCCGCACCTGCCGGCCGTACCAGCAGCGCGTGACGTCGACCTCGACGGTGACGCCGAGCGCGGTGGTCAGCTCCGCCCCGTCGGCCTTGAGGGCGGCCCTGCGGTCGATCGTGGCGCCGGGCACCACGTGGTAGAGCAGCACGTCCTCCACGGTGTCCGTGCCGAGGCCGGCGACCGCGTCGAACGCCGCCCGCTCACCGGGCAGCGTGCGGGCGTGCGTGATGTCGCGGACCAGTTCCCGGAACGCGCGGTCGTCGGGCACGAACGCGGTCAGCGGGACCGAGCCGTCGGTGAGCACCTTCACCGGCGAGTCCGGCTTCGCCTGCAGCACCGCGAGCACCGCCGCGGTGAGCACGTCGAAGTCCCGGGGGTTGCGGTCGAAGCCGCTGGTGTCGGCCGTGAGCACGGCGGCCAGCGAGCGAGTCCCGGACGGCGCGGTGGCCGCCTGCGCGGGCGCGGCGACGGCGGTGGCGGCCATGGCCGCGGCCGTGGCGCCCACCGCGACGCGGGCGGCGACGCGAGACATCTTCATGGGTGAGCCTTTCGTCGATGGACCCCAGCGGTGACTGTCGTCACGACCCTTGTTCGGCGGGGTGGGCCCCGCCGGATGCACCCGAAGCAGGCGCCTTTCCGGGAGCGCTGCCGCCGCTCGCACCATCGCCGGGGCTGCCGCGGGCCACTGCCGTACCTTGACGGCATGGGACGACTCGAGCGGTGGCGCCGGGCCGCCGCCGCACGTCCGACGGTCGTCGACGCGCTGCCGGCCGCCGTGCTCTTCGCGGCGAGCCTCCTGCCGGTGAACCCGCCCGGCGGTCCTCCGCGCGCCCCGCTGACGGCCGGTGCGGTGCTCCTCGCCCTGGTCGGCTCCGCGGCCCTGGTCGTCCGGCGTCGGCACCCGCTGCCGGTCCTCGGCGTGGTCACCGTCGTCGCGGCCGCGGCGCTGCTCGCGCAGCAGGCCCGGGGGCCGTTGGTGCTCACCGTGGCCCTGGCGGCATACACGGTGGCCACCCGGACCGACCGGCGGACGGCCGTGGCGGCCGGCGCGGCCAGCGCCCTCCTGCTCGGCGCCTGCGCCGTCGTCGCGCTCGGCGTCGGCTGGCTCGACCCCGCCGTGGTGGTGCTGGTGCTCTGGTTCGGCGTGGCCGTCGCCGCCGGCGACGCGGTACGCAGCCGGCGCGCGTACGTGGCGGTGCTGGAGGAACGGGCACGGCGGGCGGAGCAGACCCGCGAGGCGGAGGCCCGCCGCCGGGTCACCGAGGAGCGGCTGCGCATCGCCCGGGAGTTGCACGACGTGGTGGCCCACCACATCGCGCTGATCAACGTGCAGGCCGGAGTGGCGGGGCACGTGCTGCGGCAGCAGCCGGACGCGGCCGAGGAGGCCCTCGGGCACGTACGCTCCGCCGCGCGGACCGTCCTCGACGAGATGGCCACCCTGCTCGGCGTCCTGCGCCGCCAGGAGGAGCCCGAACCCCCGACCGAACCCGCCCCCAGCCTGACCCGGCTCGACACCCTCGTCGACGGCTTCGCGGCCGGCCAGCCGGTGCGGTGGACGCTGGCCGGGCAGCCCCGCCCGTTGCCCAGCGCGGTCGACGTGGCCGCGTACCGGATCATCCAGGAGTCGCTGACCAACGCCCACCGGCACGCCCCGGGCGCCCCCGTCATGGTCCGCCTGCGCTACACCCCGGACGGGCTCACCGTCGAGGTGCGCGACCAGGGCGCCGGGGCGGGGTCCGAGCCGGGCACCGGTCTCGGCCTGCTGGGCATGCGCGAACGGGCCGAGGCGGTGGGCGGCGCCTTCCACGCCGGCCCGCACCCGGACGGCGGCTTCGTGGTCCGCGCCGACCTGCCCGCCCCGCAGGACGAGGAGAACGCATGACGGTCCGGGTTCTGCTCGCCGACGACCAGACCCTCATCCGCGCCGGGTTCCGGGTGCTGATCGACTCCGCGCCCGACCTGACGGTGGTGGGGGAGGCCGCCACCGGCCGGGAGGCGGTCGCGCGGGCCCGCACCACGCGCGCCGACGTCGTGCTCATGGACATCCGCATGCCCGACCTGGACGGGCTGGCCGCCACCCGCGAGATCACCGCCGACGAGGACCTGGCGGGCGTACGCGTGCTCATCCTGACCACCTTCGAGGTCGACGAGTACGTCTTCCAGGCGCTCCGCGCCGGCGCCAGCGGATTCCTCGGCAAGGGTGTGGAGCCGGCCGAACTGCTCGACGCGATCCGCACCGTGGCGGCCGGCGACGCCCTGCTGTCCCCGAAGGCCACCCGCGGGTTGATCGCCCGGTTCCTCGCCCAGCCCGAGCCGGAGCCGCCGGCCACCCCGGACCGGCTGCGGGCGCTCACCGAGCGGGAACGGGAGGTGCTGACGCTTGTCGCCACGGGCTTGAGCAACGAGCAGATCGCCCAGCGGCTGGTGGTGTCCCCGCTCACCGCCAAGACCCATGTGAACCGGGCCATGGCGAAGCTCGGCGCGCGGGACCGGGCACAGCTCGTGGTGTTCGCGTACCAGACCGGGCTCGTCCGGGCGGACCCGCCGACGGAGTAGGCCGGCCGCCGGCGTACCGCGCCCGCGGTACGCGCAGGTGTCCGCGGGTGGCCGACGCGGCGGCCGGCGTACGCGGGCGACGGTTGGTCACATGATCGACGTGACCGGACTCAGCAAGCGCTACGGCGACAAGCTCGCCGTGGACTCCCTGACCTTCCAGGTCAGGCCAGGCACCGTCACCGGCTTCCTGGGCCCCAACGGGGCCGGGAAGTCCACCACCATGCGGATGATCCTCGGCCTGGACGCCCCGACCGCCGGCACCGCGACGGTCAACGGCCGCCGCTACGCCGACCACCCCGCTCCGCTCCGGGAGATCGGCGCCCTGCTGGAGGCGAAGGCGGTGCACACCGGCCGTTCCGCCCGCAACCACCTGCTCGCCCTGGCCGCCACGCACGGCATCGGCCGCCGCCGGGTCGACGAGGTGATCGACCTTGTCGGCCTGCACGAGGTGGCCGGCAAGCGGGCCGGCGGCTTCTCGCTCGGGATGGGCCAGCGGCTTGGCATCGCCGCAGCGCTGCTGGGCGACCCGCGGGTGGTGATGCTCGACGAGCCGGTCAACGGCCTCGACCCGGACGGCATCCGCTGGATCCGTGGCCTGCTCAAGGGCCTCGCCGCCGAGGGACGAACCGTCTTCGTGTCCTCCCACCTGATGAGTGAGATGGCGCAGACCGCCGAGCACCTGATCGTGGTGGGCCGCGGCCGGCTGATCGCCGACGTCTCCCTGGCCGAGTTCACCCGCCGGGCGTCCCGCGCCACCGTCCGGGTGCGCTCCCCGCAGGCCACCGCGCTGCGCGACGTGCTGGCCGGGCCGGCGGTGACGATCACCGGCGGCGAGCCGGGCCTGCTGGAGGTCACCGGCCTGACCCGGGAGGAGATCGGCGACCGGGCGGCGGCGGCCGGACTCACCCTGCACGAGCTCTCCGCCACCGAGGCCTCCCTGGAGGAGGCGTTCATGACCATGACCCGCGACGCCGTCGAGTACGCCGGCGCCTCCGAGGGGAACCCGCGATGACCACGACCGCCGACCTGCCCGCCACCATCCCCACCGACGCCCGGGTCACCGGCGCCCGGGTGGTACGCGCCGAATGGATCAAGTTCCGCTCACTGCGGTCCTCCCTGATCATGCTGGCCGCCACGGTGGTCGTCTTCGCCGCGCTCGGCCTCGGCTTCTCGGCCTTCCTGGCCGACGCCACCATCGAGCCCGGCACGCCCGCGCCGCCCGGGGGCCCGTCCTCGCTCGACCCGCTCGGCGCGAGCCTCGGCGGGGTCAACCTCGCCCAACTGCTCATCGGCACCCTGGGCGTGCTGCTGGCGGCGGGGGAATACTCCACCGGCATGATCCGGTCCTCGCTCGCCGCGGTGCCCCGGCGGTGGCCGGTGCTCGCCGGGAAGGTCACGGTCCTGGCCGGCGTGTCCCTCGCCGTGCTCGTGCCGACCGTGCTGCTCACCTTCCTCGGCGGGCAGGCCGTGCTGGGCGACAAGGGCATCTCCCTCGGCGACGACGGCGTGCTGCGCGCCGTCCTCGGCACGGCCGGCTACCTGACCGCTGTCGGCGTGCTCGGCCTGGCGCTGGGCTTCCTGCTGCGGAACATCGCCGGCGCGCTGACCAGCGTGGTGGCCCTGCTGCTGGTCGTGCCGGGGGTGGTGTCCCTGCTCCCGGAGAGCTGGTCCGACGCGATCTCGCCCTACCTGCCGTCCAACGCCGGCCAGGCCGTGATGACCGTCGGGGCCTACCCGGACCTGCTGTCGCCGGGAGCCGGGGCGGCCGTCCTCCTGGCGTGGCTGGTGGCCCTCGTCGGCGCCGCAGTCGTCCTGCTGCGCCGCCGCGACGCCTGAGCGGTGGGAAGGCGGCGGGTCGCGTACGCCATCGGTCGTTCGATCGTTGTCGACGCCGGCCCGCTGCCGTACGCTCGTGCTCGGCCCGCCCTCACGGTCCTGTGAGGAGCAGTCATGCCCTTGAACCGCCTGCTGACCCTGGGGGTCGGCGTCTGCGCGGTCGCCACGCTCACCCTGCCGGCCGCCTCGGCGACGGCCGCCCCGTCCACCCATCGCGACGGCGGCAGCCTGGTGCTCGTCGGCGGCGCGCTCGCCGACGACAACAGCGAGATCTACGGCGACATCGTCCGGCTGGCCGGTGGCCCCGGAAAGGCCCGGATCGGCATCTTCACCGCCGCCGCACCGGTGCCCTCCGAGGACCCGGACGCCGGCACACCCGACTGCAACAACAGCGTCTGCAACGGCGACTACTACGCGGACCTGTTCCGCGGGTACGGCGTGGCCGACGCGCAGTGGATCCCCATCGACCTGGACCAGCCGACAGCCGCCGACGACCCGGCCGTGGTCCGGCAGATCGAGTCGATGAGCGGGTTCTTCTTCGGCGGTGGCGACCAGTACCGCTACGTCACCACCATGACCCGGGGCGCGGCGCAGCGCGACAGCGCGGCGCTCGCGGCCGTGCGGCGCAAGCTGCGGCAGGGGGCGGTGGTCGCCGGCACCAGCGCCGGCGCCCAGATCATGGCCGGCCGGGACATGATCACCGGCGGGTCCACCGAGCCGGGGCTGCGGGACGGCGCGAAGCCCGGCTACTTCGACGACCCGGGCGTGCTCGGCTACCTGCCGCACGGCGGGTTCGGGTTCTTCACCGCCGGCCTTGTCGACACCCACTTCTCCCGGCGGGGTCGCGAGGCGCGCTCCATCCGGCTCGCCTCGGACACCCACCACCACCGGGTCTTCGGGCTGGACGAGAACACCGCACTGGAGGTGACCGGCGTCGGAGGGCGCGGCCCGTCGCTGCGGGTGCTCGGGCAGCGCGGTGTCAGCGTGCTCGACCTGCGCCGTGCCCGGGTGACGGACCACGGTGGAATCTGGGGCATCGAGGGCGTGCGGTGGAGCCGGCTCACGGCGGGGGACGCGTACCGGGCCGCCGGGTGGCGGACCGTGGTGGCCGCGGGCAAGCCGCCGGTCGTCCCGGCGGACGGCCCGTGCGCTGTCGCGCCCTCGACGGACGTCTTCTACGACTACGCCATGGTGGGGCTGGTGGAGGGGCTGGCCGCCCAGGCCGGTTGCGCGTCCGTGGGCGGCACGTCGTACGAGAAGGACCCGCAGTGGGAGGCGCACCTGACCCGTGGCCGCGGCTTCGCCGCGTACCGGGGCGCCACGGCTGTCACGTTCACCGACGCCGTGATCGGCATCGCTCCGGCGGCCTGACCCGGTAGGCGCCGCCGTCCTGACCCGGCGGTGCGCTCCCGCCCCCGTGGCGGCAGCGCGCCGCCGGGTCGGTGTCGTTCCGGCCCGACCATCGGCAGCCGTTCGCGGGGCTGTAACAGAAGTTACGTATTGAGTGTGGCGATAGATGGTTGTAACTTCTGTTTCACAGATTCGTGGCCCCTTGGAGGTGCCCATGTTCCCTACCCGCAACCCCCGCCGAGTCGCCCTGGTGGCGGCCGCCGCCGCACTCCTCACCATCGCCCCGATCGGGGCCACCGCCGCGCACGCACAGGTGACCCGGGTCCGCCAGGGAAGCGCCGCCGACGTGAGCCGGGCGGCCTGGTCCGGCCCGGCGTACACGATGAACGGCTCCGGCGGCATCGTCACCGCCACCATGACCAGGGCGGTCGACGCCATCCGCGGCGGCACCGGCACGATCGACGTGGTCGTCGTCGCGGGTTCCGGGTCGGGGACCCCGGAGTGCGACGTCATCACCAAGCTGGCCGGGATCAACTCCTGCACCACGCTCACCCTGACCGCCGCCCGCGACGGCAACGACAGCCAGGCCAACACCGACATCCGCAACGCCGAGTTCGTCTACTTCGCCGGCGGCGACCAGTGCAACTATGTGGCCTGGAAGGGCACCGCCCTGGAGGCGTCGGTGGAGTCGGTGGTCGCCAAGGGCGGCGGGGTCGGCGGCGGCAGCGCGGGCCACCACGTCAACAGCGACATCGTCTACGACGCCTGCGCCGCGAGCGCCACCTCGTCGACCGCGCTGGCCAACCCGTACGACCGGTCACTGACCTTCACCACCGGCATGTTCCGCTGGCCGAACTACGCCAACACCGTCAACGACTCCCACTTCGTCACCCGCGACCGGATGGGTCGGACCATGGCGTTCGTCGCCCGGGCCGTCAAGGACGGGTTGGCGAGCGGTGGCAAGGCCTGGGGCGTCGGCGTCGAGGAGGGCGCCTCGCTCTACATCGACCGCAACGGCCTGGCGACGTTGAGCGGTCCCAGCGCGTACGTCGTCCTGGGCGACCACCAGCCCGAGGTGGCCGTCTCCGGCCAGCCGCTGACCTACACCAACTTCAAGATCTGGAAGCTGACCAGCGGCCAGACGTACGACTTCGCCAACCGGCCCACCTGCGGCTACTACCTGAAGAGCGTGCGGGCCGGGGTGCCCGACGGCAGCCTCTACAGCGGCACACCGGTGACCGACTGCTCCACCCCGCCGCCCTCCGGCGGGTCCAGCTACGCCGAGGCGGAGCCGAACGACTCGCGCACCGCCGCCAACGACATCACCGCACTGACCTACCCGGCCACCGTCACCGGCGACATGAAGAGCGCCACCGACCGGGACTACTTCGCCCTGACCCTCGCCGGCGGGCAGACGCTCACCGCGAACTGCGCGATCCCCACCGCCTACGACGCGGACCTCTACCTGCTGAGCTCGACCGGAAGCACGCTGACCCGGTCGGTGAACGACGGCGCCGGCGCGGACGAGTCGGTCACCCTGACCCGGACCGCGTCCGGCTCGGCGACCTACTACCTCGACCTGGAGGCGTACGCCGGCTCCGGCACGGCGGACTACTCCTGCACGCTCACCCGATCCTGACCCGGCGCCCCCCACGGACCGCGGGGCGAGGCACCGCCCCGCCCCGCGGTCCTGCCGTCCCGGGCTCGCCGGACGACGGCCGTTAGGCTCGGCGCGTGTCGAACCCCCATCCTGACGAACCCCACGGCGTGGGCGTGGCCGCGCTGGTCCGCCAGCGGCTGGGCGAGTGCAGCCCGGCCGAGCGCCGGGTCGCCCGCGCGCTGCTCGCCTCCTATCCGGCCGCCGGGCTGGGCACGGTAGCCGCGCTGGCCGAGCGGGCCGAGGTGAGCGCACCGACGGTGCTGCGCTTCCTGTCCCGCCTCGGATTCGGCGGCTACCCGGAGTTCCAGCGGGCGCTGCGCGAGGAACTGGCCGAGCGGGAGACCTCGCCGCTGACGGCGTACCGGGCCACCGAGCGCACCGGCGCGCCGCCGGAAGGTGCGCTGCCCCGGGCCGCGGCGACCCTGCCCGAGGCGGTCGCCGGGACCCTCGCCGAGCTGCCGCAGGGCGAACTGGACGCCGCCGTGCGCCTTTTCGCCGACCAGCAGCTACGCGTCACCGCGGCCGGCGGCCGCTTCTCCACGCTGCTCGCCCACTACCTGGTGCTGCACCTCATGCAGGTGCGCGGCAACAGCCGCCTGCTGCCGGCCGGCCCGGTCGAGCGCACCGACATGCTCGTCGACGTGGGCCGCCGCGACCTGGTCGTGCTGTTCGACTTCCGCCGTTACGAGGAGGCCACCCTCGCGCTGGCGCGCAACGTCACCGCGCGGGGGGCCAAGGTGGTGCTCTTCACCGACCGCTGGCTGTCCCCGGTGGCCGGCCTCGCCGAGGTGGTGCTGCCGAGCCGGGTCGAGTCGCCCTCGCCGTACGACAGCTTCACGCCCACGTTGGCGCTGGTGGAGACCCTCGTCGCGGCGCTGATCGACCGGCTCGGCCCGGTGGCCGGCGCCCGGCTCAAGGCCATGGAGGCGGCCCAGCAGGCGTTCGGGGAGGGCTGACGGCGGCGTTACAAGAAATTGTAATCTCGCCGAGACCGTAACGTCAGTTACAGTCCGGGGGCTGGTTGACACCTGGCCCCCGGAAGGACACCCCATGCGCATCCGCCAGTTCGCCCTGGTCGGCGCGACCACGGCCCTGCTCGCCGCCACCGCCGCCTGCGGCGGCTCCACCTCCTCCGCCGGCACCTCCGGCGACCAGATCAAGCCCGTCTCCGTCACCATCGAGGGCGTCGGCGCGGTCGACACCGACACCACGCTCGCGAAGAAGGTCCCCGCCGAGGTGCGCGACCGGGGCAGCCTCACCGTCGCCACCAACGCCCCCTACCAGCCGTTCATCGACTTCAAGGTCGAGGGCAAGACCGACGAGTTCAAGGGACTGGACTACGACCTGTTCCAGGCCGCCTCGGCCCGGCTCGGGCTGAAGGCGACCTTCTCCCAGCAGCCCTTCGACGGCCTGGTCCCCGGCCTCCAGGCCGGCAAGTACGACGCGATCGCCGGCGGCATCACCGACAAGAAGGAGCGCCAGCTGGTCGCCACCTTCGTCGACTACTCCGCCTCCGGCACCGGGTTCCTGGTCGCCACCGGCAACCCCCTCGCGGTCAGGAGCGTCGCCGACCTGTGCGGCCGCAAGGTCGCCGTGCAGAAGGCCAGCAACCAGGCGAAGAACCTCACCGCGTACGCCAAGGAGAGCTGCGCCGGCAAGCCCGTCCAGGTCAAGGAGTACCCGGAGAACCCGCAGGCCGTGCAGGCGCTGATCGCCGGCAACGTCGACGCGGTCGCCGCCACCAAGGTCAACCTGGTCGACACCGCCGCCTCGCTCAGCGGCAAGGCCGAACTGGTCGAGGACGCGTCGGCGCCCAACGGCTGGCTGGCCAGCCCGAACGGGTTCGGCTTCCTCAAGGCCGACAAGGACCTGGCCGAGGCCTACCGGGCCGCCGTGCAGTCGCTCATCGACGACGGCACCTACGACAAGATCCTCGCCTGGTGGAAGCAGACCCCGATCGCGGTCAAGCAGGCCACCATCGACCAGGCCATCGACTGACCCCGGCGGACCACCACCCCTGATCCGCGGTCGCCGGGCGCCCTCCACTTCCGTGAGGGCGGGCCCGGAGGCGCCCGGCGACCGCCGCCATCTTCCTCCGCAGGAGGCACCGCAGAATGACCACCGACACCACCGCGGTACGTGTCGTTCCCGTCCGCCACTACGGGCGCTGGCTGACCGCGCTGATCGTGTTCGCGCTGGCCGCCCTGTTCCTCCGGGCGCTGTTCACGAGCCCCAACCTCGAACCCGGCACCATCGCCCACTACCTGTTCAAGGACTACGTCCTCGACGGCGTGGTCACCACCCTCTGGCTGACCCTGCTGGCCATGCTGCTCGGCACGGCCGGAGGCATCGCCCTCGCCGTCATGCGGCTCTCGGAGAACCCGGTCCTGCGCGGCGTCTCGTGGACCTTCATCTGGGTCTTCCGGGGCACCCCGCTGCTGGTCCAGATCATCTTCTTCGGCTTCCTGGGCGCGCTCTTCCCCCGCATCACCCTGACCGTGCCGTTCACCGGCACCGTCCTGTTCGACCGGCCCACCAGCGTGGTGGTGACCGGAACCGTCGCCGCCGTGCTCGCCCTGTCGCTCAACGAGATGGCCTACGCCGCCGAGGTGATCCGTGGCGGGATCCTCGCCGTGGACGGCGGGCAGACCGAGGCCGCCGCCGCGCTCGGCATGAGCCCCACGCTCACCCTGCGCCGGGTGGTGCTGCCCCAGGCCATGCGGGTCATCATCCCGCCGATGGGCAACGAGACCATCACCATGCTCAAGTCGACAGCCCTGGTGTCCATCATCGCCGGACGGGACCTCATGACGGCCGTGCAGACCGTCTACCAGAACAACTACAAGGTGATCCCGCTGCTCGTGGTGGCGGCGATCTGGTACCTCGCCCTGGTCAGCCTCCTGTCGGCCGGCCAGTGGCTGATCGAGCGGCGGTTCGGCCGCGGCTTCACCCGGGGAGGCGTCCGATGACTCCGATGGTGCGCGCCGAGAGCGTCACCAAGCGGTTCGGCCCGGTCGAGGTGCTCAAGGGCATCGACCTGACCGTCCGGCCCGGTGAGGTGGCCTGCCTGCTCGGCCCCTCCGGCTCCGGCAAGTCCACGTTCCTGCGCTGCATCAACCACCTGGAGCGCATCGACGGCGGCCAGCTCTGGGTCGACGGCGAACTCGTCGGCTACCGCCGTCACGGCGACAAGCTGCACGAGCTCAAGGCCCGCGAGGTCGCCGTGCGCCGCCGCGACATCGGCATGGTGTTCCAGCGGTTCAACCTCTTCCCGCACCTCACCGCGCTCGGCAACGTCGTCGAGGCGCCGGTCCGCGTCCTCGGCACTCCACGTGAGCAGGCACGGGAGCAGGCCATGCGGCTGCTCGACCGGGTCGGGCTGACCGAGCGCGCCGGCAACTACCCGAGCCAGCTCTCCGGGGGCCAGCAGCAGCGCGTCGCCATCGCCCGGGCCCTGGCCATGCGGCCCAAGCTGATGCTGTTCGACGAACCCACCTCCGCGCTCGACCCCGAACTTGTCGGCGAGGTGCTCGACGTGATGAAGGGGCTCGCCGCCGACGGCATGACCATGGTGGTGGTGACCCACGAGATGGGCTTCGCCCGCGAGGTCGCCGACCAGGTCGCGTTCCTCGACGGGGGAGTGGTGGTCGAGGCCGGCACGCCGACCGACGTGCTCGGCAGCCCCCGCCACGACCGCACCCGCGCCTTCCTCGACAAGGTGCTCTGATGGATCCGCTGCTCACGGCGGCCGGCGACCGGCTGGCCGCGTACCACGACCGCCTCGCCCAACTGGTCGCCGTCGACTCCGGCTCCCGGCAGGTCGACGGGCTGCGCGCCGCCGCCGACCTCGTCCAGACCTGGTGCCTCGCCGCCGGGATGGCGGTCGAGCGGGAACCGGTCACCGACCCGGCCGGCACACCGCTCGGAGACGTGCTCATCGCCCGCCGCCGGGGCGCCGGCAGTCGCCGCATCCTGCTCGCCGGACACCTCGACACCGTCTTCCCGCCCGGCACGGCCGCCGCCCGGCCGTTCCGGATCCACGACGGCCGGGCGTACGGGCCGGGAGTCAGCGACGACAAGGGTGGCCTGCTCGCCGGCCTCGCCGCCGTCGAGGTGCTGGCCGCGCTGAACCTCGACGGGTACGGGGAACTGGTGCTGGTCTGCACGCCGGACGAGGAGATCGGCTCGCCCGGCAGCCGGCCGCTGCTGCGTACCCTCGGGGCCGAGGCCGACGTGGCGCTCTGCCTGGAATGCGCCCGCGACAACGGCGACCTGGTCTCGGCGCGCAAGGGCGTGGCCGACCTGGAGGTGACCCTGCGCGGCCGGGCCGCGCACGCCGGCATCGAGCCGGAACGCGGCGCCAACGCGCTGCTCGCCGCAGCCCGGCTGACGGTGGCACTGGACCAGCTCAACGGCCGCTGGCCCGGCGTCACCGTGAACGTCGGGCTGCTGGAGGCCGGCGGCCGGCCCAACGTGGTCGCCGACCACGCCCGGATGCTTGTCGACCTGCGCGCCTGGCACACCGGCGAGTACGAGGCCGCGCTCGCCGAGATCCGCCGGCTGGTCGCCGCCCCGTCCGTCTCGGGAGTACGCGGCGAACTGGCCGTGCACGCGCCCACGCCGCCGTGGGAGCCGGGCGAGGGCGGCCACCGGCTGACCGAGCTGGCGGCCAAGGTCGGCGCCGGGATCGGTGTGCCCGTGTCGCACACCGCCACGGGCGGCTGCGCCGACGCGAACCTCCTCGCCGAGGCGGGCGCGGCAGTGCTGGACGGGCTCGGCCCGATCGGCGGCGCCGACCACAGCCCGCACGAGTGGCTCGACCTCGACTCGGTCGTCCCACGGGTGGCGCTGCTGGCCGGCCTCGTCGACCTGGTCGCCGCGGTCGGGGTGGAGTGCCACGTGCCGCCGCACGAACGGATGACCACCGCGTGATCCGGGGGCCGGCCGCCGCGCCGCCTGCCATCCTCGGTGGACCGCCGGCGAGCCACGGGACAGGACAGGAGAGACGGACATGTCGCACCCTCCCGGTGTCGCGGAACCGCCGGCCGTCCGGCGTACCGAGCTGCAGCGGCACCCGGCCTCGGTGCCGGGCCGGTTGATCGTCCAGACGCTGTTCGAGATCCCGGTGGGGTCGGCGTCGGGCCGACACAAACACCCCGGTGAGGAGGTGGGCTTCCTCATCCACGGCACGGTCGCCATGGAGTTCGACGACCGGCCCACGCTGACCGTCCACGCCGGGCAGCCCTTCCTGATCCCACCCGGGGTCGTGCACAACGCGCGGAACGTCACCGCCGACGTCACCACCATGATGCTGTCGACGTACCTCGTCGACGAGAACGAGCCGCTGGTGACGCAGTGCCACTGACCCAGCGGGGCGTGTCCACGGCCTCCTCGCCGGCCTTCTCGACACCCACGACGGACCCGGCCTGAGCCGTTCCTCGGTAGCATCCTGGGGCAGGGGCGGGACGCCGGCGCCGCGGGCCCTCCGGCGCGAGACCCCGGACGGGTGGCTGAGGATGCGGATCGCACTGTTCGTGACCTGCCTCGCCGACACGCTGTTCCCCGAGGCGGCCAAGGCGACGGTGCGGCTGCTGGAGCGCCTGGGCCACGAGGTGGTCTTCCCCGAGGGGCAGACGTGCTGCGGCCAGATGCACGTCAACACCGGTTACCCGGACGAGGCGTTGCGCCTGGTACGCCGGCACGTGCGGGTGTTCGCCCCGTACGACGTGGTGGTGGCGCCGTCCGGCTCGTGCGTGGGGTCCGTGCGGCACCAGCACGCGACGGTGGCGCGCCGGGCCGGCGACGAGCGGCTGGCGAGTCGGGCGGAGGAGGTGGCCGCGCGGACGCACGAGCTGTCCGAACTGCTGGTCGACGTGCTGGGGGTGACCGATGTCGGGGCCTACTTCCCGCACCGGGTGACGTACCACCCGACGTGCCACTCACTGCGGATGATCCGGGTCGGTGACCGGCCGCTGCGGCTGCTGCGCGCGGTGCGCGGCCTGGAACTGGTGGAGCTGCCGCAGGCGGAGCAGTGCTGCGGTTTCGGGGGGACGTTCGCGGTGAAGAACGCGGACACCTCGACGGCCATGCTGGCGGACAAGATGCGCAACGTGCTGACCACGAGGGCGGACGTGTGCACGGCCGGGGACGCCTCCTGCCTCCTGCACATCGGCGGCGGGCTGTCCCGGCTCCGGGCGGGGGTGCGGACGGTGCACCTCGCGGAGATCCTGGCCAGCACCGAGGTGGACTCCCGCGGCGCCGGCCGGGACGTCGCGGGGGTGGCCCGGTGACCGCCCCGGGCGGGCCGGCCGGGGCCGCCGGACGCGGGACCACGTTCCTGGGCATGCCGGCGACCGCCCCGCCCGGAGTGGGGCACCTGCGTGGCGACGAGCCGTTCCCCGCCGCGGCCCGGCGGGCGCTGGCTGACGCCCAGCTTCGCCGGAACCTGCGGCACGCCACCACCACCATCCGCGGCAAGTCGGGGGCGGTGATCGGCGAGGTGCCGGACTGGCAGGAGCTGCGCGAGGCCGGCCGGGCGGTCAAGACCGACACCATGGCCCGCCTGCCGGAGCTGCTCGAACAGTTGGAGGCGGCGGTCACCACGGCCGGCGGCACGGTGCACTGGGCGGCCGACGCCGTCGAGGCCAACCGGATCGTCACCGACCTGGTCCGGGCCACGGGCGCCGACCGGGTCATGAAGGTCAAGTCGATGGCCACCCAGGAGATCGGCCTCAACGAGGCCCTGGAGGCCGCCGGCATCGAGCCGGTCGAGACCGACCTGGCCGAGCTGATCGTCCAGCTCGGACGGGACCGGCCCAGCCACATCCTGGTGCCGGCCATCCACCGCAACCGGGCCGAGATCCGGGAGATCTTCCTGCGCGAGATGCCCGGCGTCGACCCGGGGCTCACGGACGAGCCGGCGGCCCTGGCCGCCGCCGCGCGCCGGCACCTCCGGGAGACGTTCCTCAGCACGCGGGTGGCCGTCTCCGGGGCCAACTTCGCCGTGGCCGAGACCGGCACCCTCGCGGTCGTCGAGTCCGAGGGCAACGGGCGGATGTGCCTCACCCTCCCGCAGACCCTGATCACCGTGATGGGCATCGAGAAGGTCATCCCCGCCTGGCGGGACCTGGAGGTCTTCCTCCAGCTTCTGCCGCGGGCGTCGACGGGGGAGCGGATGAACCCCTACACCTCGATGTGGACGGGCGTCACCCCCGGCGACGGCCCGCAGGAGGTGCACCTGGTGCTGCTCGACAACGGGCGCAGCGCGGTGCTCGCCGACGAGACGGGCCGGCAGGCCCTGCACTGCATCCGCTGCTCGGCCTGCCTCAACGTCTGCCCGGTCTACGAACGCACCGGCGGGCACGCGTACGGGTCGGTCTACCCCGGACCCATCGGGGCGGTGCTGTCCCCGCAACTGACCGGTGTCGCCGACAACGCCTCCCTGCCGTACGCCTCGTCGCTCTGCGGCGCCTGCTACGACGCCTGCCCGGTGCTTATCGACATCCCGTCGATCCTGGTGCACCTGCGCGGGCAGGCCCCGCACCCGCGCGCCGAGGCGGCGGCGATGGCCGCCGCCGCGTACACCATGGACCACCCCGCGCTGTACGCGGCCGCGCAGCGCGGCGCGCGGCTGACCCGGCTCGCCGGCCCGCGCGGGCGGGGTCTGCCGCCTCCCCTGTCCGGCTGGACGGCCAGCCGCGACCTGCCGGACCCGCCGCCGCAGACCTTCCGCGACTGGTGGGCCGAACGGTGAACTCCCGTGACGTCGTCCTCGGTCGGCTCCGGTCCGCCCTCGGCGCGCCACCGCCGGCGCCGGCCGAGGTGACCCGGGGCTACCGGCCCGCCGGCGCGGTCGCCACCGACCTGGACCTGTTCGTGGACCGTCTCACCGACTACCGGGCCACCGTGCACCGGTGCGCCGCCGCCGACGTCGCCCGCGTGGTCGACGCGGTGCTCGGCGGCCGGCGGGTCGTCGTGCCGGCCGGGCTGCCCCGGCACTGGCTGCCCGACGGCGTCGAGGTGCTGCCGGACGACGACCTCCCGACGGAGCGGGTCGCCGCCGTGGACGGGGTGGTCACCGCGGCGGCGGTCGCCGTGGCCGAGACCGGCACCATCGTGCTCGACGGTGGCCCGGACCAGGGCCGCAGGATCATCACGCTGCTGCCCGACGTGCACGTGTGCGTGCTGCGGGCCGACCAGGTCGTCGCCACCGTGCCGGACGCCCTGGCCCGGCTCGATCCCCGCCGCCCACTGACCTGGATCAGCGGGCCGTCGGCAACGAGCGACATCGAACTGAGCCGGGTCGAGGGCGTCCACGGGCCCCGCAACCTGCACGTGGTCGTCACCTCGCCCGCGGTGTCGTCATGACCGCAGGTCGCGCCGCTGGAATGCCCACAGGCCCGCTCCCGTCACCGCGACCGCCGCGGCGAGCATGACGCCGGTCGCCGTCCAGTTCGGCGCGTGTGCGGGCACGGGTGCGAGGTGCGCGAACGGGGACAGGCCGCCGACCCAGGCGGGCGCGTGGACACTGTCGGCGGTCACCTGGAGCAGGAACCCGCCGGCGGTGGGCAGCATGCCGATGGTGCCGACCGCGCGGGGCGCCAGGCCGAGCGCCAGCGTGGCGGCCGCGGCGCCGAGCAGCGCCACCGGCAGCACGTTGGCGGCGCCGGCCAGCGCGGCGAGGAGCGGCAGGCCGCCGCCGGTCACCGCCGCGCCGATCCAGGTGGCGACGGCGGCCACGGCGGCGAGCGCGGCGGCGCCGGCCACGGTGGTGGCCACCTCGGCGGCCAGCAGTCGGGCACGGGTGACCGGTCCGGCGTGCAGGAGGGTCAGCCGTCCGGTGTTCTCCGCGGTGGCGAACGCGGCCAGCCGGGCGGTCGCGAAGGCGCCGACCGGGATGGCGAGCAGGGCGAACAGGGTGGCGGCGTACCCCCGGACCGTGCCGAGACCGGAGAAGCCGGCCTGGGCGGCGAGGTCGGCGAAGCGGGGATTCTCGGTCAGGAAGCCGGTGAGGGAGTCGGCGAGCAGGCCGATCAGCAGGAAGTACGCGCCGACACCCGCCGACCAGCCGGCGAAGGGCCGCACCACGCGCCGGACCGCGAAGGCGCCGACCGAGCCGAGCAGCCACCTGCGGGCCGGCCGGCCGGCCGGCGGGCGCAGCAGCCCGGCCCGGATGTCCCGCCGCCCGGCCAGGGCCAGCGCGGCGCACGCAAGCGCGGCAGCGGTGACGGCGAGCGCGAGCAGGGGAGCCCAGCGGTCGTCGCGGTAGGGGCGGGTCAGGGCGAGCGGCCCGTACGGGGGCAGCCACCGCAGCCAGGCCAGCGCGGGCACGCCGTCCCCGACCATGCGGGCCAGCAGCCCGACGCCGAGGAACGCCAGGCTGGCGCCGGTGGCCCCGGCGCGGGTGGGGAAGACCTGCGCGGCGCAGGCCGCCGCCGCCACGGCGAGCGTCCCCGCCAGGGCCAGGCCGGTGGCGTGCGGCAGCGCTCCCCGCGCGGGTGTGCCGGCGCCCACCAGGGCCCCGGCGAGCAGGATCCCGGTCAGGGCCATCGCCGCGGTCAGCAGGGCGAGGTGCCGGCCCAGGACGCCGGCCGGGGTGAGCCGGCCGGCGAGCAGCAGGTCCCACCGGCCGGCTTCCTCCTCTCCCCGGGTCACCCGGGTGGTCGCCAGCGCACCCCACGTGGTGAGGAGGACGGCCAGAACGGTGCCGGTGCGCCAGACGGTGAACCCGCCGGCGGTGTCCAGGGCGACGGGCTCGCCGAACAGCGTGCGGATCGCCGGGTTGCCGGCGAGCAGGGACAGCGCCTGGGTGGCGTCCGTGTCTCCCATGGTGCGGGCGTAGGTGGCGACCACGAGGGCGGACATGCCCGCGGTCACCGCGGCGACGATCAGCGCCGGGCGGCGCAGCTGGCGCGCCGCGAGGCGGGTCACCGCCCGGCCGGCTTGCCGGTCGGTGCTCACCGTTCGGCCTGGCCGTAGTAGTCGAGGAAGATCTCCTCAAGGCTGGGTTCGCGCACGGTGAGGGCGGTGACGTCGGCGGCGGCGAGGGCGCGCAGCGCCGCCGCGGGCGGGCCGGCCAGCGAGAAGCGCAGCATCCCGTCCGTCTGGTCGAGCAGGTCGATGCCGGGTACGTCGCTCAGATCGGGGGCGGCACCGGTGAACTGTGCGGTGATCTGGCCGCGGTGCAGCCGCCGCAGGTCGGGCACTGTCGCGACGTCGACGAGCCGGCCGGCGCGCAGGATCGCCACCCGGTCGCAGACGGCCTCCACCTCGGCCAGTTGGTGGGAGCAGAGGAACACCGCCTGCCCGTTGTCGCGCGCCTCGGCGACAGCCCGCCGGAACTGCAACTCCATCAGCGGGTCCAGGCCGCTGGTCGGTTCGTCCAGCACCAGGAGCGGAGCGCGGGTGGCGAACGCGGCGACGAGCGCGACCTTCTGCCGGTTGCCGGTGGAGTAGGCGCGGGCCGGTCGGGACAGGTCGAGGTCGAACCGGTCGACGAGGTCGGCGCGATAGTCGGCGTCGACGCCCGGGCCGGTGGCGGCCAGCAGGTCCAGCAGTTCCGCGCCGGTCAGCTGCGGCCACAGCGCCACGTCGGCCGGCACGTACGCCAGCAGGCGGTGCGCGGCGGCGACGTCGCGGGCGTCGACACCGAAGATCCATGCCCGGCCCGCGGTGGGACGCGCGAGGCCCAGCAGCAGGCGGATGGTGGTGGACTTGCCGGCGCCGTTCGGGCCGAGAAACCCGAACACCTCGCCGGCGTTCACGGTCAGGTCCAGACCTTCGAGTGCGCGGACCGCTCCGTAGCGCTTGCTCAGCCGGTCGGTGCGAATGGCGGGTGCGGGCACGGCGGGCCTTCCGACGTGTGCGGACAGGGACTGCCGACCAGGCTTCCCGGCGCACCACAGGTCACCGTACCCACCGTTCGCCACCAGCGGAAGGCACCCACGGGCCGGGGCCGATATGATCGGCGGGATCCGTGGAGCGCCGGGAAGTCTGGTCGGCACCATGCTCACCCGTGCGCTCCGGAGGGTTCCCCCGTGCTGCTGCTCTGCTTCGCCGCCGTCCTGCTCGCCGCCGTGCTGGTCTCGGCGCTGGCCAACCGGACGATCCTGTCGACCGCGGCGCTGTTCCTGGTCGCGGGGTTCGTCCTCGGCGAGGGCACGACCGGCGTGCTGCACCTGAGCGCCGACTCGCCGATCGTCGCGCAGCTGGCCGAGCTGGCCCTGTTCGCGGTGCTGTTCACCGACGGGATGCGGGTGGGCTGGGCGGACCTGCGGAGTGCCTGGCGGCTGCCCGGCCGGGCACTGGGGTGGGGACTTCCGCTGACGCTGCTGGTCACCGCGGTGCTGGCACACTACGTGGCCGGGCTCGGGTGGGCGGAGGCGCTGCTGATCGGGGCGATCCTCGCCCCCACCGATCCGGTGTTCGCGGCCGCGCTGGTGGGCAACGACAAGGTGCCGGCCCGGCTGCGGCACCTGCTCAACGTCGAGTCCGGCGTCAACGACGGCCTGGCGCTGCCGTTCGTGGTGGTGCTGCTGGCCGTCGCGGCCGGCTCCGACGACCTGCACCTGGGGGAGCTGGCGACCGAGCTGGCCGTCGGACTGGCGATCGGGGTGCTGGTGCCGCTGGCCGCGATCGCCCTGGAGCGGACCCGGTTCTTCGCCGCGTCGGCCGCGTACGCGCCGCTGAACGGGGTGGCCATCGGCCTGCTGGTGCTGGCCCTGGGCAAGGCCACCCACGGCAACCTGTTCCTGGCCGCGTTCGCCGCGGGCATCACCGTGGCCACCTTCGGGCCCCGGGAGCGGGCGGCGTTCGAGCACTTCGGGGAGAACGTCGCCGAGCTGCTGAAGCTCGCCGCGCTGCTGGTCTTCGGGGCGCTGATCTCACCCGGTTTCCTCGGCGAGATCCCCTGGACCGGCTGGCTGTTCGCGGTGCTGGCCATCGTCGTGGCCCGGCCGGTCGCGCTCTGGCTGTCGTTCCTGCGTTCCGGGCTGAGCCTGCGCGAGCAGGCCGCGGCCATGTGGTTCGGCCCCAAGGGCTTCGCCTCGGTCGTCTACGGGCTGCTGGTGCTCGAGGCCGGCATCGGGGCGGCGGACGAGGTGTTCCACCTGGTCGCGTTGACAATCGTCATCTCGATCCTGGCGCACTCCTCGACCGACGTGGTCATCGCCCGGGCGTTCGACGAGTCCGCGGAGACCCCGAACTGGCACGGCGTGCTGCGCCGCGCACGCCGGAGGGCGACGCTGCCCGGGCCGCGCGCCGGCCGCCGTGTCGCAGCGGCCGAGCCCGCCGCCGACGGCGGCGCCGCGGACGATCAGGCGAGAACGAAGTAGCGCAGCCACAGGTACGGCACGGCGAGCCCGACGGTGACCAGGGTGACCAGGAGGCCGTACCGGGTGAACTGCCAGAACGTGATCCGCTGGCCGGCACGTTCGGCCAGACCCAGCACGACGACGTTGGCCGAGGCGCCGACGGCGGTGGCGTTGCCGCCGAGGTCGGCGCCGAGCGCCAGGGCCCACCAGAGCACCCGGGACTGCCCGGCGCCGCCCTGCGCGTGGACGAGGTCGGCGACGACCGGGCTCATGGTGGCCACGTAGGGGATGTTGTCCACGATGGCGGACAGCGCCGCGGAACCCCACAGCAGCACCATCGTCGCCGGCAGCAACCGGCCCTCGGTGGCGCCGATCGCGGCGCGGGAGATCTGCTCGACCACGCCCGTGTTGACAAGTGCGCCGACCATGATGAACAGCCCGGCGAAGAACACCAGGGTGGGCCACTCCACGTCCCTGCTGATCTCCCCGGCGTCGAGCCGCGACAACGCCAGCAGCAGCAGGCCGCCGAGCAGCGCGACCACGGCCGGTTCCAGGTGCAGCGTGGTGTGCAGGACGAACGCGGCGGTCACGGCGCCCAGCACGGCCAGCCCGAGGACCAGCAGACGGCGGTCGCGGATCGCGTCACGCTCGTGCAGCGCGGCGATCTGTGCGGCCCGGTCCGGGTCGTAGCGGAACGCCGAGCGGAACAGCACCCGGCACAGGCCCAGGAACACCACCAGCAGCAGCACCACGAACGGCGCGAGGTGGATCAGGAAGTCGTTGTACGACAGCCCGCCCCGGCTGCCGATGATGATGTTCGGCGGGTCGCCCACCAGGGTGGAGGTGCCGCCGATGTTCGAGGCCATCGCCTCGGCGATGAGGAACGGCGCGGCCGGCACGCCGAGCCGCTCGCAGACCAGGAAGGTCACCGGGGCGATCAGCAGCACCGTGGTGACGTTGTCCAGCGCCGCCGACGCGACCGCCGTGATCACGACGAGGATCACCATCACCCGGTACGGCCGGCCCCGCGCCCGCTTCGACGCCCACACGGCGACGTACTCGAAACCCCCGGTGCGTCTGAGGACGGCGACGATGAGCATCATGCCGACCAGGAGGAAGATCACGTTCCAGTCGATGCCGGCTTCCTCGGAGAAGAACGCGTGCGCGGTGTCGGTCGCCCCGATCAGGAACATCACCGCGGCGCCGCCCAGCGCGGCAGCCACCCGGTGGATCTTCTCGGTGGCGATGAGCACGTACGCGACGGTGAAGACGGCCACCGCCGCCCAGGCCACCGCCGTCACGCGTCGAGCATCCGGTCGAGCAGGGCGTCGAGGGTGATGCCGCCGATCATCGGCTCACGGGGCGCGGCCACCGCGACCAGCGGGCTGCGCTTCTGCGCCATCACCGCGGCGACCTCGAGCACCGTCGCCTGGGGTTCCACCACCGGCGGCTCGGGGCGCTCGGTCGGCAGCAGGTCGGCCACCGTACGCCCTTCGGCGCCGCGCAGGAACACGTCCGCCGACGGCTCGTCGATCATCCGGGCCAGGGTCGGGTCCTCCCGGCAGTAACCGGGGATCACCAGGCGCAGCACCTGCGTGCCGGGGAGCACGGTGACCGGGCGGCCACGATCGTCGACCACGATCAGCCCGGGCAGGTTGTAGCCGGCCAGCAGGCGGGCCGCCTCCAGGACCGGCGCGGCGACGGTGATGGTGGGAAAGGGTACGGCCAGGTCTCGGGCTCGCACGACGACTCCTGCCGGATCGGTGGACGCGACGGATCACACGCCGACCAGACTTCCCGGCACACCGACGATCACCCTAGTCCCCGACACCCCCGAACTCATCGGTACACCGGACATCGGTGACCGGTCATGCGGTCACCCCGTGCCGATTGCCGGATCCCGGAAGGACCCGCCGCCCGATCTCGGCCGGGTCCCGCCCTGGATGGTGGCGGGGCGCAGCGCCACGATGTGAGGCATGACAAGCGACATCGCCGTGCTCGTCGAGGACCTGACGAAGTTCTACGGCCAGCGCCGCGGCATCGAGGGCCTCACCCTGGAGGTCCGTACCGGGGAGGTGATGGGCTTCCTCGGGCCGAACGGCGCCGGGAAGACCACCACCATCCGACTGCTGCTGGATTTCCTGCGCCCGACCTCCGGCCGCGCGACCGTGCTCGGGCTCGACCCGCGGCGGGACAAGGCCGCCCTGCACCGGCAGATCGGCTACCTGCCCGGCGAGCTGGCGTTTCCCGGCCGCGAGAAGGCCGAGGACCTGCTGCGGTTCTTCGGCGCCGCCCGGGGTGGCGTGGCGTGGTCGCAGGTGACCGACCTGGCCGAGCGGCTCGACCTGGACCTCTCCCGTCCGGTACGCGCCATGAGCAAGGGCAACAAGCAGAAGGTCGGCCTGGTGCAGGCGTTCATGCACCAGCCGGCCCTGCTGATCCTGGACGAGCCCACCAGCGGCCTGGACCCGCTCATGCAGCAGGAGTTCCTGGCCATGGTCCGCGAGGCCCGGGACGGCGGCCAGACGGTGTTCATGTCCAGCCACGTCCTCGCCGAGGTGCAGCACACCGCCGACCGGGTCGCGATCGTCCGCGACGGCAGGCTGGCCGCGGTCGAGCGGGTCGAGTCGCTCGGCAAACGGGCGATCCGGTCGGTGGAGATCCACTTCGACGATCCCGTCGACCCGGCGGAGTTCGCCGTGCTGCCGGGGGTCAGTGACGTGGTGGTGTCCGGGCCGGTGCTCAGGTGCACGGTGGACGGCCGCCTCGACCCGCTCGTCAAGGCCGCGGCCCGACACGACGTCGTGGACATGCTGTCGGCCGAGCCGGACCTCGAAGAGACCTTCCTGTCGTTCTACTACCACTCCGAAGGGGCTGGCGATGTTTCCCGCGCTGGTGCGTAAGACGTGGCGCGACGACCGCCGAGCCGTGATCGGTTGGGCCGTCGGCGTCGCAGTGTTCACCGTCATCTACACCTCCTTCTACAGCCAGTTCCAGGGAGCGGCGGAGCTGAAGCAGGACGCCCTGCCCCAGGGAATGCTGGACTTCCTCGGCATCGCCGACATGATCTCGCCGGCCGGCTACCTCCAGGCGACGATCTTCAGCCTGATCGGGCCGCTGCTCGTCCTCATGTGCGCGGTCACCCTGACCGCCCGCACGATCGCCCGGCCCGAGGAGGACGGGGGCATGGAACTGCTGCTGGCCAACCCGCTGTCGCGTACCGCCTTCGCCGGGCAGCGCCTCGCCGCCACGGGCAGCGCCGTCACGGTGGTTGCGGCCATCCCGACGCTCCTTCTGTTGATCATCGTGCCCAGGGTGGGCATGGACATCGCCCTCTCCAACGTCGCGGCCGCCGGCGTCGGCCTGGTCGCCCTGGCCTGGTGCTTCACCGGCATCGCCTTCGTCGCCGGCGCGGCCACCGGCAGACGCGGGACGGTTCTGGCCGTCACCGGTGTCCTCGCCGTCACCACCTACATGGCAAACGCCATCGGCGCCATGTCCGACGGCTGGCACTGGATGCGCTGGCTCTCGCCGTTCCACTACTTCATCGGCACCGATCCGCTGCACACCGGCTGGCACCCGGCACACCTGCTCACCCTCGCGGCTGTCGGCGCGGTGACCACGGTCGTCGGGGTGTTCGTGTTCGATCGCCGCGACGTCGGTGTCTGAGGCGGACCGTCGCGGCCACCGGCGGCGGTGGGACGGCCGCGGCCACGTCCGGGAGGACCGGCCCGGGAGCGGGCACACCTGGCTGGCCCGGACCTGCGACGACCTCGTGCGTGCCCCGGCCGGCGACCAGCGGAACGCCGCGGCCGCCCGGCTGGGCGCCCACGCCGCCGACCAGGACCTGCCACCACACGACCTGGTCAGCGGCGTCTTCGCCGCCGCCCGCGCCTGCTGGAGCGGGTCACCCCCCGGATCCGCCGACACCCCGGCCGCCGTCCACGACCGGGCCGCGGCGCTCCTGGACACCGCGCACTCGGTGGTGGTGGCCGCCCTCGACGGCTACCACCAGCAGACCCGCGCCGAACTGGCTCGTCACGACACCGAACGCACCGCGTTCGTCAACGACCTGCTCACCGGCCGGGCCGAGCCGGGCAGCCTGGCCGAACGCGCCCACCGATACGGCATCCGCCTGTCGGCCACCCACACCGTCCTGGTCGCCCGCGCGCCCCGCCTCACCGCCGACCTCATCCACCGCGTCGACGCGGCGCTCGCCGCCCGGTTCGGTGAGGGGAACACCCTCACCACCCTGCGCGAGGGTGACCTGGTGTGCATCAGCGCCGGCGGCCTCCGCGGCATCGGGGCGGAACTGGCCCACCTGCTCCTCGCCGAACTCGGCGCCGACGGCTGGCAGGTGGCCGTCGGCCGCCCGCACCCCGGCGTACACGGACTGGCCACCTCGCTCGACGAGGCCCGTAACGCCCTCGACCACGCCGCCAAGCTCGGCTTCAGCGCGCCCGTCCTCAACGCCGCGGACCTGCTGGTCTTCCCCGTCCTGCTGCGCGACCGCGACGCCATCACCGACCTGGTCACCACCGTCCTCGGCCCGCTCACCACCGCCCGCGGCGGCGCCCAGCCCTACCTGGACACCCTCACCGTGCTCTTCGACAACCAGGGCAACCACACGGCCACCGCCCGCCAGATGCACCTCTCCGTACGGGCCGTCACCTACCGCCTCGACCGCATCCACCACCTGACCGGCTACCACCCCAACGAAGCCACCCAACGTTTCACCCTCCACGCCGCCGTGCTCGGCGCGCGGCTGCTCGGCTGGCCAGGAGCGGCCGGCGCGTCGTGAATGCCGTGCCGGCCCTTTCGGTGGTGCTGTACGTCGTGGTGCTGGTCCTGCCGATGCTCTGGCTGTCACCGTCCACATCACGCGGGGGAGCCCCCTGGAGGTGCCTTCCCCGTTCCTGAGGCGCCCGACCCGGTAGCGGATGTCGCCGTGCGGTCGGATCACGGTTCCGGGCGGGGCTCGCGGGCTGCCCGCGCCGGCCGGCGCCGCGGGTCTCGCCCGCCGGCATCTCGGCCGACACCGGGGAACCGGTGGGGCAGTGCGATGGAGACGCCGACCGGCCCGGCCACGGGGGGAACGCGACGGGGCGTGAACCCGTCGACGGCCGACGACGTCGGCGAACAGCGCGGTGGCGGCGAGCAGCGCCAGTCGGGGTCGCTTCACGACGGGGCGCCGTCCCACAGTTCGTAGACGGACGTTCGCCGGAGCGGACGGAAGCCGAGGTGCCGGAGTGTGGCGAGCAGGTGCCGATCGTCGGCGGCGCCGGCGGTTTCGATCTCGGTGACCTGTGGGTGGACCTCGCGCAGCCGCTGGATCAGGGCGGCGTTGACCCAGCGGCTCAGCCGACGTCCGCGATGGCCGGGGAGCACCACCGGTCCGTACTGGTGGGCGCGGCCCCCGGAGGGCGTGCCGACGACCGCCACGACGTAGGCCCCCACGTCGCCGTCCGCGTCCGCGGCGGTCCACACGGCGTCACCGGGCCGGCTCGGGCTTCGGAGCAGGTCCTCAACCCGAGGCGCGCCGAACAGGTCGCCGGTCCAGTGGCTCAGGCGGTAGCCGGGGTGCTCGGCGTCGACAAGTTCACCCAGCCACGCCTGGTGGACGTCGCCGTAGGTGAGCAGCTCGTGGCGCCAGGACCGGGTGTGCGAGAAGCCGTGCCGTGCGTAGAACCGCTCCTCCGGCGAACCCACGGCCACGTAGGAGACCAGGCACGGCACGGCGGTCTGTTCCCGGACCGCGGTCAGGAGCCGTGAGCCGACGCCGCGACGGCGCCACCGCGGCGCCACGTACACCCGCAGCTCGGCGGCGCCCGGCCTCGTGACCGGGGCGGTCGGCAGCAGGAAGTCGAGCCCGAAGGGGGTGACCGGCCACAGGCCGGCCACCCCGGCCACGGACCCGTGCGGCGCCAGGGCCTGCCACCGTGGGGCGCCGGACCGATCCGGCGCCGGCACGATGTCGAGCGGAGGTTCCATGGCGACCACGATCGCCGCGCCGGCGGTGCCGAACAACGCCGAAGATCGCACCGCCGCATAAGCCACGGGTTATCGCTCACCGCCACCCGCGGCTCCACGGTCGCGTCCCCGCCACCGCCGTAGACTTCTGGGCCGCGTACGTCAGGACGGGTCGCGGACGCGCCGAGGACGGGGGAGAGACGGCCGAGTGGAGCTGCGGGACATCGAAATCTTCCTCACGCTCGCCGAAGAGCTGCACTTCGGGCGTACGGCCGAACGTCTCCGGGTGTCCCAGGCGCGCGTCAGCCAGTCGATCAAGCAGCAGGAGCGCCGGATCGGCGGCGCCCTGTTCGAGCGGACGAGCCGGAGCGTGCGGCTCACCCCGCTCGGCGAGCGGCTCCGTACCCGGCTCGACGTGGGTTACGGCGAGATCATGGCCGGCCTCGACGAGGCTTCCGCCACCGCTCGTGGGCAGGTCGGCACCCTGACCGTCGGCACGTTCGACGCGCAGGCCCAGGAGATCGCTTCCGTTCTCGACCTGTTCCGGCAGCGGCATCCGCAGTGTGAGCTGCGCATGCGCGAGATCCTTCCCAGCGACCCGTTCGGCGGGTTGCGCTCCGGCCGGCTGGACGTCGGGGTGATCTGGCTGCCGGTCCGCGAGCCCGACCTCGCCGTGGGACCCGAGCTGTTCACCGAGCCGCTGGTGCTCGCCGTCGCGCCCGATCACCCACTCGCCGGGCGGGGCCAGGTCGAGATGGAGGATCTCGGCGACTACCCGGTGGTGTATCCGGACGGGCCCGTCCCGGACTACGTCTGGGAGGCGCACACTCCGTCCGTGACACCGGCCGGGCGACCGGTCCGCCTCGGAGCCGCCGTGGCCACCCTCGCCGAGGCGTTCACGGCGATCAGCGCCGGCGGTGTCATCTCGCCCGTCGGGTCGTACTCGGCCGTCTCCCGGGTGCGCCGGGACATCACCTTCCTGCCCATCGTCGACGGACCGGTCCTGCGCTATGCGCCGGTGTGGCGCCGCACCGGTGTGACGCCGCTGGTCCGTGCCTTCGTCCGAGCCGCCGCCGACGCGCCGGCCCGCACGGATGACGCAGACCGGCCGCGGAACTCAGATCATGCGTCGTAGCGCGGTCTCCACGGCGTCGATCAGCGGATCACCGTCGCTGCGGGGGTGCCGCGCGAGACCCAGTTCGACGTCCGGCAGGGTGGGCAGGCCCCCCGCGTCGTGGCAGGCCATGGCCGGTTCGAGGTTCGCGGGCATGAGCGCCGCGACGCCGAGTCCGGCCCGTAGCGCGGCGAGCACCCCGACCAGGCTGTTGCTCTCGAACGCCACCCGCCAGGGCCGGTCGGCGCGTTCCAGCGTCTCCAGCACCGACGTACGCCAGGAGCAGGTGCCCGAGAACAGCACCACCGGCAGCGGATCGGCCGTCACGTCCACCCCCTGACCGACGGCCCAGACCAGCGGGCGGCGTACCGTCCAGCGCGCCGGCCCGGGGAGGTCCGGCGCCTCGTCGAGCACGAGTTGGACCCGGCCCCCGTCGTACGCCTCCCGCATCGCGCTGTCGGAGAGGCTGAGCACCTCCAGCCTCGCGCCGGGGTGCAGCCGGGCGAGGTCGGCGAGGGCCTGCGGAAGCCGCGACGCGGCGAGGTCTTCGAGCAGCCCGATGCCGCAGCGGCCGGTGAGCGCGCGCCCGGTCTCGGTGAGCGCCTGCGCGGACAGCGAGAGGATGCGTTCGGCGTACGGCAGGAGTTCCGCGCCCGCCCGGGTCGGCGAGACACCGGACGGCGACCGGTGGAGCAGCGGACGGCCGACGACGCTCTCCAGCTTGCGCAACTGCTGGCTGAGGGCGGGCTGGGTCTGCCCGAGCGCGGTCGCGGCGCGGCTGATGCTCCCCGCCCGCACGGCGGTGACGAAGGTGCGCAGCAACGCGGTTTCCAGATCCCTTGCCATAAGAACCCATTATGCAAGCCCCAACAAAATAAGCGGTTCCTATGGCGCGATGGACGATCTAGCGTCGGGTGGTGACGAGATACCGGGACGTGCTCGCCCTGCCCGGGATGGCGGCGCTGCTGGGCGTGTCGCTGCTGGCCCGCGCCGCGATCACGGCTGACGTGCTCGCGCTGACGATGTACGTGGTGCTCGGCCTCGGCCTGAGTTACGCCGCGGCGGGCGGTGTGGCGGGGGCGCTGACCGCCGGGGTGGCACTGGGCGGGCCGCTGCTCGGCCGCATGATCGACCGGCGGGGCCTGCGTACCGTCCTGCTGGCCACGGTCGCGGTGCAGGTCGTGTTCTGGCTGAGCGTGCCGCACCTGCCGTACGGGATCCTGCTCGGCGCCGCCTTCGTGGCGGGTCTGCTGATGGTGCCGGCCCAGGCGGTGACCAGGCAGGCGATCGCCGCGATGACGACGGCGGAACACCGCCGGACCGCGTTCGCGCTGGAATCGGTGCAGGGCGAGTTGTCGTACCTCGTGGGCCCCGCGGTGGTGATCGTGGGTGCGGCCGAAGCGTCCCCCTCGGCGGTGGCCTGGGGGGTCGGCGCCGCCGTCGCGGCCGGCGGAGTCGGGATCGCCGTGCTCGACCCGCCGCTGCGCGCCGAGGGCGAGGCGGCTGCCGGGGCGGGCCGGCGGCCCCCGCGCCGGGAGTGGCTCGGCACCGGCATGGTCGCCGTGCTGACGATGGCGTTCGGCGCCACGACGCTGCTCAGTGGCGTGGACCTCGCCATCGTCGCCACGCTCCAGGAGGCGGGCCAGGTCTCGTGGGCCGCCGTGGTCGTGGCCGTCTTCGGCGTCTCCTCCGTCGCCGGCGGGCTTGTCTACGGCGCGCTGCCCCGGCCGCTGCCCACCTGGTTGCTGCTCGGCCTGCTGGGGCTCGTGACGATTCCCGCCGGTCTCGCCCACGACTGGCCCTGGTTGTGCGCGGCCGTGGTGGGCGCCGGGATTCTCACCGCGCCGACCCTGTCCACGGTGGCCGACGCGGTGAGCCGGCTGGCGCCGGCCGGCGCGCGGGGCGAGGCCACCGGTCTCCAGTCCTCGGCGCAGAGCGCGGGATTCGCGCTCGGCTCCCCCCTCGTCGGGGTGGCGATCGACGCCTCCGTGCCGGCGGGCGGCTTCGCGGCGGCCGGGCTGGCCGCCCTCGCCGCCGCACTGACCGGAGGCCTGCTGTCCCGCCGCGCGTCCCGAACGCGGCACCCGCTCACCGAACCGCGCCGCGTGGAGGTGCCGGACCGCGAGCCGTGCCGGGTCGACGCCGGTGCTCCGCGCTGAACGGATCGCGGCGGGCGGTCACGGTGCGGCCGCCGCCGGTTGGAACAGTTCGATCAGGTTGCCCGCGGGGTCGGCCAGCAGGATCTGCCGCCCACCCGGGCCGGCGACGACGTCGCTGCGGAACGGCAGCCCGGCCGCCCGGTGCCGCTCGATCTGGGCGGCCAGGTCGTCGACGACGAGGTGGACGGTTGCGGCCGGGCTCGGCGGCGTCCTCCGGCGTGGCCCGGGCGCCCGAGCTGGCGGGCCCGGACAGCAGCAGCCGCAGGGGGCCGCGGAGCACCTCGGCGAAGGCGGGTGCGGCGTCGGCGCCCAACCGGAAGTCGAGGTGGGTGGTGTAGAAGTCGACGGCTGCGGCGACGTCGTCGACCAGGTAGCGGACGCTGGCGTACTCGTGGCTTCCGGTCATGGCGGACCCCCTTGCTCGAGGACGGGTAGCAGATGGCGGATGCGGGTGTCGATGTCGGCCGCGGTGCGGGTGAAGGCCGGGTGGCCGGCCTGCTCGCCGTCGCCCGCCGACGCGGGGTCGGGGATGCTCCAGTGGATGCGGCGTGGGTGCCGCGGGAACTCGGGGCAGACCTCGCGGGCGCGGTCGCACAGCGTGATCACGTAGTCGAACCGGCGGCCGGCCAGGGTGTCCAGGTGGCGCGGGCGTTGGTCGGCCACGTCGATGCCGTACTGGTCGCGCAGTACCCGCACGCCGCCGGGGTGCAGTCGCGGGCCCGGTCGGCTCCCGGCGCTGACCGCCTCGACGCGTCCCGCCGTGTGCCGGCGGAGCAGGGCCTCCGCGATCGGTGAGCGGCCGCTGTTGCCCGTGCAGACGAACAGCACGGCGAGGCGGCGCGACCGCCGGGGGCGGACAGGCGGCGGTGGTGGGCCGATGACCGGACGCAGGGCCGGGTGCAGGGCGGCACCCGCACCGGCGAGCCCTTCGGCGCAGCGGTCCAGATCGAGGTGGTAGTAGCTGTCGCGGCCGTCGAAGCTGCTCCGGGTGGCGGCGACCAGACCGCCGTCGCGCAGCAGCCGCAGGTGGTAGGACACCAGGTTCTGCGCCTCGCCGGTGAGCGTGGCCAGCTCCCGGACCCGCAGGTCGCTGCCGGCCAGCTCGGTCAGCAGCCGCCAGCGCAACGGATGGGCGGCCAACCGCAGGAAGGCGGGAGGGGCCGGCCCGGACGCATCCATGCCTCAGAAGATACATCAAATCGGTTTGATGTATCGCGGCGACGTCGGACCTGGTGCAACCTTCCTCCCGGCGGCCGCCGACATAGAGACGACCGGAGCGCCACGGCCCACGCCGGCAGGACAGGGGAGCAGCATGCGGCCCGACCTCGAACGGGAGTACGTCGAGTACGTGACAGCGCGGTTACCGCGGCTGCACCGCACCGCGTACCTCCTCTGCGCCGACGCCTTCCAGGCGGACGACATCGTCCAGGCGACGCTCACCGCCCTCTACCTCAACTGGCAGCGGGCCGCCGGCGCCGACAACCTCGACGGCTACGTGCACCGGATCCTCGTGCGCCGGTACCTCGACGAGCGGCGGCGCGGGTGGACGAGAGTGCTGCTCGGAGACCGGCTGCCGGATCTCCCCGTCCCCGCGGAACAGGGCATCGAGGAGCGGGACGTGCTGCTGGCGGCGTTGCGCTCGCTGCCGCCGGGGCAGCGCGCGGTCGTGGTGCTGCGCTACTTCGGCGACCTCTCCGTCGAGGCGACCGCGGAGGCTCTCGGCTGCTCGGCGGGCAACGTCAAGAGCCAGTGCGCGCGGGGGCTCGCCGCGCTGCGCGAGGTGCTGGGCACCGGGCGTCCGGTCGTGATCGCACAGGGGGAAGGGGCTCGGCCATGAACGACGAACAGGAACTGCGGGAACGGCTGCGCGCGATCGAGGTGCCGGCCAGCCGGATCGAGATCGACGGGCTGGTGCGCGCCGGCCGCCGGCGCGCCTTTCGCCGCCGCTCGGTGGCGGGGGCCGGAGGCGTGGCGCTGGCGACAGCCCTGCTGCTCACGGCGCCGTCGGTCCTGACGACGGCGGGCACGCGGCCCGACGCCGCGCCGGCGGGCGCCTCGCCGGGCGCCACCGGTCCGACCGGCGCGGGCACCACCGCGGCGGCCGCGCCCGCCCCGTGCCAGCCGAGCGAACTGCCCCTTCCGGCCGGGATGAGGAACGTCACGGCCGCCGGCGTCGACCCCACCGGACGGTACGTGGTCGGCAACGACGTCGTCGGACAGGACTTCCGGCCGGTCCTGTGGACCGACGGGAAGCCGCAGGCGCTCCCGGTGCCCGGCAGGTCCGTCGAGGTGACCGCCGTCAACGCCGCCGGCGTCGCGGTCGGCCTGGTCCAGGACGGGCGACAGGAGTACGTCTTCCGCTACCAGCACGGTGCTTCCACGCGGCTGCGCACCCCGCCGGGGAACTGGCACGTGTACCCGAGGCCGGCGATCAACGCGGCCGGCGACGTCGTCATCAACGCCGAGCCGAGCGGCAACTCCGGTGGCGAGGACAGCGTCGTGCTGCTCTGGCGGGCGGGCGCGACGCAGGCGGTGAAGCTGCCGCTCCCGGCCGGCGCCAACGCCTTCGACATCACCGACGACGGGACCGTCGTCGGCGCGCTGTACCGGGACGGCGTCGCGAGCGCGGCGTACGCCTGGGATCAGCAGGGCAAGGGCCGGAAGCTGGCGGCGCCGGCCGGCGAGACGGCGGCCGGCTACGCGGCACAGGGCGACTGGGCGACGGGCGGCCTGTGGCCGTCCCGGTCCGCGGCCCTGTGGAACCTGCGGACCGGCGCGCTCACCCGGCTGACGGCCGACGGTCCCGGCGACGCGGTCAACACCTCCGGCTGGGTGGTGGCCGCCGGCGTCCTCCTGCGCGACGGGGCGGCGGTCGAGCTGCGGGTGCCCGGCGGGCGGACCGGCCTGGCCGTGGCCGTGTCCGACACCGGGCTGGTCGTGGGCCTGGCGCGGCCCGGCGGCGACGGCGCGGAGAACGCCGGCCCGCGCGTGTGGCGGTGCTGACAGCCTGACGCGCCGGCGCCGCCGGCCGGCCGGTCAGCCACGCTGCTGGCACGGTACGCAGAACCGGGCCGAGGGCCGGATCTCCAGCCGAGCCGTCGGGATGTCCCGGCCGCAGCCCTCGCAGACGCCGTAGGTGCCCTCGGACATGCGCTTCAGCGCCTGGGCGGTGTCGGCGACGCCCTGCTGGGCCGCCTCGATGAGCCGGCGCAGGGTGTCCGGGTCGTGGCCGCCGTGGCCACGCTGCCGCGAGAGCAGCGTCAGCTCCGTCAGCTGGTCGGTGTGCTCGACGAACTGGCGTTCCAGCACGTCCCGCAGCGTCTCGGTGCGGTCGTCGAGGGTGTCTGTCATGGTCGTGGTCCTCTCCGGTGGAAGGTCTGGTTCAGTCGCTCGCGGGGTGTCGGATCGCCGCGACGGCGGCCATACCGGCGCCGGTCAGCGCGGCGGTACGCGGTGACGCGGCACGGTGCACCGTCGCGCCCAGCGTGGCGACCAGCCGGGCCGTGAGGTCGGGTCGGGTGGCTCCGTCCCCGACCACGATCACGCCCCGGCCCAGGGAGGCGCGGACCAGCGGCCGCAACGCGGGCTCCTGTCGCAACTCGCGGATCAGCCGGGTCGTGGTCTCGGCGAGCATGGCGGCGGTCACCGCGTGGTTCAGGTCGCGGGTGCCGACCTCGGCGCGCCGGGCGGCGACCACCCGCCCGTCCTCCAGCAGGGCCACCTCCGTGAGCTGGGCGCCGATGTCGGCGAGCAGGAGGGTGCCGGCGGCGGCGCCGGCGCCGATGGCGCCCGCGCGCACGCTGTCGACGAAGAGCAGCCGGGACGGCGCGAGTACGGCGTTGAGCACGCGGCGCGTCGCCTCCTGGTCGGCCGGGGTGGCGAGTACCGGACGGCACGCCACGACGAGCGCCCCCACCGGCACCGGGGTGCGCTGGTCGCGCAGCAGCCGCCGCAGCTCGGTGGCGCAGGCCGGGCCGTCGACGACCCGGCCACGCCGCACGACAGGTGTCCGCAGGCCCTGGCCGACCGGCACGCTCAGCACCCCGCCGGGTCCCAGCCAGATCCGCAGCTGGGCGCTGCCGAGGTCCACGGCGATCGGCTCGGGGCGGACGGCCACGACCGGGCGGGTGGTGTGGGACCGGCCGACGAGCATGCCGGTGCGGGCGGGAACGTGAACGGAAGTGGCGTTGCCGGACATACCGACCTCATTTACGTAGCGGTGCACAGCCGTCCGGTGGACGGCGCGGGATGCGGGGGGACGGGGTGGCCGGGCCCGTCCGCGGGCGACCGTCAGGCCGCCGCGCTCGACGGCGTCAGCCTTCCGGCGTCACGGGCGTCGGCGGTCCGCCGGCGGCGGGGGAACGTGGCGGTCCGGGACGGGGCCGCCGCCGGCCGGACCGGGAATCCGGGCCGGTCCGAGCCGGGACAGCGGCGGACGACAGGCGGACACGGGCGGCGTGGCCACCGGCGTGCGGGTCGTCATCACCGCCTCCTCGCTGTTGGTTCGGGTACCGCGTCGGACCTCCAGCGTCGCCCGCAAGCAGAGGGTTGGCATTGCGCGTGGCCGGCAAATAACAGCGCGCCCGATTGCCGGCCGCCGGAGGGCGTCATCGCTTCCCGTCCGGCCACCGTCACCGGTCGTGGTCGTCTCGCTTCCGGGGGTCGGCTCCGGGAGGCGTCCCTGTCTCGGGGCTCCGGCGCGGTGTCCGGCGGTTCGGGACAGCCGCTCGACAGTCCACCGCGTTGCCGTAGCGCCGACCCGCTCCCGGCCGGCCCTGGCAGCCGTCCCGCAAGGAGCGCTCCCTGTGAACATCGAACGCACGACGCTGCCCGGCATCGGGGTACGACACACCTTCACCACCGGACAGGGCCGCCGGATCGGCATCGTGGAGTACCAGGTGGGCGACCGCCGGGACATCGTCCACGACGACCCCGACGATCCCGACCGCATGGTCAGCCTCACCCTCACCCGGAGCGAGGCCAGCGCGTTGGCCGCCCTGCTCGGCTTCCCGGAACTGGTCGCCGTCGCGGCCTGAGCCGCTAGGCCGCCAGCGGCCGGCGCGGCCAGTCCAGGGCCCGCGCGCCGAGCACGGCGGCGTGCAGGGTGAACCGGTCCCGGGGATCGGCCGGGTCGTAGCCGCTCAGCGCCCGGATCCGGTCCAGCCGATAGGTGACGGTGCGGACGGACACGTGCAGGCGGCGGGCCGCCTCGGTGGCGACCTCGCCGCAGGCGAAGTACTCGTTCAGCGTGTCCAGCAGCGGCTCGACACCGCCCCGCCTGACCCAGCGGTGCCAACACCGCCTGCACGAGGTCCACCATGGCCGCCTGGTCCCGCAGCAGGACGCGGTAGATCAGCAGGTCGTGGGCGTCGATCACCGGTGTGTCGGCGTGCAGTCGGCGCGCCGTGGTCAGCGCCTCGCGGGCCTCCTCGTAGGAGCGGGCGATGCCGTAGACACCCGGGTGCGGGCGGCCCACCGCCACCTGCCACGGCCGGCCCCGCACCAGGCGGTCCAACTCGCCGTGCATCAGCCGGCCCAGATCCGCCACCGACCCACCGTCGCCCCCGCCCCGGCCGGGCGCCACCGTGTCCGCCGGGGCGATCACCACGAGCAGCCCCTCCTTCGTGGCCACCAGCACGTCCCGGTCACCCAGCCGGTCGAAGATGACCCTCTCCAGCGCGCTGATCGCCGTCTCGGTGTCCGGCAGCCGATGACCCGGCGAGGCGAGCGCGACCTGGTGCACCCGGGCCAGATCCAGCCCGAACGGCTCGGCACGCTCCACCAACCCACCGAGGTCGGAGTCCCCACGCAGCAGGTCGTCGACGAGTTCCCGGCGCAGCGTCTCCTCGCGGCGGACCAGTTCCCGTCGGGCCGCCGCGTAGCCCTCGGCGAGAGTGGCCACCGCGGTGTCGACCACGTGGAGCACGGCGTCCGCCGCCGCGCGTACCGTCTCGCTGTCGGTGGACCGGGCCAGGTGCGGCAGGTGCCGCCACAGCCGCCGTGCCGCGGACAGGTAGAGACGGACCGCCCGGCCCGCGGACACGCCCTGCTCGGCGGCGCGCCGGCCGAGCGCGCCCACCGCGTCGAGTTCGCCGCGGCGCGGGCGGCGGCCGGTCATCGCCGCCTCGGTCAACAGCCGCAGGTAGTCGCCGAGCAGTTCCACCGGCACGCCGCCGGCGTCGGCGCTGGCCCCACGGGCCACCTCGGTCAGCCACCCGTCGTCGCCGTGGGCCCCGGCCGGAGCCGGTCGCCGGGCGCTCTCGCTCATCGCGGTCTCCCCGAGCGGGGCCGGCACCGGACACCGACCCGATCCGTCCAGCCTATGGGCGCGGCCCCGACGCGTCGGGTCAGCCGATCTGGTTGTTGTCCTTGAGCGCACCCCACCCGTGCCAGCGGTCGATCTCGATCAGCGCGCTGACCCGACGGCGGTCCCGCCGCGGATACGCCCTCCCCGTGTAGTGCTCGGCGAGCCGGTCGATGTCGGCCAGGTCCTCGTCGTCGTGGAGTTCGACGACCCGCCCGACGATCGTGACATGCGTGTACCAGGCCTGCTCGTCCAGCACCGTCAGGGTGACCCGGGGGTCGTTGCGGATGTGGTCCAGCCGGCGGCGGCCCTCGTCCATGTTCACCAGGATCCGGCCGTCCTTCCACAGGTACCAGGTGGCCGCGGAGACCGGCTGGCCGTCGGGTCGGACCGTGGCGATGACGGCGGGGTTCGCCTTCCGGAGCATGGTGATCGCGGGTTCGGGCAGCGGCGGCTTCGACATGGCTCTCCTCTTCGCGGCGGCGTGACCTCCGCAATGTACGCAACCGCCCGGCTACGGTCTGGCCGCCGCGCGCGCCGCCCTCCGTCGCCAGGGGACCGCCAGGAGCAGGACGGCCAGGGCGCCGGCCGCGCCGGGGCCGAGGATGATCAGCCACGGCATCGACCGCCCGGTCCGAGCCTGCCCGTGCTGCTCGGCTCTGACCTGCTGGGCGACGGGGCGGTCGGGCTTCTTCTCGTCCGGTGTCACCAGGCGACCGACCGACGCGCCGGAGGGAAGCGCGAATCCCCAGTTCAGCAGCGCCGCGGCCTCGCCGAGGCTGCCCAGCGGCGCGGTCTCCGCGCCGAGCAGGGTGACGGCGAGCCGCCGGCCGTCGCGTTCGGCCACCCCCACGTACGTCTGCCGTGCCAGGTCGGTGAAGCCCGTCTTCCCGCCGAGCGTTCCCGGGTAGTGGTCCAGCAGCGTGTTGTCGTGGGTGATGGCGAACCCGGGCCGGCCCGGCTCGGCCGGTATCTCCGCCACCCGGGTGGCGACGTACCGCCGGAAGTCCGCGCGGGCGTAGGTGGCGCGCGCGATCAGCGCCAGGTCGTACGCGCTGGTGTACTGACCGGGACCGTCCAGGCCGGACGGTGTCGCCGCGTGGGTCTGGTTGGCGCCCAGGCGGTGCGCCTCCTCGTTCATCGCCTGCACCCCGCCCTGCCGGCCGGCGGCGCCGCCCCCGACGCGGGCCAGCACGTTGGCGGCGTCGTTCCCCGATCGGAGGAGGAGCCCCAGCCACAGGCTCTCGACCGAGTAGCGGCCGCCCGGCACCAGCCCCATCACCGAACTTGCCGGATCGAGGTCCTGGAGGTCCGCCCGCGTCACCTCGACCACCTGTTTCGGGTCGAGGTGGGGCATCAGGGCCGCGGCGAGCAGCATCTTCTGCACGCTGGCCGGCGTCCGGTGTTCGTGCGGGCCGCACCCGCCCAGCACCGTGCCGCTGTCGAGGTCGGCCACGACCCACGAGGTGGCGGTCACCGCCGGGGCCGCCGGCGCGCCGGCCGGAATGGACAGTCCGGCCGTCGCCAGCGACTGCCCGCCGACGGCCAGGTCCGCGGGTGCGACTGGTGGCGGCGACGGTGCGGCGGGCGGGGGCACCGGCGGCTTCACGGCCGGGCAGGGCACGTACGGCGCGGCCGCCTGCGCCGGTGCCGCGGGCGCGACGGGTGTGGTCACCAGGGCGCTGAGCGCCACCGCGACGATCCTGATGATGGTCACGTCAATGCACCGTAATCGCCATGCGTGCGGCGCCGGCCCGGTTGCCGAAAGTGGTCCGCGGAGGGGCGGGAATTCCGGCCTGGGCCCGGCCGGCACTCCTTCGGCCGCCTTGTGCCCGTCCGCGAGGCTTCCGCGCCCGTGACGATCGGCGCTCCAACGGTGAACCGGCACAGTCGGGACATCCTCCGGCCTGCCCGAACTACGCGGTCGGGCCAGGAGGGGATGAGCGGGCGGTCCGGCGCTCATCCGTGGCGCGGGACGACAGACGAGGTCAGGTGCGGCGCGACGCCCCGAACAGGAACCACCCGCGCACCGCGCAAAGCTGGCGCGGCGTACACCCGTCGCGCTCGGCCTTTGATCTTGCCGACCGTCCACTGTGGGATCATGGTGGCTCGTGCGCGCGGTCTCCGCGCCGGAGCATCTGGAGGAATGTGTGCGTGCATCAGCGCGACGACTGGCCATTGCGAGTGTCACCGCGACCGTTGCCGCGGTGACACTCGCCTCGCCAGCGCGGGCGGCGACGAATCCGTTCACGGCGGCCCAGGCGTGCAACAACGACTTCGGTGGCTCGTGGGCCTACGCCAGTGACGGGCACCGGTCGATCTACGCCTCGGACGGCACCAAGGTGGGCGACGTCTACCTCATGTACAACGGCGCGAGCGGCTACAACTGCGTCGCCACCCTCAAGCGGGTCGCCGTCGGCTCGACGACCGGCGTCTCCGCGGGGATCCGGGTGGAGGGCAGCTCCTGGGTCGACGACTCCGGGAGCTACAAGTACTACGCCGCGATCCAGCGTTCCGCCGTCGACAAGTGTGTGATGTACCGCGGTGAGGTCCTGTACGGCACGAGCTGGCAGGGCGCCGGCCGGTCCAGCTGGGGCAACTGCGGCTGAGCCGCCACCGCCGTCGGCCCTCCGGCCGGTCCGAGGACGAGCCCGTGGGTCACGCCTCGGACCGGTCGCGGGCCGGCGGAACCGCCGCGGTGCCGGGTCAGCCGGGCCGGCGCTCGACCCGGAACACGGGGTAGCGCGCAGCCACGGCCTCGAACTCGCTCACGGGCGCGGCCGGGTCCACGGGGATGTGCGGGCGAGCGCCCGGCGCCTTCCGCACGTAGCGCCGCAGGATCGGCGCGCGGTCGCCGGCCGGCACCTCGACCAACCGGCAGGGCGTTCGACGACGCCGGTGGATGATCGCCCGGCCACCGTTCGCCCGCACGTTGCGGACCCAGTTGCACTGCTCGCCGAGCATCGACACCAGGAACCAGTGGCCGTCGTGGTCGGCCATGCCCAGTGGGAAACCGGTGACCCGGCCGGTGCGACGCCCGGGAACCTCCAAGGTCACCCACCGCTTCGGTGCCAGGCCCAGGCGGAACACCGCCGCCCAGAACCGCGCGAACCGCCGGGCCGTGGCGTCGCCCCGGCCGCCGGCGTACATCCGCCGGGCCGCGCTGTCCGACACCAGCCATCCGGCCATTCCGCCTCCTCAGAGAACGCCCGGCCGCCCGATCGTACCGTGACGGCCCTGCGTGATGCGGGCATGGCCGGCCGTCGGGATGCGGCGTCGTCGAAGCCCATGTGATTTAATCAGCAAGCATCGATGTTATCGATAACATTTGGTCGGGGTCCCCGCCTCCGGGGCTGTGGCGCCAGCCGAGTCAGCGCTTGCTGGCCGCCTGCAGCGGCGGCAACGACCAGAAGTGGAGCCGGGGCTGACGCCCCGACCAGCGGCTACCGGGAAGGAACGATCATGCGCACAACGGCACGATGGCTCGCGGGGTGCGCCGCAACGGCCGTCCTGGTCACCGGCGCGGTGGCCCAGGCCGGCCCGGCCGGCGCGGAATCCAACGGTGGGGTACGGGTGATGCCGCTCGGTGACTCGATCACCGAGGGCACCCAGGTGCCCGGCGGCTACCGCATCGGCCTGTGGCAGCGCCTCGCCAACGGCCGGTACACCACCGACTTCGTCGGGTCCCAGTACAACGGGCCCGCCGCTCTCGGGGACCACGACCACGAGGGCCACCCCGGCTGGCGCATCGACCAGATCGACGCCAACATCGTCGGCTGGCTGAACACCTACCAGCCGCACACCGTTCTGCTGCACATCGGCACCAACGACATCCTGCAGAACTACAACGTCGCCGGCGCGCCGAACCGGCTCTCCGCGCTTATCGACCACATCACGAGCACCGCCCCCGGGGCCGAGGTGTTCGTCGCGCAGCTGACCCCGTTGGCCAACAGCGGCCAGGAATCAGCCGTGCGCGGCTTCAACGCGGCCATCCCGGGCATCGTGCAGAGCAAGGTGAACGCCGGCAGGCACGTCCACCTCGTCGACATGCACACCGCCGTGACGACGGCCGACCTGATCGACGGCATCCATCCCACCGCCAACGGCTACGACAGGATGGCCGCGGTCTGGTACAGCGCCCTGCAGGCGGCGCCCGGCAGCATCGGCACCCCGGGTGGCGCCGGTGGCTCGGCCACCCAGGTCGTGGGCGCGCAGTCCGGGCGGTGCCTGGACGTCCCGAACGGCAGCACCACCAACGGCACCCAGGTGCAGTTGTACGACTGCTGGGGCGGCACCATGCAGCGCTGGACATACACCTCGGCCAGGCAGTTGCAGGTGTACGGCACCAAGTGCCTGGACGCCGAGGGCGGTGCCGGCGCGAACGGCACCCGCGTGATCATCTGGGACTGCAACGGCGGCGCCAACCAGCAGTGGAACATCAACGCCGGCGGTACCATCAGCGGAGTCCAGTCGGGACGCTGCCTCGATGCGTACAACTTGGGCACCGCCAACGGGACGAGGATCGTTCTCTGGGACTGCCACGGCGGCGCCAACCAGCAGTGGAGCCTGCGCGGCTGACAGCTTCGCAGCGTGGCCGTACGAATGCGGATGTCCCGGTGCTCCCTGGGCGGGAGCACCGGGACATCCGGTTCAGCGGGCCGATCCTCAGGCGCCCGGGGCAGCGGCGTCGGCTGCGGGGAGCGCGCCCGTCACCCCACCCGGACGAGTTGCCATTGCTGGTTGGCGCCGTTCCAGTCGGTGTACTGGACGATGTTGGCGCCGTCGGTGGTGGCGGCTCCCTGTACTTCGACGGCTTTGCCGCTGTTGCGGTTGAGGAGTCGGAGGTAGCCGCCGGAGTCGGCGAGTTGGAATTGTTGGTTGGTGGCGTTGGCGTCGGTCCATTGGATGAGGGGTGCGCCGTCGGTGGTGGCGCGGTTGGAGACGTCGAGGACCTTGCCGGAGTTGCGGGACTTGAGGCGGTAGTAGCCGCCGCCGGAGTCGACGAACTGCCATTGCTGGTTGGTGCCGTTGTTGCGGGTCCACTGGGTGATGCGGGCGCCGTCGGTGGTGGAGGCGCCGTAGACGTCGAGGGCCTTGCCGCTGTTGCGGTTGAGCAGCACGTACCAGGCACTCGTGTCGACCGGCCCCGGGGGCGGTGTGGTGCCGCCCGCGTTGAGGGCGTTTAGCACGGCGGTGTAGGCCGGCTTCTTGTTGCCGCTGCCGTCGAAGAGCAGGGGGTTGTCACCGCTGCGCCAGGAGTCGCTGTCGCGGACGCCCCAGGTGGTGATGCCGGTGCAGCGGGTCACGGCCAGGCACGCCTTGGTGACGGCCGCGTACATGTTGGCCTGGTTGGAGCCCTGGCTGATGTCCAGTTCGGTGATCTGGACGTCGACGCCGAGGTCGGCGAAGCGCTGGAGGTTGGCCTGGTAGTCGCCGGGCAGCGTGGTGCCGAGGTGGGACTGGAAGCCGACGCAGTCGATGGGCACGCCGCGGGACTTGAAGTCGCGGACCATGTTGTAGACGCCCGTCGACTTCGCGTTGACCCCGTCGGTGTTGTAGTCGTTGTAGCAGAGCTTCGCGGCGGGGTCGGCGGCCCGCGCGGTGCGGAAGGCGACCTCGATCCAGTCGTTGCCGGTGCGCTGGAGGTTGGAGTCCCGGCGGGCGCCGCTGCCGCCGTCGGCGAACGCCTCGTTGACGACGTCCCAGGCGTAGATCTGGCCGCGATAGTGGGTGGCGACCTGGGTGACGTGGTTCATGGCGGCGTTGCGCAGGGCCGTGCCGGACAGGCTCTGCGCCCAGCCGGGTTGTTGGGCGTGCCAGAGCAGGGTGTGCCCGCGGACCCGCATGCTGTGGGCCTGGGCGTGGCTGACGATCTGGTCGCCGCCGGTGTAGCGGAACTGGTTCTGGGACGGTTCGGTGGCGTCCCACTTCATCTCGTTCTCGGGCGTGATCGCGTTGAACTCGCGGTCCAGGATGCCGGTGAACTGGCCGTCCGACAGCTTGAACGCCGGGACGGCGGCGCCGAAGTAGCGGCCCTTCTCGGCGGCCGAGGCACCGAGCGTGGTGCCCGCGTCGGCGGAGCCGGCGATCACCAGTGGGGCGCCGACCGCGACAAGCGCCGCCGTCAGCAGGAGCAGGATCGCCCGTAGCCCCTGCGGGAGTCGCCAGTGCGGCGGGCGGGGATGTTGCCTCATCTTTCACACCTTTCGGGTCATGGCTGGTGGCGGTGCGCGGTCAGGGGGTGGTCATGTCGAATGTGCGGACGGTGACGGCGCCACCGAGGGCCCGGGTGGCGTAGTTGAAGATCGCGTAGCGGTAGCCCATGAAGAACTGCCAGGCGTTGTTGAGGGTGAAGGCCGGGCCCAGGGCAGTGAAGGTGACGCCGTCGGTGCTGTAGGAGAACCGGGCCTGCCGGCCGGTGCCCGGGCGGATGTCCGCGGTGGCCCGCAGCCAGATCCGGCCGCCGGAGACCGCGGCGGAGGCCGCCTCGGTGCCGATTCCGGTGGTGTTCCAGTTGCCGTCCATGGTCAGGCCGTTGACGAGCGTGACCCGGGTGGCGCCGCCGTCGCGTCGGACGCCGATCCACGCCGAGGAGTCACGCAGCATCGCCAGGCCGGACCGGTCGCCGTCGGCCATGGCCGAGTAGTCCAGCTCCACCGTCGCCGTGGACGTCGGTCCCTGGATGCGGTGCGTGAGCGTGTTGCGGGCCGCGTACAGGTCGTTGGTGACGGTCGCGGTCTGCAGGCGCAGCCCGCTGCCGGTCGACCACTTCGTGTTGTCCGGGTTGTGGTTCCACTCCCACTGCGGCCCGAGGCCGCTGCCGGTGAAGGTGTCCGCCCCGGTCATCGGGCGCACGGTCTTCGACGAGGCGGGGATGTTCGGCGCGGGGTAGGTGGCGCCCCAGGCCCCGTTGACGGTCTGCACGGTGGGCCACCCGTCGGCGGTCCACGTGATGGGCGCCAGGACCGGGACCCGGCCGCCCGGGTACGCGTCCTGGAAGGCCATGTAGTACCAGTCGCCGTTCTGGGTCTGCACGAGGCCGCCCTGGTGCGGCACGCCCCCACCGGCGATCGGGCCGGGCATGTTGAGCAGCACCTGGTGCATCTCGTACGGGCCGAACGGGCTGCTGGACCGCAGGACGTACTGGCCGTTGGCGGGGCGGGTCAGGAAGATGTAGTAGTAGCCGTTGCGCTTGTAGAACCGGGAGCCCTCGAGCGTCCCGACGCTGGACGGGGTGGTGAACACCTGCTGGGCGCGGACCTGGCTCAACCCGTCGGCGGACAGCTGGGCGACGCTGATGGTGCCGTTGCCGTAGGCGACGTACATCGTGTCGTTGTCGTCGACGAGCAGCCCGGTGTCGTAGTAGCAGTTGTTGATCTGCGAGCGTTTCTGCCAGGCGCCGTCGACGGCCGTCGAGGTGTACACGTACGTGCGGTTGAACTCGACGCAGCCGATCCAGTAGTAGGTGCTGTTGCTCCTGCGGTAGTTGAAGGCCGAGGCCCAGATGCCCTTGACGTACGCGCGACCGCCGGTGAGGTTGTACGCGCTGGAGCCGAAGTCGAGGCTCGGCACCGAGTGTCCGGCGTACTCCCAGTGCACCAGGTCGTACGAGCGCAGGATCGGTGCGCCGGGGGAGTAGTGCATGGTCGAGGCCGAGTAGTAGTAGGCGTCACCGACCCGGATGATGTCGCCGTCGGCGAAGTCCTGCCACACCACGGGGTTGGCGTAGGACGTCGCGGGCGGTGTCGACGTGGTGGGTGTCGGGTCGGTCGTGTCGACCCGGACGAGTTGCCATTGCTGGTTGGCGCCGTTCCAGTCGGTGTACTGGACGATGTTGGCGCCGTCGGTGGTGGCGGCTCCCTGTACTTCGACGGCTTTGCCGCTGTTGCGGTTGAGGAGTCGGAGGTAGCCGCCGGAGTCGGCGAGTTGGAATTGTTGGTTGGTGGCGTTGGCGTCGGTCCATTGGATGAGGGGTGCGCCGTCGGTGGTGGCGCGGTTGGAGACGTCGAGGACCTTGCCGGAGTTGCGGGACTTGAGGCGGTAGTAGCCGCCGCCGGAGTCGACGAACTGCCATTGCTGGTTGGTGCCGTTGTTGCGGGTCCACTGGGTGATGCGGGCGCCGTCGGTGGTGGAGGCGCCGTAGACGTCGAGGGCCTTGCCGCTGTTGCGGTTGAGCAGCACGTACCAGGCACTCGTGTCGACAGTCGCCGCGGCCGCCTCGGTGGCGGTCACCGCGGCGGCGGCGACGCTCGCCAGCAGCGTCACGGCGGCGGCGACGGCCAACCCCGGACGTCGGCCGCGTCGGTGTCCTGCGGTCGGTGGGGCCGTGCCGTTGATGGTCATGGGCGTGTTCCCTCCGGTGGGGAGTCGCTACCGGCTGTTAGCGCTAACAACAGGCGGTCGACATGCGGTGTGGGTGGTGGTGGTCGGGGGATCCCGAGGCGTGCCGGGCGGCGCCGAATGCACGGACAACGGGGCCGTCAACGTTGCCAGAATGTTTCTCCGCATTCAAGAGCTAAGGCGTTTGTCGATGCGTTGCGTCCCGTGCGGAGATCCACCACCACGCTGTTCCGGCGGGTCGACTTGTCGCCGTCATGCCGCATAACGTTTTTCGGCCGCCAATTCTCGTCGCGCATGAGGCCGCGGATCAGCGGGGCTCGCACCCCGGCCGCCCCTTCTTGACGCGGCCGCCCGGATCGAGTTGTGTGACTGCGACGTGAAGATGCGAGCTACCGGCGCCAACGAGGCGGACCTCGTGGTCGCGGCGCAGGCGGGTGACCGGCGGGCCATGGACGAGTTGATCGCGGCCGGCCTGCCGCTGGTCTACGCCCTCGCGCACCGCGCGCTCGGCGGGCACCCGGACACCGACGACGTCGTCCAGGACACCATGCTGCGTGCCGTCCGCCGGCTCCCGGAGCTGCACGCGCCGGAGAGCTTCCGGCCCTGGTTGGCGGCGATCGCCCTGCGCCAGCTCAGCACTCTCCTGCACCGCCGGCAGGTCGCCGCCCGACGGGCCGCCCCCCTGGACGAGGCCGCCGGGCTGCCGGATGCCGGCGCCGCCTTCGAGGACCTGGCGACGCTGCGCCTGGAGCTGTCCGGGCAGCGCCGACAGCTCGTCCGGGCGAGTCGATGGCTCGACCCGGACGACCGGGCGTTGCTGTCCCTGTGGTGGCTGGAGACGGCCGGCGAACTGACCCGGACCGACGTGGCGGCGGCCCTGGCCGTCAGCGTCGCGCACGCGGCGGTGCGGGTGCAGCGGATGCGCCATCAACTCGACGTGAGCCGCGGCCTGGTCGCCGCGCTGGAGTCCGGACCGAGGTGCGCCGGGCTGGAAGCCGCGGCGGCGGGGTGGGACGGCGTCCCGAGTCCGTTGTGGCGCAAGCGGTTGGCCCGGCACACCCGGTCCTGCGGCCGCTGCGCACGCGCCGACAGTGGCATGATCGCCCCGGAACGGCTGCTGCTGGGCGTCGGCCTGCTCCCCGTTCCGGTCGGGCTCGCCGCCGTGCTGCTCGGCCGGGGCGCGCTCGGCGCGGCCGCCCCTTCCACGGCCGCCCTGTCGGGTGCGATCGGCGGCGGATCCGGCGGTGGTGTCGGCGCGGGCGCCAAGGCCGGACTGCTCGCCCAACTGCTCCAGGCGGTGGTGGCGCACCCCGTCGCCGCGACAGTGGTCGCCGGTGCGGTCGCCACCGGCGCCGCGGCCACCGTGACGGTCCTGCCCACGCACCCGCCACCCCCGGCGTCCGCGCCGGTCGCGGCACCGACCTCGCCGTCCGGGCCGCGTGCCGTCCCGTCCTCGCCGCCGGCGGCCGCGGTGCCCGAGCCGGCACCCCGGACGACTCCGGCCGCCGGACCCTCGGCCGGCCGTACCGCGTCCCTGACCGCGGGACGGCCCCTGTCGCTGGAGTCGGCAAACGGAAACGGACGGTACGTCGCCACCGTCGACGGTCTCGGCGTCCTGATGCCGGTCGGTCCGGACAGCACCGACGCGGCGCGCCGCCAGGCGACCTTCACGGTGCTCGCGGGCCTGGCCGACCCCCGCTGCTTCTCCTTCCGTGCCGGGGACGGGCGGTACCTGCGGCACTCGTCCTGGCGGCTGCGGCTCAGCCCCGCCGACGGGACCGAGCTGTTCCGTGGTGACGCCACCTTCTGCGCGCGCGACGGCGCGACCGCCTCCTCCACGGCGCTGGAAGCGTCGAACTACCCCGGCTGGTTCCTGCGGCACCGCGATGGGCAGTTGTGGGTGGACCAGGCGGACGGCACCCCCGCCTTCCGCGCCGACAGCTCATTCCGAATCCGGCCCGCCCTGGCGGGCTGACCGGCTCCGCCTGACCCCACCCAGGCGCCGGTGATAACAGTTTTCGGCATTACGGTTCCGGTCCTGGTGAGTGACACACCCGAACAATTTACATAGACGCAATTCATTGAGGATGGCGTCTGTTATCGCTAACATGCGTGCTGCGGGACTGAGCGGGACGCTGGGAGCCGGGCGATGCGGCGCCCGCTCAGCCCGGGGGCGGCCCGGCTCGGCCTGCCCGCTGCAGCCGCGAGCCCCCGCACCTGCCTGCCCGCAGGTCACCTCGACGTGCTGACGCCACCACCGGCACCGGCACACACACGCGGCGCGCGTCCACCCTGCCGGCGCGTGACCCGCAGCGAAGGAGTGGTTCATGAATGTCAACGGTCCGGCCCGTTCCACCGCTCCACACGGGCATCGCCGGCGGTCGCCACTGGCCGCGGCAACGGCGGCGCTCGTCGCGGCCGGCGCACTCGTCACGGTGAACGCGGCGCCCGCCTCGGCGGCGACGGTGGACACAAACGCCTCGTACGTCCTGGTCAACCGCAACAGCGGCAAGGCGCTGGACGTGTACGGCGCGTCGACGGCCGACGGCGCGCGGGTCACCCAGTGGACCCGCAACAACGGCGCCAACCAGCAGTGGCAGTTCGTGGACTCCGGTGGCGGCTACTACCGACTGAGGTCCCGCGGGTCCGGCAAGGTCCTGGACGTCTCGGGCGGCTCCACCGCCGACGGCGCACCCGTCGTGCAGTGGAGCGACCACAACGGCGCCAACCAGCAGTTCCGGTTGGCCGACTCGTCCGGCGGCTACGTACGCCTCATCAACCGCAACAGCGGCAAGGCCGTCGAGGTCCAGAACGCCGCGACCACCGACGGCGCCAACGTCGTGCAGTACACGGACTGGAGCGGCGCCAACCAACAGTGGGAACTGGTCATGCTGACCGGCGGCGGCACCGGTGGGGGCTGTGGCAGGCCCCCGGGTCTGTCCAACGGCAGCCACACGATCCTGAGCGGCGGCAAGAGCCGGAGCTACATCCTGCGCCTCCCCGGCAACTACGACAGCAACCGCCAGTACCGGTTGATCTTCGCGTTCCACTGGCGCGGTGGCACGGCCAACGAGGTCGACTCGGGGGGCACGAGCGGCGCCGCCTGGTCCTACTACGGCCAGCTGGAGCAGTCGAACAACAGCGCCATCCTCGTCGCCCCGCAGGGCCTCGGCAACGGCTGGGCCAACTCCGGCGGCGAGGACGTCACCTTCGTCGATGACATGATCAGGCAGATCGAGGGTGCCCTCTGCGTCAACACCGGGCAGCTCTTCGCCCTCGGATTCAGCTGGGGCGGCGGCATGAGCTACGCGCTGGCGTGCGCCCGGGCGAACGTCTTCCGGGCCGTCGCGGTCTTCAGCGGCGCGCAGATCAGCGGGTGCAGCGGCGGCACCCAGCCCGTCGCGTACTTCGGGCTGCACGGCATCGGCGACACGGTGCTCAACATCGCGCAGGGCCGGGCGCTCCGTGACACCTTCGTCCGGAACAACGGCTGCACGCCGCAGAGCCCACCGGAGCCCTCGGCCGGCAGTCGCACCCACGTCACCACCGCCTACTCCGGCTGCCGTGCCGGCTACCCCGTGCAGTGGGCCGCGTTCGACAACGGCCACATGCCGGGCCCGGTGGACGGGACCTACGCCGAAAGCGGCGTCACGACGTGGACCAAGGGCGAGGTGTGGAGATTCTTCGCCCAGTTCTGACGCCCTGCCGCCCCACATCAGACAGCAACCCGCAGCCACTGGAGGCAGACATGAGGGTGTTCCCTCCACTTCCCGGGAGAGCCCGCATCCGGCGGGTCGTCGCCTGGGTCGCGGCGGTGCTCTGCGCCGCCGCTCTCGTCCCCGGCGTGGCCAGGGCGGACAACCCCATCGTCCAGCACATCTACACCGCCGACCCGGCTCCGCTCGTGCACAACGGCCGGGTGTACCTCTACACGGGCCACGACGAGGACGGCTCGACCTGGTTCACCATGAAGGAGTGGCGGGTCTGGTCGTCGGCCGACATGGTGAACTGGACCGACCACGGTTCCCCGCTCAACCTCGCCAGCTTCAGCTGGGCCAGCGCCGACGCCTGGGCCGGCCAGGTCGTCGCCCGCAACGGCAGGTTCTACTGGTACGTACCCATGACCGTCCGGGCGACCGGCGCGAAGGGCATCGGGGTGGCGGTGGCCGACAGCCCGACCGGTCCCTTCCGGGACGCCATCGGCCGGCCGCTGGTCTCCAACGGTGAGATCGACCCGACCGTCTTCGTCGACAGCGACGGACAGGCCTACCTGTACTGGGGCAACCCCAACCTCTGGTACGTGAAGCTGAACGCCGACATGATCTCCTACTCGGGCAGTCCGACGAAGATCCCGCTCACCACCGCCGGATTCGGCACCCGCACCGGCGACGCGAACCGACCGACGCTGTTCGAGGAAGGCCCCTGGGTCTACAAGCGGAACGGCCTCTACTACAACGTCTTCGCGGCGAAGTGCTGCTCGGAGTTCATCGCCTACTCGACGGCGCCCGGCCCCACCGGACCGTGGACCTACCGCGGGACGGTCATGCCGACCCAGGGCAGCAGCTTCACCAACCACCCCGGCATCGTCGACTTCAACGGCGGGTCGTACTTCTTCTACCACAACGGCGCGTTGCCGGGCGGCGGCGGCTTCACGCGGTCGGTCGCCGTCGAGAAGTTCTCCTACAACGCCGACGGCTCGATCCCGACCATCTCCATGACCAGCGCCGGGGCGCCCCAGATCGCTGCCCTCAACCCGTACAACCGGCAGGAGGCCGAGACGATCGCCTGGGAGTCGGGTATCGAGACCGAGGTCGCCAGCGAGGGCGGGATGGACGTCGGCTGGATCGAGAACGGCGACTACATCAAGGTCAAGGGTGTCGACTTCGGTGCGGGGGCGAACTCGTTCACCGCGCGGGTGGCCTCGGCGACCAGCGGCGGCACCATCGAACTGCGCCTCGACGGCACCACCGGCCCGGTGGTGGGACGGTGCGCCGTCCCGGGCACGGGCGGCTGGCAGACGTGGGCGAACACCTCCTGCGCCGTGACCGGCGCCGCCGGCACCCACGACCTCTACCTGCGGTTCACCGGCGGCAGCGGCAACCTCTTCAACGTCAACTGGTGGCAGTTCGGCGGGAGCGGCGGGGGCAACCTCATCGCCAACGGTGACGCGGAGAGCGGCACGTCGGGCTGGGGGGTCATGGGTGCCGGAACCCTGTCGTCGAACGCCGCGGTCGCCCACGGCGGCGCGGCGTCGTTGTCGGTCAGCGGGCGTACGGCGTCGTGGAACGGTCCCAGTCAGGACGTGACCTCGAAGCTCACCAACGGCCGGAGCTACACCACCACCCTCTGGGTGCGGAGCCAGAGCGGGACGCCGACCGTGAAGGCGACCCTGGCCCTGACGGCCAACGGCACGACGAACTACGTCTCCCTGACGCCGGGAACCGCGGTGAACCCCGACGGCTGGACGAGGCTCACCGGCACGGCGACGGTGTCCTGGAGCGGAACGCTCTCCGGAGCCACCTTCTACGTGGAGACGGCGTCGGGCACCGACGGCTTCTCCGTCGACGACCTCTCGCTGCAGTAGCGCGCACCGTGCGGAGAGCATCGATGTTAGCGACAACATCGACGCCAACCGGCTGCACCACCGGCTGCCACATGGCGTGCTGTTTCCAGAAAGTTGCGGGTTGACTATCGGAATGTTATCGCTCACAGTCGATGGACAGGGACGGCGACGCCAGGGGCTTACCGGGCAGGCCCGCTTCGTCCGACCTCGGATCAGGCGCGGGCCGGCACACGCGGGCCAGCTGTCAGCGCTGACAACCCAGCCTGTACGTCCGCGCCGCGGTGCGCCCATCGTCGGCGGACCGTTCGGCTCTTGGTCACAGAAGGAGGATCATGTCTGCCTTTGGTACGGCTCCCTCGGTCGCGCCGCCGTCACGGCGGCGTGGATGGCTGCCGCGGCTGGTCGCCGCCGGCGTGGCAGCGGTGGTGGTCGGCGGCGCCGCCGCGGTGGCGGTCTCGACGCCCGCCGCCGCGGCGACGGTCGACACGAGCGCGTGGTACGTGCTGGTCAACCGCAACAGCGGCAAGGCCCTGGACGTGTACAACCTGGCCACGAATGACGGCGCCCGGATCGTGCAGTGGACGCGGAACAACGGCAACCAGCAGCAGTGGCAGTTCGTCGACTCGGGCGGCGGCTACTACCGGCTGCGGTCGCGGCTGTCCGGCAAGGTGCTCGACGTCTACAACTGGTCGACCGCCAACGGCGCCAACATCGTGCAGTGGACCGACGGCAACCAGGCCAACCAGCAGTTCCGGCTCGCCGACTCCGACAGCGGCTACGTCCGGTTGATCAACCGGAACAGCAACAAGGTGGTGGAGGTGCAGGGCGCCTCGACCGCCGACGGCGGCAGCATCGTGCAGTACGACGACTGGAACGGCGCCAACCAGCAGTGGCAGCTCGTCCGCGTCGACGGCGGGAGCAACCCCACCACGCCGCCGCCGGGCGGCTCGTGCACCCTCCCGTCGACGTACCGCTGGTCGTCGACGGGCTCGCTGGCGAACCCGAGGTCGGGGTGGGTCTCGCTCAAGGACTTCACAAACGTCGTGCACAACGGCCGGCACCTGGTCTACGCCACGACGCACGACACCGGGTCGTCGTGGGGCTCGATGAACTTCAGCCCGTTCACGAACTGGTCCGACATGGCCTCGGCCAGCCAGAACGCGATGCCGTTCTCCGCTGTCGCGCCCACGCTCTTCTACTTCGCCCCGAAGAACATCTGGGTGCTCGCCTACCAGTGGGGCGGGACCGCCTTCTCCTACCGGACGTCGAGCGACCCCACCAACGTGAACGGGTGGTCGTCGCAGCAGACGCTCTTCACCGGCAGCATCTCCGGCTCCGGCACGGGACCGATCGACCAGACGCTCATCGGTGACAGCCAGAACATGTACCTGTTCTTCGCCGGGGACAACGGCAAGATCTACCGGGCCAGCATGCCGATCGGGAACTTCCCGGGCAACTTCGGTTCGAGCTACACCACGATCATGAGCGACTCGACGAACAACCTGTTCGAAGGCGTCCAGGTCTACAAGATCCAGGGCCAGAACCAGTACCTCATGCTCGTCGAGGCGATCGGCTCGCAGGGGCGCTACTTCCGCTCGTTCACGGCCACCAGCCTGGGCGGTTCGTGGACGCCGCAGGCCGCCACCGAGAGCAATCCCTTCGCCGGCAAGGCGAACAGCGGCGCCACCTGGACCAACGACATCAGCCACGGCGACCTGGTGCGCAGCAACCCCGATCAGACCATGACCGTCGATCCCTGCAACCTGCAGTTGCTCTACCAGGGTCGGGCCACCAACTCCGGCGGGGACTACGGCCTCCTGCCGTACCGGCCGGGTGTGCTGACGTTGCAGCGCTAGTGGCGTGACGCGGGTCCGACCCGGATCGGCCCTCGGAAGGCTCGCGGGCGGGACCGGGTGGAACCGGAGCGGGCGGGCTCGGTGCGAGGCCGAGCCCGCCCGCTCGCGCCTGAGGCACATCGACCACCGGGGCGGGCCGTGCCTCGGCGGGCGGGACGCGGTCTGGGCGTACACTGGCGCTGGTCCTGTGCCGGGCTGCCCTGAGGGTTCAGCCGGGGTGGGTGCAGGGCCGCGGATGGCGCGTCCCGCGGCTCCGGCGTCGACCGCCGGGCGTGGTCGAGGGCTTGGCGGGGAGGGTGGGTGCCGTGCGGGGTCCCGCGATGACGGATGTGGCCCGCCTTGCCGGGGTCTCCCATCAGACCGTGTCGCGGGTGCTCAACGGGCACCCGAACGTCCGGGAGCAGACCCGGCTGCGGGTGCAGGCGGCGATCGCCGAGTTGGGCTACCGGCCCAACCGGGCCGCTCGCGCGCTGGTGACGGGCCGGTCGCAGGTCATCGGCGTGGTCGCGCAGAACACCACCCTGTACGGCCCGGCCTCGCTGCTGGCGGCACTGGAGCAGACCGCCGCCGAGGAGGGCTTCGCGGTCAGCGTGGGCAGTGTCCGGGACCTGGACCAGGTCTCCATCTCCGACGCGGTCGAGCGGCACCTGGCGCACCGGGTCGCGGGGATCGTCGTCATCGCGCCCGTCGAGTCGGCCGGTGAGGCGCTGGAGCACCTGCCGAAGGACGTCCCCCTGGTGACCGTCGACGGCGACCCCCGGCGCCCGGTGCCGCTGGTGACTGTCGACCAGGTGGCGGGCGCGCGGGAGGCCACACGGCACCTGCTGGAGGCCGGTCACCGCACGGTGTGGCACGTGTCGGGGCCCGCCGACTGGTTCGACAGCGCCGGGCGGATCGAGGGCTGGCGGGAGGCGTTGGAGGCGGCGGGCGCCGAGGTGCCGCCGCTCGTGCCGGCGGACTGGTCGGCGGCGTCAGGCTACCGGTGCGGGCAGATGCTGGCGCGGATGCCCGAGGTGACGGCGGTCTTCACGGCCAACGACCACCTGGCACTGGGCGTGTTGCGGGCCCTGCACGAGTTCGGCCGCCGGGTGCCGGACGAGATCAGTGTGGTGGGCTTCGACGACGTGCCGGAGGCGGCGTACTTCATTCCGCCGCTGACCACCGTCCGGCCGGACTTCGCCGCCGTGGCCCGGGCCAGCCTGGACCTGCTGCTCGCGCAGTTCGAGACCGATGCGGTCGGCGAGCTGCGGCAGACCATCGCACCGACACTGATCACCCGGCAGAGCGTCGCCGCCCCACCCCGGTGACCGCCGGCCGGGCTGGTCCACCGCCGGACCGGCGCGGCGGTGCCGCCTGGCTGCCCCACCCCGCCGATCCGCGGTCTGATCCGGTGCGCCGACGCCGGCCCGGCCGGCGGCACCGTCAGTTGCGCAGGCTCCACTGTTGGTTGGCCCCGCCGTGGCAGGTCCAGAGCACGATCCTGGTGCCGTTCGTGGTGCCCCAGTTGTAGGCGTCGAGGCAGAGCCCGGACTGCACCCCGCTGATGGTGCCGTTCGAATTGAGGTTCCACTGCTGGTTGGACTGGCCGTTGCAGTCCCAGATGATGGCGCGGGTGCCGGGTGCGGTGCCGGCCGCCTCGGCGTCGAGGCACTTGTTGCCGTACACGGTCAACTGCTTGCCCGACGTGTACGTCCAGCGCTGCATGGCGCCACCCCAGCAGTCCCAGAGCTGCAGTTGGGTCCCGTTGGTGGTGCTGCCGTCCGGCACGTCGAGGCAGCGGCCCGACTGGTTGCCGACGATCTCGACGTTCTGCCGCCCGCCGCCGGTGCCGGCCGCGTAGCCGGCAGCGGCGATGTTGGCCTGGACCGAGTTCTCGGTGGCGTCCGAGGGGTAGCCGGAGGTCATCACGCCCTCGTAGAAGGTGCCGGCGGCGCCGTGGCTGTTGTCACCGCCGATGCCGAGGATGATCGCGCCCTCCTTCTTCATCGGGTTGTAGCCGGCGACATTGGGGCGCGGCCCGTTGTAGTAGGTGGACAGCCCGCCGGACTGCGCGTTGCCGGCCCGGATCGCCCAGTGGTTCGGCTCGCCCTTCACGATGGCGGTCAGGAACCGGTGGGTCACCGTCGGGTCGTTGGCGTTGTAGCCGGCGTTGACGCCGGAGAAGAGGCCGTTCTCCAGGTCGGCCATGACCCAGGGGCCGGGTCCGGTGCCGTAGCCCCAGACCTTGATGTTGCCGAAGTAGATGGCCTCCATGGTGCCGTTGCCGTTGTCGCGGCTGTTGGTCTCGGCGTTGCCGTAGTCGAAGCAGCATCCGCCGTTGTAGTGCGTGCCGTCGAAGATGGCGTACATGCCCTCCGGCTGGTCACCCTTTGCGATGCCGTTGGTGCTGTTGTTGCGGTAGCCGGTCCCCGGTGCCACGAACACGCCGTACGCCTTGTGGCCGTTGAGGGTGACCGGCGCGAGGGTCGCGTCGGCGAGGTTGTCGTAGCCGCCCGGCGCCGGGCCGGAGAATCCGCCGGGCGGCGCCTGGGTCAGGTGGTTGCCTCGACCGGACTGGTCGTAGATGACGGTGATCAGACAACTGGTGCCGGCGCAGAACGCGTCCTGCGTGGCGGCGTTGGCCACGTCTCCCGGCGCGAGTGGGGCGACGTCGCGGGTGGCGTTGTCTGATGCTCGCCTGAGCTGGTAGAGCGGCCCGTTGTAGGAGCCGTAGAGCGCTCGGGTGGTGCTGTGCGCGGCGACGCACGGCGTGCCGCCGGCCGCGTAGATGTCGCAGGGTCCGGTGGTTGCCGCCTGCGCCTCCGGCGACGCGGAGGTCACCGCGGCGGCGGTGGCCGCGATGAGCAGTGCGAGGGGTGCCAGGCCGGTTGCCAGACGACGCCGCCGGCGGACGTACGGTTTCATCGTTACCTCCCGGTGCGGACGGTCCTGTGAGCGTTAACATCGATACTCAGCGTCATCCTCACATTGACTTGTGTCAACACTCCCTGCCGGAGAGGCTATTGACGCGGATGCCCATCCGCCTGTTTCATAGCAACGACGAGCGATGTTATCGATAACAGCAGCTCGCACCATTCCGGCTCGCCGCGGCCCCACCCCGATGCCGGGGTCGCGCACGCCGGCCGCCCCGTCCGGGTCCGCGCCCTCCGCTGCCACCGTCACCGGGCGACGGCGATCCCTCGCTGACCCCGAAAGGACTCAGATGGGAACCCAGGACCTGCCCATCCACCGTCGGACCCTGCTGCGCGCGGCCGGCGTCGTGCCCGCAGCCGTGGCTGTCGGCGCCACGACGCTTCCCGTGTCCCGGGCCGAGGCGGCCGTCGCTCCCGCCCGCCCGGACATCGGTGTCTCGGCGTACCCGTTCCCGCCGGGCCAGGTGCAGCTCACCGCCAGCAGGTGGATGGACAACCAGAATCGAACGCTGAACTACCTGCGCTTCGTCGACGCCGACCGGATGCTGTACAACTTCCGCGCCAACCACCGGCTCTCCACCAACGGCGCCGCGGCGACCGGCGGCTGGGACGCGCCGAACTTCCCCTTCCGCACCCACATGCAGGGACACCTGCTAACGGCCTGGGCCCAGGCCGCGGCCGTGCTTGGCGACACCACGTGCCGGGACAAGGCCACCTACTTCGTCGGCGAGCTGGCCAGATGCCAGGCGAACAACGGCGCGGCCGGCTTCACCGCCGGCTACCTCTCCGGCTTTCCCGAGTCGGATTTCACCAGCCTGGAATCGGGCTCGTTGTCCAACGGCAACGTGCCCTACTACGTCATCCACAAGATCATGGCCGGCCTTCTCGACGTCTGGCGGTACCTCGGCAGCACGCAGGCCCGGGACGTGCTGCTCAAGCTCGCCGGTTGGGTGGACTGGCGCACCGGGCGGCTGAGCTACAGCCAGATGCAGTCGGTGTTGAACGTCGAGTTCGGTGGGATGAACGCGGTGCTGACCGACCTCTACCAGCAGACCGGCGACGGCCGCTGGCTGACCACCGCGCAGCGCTTCGACCACGCTGCGGTCTTCAACCCCCTGGCGGGGAACCAGGACCAGCTCAACGGGCTGCACGCGAACACGCAGGTGCCGAAGTGGGTCGGCGCGGCCCGGGAGTACAAGGCCACCGGGACCACCCGGTACCGCGACATCGCCGTCAACGCCTGGGCCATCACCGTCGGGGCGCACACCTACGCCATCGGCGGGAACAGCCAGGCCGAGCACTTCCGCGCGCCGAACGCGATCGCCGGGTACCTCAACCGCGACACCTGCGAGCACTGCAACAGCTACAACATGCTCAAGCTCACCCGGGAGCTGTTCACCCTCAATCCCGACCGGGTCGACCTGGTCGACTTCTACGAGCGGACGCTGCTCAACCACGTCATCGGGGCGCAGAACCCGGCCGACAGCCACGGCCACATCACCTACTTCACCCCCCTCAACCCGGGTGGCCGCCGAGGTGTCGGGCCGGCGTGGGGTGGCGGCACCTGGAGCACCGACTACACCTCGTTCTGGTGCTGCCAGGGGACGGGGGTCGAGGCCAACACCGCGCTCACGGACTCGATCTACTTCTGTTCCGGCACGACCCTGTTCGTGAACCTGTTCATGCCGTCGGTGCTGACCTGGACCGAGCGGGGCATCACCGTCACGCAGACCACGAGCTACCCGGCGAGTGACACGACCACCCTGACGGTCACCGGCGCCGTCTCCGGGACGTGGGCGATGCGCCTGCGCATCCCGGCCTGGGCCAGTGGGGCCACGATCAGTGTCAACGGCGTGGCACAGAACCTCGCACCCGCACCCGGCACCTACGCCACCCTCAGCCGGTCCTGGACCTCCGGCGACACGGTCACCCTCCGGCTGCCCATGCGGGTGGTCCTGCGCGCCGCCAACGACAACGCCAGCGTCGCCGCTGTCACCTACGGCCCGGTCGTGCTGGCCGGCAACTACGGCAACACGAGCCTGTCGTCGCTGCCGTCGCTGACCGCCTCCTCGGTCACCCGGTCCGGCGGCTCGTCGCTCGCCTTCACCGCCACCGCCAACGGTGCCGCGGTCAACCTGGCCCCCTTCTACGACGCGCAGGGATACAACTACACCGTCTACTGGAGTCTCGCCGGGGGTTCCCCTCCGACCGGCTACGTGAAGATCGCGAATGTGACGACGGGTCTTGTGGTGGACAGTGGCGGGAGTGTCGGCTCGGGGTCGGTGGTCAAGCAGTGGAGCGATGTCACAAGCGTGAATCTGCAGTGGCAGATGGTCGACGTGGGGGGCGGCTTCCACCGGATCGTGAATCGGGCCAACGGCATGGTGGTCGACAGTTGGGGCAACGCGGCCAACGGGGCGGCCGTGCTCCAGGCGCCGTGGAACGGCGGTGACAACCAGCAGTGGCGGTTGACCAGCGTGGGCGGCGGTCGCTACCAGATCGTCAACCGGGGCACCGGCACGGCCCTCGACGGGATGGGCAACGCCACCGTCGGGTCGACGGTCTGCATGTGGGCGCCCAACGGGAACACCAACAACCACTGGACCATCACCGCCGTCTGAGCGAGCCCCGATCGCGCGGCCCGACCACGTCGGGCCGCGCGATCGCGTCGGGCCGCGGCCTCGCCATCCGCTCGACCTCGACCTCCGGCGAGTCGCGGCCGGCCCTGGGTCCGCATCTGGTTGTGACCGTTCACAGCGGCGTGGCCGCCTGCGCCCGGCATCCCCTCCACCAGGGCTCCGGTGAGGCAGGAAGGGTTAGCGCTAACAGCTCACCGTCGCGCCGTCATGAGGTCGACGGTCTCATGAGGGGCGCAGCCTTCCATCGATGTCTGTGTACGTTAACACCTGTGCGTCCGCGTGGGCCGTGCGGCGCGGGCAGCCCGCCGAGGTCGGTGGCGTACCCGTTACGGGACTGTTGCGATCGCGTCTTGACCGACGCCGATGTGAGCGCTAACAATGTGAGCCACGGCACGCGGAGGTGGAGATGACGGGTGTGGACGGACCGGGGGACCGGTACGTCGTCGGGGTCGACTACGGGACGTTGTCGGGCCGGGCGTTGGTGGTCCGTGTCGGTGACGGCGCCGAGCTGGGCACCGCGGTCCACGAGTACCGGCACGGGGTGATCGAGTCCTCGCTCCCAGGCACGGCGGCGCCGCTCCCACCGGACTGGGCGCTCCAGGACCCCGAGGACTACCGGGACGTGCTGCGCCACGCGGTGCCCGCCGCCGTGGCCGCCGCGGGCATCGACCCGGCGCGGGTGATCGGCATCGCCACCGACTTCACGGCCTGCACCGTGCTGCCCACCCTGGCCGACGGCACGCCGCTCTGCGAGGTGCCGGAGCTGCGCGACCGGCCGCACGCCTGGGTGAAGCTGTGGAAGCACCACGCCGGGCAGCCGCACGCCGACCGCATCAACGTCCTCGCGCGGGAACGCCGCGAGCCCTGGCTCGGCCGGTACGGCGGGAAGATCTCCGCCGAGTGGCAGTTCGCGAAGGGCCTCCAGCTCCTCGACGAGGACCCCGAGATCTACCGGCGCGCCGAGCGGTTCGTCGAGGCGGCCGACTGGATCGTCTGGCAGCTGTGCGGCGTGGAGACCCGCAACATCTGCACCGCCGGCTACAAGGGCATCCGGCAGGACGGCCGCTACCCGTCCCGGGAGTTCCTGGCCGCACTGGACCCGGGATTCGCCGACTTCGTCGCCAAGCTGGACGGTCCGCTGCTGCCGATGGGCGCCCGGGCCGGCGGCCTGACCGCCCGGGCGGCGGCCTGGACCGGCCTGCCCGAGGGCATCGCGGTCGCGGCCGGCAACGTCGACGCCCACGTCACCGCCGCCTCGGCCCAGGCCCTGGCGCCCGGGCACCTCGTCGCCATCATGGGCACCTCGACCTGTCACGTGGTCAACGGCGCCGACCTGGCCGAGGTGCCCGGCATGTGCGGCGTCGTCGAGGGTGGACTCAGCCCCGGCGCCTGGGGGTACGAGGCCGGCCAGAGCGGCGTCGGTGACATCTTCGGCTGGTTCGTCGAGCACGCCGCCCCGGCGGGCGTGGACTCCCACGAGCGGCTCTCCGCGCTGGCCGCGGAACAGCCGGTCGGCGGCCACGGGCTGATCGCGCTGGACTGGTGGAACGGCAACCGCTCCCTGCTGGTCAACCACGACCTGAGCGGTCTCGTCGTGGGGCTCACGCTGGCCACCCGGCCGGCGGACGTCTACCGCGCGCTGCTGGAGGCGACGGCGTACGGCACCCGCATGATCATCGAGGCGTTCGTCGAGGCGGGGGTGCCGATCCGCGAGCTGGTGGTGGCCGGCGGCCTGGCCGGCAACCGGCTGCTCATGCAGATCTACAGCGACGTCACCAACCGGCCGTTGAGCCTCATCGGGTCGGCCCAGGGACCCGCGCTGGGCTCGGCCATCCACGCCGCGGTCGCCGCCGGCGCGTACCCGGACGTCTACGCGGCCTCCGCGGCGATGGGCCGGGTGGACCGCGACGTCTACCGGCCGGATCCCGAGCGGGCACGGGCCTACGACGCGCTCTACGCCGAGTACCGGACCCTGCACGACCACTTCGGTCGCGGCGGCAACGACGTCATGTCCCGCCTGCGCGCGATCCGCAACGCCGCCGTCGACCGATCGGCGGAACCCGCCACGACGCCGCTGGAGGTGGTCGCATGAGTGCCGAGCCCGGTCAGCAGATCCGGCGGCTCCGGGAGAGCGTCGCCCGGTTGCACGCCGAACTGACCCGCTACCGCCTGGTCGCCTGGACGGCGGGGAACGTCTCCGCCCGGGTGCCCGGCCAGAACCTGATGGTGATCAAGCCGAGCGGCGTGGACTACGACGACCTGGCGCCGGAGAACATGGTCGTGTGCGACCTCGACGGGGTCGTGGTCGAGGGCGACCTCTCGCCGTCCAGTGACACCGCCGCCCACGCCTACGTCTACCGGGCAATGCCCGAGGTGGGCGGGGTGGTGCACACCCACAGCGCGTACGCGACCGCCTGGGCGGCCCGTGGGGAGCCGATCCCCTGCCACCTCACGGCGCAGGCCGACGAGTTCGGCGGCGAGATCCCGGTCGGACCGTTCGCCCTCATCGGCGGCGACGACATCGGCAAGGGGATCGTGGAGACCCTCGCCGGGCACCGCTCGCCGGCCGTGCTCATGCGCAACCACGGCGTGTTCACCATCGGCCGGGACGCCCGGGCCGCGGTCAAGGCCGCCGTGATGTGCGAGGACATCGCCCGCACCGCCCACCTGGCCCGCGCGCTCGGCGAGCCGCTGCCGATGGCGGCTGTCGACGTCGACGCCCTGCACGACCGCTATCAGAACGTCTACGGACAGCGACCCCCCTCACCCGCGAGCCCCTGACGGCCGCCCCGATCGCGCGGCGCCCACCCGGGCCGTCCGCGTCGCACCACCCCCGGACACCACCACCTACGCAGGGCGTACGCCTTCCCGGGCGTGCGGCTCGCGGAACGCTTACCCCGAGGAGATTGCGGTGAAGAGAATGAGGACCCACCTGCCGTCCCGGAAGGTCATCGCGGTGCTCACCGCCGCGCTGCTCGCCACCGGCATGGCGGCCTGCGGCAACAGCGACACGGGCGGCAGCGCCGGCGGCGACGACGGCAAGATCACCCTGGGCTTCTCCCAGGTGGGCGCGGAGAGCGGCTGGCGTACGGCGAACACCACCTCGATCAAGGAGGCCGCGGCGGGGGCCGGGATCGACCTGAAGTTCGACGACGCGCAGCAGAAGCAGGAGAACCAGATCAAGGCCATCCGGAACTTCATCCAGCAGAAGGTCGACGTGATCGCCTTCTCGCCGGTGGTCGAATCCGGCTGGGACACCGTGCTCAAGGAGGCCAAGGACGCGAAGATCCCGGTCATCCTCACCGACCGGTCCGTCGACTCGGCCGACAAGTCCCTCTACAAGACCTTCCTCGGCTCGGACTTCGTGAAGGAGGGCAGGCTCGCGGGGGAGTGGCTGGTGGAGCAGAAGAAGGCCGCCGCCGGCCCGGTCAACATCGTCGAACTCCAGGGCACTACCGGTTCGGCCCCGGCGAACGACCGGAAGAAGGGCTTCGCCGAGGCGATCGCCGCCAACCCGAACCTGAAGATCATCGCCTCGCAGTCGGGTGACTTCACCCGGGCGGGCGGCAAGCAGGTGATGGAGCAGTTCCTCAAGGCCAACCCGAAGATCGACGTGCTGTTCGCCCACAACGACGACATGGGTCTCGGCGCGCTGGAGGCGATCACGGCGGCCGGGAAGGTGCCTGGCAAGGACATCACCATCATCACCGTCGACGCGGTCAAGGACGGCATGCAGGCCCTCGCCGACGGCAAGTTCAACTTCATCGCCGAGTGCAGCCCGCTGCTCGGTCCCCAGCTCATGGACCTCGTGAAGAAGGTGCACAACGGCGAGGAGGTCCCCGCCCGGATCGAGACCCAGGAGACCACCTTCACCCAGGAGCAGGCCAAGGAGGCGCTGCCCAACCGCAAGTACTGACACCGACCGCGGGGGTCGACGCCCCCGGCATCCGACGCGGCGGCCGGGCCTCGGGCCCGGCCGCCGCGCGGCCCCACCGACCGGGGCCCGCGTGCCCTTCTCACCCATCTCAGGAAAGGCCCGGTGGCATGACAGGCAGCCATCCCGTCCTGACAATGACGGGGATCAGCAAGTCCTTCCCCGGCGTACGCGCGCTCGACAACGTGGCCTTCCGCCTCTTCCCCGGAGAGGTGCACGCCCTCATGGGCGAGAACGGAGCCGGCAAGTCGACCCTCATCAAGGTGCTCACCGGTGTCTACGGCACCGACGACGGCACCGTCACGCTCGGCGGCGAGCAGGTGTCCTTCACCGGCCCGATGCAGGCCACCGCCGCCGGAGTGAGCACCGTCTACCAGGAGGTCAACCTCTGCACCAACCTCTCGGTGGCGGAGAACATCTTCATCGGCCGGGAACCCCGCCGGCTCGGCGCGGTCCGGTGGGGCGAGATGCGGCGCCGGGCCCGCGGCCTCCTCGCCCGGCTCGACCTGGACATCGACGTCAACGCCCAACTCGGCAGCTACTCGCTGGCCGTCCAGCAGATGGTGGCGATCGCCCGCGCCATCGACATCGAGGCCCGGGTCCTGGTCCTGGACGAGCCGACCTCCAGCCTCGACGCCGGTGAGGTCGCGCAGCTGTTCCGGGTCATGCGGCAACTGCGCGACGACGGCATCGCGATCCTGTTCGTCACCCACTTCCTCGACCAGGTCTACGAGATCGCCGACCGGATCACCGTCCTGCGCAACGGCCAGCTCGTCGGCGAGTACGCGACGAGCGAGCTGCCCCAGCTCGGCCTGGTGGAGAAGATGATCGGCAAGGAGTTGCGCGTGCTGGAGCGTCTCGACGAGCAACCCCGGCACGACCCCGCCGACCGGGCGGACGGCCCGCCGCTTCTCGACGTCCGCGAGCTGGGACGCCGCTCCGCCGTGGCGCCGTTCAGCCTCACCATCCACCAGGGAGAGGTCGTCGGCCTCGCCGGCCTGCTCGGCTCGGGCCGTACCGAGGTGGCGCGGCTGCTGTTCGGCGCCGACCGCGCCGACCACGGCAGCGTCCGGGTGCAGGGCTCGCCCACCTCGCTGCGTACGCCGGTGGCCGCCATCGCCCACGGCATCGGCTTCTGCTCCGAGAACCGGCGGGCCGAGGGGATCATCGCCGAGCTGTCCGTGCGGGAGAACATCATCCTCGCCCTCCAGGCCGCCCGGGGCTGGCTCCGGCCCGTTCCCCGCCGCCGCCAGGACGAACTGGTCGACCGGTACGTGCGGGCCCTGAGCATCCGCCCGGCGGACCCCGACATCCCGGTGGGCAACCTCTCCGGCGGCAACCAGCAGAAGGTGCTGCTCGCGCGCTGGCTCATCACCGAACCCCGCCTGCTGATCCTCGACGAGCCGACCCGGGGCATCGACATCGGCGCGAAGACCGAGATCCAGCGGCTGGTCGCCCAGCTCTCCGACGGTGGCATGGCGGTGCTGTTCGTCTCCGCCGAACTGGAGGAGGTGCTGCGCCTCAGCCACAAGATCGCCGTGATGCGCGACCGCGAGATGGTCGCGCAACTCGGCAACGACCAGAGCGTCGACGCCGACCGGATCATGCAGAGCATCGCGGCCGGCGCCGGGCACGAGGGGATGCCGTCATGAGCAGCCGACGGGCCGGCCTCCGGGCGCTGACGACACACCGGCTCTTCTGGCCGGTCGCCGTCCTCGTCGTCATGCTGGCCGCCAACACCGTCTACCGACCCGGCTTCCTCTCGGTGCAGATGCGCGACGGTCACCTGTACGGAAGCCTCATCGACATCCTGCGGCTGAGCGCGCCGCTGATCCTGGTCGCGCTCGGCATGACACTGGTGATCGCCACCGGCGGCATCGACCTGTCGGTCGGCTCGCTCTGCGCGATCAGCGGCGCCATCGCCTGCCTGTACATCAGCCGGCAACCCGACCAGAACGACCTCGGCGGCGTGTTGACGGCGCTGGCCCTGGGCCTGGGGGTGGCGCTGGTGCTCGGCGCCTGGAACGGCGTGCTGGTCGCCGTCATCGGCATCCAGCCGATCATCGCCACGCTGATCCTCATGGTCGCCGGCCGGGGCCTGGCCCAGCTGATCACCGAGGGGCAGATCCTCACCATCAACTCCGGCCCGTACAAGGCCATCGGCGTCGGCCACCTGCTGACCCTGCCGCTCGCCATCTTCCTCGCCCTCGCCGCCGCGACGGTCGTCGCCGCGGTGACCCGGCGCACCGCGCTCGGCCTGATGATCGAGTCCGTCGGCGGCAACGCGAGGGCCAGCCGCCTGGCCGGCATCCGGTCCGGGCGGATCACCTTCCTCGTCTACGTGATCAGTGCGGCCTGCGCCGCGATCGCCGGGTTCATGATGACGGCAAACGTGTCCAGCGCCGACGGCAACGCCGCCGGCCTCTGGGTGGAACTCGACGCCATCCTCGCCGTGGTCATCGGCGGCACGTCGCTCGCCGGTGGCCGGTTCTCCCTCGGCGGCACCATCCTCGGCGCGCTGCTCATCCAGACCCTCACCACCACGGTGTACGCCATGAACATCTCGCCCCAGACCTCGCTGCTGTTCAAGGCGGTCGTGGTCATCGCGGTCTGCCTCATCCAGGCGCCCGGCTTCCGGGCCCGGTTCACCCGACGCCGCGCCCCGGCGGCCGCACCCGTCCCCGTGACCGAGCAGCCAAAGGAGCAGGTGCCGGCATGACAACCCTGTCCCTGATGGCCACCCGCACCTGGTCGCGGCTGCCCCGGCGGCACGTCCCGGTCCTGGCCACCCTCGCCCTGCTGCTCGTCCTCTACGGCGTCGGCGTCTCCCAATACCGCGCGTTCTCCAACATCCAGGTCGTCTTCAACGTCTTCATCGACAACGGGTTCCTGCTCGTCGTCGCGGTCGGCATGACCTTCGTGATCCTCACCGGCGGGATCGACCTCTCCGTCGGCTCGGTCGTCGCGATGACCGCGATGGTGTCCGCGTTCCTGCTGCGGGAGGGGCTGCCGGCCGCGCTGGTGCTGCTCGTCGCGCTGCTCATCGGGCCGACGCTCGGCTTCCTCATGGGCTGCGTGATCCACTTCTTCGACATCCAGCCGTTCATCGTCACCCTCGCCGGGATGTTCCTGGCCCGCGGCATGTGCACCTTCATCAGCGGCTCGTCCATCCCGATCACCGACGGGTTCTGGACGCGCATGTCGCAGGAACGGATCGGAGATCCGAGCGGCAACTTCGTGTCGGTAAGCGTGCTCATCGCCTTCGTGGTGGTCGCCGTCGCCGCGTACACGCTGGCGTACACCCGGCTGGGCCGCAACGTGTACGCCATCGGCGGCAACCCCCAGTCCGCGCTGCTCATGGGGCTCCCGGTGGGCCGGACCCGGATCGCCGTCTACACGATCAGCGGCCTCTGCGCGGCGATCGGCGGCATCCTGCTGTCGTTCTACACGCTCTCCGGCGCCCCGCTGATCGCCGTGGGCATGGAACTCGACGTCATCGCCGCCGTGGTCATCGGCGGGACCGTGCTCACCGGCGGCTCCGGCTACGTCTTCGGCACCGTGCTCGGGGTGCTGGTCCTCGGGGTCATCCAGACGCTCATCACCTTCGACGGCAGCCTCAACTCCTGGTGGACCAAGATCGTGATCGGCGGCCTGCTCTTCGCGTTCATCCTGCTCCAACGTCTGATCGGAATCCGCTACAAGTGACCGACCACCTCGCGGAAGGCAATCCCATGGCAACGCACGCTGAGCCTGAGATCTGGTTCCTCACCGGCAGTCAGGCCATGTACGGCGAGGACACCCTTCGCCAGGTGGCCGAGCAGTCACGGCAGATCGCGGCGGCGCTCCACGACTCGCCGCAGATCCCCGCCCGGGTCGTCTGGAAACCGGTGCTCACCACCAGCGGCGACATCCTGCGGGTCTGCCGCGACGCCGCGGCGCAGGGGGCCATCGGGGTGATCGCCTGGATGCACACCTTCTCGCCGGCGAAGATGTGGATCGCCGGCCTGGACGCGCTGCGGACGCCGCTGCTGCACCTGCACACCCAGGCCAACGTCCTGCTGCCGTGGGACGAGATCGACATGGACTTCATGAACCTCAACCAGGCGGCGCACGGCGACCGGGAGTTCGGGTTCGTCCAGACCCGGCTCGGGGTGGCCCGCAAGACCGTCGCCGGGCACGTCAGCGACCCGCGCGTGGTGTCCCGCGTGGGCGCCTGGGCACGGGCGGCCATCGGCTGGTCGGCGATGCGGTCCCTGCGGCTGGCCCGCTTCGGCGACAACATGCGCGACGTCGCGGTGACCGAGGGCGACAAGGTGGAGGCGGAGCTGCGCTTCGGCGTCTCGGTGAACACCTACGGGGTCAACGACCTCGTCCGGGTGGTCGGCGAGGTCACCGACGCGCAGGTGGACGACCTGGTCAAGGAGTACGACGACAGCTACCGGATGGTGCCCGAGCTGCGCCCCGGCGGCGACCGGCACGAGTCCCTGCGCTACGCCGCCCGGCTGGAGCTGGGCCTGCGTACCTTCCTGGAAGCCGGTGGTTTCCGCGCCTTCACCACCAATTTCGAGGACCTGGGCGGGCTGCGCCAGCTGCCGGGCATCGCCGTGCAGCGGCTCATGGCCGACGGCTACGGCTTCGGCGGCGAGGGCGACTGGAAGACGTCCGTCCTGGTCCACGCCCTCAAGGCGATGGCCGTGGGGGTCGACGGCGGAACGTCCTTCATGGAGGACTACACCTACGACCTCACGCCGGGCCGGGAACTGGTCCTCGGCGCGCACATGCTCGAGGTGTGCCCGAGCATCGCCGCGGACGTACCGTCCGTGGAGATCCACCCGCTGAGCATCGGCGGGCGGGAGGATCCGGTCCGGCTGGTCTTCGACGCCGAGCCCGGTCCCGCGGTCGTGCTCGGCCTGGCCGACATGGGGGAGCGCTTCCGGCTCGTCGCCAACGAGGTCGACGTGGTGCCGCCGCCGCACCCGCTGCGCCGGCTGCCGGTGGCCCGGGCCGTCTGGCGCCCCCGCCCGCACCTCGCCGGCTCCGCCGAGGCGTGGATCACCGCGGGCGCCCCGCACCACACGGTGCTGTCGCGGGCCGTGGGGGTGGAGGAGTTGCACGACCTGGCCGAGATGAGCCGGACGGAGCTGGTCGTCATCGACGCCGACACGGACCCGCGCCGGTTCGCCGAGGAGATCCGCTGGAACCAGGCGTACTACCGGCTCGCCCGGGGGTTCTGAGGCGGCCGGCGCCCCGGCAGGCGGTGACCCGCCTGCCGGGGAGCGGATTCAGCAGGTGGAGTTGGTCTGGGTGAGCAGACCGAGGCGCCAGGGCAGGCCGTTGTAGTCGCCGCCGGCGGCGGGGTCCAGGCCCTGGTAGAGGTAGCGCAGGTTGCAGGGGCTGACGGTGAGGGTCTGGTCGTAGCCGCTGCGGATCAGCTCGCCGTGGCTGATGTCGCGGGTCCACGCGTCGCCCGGGAAGGTGACGGTGTCGGCGCGGGCGAACGGGTTGCCCTCGGTGTCCGCCAGGGCGGTCCACGGCCCGGTGACGGCCGGTGCGGTCCAGGAGCGGAACCAGCGGCGGCCGTCGCTGCCGATGGCCTCGACGAGCAGCAGGTACTGCTCGCCGACCCGGTAGACGTTGGACGCCTCGAACAGCCGGTTACGGTCGCTGTCCTGCATGGCGATGACCGTGTTGGTCATGCCGTTCGGGAAGTCCGCCAGCGTGGTCTGGGACCGGTAGAGGTGCCCGTTGTCGTCGGAGGAGAACAGGTAGCAGTTCGCCGAGTCGCAGATGACCCACATGTCGACCCAGTAGCCGTTGCCGATGTTGTCGCTGATGATCTGCGGCATGCCGCTGTAGAAGTTCCTCGGCGCGCTCCACCCGGCCGGGTTGCTGATGTCCGGATTGGTGGAGTACGACGCGTTGCCGGTCTGGTAGACGAGGTACCACAGCCGCTGCGGGGCGAAGTAGAAGACCTGCGGCGCGGCGCGGTACCCGGCGCCGATCGGGGTCTGGTCCAGGTAGGTGAAGGGCGCCGAGCCGGCCTGCGACCAGTCGGCGAAGCTCGTGTAGACCAGGTTGTAGCCGGAGGACTTCGCCGTGCTGGCGAAGAGGTGGTACCTGCCGTTGTAGTACACGACGGAGGGGTCCTTGATGCCGGCGATGCCGCGGCCGTCGTTCTTCGGGCCGATGAGCGCGCCGCTGGAACTCCACCGGAAGCTGCTCGGCAGGCTGCCGGTCCACGAGCCGTTGAATCCGAATGACACGGTGGCGTTGCTCCCGATGCTGAGGGGCGAACATAGCATGTTATCGATAACAGGCTCAATGCCGTATCCATCTACGGATTGCGATGTTAGCGCTCACAGAGTAGGTTGCGGACGGGAGCCAAGGGCAGGGCAGGCGCGCACCCCCTGACGGGGCGTCGAGCGCCACCACGTCAGGGCCGGCCGCGCGAATCCGGACCGTCATCATCCAGCTACGCCGCCCGGCGCGGCGAAGGGAGACACCCCATGCCCCGACCCAGATCCTTCCTCGGCGCGATCGCCGTCGCGGCGCTTGCCATCGCCACGGCCTCCTCCACCGTCTTGAGTGGTGGTCTCGGCGCAACCACCGCGGCCGCGGACGTCGGCGCCGCCGCGACGACCGCCGGGTGCGGCAGGGCACCCGCCCTGTCCAGCGGCACCCACTCGATCCAGAGCAGCGGCCGGACCCGCACGTACATCCTCAGGGTCCCCGACAACTACGACAGCAACCGTCCCTACCGGGTGGTCTTCGGGTTCCACTGGCTGAACGGCACCGCCACCGACGTGGCCACCGGACAGACCGTGCAGCGGGACGTCTGGTCCTACTACGGCCTGCAGCGGCTGGCGAACGAGAGCACGATCTTCGTGGCGCCCCAGGGCCTCAACAACGGCTGGGCCAACACCAACGGTGAGGACCTCACCTTCGTCGACGACATGATCCGCCAACTCGACGCCGGCCTGTGCGTCGACACGACCCAGCGTTTCGCGGTCGGCTTCAGCTACGGCGGGGCCATGAGCTACGCGATCGCCTGCGCCCGGCCCACCGTCTTCCGAGCGGTCGCGGTCCAGTCCGGCGGGCAGCTCAGCGGATGCAGCGGCGGCACCCAGCCGGTCGCCTACCTCGGGGTGCACGGCATCCGCGACAGCGTGTTGAACATCGCCGGCGGGCGCACGCTGCGGGACCGGTTCGGCCGGAACAACGGCTGCGCCGCGCAGAACCCCGCCGAGCCGGCGCAGGGGAGCCTCACCCACCGGGTGACGACCTACTCGGGCTGCTCGGCCGGGCACCCGGTGGTGTGGGCCGCGTTCGACGAGGGGCACATCGCCGCTCCGCAGGACGGCGCCACCGGGGACAGCGGCTACCGGACCTGGGTGCCCGGCGTGGTCTGGTCGTTCTTCACCCAGTTCCAGGGCGGCACGCCGACACCGGACCCGACCACCCCGACGCCCGGCCCGACCACCCCGACGCCCGGCCCGACCACCCCGGCGCCGGGGAGCGGGGCGTGCCGGGTGACCGCCACGGTCAACGCGTGGAACAACGGCCTGACCGAGGACATCACGGTCACCAACACCGGCACCAGCACGATCAACGGATGGTCCCTGGTCTTCACCCTGCCCGGCGGCCAGAACATCGTCGGCGGCTGGAACGCCACCTACGCGCCCACCTCCGGCCAGGTGACCGCCCGCAACGTCGACTACAACGCCACCCTGGCGCCGAACGCCTCGCTGAGCATCGGTTTCCAGGCCACGCACACCGGCAACACGGCCCGGCCGAGCGGGTTCACCCTCAACGGCGCGGCCTGCACCGTGGCCTGACCGCCAGGACCTCACCCGCGCGACCCGGCGCTCCCCGCCGGGTCGCGACGGGCCCGCCCGCGCCGACGAGCCGTCGGCCGACCATCCACCGCCGGTCCCGCCCACCGGCCGGACCACGACCTGCGACGGGGTACGCCGCCGCGGGAAGGAGAACCGATGAGACATCTCGCCTCGGCCCGGCGCTGGGCCGCCGGCGCGGCGGCCGCGCTGCTGCTGGCCGGCACCCTGACCGGGCTACGTCCGCCCGCCGCGCTGGCGCTGGAGAACGGGGTGGCGCGCACCCCGCCGATGGGCTGGAACAGTTGGAACTCGTTCGGCTGCAACATCAACGAGACCCTGATCCGGCAGTCCGCCGACGCCATCGTCGCCAGCGGGATGCGCGATGCCGGCTACCAGTACGTCGTGGTCGACGACTGCTGGTTCAACCCGAACCGCGACGCGGCGGGCAACCTTCAGGGCGACCCCGGCCGGTTCCCCAGCGGCATGAAGGCGCTCGGCGACTACCTGCACGGCAAGGGCCTGAAGTTCGGCCTCTACCAGGTGCCCGTGGACCGGACCTGCGCGCAGTACTTCGGCTCGTACCCGGGCGCCACCGGCAGCCAGGGGCACGAGGCGCAGGACGCCCGGCAGTTCGCCGCCTGGGGCGTGGACTTCCTCAAGTACGACTGGTGCTCGCCGAACGGCACGATCGACCAGCAGGTGGCCACCTTCGCCAGGATGCGGGACGCCCTCGCGGCGACGGGCCGGCCCATCGTCTACAGCATCAACCCGAACAGCATCCACGCCAAGACCGGCCCGCAGCGCAACTGGGGCGACGTGGCGAACATGTGGCGGACCACCGAGGACATCACCAACGCCTGGGACACCGGCCAGACCAACGGCTACCCGATGGGCATCCAGAACATCATCAACGTCACCGTGCCCCTGGCCGGCTACGCGCGCCCCGGCGCCTTCAACGACCCGGACATGATGGAGGTCGGCCGGGGCGGCATGACCGACACGGAAATGCGCAGCCACTTCGCCATGTGGGCCGTGCTCGCGGCGCCGCTGATCGCCGGCAACGACGTCCGATCCCAGTCGGCGGCCACCTTGAGCATCCTGACCAACCGGAACCTGATCGCGATCAACCAGGACGGCCTCGGCCTCCAGGGCGCCCAGGTCTCCTTTGACGGCACCCGACGCGTGCTGGCCAAGCCGCTGGCCAACGGCGACGTGGCGGTCGCGCTGTTCAACCAGGGCAGCGCCACCACGACGATCTCGACCACCGCCGCCGCCGTCGGCAAGACCGGCACGAGCTTCACCCTGCTCGACGCCTGGACCGGCGCCACCAGCACCACCGGTGGCACCATCTCGGCAAGTGTCCCCGCGCACGGCACCGTGGTCTACCGGGTCAGCGGCGGAGGAACCACCACCCCGCCACCGGCCACCAGCGGCGCACTGGTCAGCGCGGCCTCCGGTCGCTGCCTGGACGTTCCGCAGAGCAACACCGCCAACGGCACCCAGCCGGTGATCTGGGACTGCAACGGCGGGGCCAACCAGCGCTGGAGCATCAGCGGTGACACCCTCCAGGCCCTCGGCAAGTGCCTGGACGCCCCGCTGAACGCCACCGCGGGCGCCAAGGCGCAGATCTGGGACTGCAACGGCGGCGCCAACCAGCGCTGGAGCCGGAACACCGACGGCACCGTCCGGTCCCAGCAGTCCGGCCTCTGCCTCGACGTCAACGGCGCGGCCACGGGCAACGGCACCACTGTCATCCTCTGGACCTGCACCGCCGCGGCGAACCAGCGGTGGACCGTCCGGTAGGGACCTGCCCGGCCCGGCCCGGTGCGGCCGGGCCGGGCCGGTGTCCGACGGCCGTTCAGGCCGGGGGCGACGCGCTGCGGAAGGTGCGGCGGTAGACGTCCGGGGGGACGCCGAGGGTGCGGTGGAAGTGCCGGCGCAGCGTCGCGGCGGTGCCCATGCCCGCCAGGTGCGCGATGGTGTCGATGCTGTCGTCGGTGTTCTCCAGCAACTCCTGGGCCCGGCGGACGCGCTGCGTCGACAGCCACTGGAGCGGAGTCGTGCCGGTCACCGACCTGAAGTGGCGGGCCAGGTGGCGGGAACTCATCTTCGCCCGGCGGGCCAGGTCCTCCACGGTCAGCGGACGGTCCAGCCGCTCCATGACCCAGGGAACCAGGTCGCCGAGGGGATTGTCGTCGCGGGCGGGCACCGGGGTGGTGACGAACTGGGCCTGGCCGCCGGCGCGGTGCGGCGGCACGACGAGGCGGCGGGCGACGGCGTTGGCGACCGTCGCGCCGTGGTCGCGGCGGATGAGGTGCAGGCACAGGTCGATCGCGGCGGCCTTGCCGGCCGAGGCGAGCACGGTGCCGTTGTCGACGTAGAGGACGTCCGGGTCGACCCGTACCCGGGGATAGCGGGCGGCCAGCGCCTCGGTGTGGGCCCAGTGCGTGGTGGCGCGCAGCCCGTCCAGCACCCCGGCGGCGGCCAGCACGAAGGCGCCCGTGCACAGTGAGACCATCCGGGCGCCCGCCTCGTGGGCCGCGCGGACGGCGTCGACCAGGCCGGCCGGCAGTTCCGCGTCGACGTCCTCCACGGCGGGGACGATCACGGTGTCGGCGCGGGCGAGCCGGTCCAGCCCGTCGTCGGGTTCCATCCAGAATCTGCCGATCCGGACCGGGCCCGGGCCGCAGACCACGAGGTCGTACCAGGGGTCCGCCAGGCCGGAGGGGTCGCGGACGAAGACCTCGCAGGCCATGGCGAGCTCGAAGTGCAGCATCGAGTCGGTGGCGGCGAGCGCGAGGGTGGCCATGTCCGAAACTGTACGGGGCATGGCGTTCCAGACACTGTCGGGAGGCGGCCGCCGCTGAGAGGCTCTTCCCAGTCGATCTTTCGAGGGAGGAACCGCGGATGGATACGGGTCAGACCGTGGCGGTGTTCGGCGCGTACGGGCACACCGGGCGCTTCGTGGTGACGGAGCTGCGCGAGCGCGGGTTCGTCCCGCTTCTCGTCGGTCGCGACGCGGGCCGGCTCCAGGCGCTGGCGGCGTCGCATCCGGGGCTCGTACACCGGGTGGCGTCGGTCGACGACCCGGCCTCGCTGGACCGGGCCCTTCGGGGCGCTGCCGCGGTCGTCAACTGCGCCGGCCCGTTCGCCTCGACCGCGGGCCCGGTGATCGAGGCCGCGTTGCGGGCGCGGATCCCGTACGTGGACGTGGCCGCCGAGATCGAGGCCAACCTCGACACGTTCGCGCACTACGCGGACCGCGCCCGGGCTGCGGGTGTCGCGGTGGTCCCGGCGATGGCCTTCTTCGGCGGGCTCGGCGACCTGCTGGTGACGACGGCGATGGGCGAGTGGACGGCGGCCGACGAGGCGCACGTCGCGTACGGGCTGAGCAGTTGGCACCCCACGGCCGGGACCCTCGCCTCCGGCACGGTCTCCCGGGACCGGCGCGCCGGCCGGCGGGTCCGCTACACCGGTGGCCGCCTCGAGTACCACGCCGACGAGAGCGAGCTGCCGACCCTGGACTGGGAGTTCCCCGCGCCGATGGGTCGCCGGCCCGTCCTCGGCGGGTTCACGATGGCCGACGTCGTGACCGTGCCCAGCCACCTGTCCATTCCCGAGGTGCGCACCTACATGACCACGGACGCGGCCCGGGACCTGGCCGGTCCGGACACCCCCGCGCCGGCCGCTGTCGACGAACTCGGCCGGTCCGCGCAGACGTTCACCGTCGACGTCGTCGTGCGCGCGGGCGACACGCGACGGCGCGTCGTCGCCCACGGCCGGGACATCTACGCCGTCAGCGCGCCGCTGGCGGTCGAGGCGGTGCGGCGCATCCTCGCCGGCCGGATCAGGACGAGCGGCGTCGCCTCCGCCGGTCGGATCTTCGACGCGCCGGACTTCCTCCGCGCGCTGTCGGCGTACCTCTCGGTCGAGCCCTGCCCGGAGTCGCACGCGCCGCAGGTCGCCTGACCGCCCCGGCGCCGGCGGGACAACCCCGGTGGTACGGCGCCGCGGGCGCGCGCAACCCCGGTGGTAGGGCCAGAGGCAACTCCGGCATGACGACCGGTGACCACCCTGGTACATACGCTGCCGCAGGAAGTCGTCAGGCCAGCGAAGGGGATCCCCGATGAACGTCCGTCACCTGCTCACCGTCGCCACCGCCGTTCCGCTCGGCGCGTTCGGGCTCGCCGCGCCGGCGGCCGCGCACGTCTCGGCCCAGCCGATCGCCGCCAGCGCCTACACGATGAGCGCCGGGCGGCTCGGCGCCAGCGTCGGCGCCCTCCTGGGCCTGGCCGGCGTGATCATCGGCGGGCTGGCGCTGGCCCGTCCCGCCGGTCGTCTCGGCACCGCGTCCGGGCGGCTCGGCGCCACGGTGGCCCTGGCGGCGGGGATCGTCGGCATGGCGCTCGGCGGGCTGGTCGCGGCCACCGCCGACGGTGGTGTGGGCACCGGCAACGGGCTGGGCGGCGCGTACGTGGCCCTGCTGGTGGGGCTGATCGCCGTGGTCCTCGGTGGGCTGGCCCTGGCCCGCTCCCGCCGCACCGCCTGACCGGCCGGCCGCGGCACCGGCAGGCCGTGGTCAGGAGGGGGTGAGCCAGCGGGGCACGGTCAGGCCGGACTCGTACGCGAGGATCACCAGCTGGGCGCGGTCCCGGACCCGGGTCTTGGTCATGATCCTGCTGACGTGCGTCTTCGCCGTGGCCGGGCTAAGCACCAGGCGTGCCGCGATCTCGTCGTTGGACAGGCCGGCGGCGACGAGCGCCATCACCTCCCGCTCCCGTTCGGTGAGCGCGGCCAGCCGCGGCCCCGGGTCCGGGTGGGTGGCCCGGGCGGTGAACTCGGCGATCAGCCGGCGGGTGATGGCCGGCGCGATGAGCGCGTCGCCGCGGGCCACCACCCGCACGCCGTGGATCAGCTCCGCCGGCTCGGTGTCCTTGACCAGGAAGCCGCTCGCGCCGGCACGCAGGGCGCCGTAGACGTAGTCGTCCAGGTCGAACGTGGTCAGGATGATCACGCGGATGTCGGAGTCCGGGGCGATCTGCCGGGTGGCGGCCAGGCCGTCCAGCCCGGGCATCCGGATGTCCATGAGGACGACGTCCGGGCGCAGCTGTCGGGAGAGCCGCACCGCCTCGGCGCCGTCGGCGGCCTCGCCGACCACCTCGATGCCGGGCTCACCGTCGAGGATGGACCGGAAGCCGGCGCGTACCAGGGTCTGGTCGTCGGCGAGCAGCACCCGGATCACGCCGGGTCTCCCGCCGGCACCGGGCCCGGCCGCAGCGGCAGCCGGGCGCGGACCCGGAAGCCGCCGTCCGGCCCGGAGCCCGTGGTCAGCGAACCGCCCAGCGCCCGCGCCCGCTCGCCCATGCCGAGGATCCCGTTGCCGGGCGCGCCCGGCGCGGTGGTGCCGTCGTCCTCGACCTCGACGAGCACGTCGTCGCGGTCGGACCGGACCCGCACCACCGCGGAGGTGGCCGTGGCGTGCCGGGTCACGTTGGTGAGCGCCTCCTGGACGATCCGGTACGCCGCGAGGTCGACCTCCGGTGGCAGTGGCCGGATCTCGGCGACCTCGGTGCGGATCGCCAGCCCGGACCGCCCGGCCGTGGTGACCAGCTCGCCGAGGCGGTTCAGGCCCAGCGCGGGCGTGGTCGGCGCCGCGCCCTCCTGCCGGAGCGCGTCAAGTGTGCCGCGCAGCTCCCGCAACATCTCCTTGCTGGTCTGCTTGATCGCGGTGAGCGCCTGCTCGGACCGGGTGGGGTCCGGCCGGTGCAGCGCGGCGCTGGCCTGCACGTTGATCAGCGAGAGGTGGTGGCCGAGCGCGTCGTGCAGGTCGCGGGCGATCCGCAGCCGCTCCTCGGTGGCCCGGCGCCGGGCCTCCTCCTCCAGCCGCCGCTCCGCGGCGAGTGTCCGGGCCCGTGCCTCGGCCAGGTAGGCCCGTCGGTTGCGGGTCACGCCGACGATGACGGCGGTGAGCCAGCCGGCGTGCAGCAGCGTGGCCCCGTTACCGGTGGTCGCGGTTCTGCCGGCGCCGTCCGCGACGGCGAAGGCGGCCACCGAGGCGACGCCGAGCCCGATGGCGACGGCCAGGTGTCCCTCGTCGACCACCGTGTAGAGCGCCACGACGAACACCAGCATGATCGGCCCGGGGCGGTGCAGCAACGCCCCGTACGCGGCGACGGCGGCAAGCGCCACCACGCCCACCGCGACCGGATGGCGGCGACGGAGCCACAGCGCGCCGGAGGAGGCCAGCACGGCTGCCAGCGCCGCCCACTCGGCGGCGGTGTCGATGCCCCGCGACTGCGCCACGAGGCCGCCCAGGGCGACCAGGCCGACCACGAGCACCAGGGCCACGTTCGTCGCCCGGCCGTGCCGAAGCCCCGTCCACATGCGTCGAAGCCTAACCCTCCCCGGCCGGCGCGCGACCCTTGACGCTGGCATCGGTAAGCCGTAACGTACCGTTCGTGGCTACTTACCGAACGGCCGACGGATGGGACGCGTTGGGCGATCCGACCCGGCGCGCCATCGTCGCCTGCCTGGCCGAGCGACCCCGCGCCGTCGGCGAGCTCGCCGACGAACTGCCGGTCAGCCGGCCCGCGGTGTCCCAGCACCTCAAGGTCCTCAAGGAGGCCGGGCTGGTCACCGACCAGGCGGCCGGCACCCGCCGGGTCTACCGGCTCAACCCGGCGGGGGTGGCCGCGCTGCGCGACCAGTTGGAGACGTTCTGGCACCGCGCGCTGGACAGCTATCAGGACGTCGTCGAAGAACCGACCGAGGAGACACCATGACCGGAACAACAGCCGCGGCCGTCCGGCGGCAGATCGTCGTCGAGGCGCCGCTCGAACGGGCGTTCACCGTGTTCACCGAGCGGTTCGGTGACTTCAAGCCGCCGGAGCACAACCTGCTCGGCGCGCCGATCGCGGAGACGGTGTTCGAGCCCAAGGTCGGCGGCCACATCTACGACCGGGGCGTCGACGGCAGCGAATGCCGGTGGGCGCGCGTGCTCGCCTTCGAACCGCCGCACCGGGTCGTGTTCAGCTGGGACATCAGTCCCCAGTGGCAGGTCGAGGCCGACCCGGACAACACCAGCGAGGTCGAGGTCCGGTTCGTCGCCGAGACCCCGCAGCGCACCCGCGTGGAGCTGGAGCACCGCCACATCGACCGGCACGGGCCGGGCTGGCAGGCCGTCAGCGACGGTGTCGGTCACGACGAGGGCTGGCCGCTCTACCTCGCCCGGTACGCCGCGCTGTTCACCGGAGCGTCCGAAAGTTAGTTTCGGGTCAATCGGCACCAACGGCAAGAATATCCAAACGGGCGTGGACCGGGCCGCGGGCGACCGCTAGCTTCCCCAGTCATGTGGAAGATTGTCGATGTCTCGCGCGGCCCGGCCGCGGCGGTCACCGCCGCCGCGCTTTCCGTCGTCCTGATCGGGGCCGTGCCCGGCACGGCGTACGCGTACGCCGACTCGGCCACCGGCACCGTCAACACCGCCGGCACGGCGCTGAGCGTCCGGTCGGGACCCGGGACCGGCTACGCGGCCTGGCGCACGGTGTCCGACGGGTCGACGGTCACCCTGCTGTGCCAGACCAACGGCCAGTCGGTGACCGGCACCTACGGCACCACGACGCTGTGGGACCTGCTGTCCAACGGCGGCATGGTCTCCGACGCCTACGTGCACACCGGCTCGGACGGCCAGGTCGTCAACAGTTGCGCCTACGTCGGCGACGAGCCGTCGTCGAAGACGAACCCGCGGTCCGCCAACGGGGCGATCGACTGGGCCTTCCAGCGGTACCGCTCCACCGCCTACGAGAACCTCTGCCTGGCCTTCGTGGCGCAGGCGTACGGGTGGGGCGGCTCGGGCTGGAACACGGCGGAGATCGGCGGCGACTGGGAGAGCAGCAACGGCTACCTGAAGACCTCCGGCATCCCGCCGCGGGGCGCGCTGGTCTGGTACCACAACTCCGTAGGCACCGGCCACGTGGCGATCAGCCTGGGCGAGGGCAAGGTGATCGGCACCTCCGTCGGCGGCGGGGTCGGGGTGGCGGGCTACCTCGACCACGGCTCCTACCGCGGCTGGTCGGTCGCCTACCTGCCGGCGGCCTGGTGATGCCGGGAACGTCGGCCGGGCCGGGGCCGCGACCCGGGCGCCGCGACCGGCCGGCGGCGGGGACCCTGCTGGACCGGAGGGGACTGCTCGGCCGCGCGGCCGCGGCGACGCTCGGCGCGGTCGGTGCCGGGCTGCTCGCGGCGGGTCCGGGCCGGGCGGCCCTGCCGGAGGTCGACATGGAGGCGCTGATCAAGGCGGCGCAGATCGACCCGAGGCGGGTGGACACCGCGATCACCGCCGGCAGCCGCGACAGCGTGCTCCTCGTCGAGCGGGCGCTGCGGGACCGGGGCCTGCTCGCCGCCACCTACGTGGACGGTCACTTCGGCACCAGCACCGTGGCGGCGTACGCCGCCCACCAGCGCTCCCTGGGGTACTCGGGCCTCGACGCCACCGGCCTGCCGGGGCTGACCTCGCTGCGGGCACTGGGAGACCAGCGGTTCACCGTGGTCCCGCCGCTGAGCCCGGGCGGTGTCCTGGACTTCCGTGGCGCGCGCGTGAACAGCCGCACCAGGGCCATGTTGCTGGAGGCCGAGCGGTTGCTCGGCCGGCAGTTGGCGATCAGCCAGGGCTCGTACAGCACGAGCGACCCGACCTCGGCCGGCACCCACGACGGGGGCGGCGCGCTGGACCTCGCGGTCGACGGCATGTCCGGCACCTACCGCACCACTGTGGTCCGGCACCTGCGCCGGGTCGGTTTCGCCGCCTGGCTGCGGACGCCCGCGCAGGGCGACTGGCCCTACCACATCCACGCGGTGGCGCTGGCCGACACCGACCAGTCGGCGCCGGCACAGCACCAGGCCGGGGACTACTACCTCGGGCTCAACGGGCTGGCGAACCGGGGCCCCGACGACGGGCCGGTGGTCAGCCCGGTGCTCACCTGGGAGGAGTACCAGCGGAGCTGATCCGGCGGATCGCGTAACGGCACCACGACCCACAGCGCTCATCCTGTGCAGAGAACGCTTGCCAGCACCCTCCCCGGGGCGGGCGGACGATCGAGGTTCAGGGCCCCGAGGCGCCGCCCGGTCCACCCGAGCAGCACAGGAAGCACTCATGGCCGAGACCGCACCGTCCATCCCACGCCCACAGCGACGGCCGGAGGCCGCAGCGGCGGAGCCGACCGAGCCGGAGACCGCGGCTCAGGTCCAGGAGCCCGAGCCGGAGGAACGGCAGAGGTCGACCTGCCGGCACTGCCGGCAACCCGTGTTCAAGGACTGGCTGTGGGGCTGGATGCACACGACCAGCGGATACCTGTGCCAGGATCCCGCCACCGGCGAGCGGCTGTGCCAGCCCGCCACCCCGGTCTGACTCCTCGGACCACCACGGCGGGCGGCGCCCGCAGGTTTCGCCGGCCCGCACGCCTGGCGGGAGCTGACGGAGGACGGGGATAGGGTGCGGCCGTGGAGGATCTGAGGCACCTGTTCCGTCTGGCCGCAGACCACGCGGCCGCGTACCGCCGGTCGTTGCCGGAGCGGCCGGTCGGCGTGCCGCTCGACCGGGCCGCGGTGACCGACGCCTTCTCCGGCCCGCTGCCCACCGCCCCCTGCCCACCGGAACAGGTGGTGGCGGACCTGCTGGCCGCGGCCGAGCCCGGCCTGGTCGCCAGCGCCGGCCCGCGGTACTTCGGGTTCGTGGTCGGCGGCGCGCTGCCGGCGGCGACCGCGGCCGACATGCTCGCCGCCGGGTGGGACCAGCTCGCGTTCAACGCCGTGACGTCGCCGGCCGCCGTCGCGGCAGAGGAGGCCGCCGGCGGTTGGCTCAAGGAGCTGCTCCGGATCCCGGCGTCGGCGTCGGTGGGTTTCGTGACCGGCGCGCAGGCGGCGAACACCGCCGGGCTCGCCGCCGCCCGGCACCAGGTGCTCGCCGACGCGGGGTGGGACGTGGAACGGCGCGGGCTGCTCGGCGCGCCGCCGATCCGGGTGATCGCGGGGGAGGAGCGGCACGGCACGATCGACCGGTCGCTGCGTCTGCTGGGCCTCGGCGTGGACGTGGTGGAGCCGGTGCCGGCCGGGCCGAACGGCGCCATGGACGTCGGCGCGCTGCGGGCCCTGCTGCGGGCCGGCTCCGCGGGGCCCACGATCGTGTGCCTCCAGGCCGGCAACGTGAACACGGGGGCCTGCGACGAGCTGCGCGAGGCGTGCGAGCTGGTCCACCGGCACGGTGGCTGGGTGCATGTGGACGGGGCGTTCGGGCTGTGGGCGGCGGCGAGCCCGGGCCGGCGGCACCTCGTGGACGGGCTGGAGCTGGCGGACTCGTGGGCCTGCGACGGCCACAAGTGGCTGAACCTGCCGTACGACTCGGCCTTCGCGTTCTGCGCCCGGCCGGACGTGCACGCGGCCGCGATGTCGTACGCCGCCGCCTACCTGGTCGGCTCCGGCGGCGCGCCGGCGGGCGCGGACCTCACCGCCGAGTCCTCCCGCCGGGCGCGGGGGTTCGCCGTCTGGGCAGGGCTGCGCGAGCTGGGCCGCGACGGGGTCGCCGCGGTGGTCGACCGCTGCTGCGCGCTGGCCCGCCGGTTCGCCGCCGGGCTGGCCGCGGCCGGATTCGAGGTGGCGAACGACGTGGTCCTCAACCAGGTGCTTGTGGGCTTCGGCGACGACGGGCGCACCGACCGGGTGGTGGCGGCCGTGCAGGCGGACGGCACGTGCTGGGCGGGCGGCACGACGTGGCGGGGCCGGCGACTCATGCGGCTCTCCGTGTCGAACGCGGCCACGACCGAGGCGGACGTGGACCGGTCGGTCGCCGCGATCATCCGCCTCGCCGGCTGACGTCGACCGCGACGCGCCGGCCGGGGCGGGTCAGGCCCCGGGGATGAGCACGCTCAGGCAGGTGACGCAGCCCTCGAGCTTCTCGTACTCGCTGATGTCGACCACGACAGGTGTGAAACCGAGGTCCGCGACGAGCGCCGCGGTGCGCGGCGCCGACGCGGCCAGCAGCACGAGGTCGCCGCCGAGGGGCACGACGTGGCAGCCGGCCTCCTCGTCGACCGCGCGCACCGGCCGCCCCAGGGCGGTCGCGTCGAGCAGTTCCGGCAGCGCGAGCAGGGTGCCGTCGGGCAGCGCGGTCACGGCCGACTTGAGGTGCAGCACGTCGCGCAGCGGGACGGGGACCACCGTGCGCCCGCGGGTCGCCAGGTGGGCGCCGAGCTGGGCCGCGCCCGCCTCGTCGGTGCGGCCGCCCCGGCCCACGTACACCGTGTCGCCGATCTGCAGCACGTCGCCGCCGTCCAGCGTGCCGGGCGCCTCGATGCGCACGACCTCCAGCCCGGCCTCGCGGACCGCCTTCTCGGTGCCGGCGACCTCCGGGCGGCGCTCCGGCGCGCCCGGCCGGGTGAGCACCGCCAGGTCGTCGCAGACCACGACGGTGTCCTCGACGAACACCGAGTCGGGGCACTGCTCGGCGGGAGCGACCTCGCGCACCTGCCAGCCGGCCTCGGCGAGCGCCGCCCGGTACGCCTCGTGCTGGCGCCGGGCGCGCGCGACGTCCACGTCGCTGCGCTCGATGTGGGTGACCAGCCCCTCGGCCAGCCGGTCACCGGGTTGCCGGACCAGGGCGGTGCCTCGCGTCATGCCGCCAGTCTGCCCGCGCCGGGCACCGGGCTCAAGGGAGGGGCCCGGTGGCTACCCCGCCTCGGCGGTCGCCGTGTCGCCTCCGTCCGGCCCGCCGAGCCAGGTGCGGATGCTGCCGAGCGCGGTCGGGCCGTAGTCGTCGTCGACGCCGCCGGCGAGGTCCGCGATGGTGACCGCCTGGAGCGCGGCGCGCCAGGCGGCCTCGGCGCCGGCCATCGCGCGGGCGATGGGGCACGGCCGGGTGCAGGCCTCCGCCGGCGTGGCGAGGGGGCCACGCTGGCGGATCTCGGTGCACACGAATGCGGGCTGCGCGCCGTCGACGGCGGTGACCACGTCGAGGACGGTGATCAGCTCGGGCGCCCGGGTGAGGACGTATCCGCCCGCCTTGCCCTGGACGGAGGTCACCAGGCCGGCGCGGGAGAGCGCCTGAAGCTGTTTGGCCAGGTAGCTGCCGGAGACGTCGTGCAGTTCCGCGAGCCGGGCGGCCGGCACGGGGTCCGTCGCCGTGGTCAGCACCACGCAGCAGTGCAGCGCCCACTCGACCCCGCCTGACAGCTTCATCCGATCACCCCCGCTTGACTCGGACAAAGGCTATCCGATTATTGTCTCGGACAAGAAGTATCCGAGTTCGAGGCGGGGTCCTCGGCGAAGCGGGCGTGCCCTCCGGCACGCCGTGGAAGGGTGAGAGCCATGAAGGTCACAGTCATCGGTGGCACCGGACTGATCGGCTCGCAGGTGGTCCAGAAGCTGAGGGCCGCCGGACACGAGGCCGTCCCCGCGGCGCCCTCGACGGGCGTCGACCTGCTCACCGGGGAGGGCCTGGACCGGGCGCTGGAGGGCGCGCAGGTCGTCGTCAACGTCGCCAACTCGCCGACCTTCGACGACGCCTCGATCGACTTCTTCCGTACCACCATGAACACCCTGCTGGCCGCCGGGGAGCGGGCCGGCGTGGGGCACCAGGTGGTCCTCTCGATCGTCGGCGTGGACCAGGTCCCCGAGCTCGACTACTACCGCGCCAAGACCGTCCAGGAGGACCTGCTGCGGCAGGGGCCCACGCCGTACTCCATCGTGCGTGCCACCCAGTTCTTCGAGTTCATGAACGCGGTCCTGTCCTGGACCGCCGACGACAGCACCGTCCGGCTGCCCGCCACCCGGATCCAGCCGATGGCCGCCGCGGACGTCGTCGACGCGGTCGTCGACGTCGCCACCGGGGCGCCGCTGAACGGCATCCGCAACGTCGCCGGCCCGGACGTGTTCGCCCTCGACGAGCTCGGGCGGATCACCCTGGCCGCGCGGCACGACGACCGGGACGTGGTCACCGACGACAAGGCGGGCATGTTCGCGGTGGCCGGGCAGGACGTACTGATCGGGGGCCCGGACGCGCACCTCGCGCCCACGCACTACCGGGACTGGATCCGGTCCACCCGCTGACCTGGGCGCGGGCGCGCAACCGCCGGCGGACGTCTCCCGGGAGGCGTCCGCCGAGCCCGGGGGCGCCGTCCCGGATCACCGTGACTCCGGGTCCGGCGGCTCGCGGAGGCGGTCGACCAGCTCGCGCGCCGCCTGGGCGAACCGCCGGTCGGACTCGCACGGCCGGTGTCCCTGGATCGGCGGCGGGACGCTGTCGCCGGGCGGGGCCACCACCTCGGCGGGATCCCGCAGTCGGCGGTCCACGGCCGCGGCCGCCCCGCCGACCGTGGCCGGCGCGCCCGGCCGGTGCGGGGAGAAGATCCAGCCGCCGACCGGGTCGGTGTCGCGCCACAGGTTCAGCCACCGCCAGCCGACCCGGGCGCCGACCTCGTGCAGCACCTCGTCGTCGAGGTAGGCGGGGAAGAGCCGGGCGTAGAGTCGGCGCAGGGGCGAGGCGTGGGTGAGCAGGGCGACCCGGTCGCTGATCCCGGGCGGCAACTGGAGCACCGTCGCGGCGGCCAGGACCGAACCGTGGCTGTGTCCCGTGAGCAGCACCGCGTGGCCCCGGCCGACCAGGTACGTGATCCGCCGGGTCAGCTCCGGCACGGCCCGTTCGGCGTAACAGGGTGGCGCGAAGGGGTGCGCGGCCCGGGGCCAGAACGTGCCCAGGTCCCACAGGACGCCGACGTGGCGCCGGAACTCCACCGTCCGGTAGGCGAAGATCGCGCCGACCACCAGGCCGAGGATGATCGCGGCGATCACCCAGCTGCCGAACGCGATGCCGAAGGTGACGAGGCCGGCCGGCACCCCGGCGTACCGCTCGAAGACGTCGCCGGGGCGCAGGTCCAGCACGCCGATGGTGGTGGTGGCCGTGCCGAGCCCGGCGAGGCAGGCGTAGACCACCGCCAGCGGGATCAGGCGCTCGGTGAACCGGGCCTTCGCGATCGCCCGCCGCACCTGCCGCAGCCGCGGCCCGGCTTCGGCCGGCGGGTCCGGATGGTCGCGCGCGACGATCGCCGCCGCGGCGCGCGACCGGCCGGGTCGGGTGGCCAGCGTCACCAGGCCCGCCACGGCAAGCGTGACGAGCGCCGCCCGGAAGAAGCCGTAGATCGCCCAGGTGTACGCCCGGGGCGGCCCGGCGGCCGGTCCCGCCGCGGGCGGCGCGTTGCGGTCCAGGAAGTCCGCCACCCGGTAGACCGTCTCGGCGGAGTACGCCACGGCCAGGCCGATCGCCGCGGCGGTGCTCGCCAGCGCTCCCAGCCCGAGCAGCGGCGTGGCGCCCGGCCGGCGGTCCCGGGGCCACAGCAGCACGGCTCCCAGCGCGGCAAGCAGGGCGGTCTGGGTGACGAACAGCCAGGTGAGGGTCGCGTCGTAGCCGGGGAGGCCACCCCCCTCGGGCCAGCGCGCCGGGCCGGTCAGGACGTGAAGCCCGACCACGACGGTCAGGACGACGGCGCTGGTCCGCAGCATGCTGGTGACCCGGTCGAGTCGCCGGTCCTCGGCGGCCCGGTCGATCAGCGCGGGCGTGCAGAGCATCACCACGCAGGCGGCCAGGACGGCGCCGGTCACGACGGCCAGCGCGACGGTGCCGGCCGAGGCGCCGGGGGAGGCGCGGGCGGCGAGCAGGGTGACGTCGAGTGTCGCGAACGCCGCCGCGACGTGGAGGGAGCGCAGCCGACCCACCAGCGGCTCCGCGTCCCACCTGCCGACGGTGCCGAGCCGGTGCCCGGAGACCCCCGCCTCGGGTGGGCGGAACGCGTCGAACGCCCGTCCCGGCCGGGTGCTGGCACGCCAGACCAGGCCGACGGCGGCGGCCGGGACCAGTCCCAGGACCGCCAGCCGCAGCCCGGCCGGTCGCCCGCCCAGCCAGGACAGCCAGCTGCGCCCGGCCAGGCAGTGCGGCGAGGCCAGGCAGCGCCAGGCGACGAGGTCCAGCGCGACGCCGGCGAAGGCGAGCACGTACAGCGCGGTGAGCGTGAGCGCCAGCAGGCGGCACAGCGCCCGGACCGTCGCGTCCGAGCCGTGGTTCCCCGGGCGCATCCAGATGGCCAGGTTGGCCAGCATGAACGGCAGCAGGAACACCAGCGACAGGGTCCGGCCCATGGTCCCGGAGGGCAGGTCACCCCAGCGGTACGCCTCCACCGTCGCCCCGTCGGCGCCGGCGTCGGGACAGCGGTGGCGGAGCCGGTAGAAGCCGCCGTCGCGGTCGCCCGCGACCTGCTCGACCGGCGGCAGGTCCGGGGCCTGGCCGGCGCCCGCGCTGGCGGCCCCGTGCACCCGCAGCTCCACGACGTCGTCGGACGTCCCGGGCCCGCTGCGCCGCGCTGCTGCATCCGACATCGGCCCCCCGAGCCGTCCTGAGGGTCCGAACCGGGTCGACCCGGTCGCGGCCCGCCCCGCGCCAACGGGGCGGTCTACCCCACCCGGTCGGGCCCAACCCCGCGCCGGGGTGCCGGTGCCGGGCGGGGTCGTTGCGCTCGCTGGTGCGGGTGGTCCCTGCGCACCACGGAGAGCAGCAGGCCGGCCGCGGCCAGGGCGGCTCCGGCGACGGCGGCGTACGCCGGGAGGTCGGTGGGAATGCCCAGGTAGACGGTGATGCCGAGGATGCGGGACAGGCCCCAGGGCAGCAGCGCCATCTGGTCGTTCCACACGGTCAGCGCCCGCTCCAGGCCGATCGCCGTGACCAGGCCGGCCAGCAGCCCGAGCGGCACGCCCGCAGCGGTCAGGGTCAGCCCGACGGCGCGGCGGCGCGGCAGGCCGTACCGGTCGCGGAGGACGACCGCGGTGGCCACGAAGAGCCAGCAGAACGCCGCGAACGCGACGGTGAGGTAGGCGGCGCGCAGCGCCGGCGCGGTCCAGAAGGCGAACCAGTACCGCCCCGGCCCGCGCCCGGCCAGCGCAGCCAGGAGCAGCGTGCTGCGCAGCAGCGCGACCCCGCCGACCACGGCCCACAGGTGGAACGGGTCGCGCCGGCCGACCACGAGGCGGACGACGAGGGCGAACAGCGCCCATCCGCCGAGGGTGACCAGCAGGTGCGCGGGGGCCGCGAACCAGGTGAACACGAGCCGGCTCGCCACCAGGACCACAGCCGGCAGCAGCCAGACCAGGATCCGGTCCGCCCGGGGCACGGGCGCCGGCAGCGCCGCCACCCGCCACGGCCGGACCGCGCCGAGCAGCAGCCCGCGCGCGGCGCCGCCACCGACCCCGCGACCCCGCAGGCCGAGCAGCACCACCGCGAGGATCAACGCGAGCAGCGCCCGGGCCGCCCACGCCATGGCCGGGTCCCGGTCCGCGCGCCGCGCCCCGAGGTCGGCGGCCGTGAAGTTGTACGCGGGCAGGTCCAGGTCGGCGCCGTAGCGCTGGCGGTGCGCGTCCCGCGCCGCGTGGTACGCCGTCTCGGCCGCGCGCCACCCCGCGTAGGCGTCGGGGGCGCCGGTGTCCAGCCACTGCGCGTGCCGCAGCACCATGGTCCGGTAGGCCGCCAGCGCCTCGAACAGGTTCACCTCGTAGTCGAGCGTGTCGGTGAAGTGCTCGCGCAGCCCGGCGTCGCGCCACGTGCCCGGGTCGGTGGCGGCGACCAGATCGCGCATGCGCCGGGCCAGCGCCACGGCCTGCCCGCCCTCGTCGATCGCCGCGTCGACCCGGTCGCCGGTCACCGCGTAGATGCTGTCGAGCGCGGCGGAGTCGCCGGTCGGGATGTCCCACTCGAAGATCCACATCATGGGCGGCGGCTCCAGCCCGAGCGCCCGCACCGACCGGTCGGCGTACGGCCCGATGTAGAGGCCCTTGGTGACCGCCTCCCGGGACAGCGCCATGGCCTGCCCGATCGCGGCGACGGTGGCCGGGTCGGCGGAGAACGTCCGGTACGCCCAGTCCGCCGTGACCTGCGCGGGGTCGGCGTCCGGGTCCCAGGCCAGCCGGGCGACGGCGTACGTGTTGAGGTCGTAGAGCTGCCAGAACCCGCTGCGCAGGTAGAGCGACATGGGCCCGGCGCGCAGCGGGCCGCCGTCCTGCGTCCAGTTCCAGACGCCCTCGACCCTCGGGTTGGCGGCGAGGAACGCGCGCAGCGCCTGGCGGTGCAGCGGGCCGAGGTCGTTGGGCAGCGCGCCGAACCCCTCGAACTCGCGCCGGGCCTGGAACTCCACGATGCGGCGGTGCGCGCCGGCCAGCAGTGTGGTGTTCAGCGGCAGGTGGCTGTAGAAGTCGCCGAGGACGTACTTGGTGGACACGATCAGGTGCGGGTCGTCGAACCCGCCCAGCACCCGCGCGTACGACCCGGGGTTGGTGTGCAGGTCGCCGACGGCGCCCACGCCGACGGTCCAGGTGCGGAAGATGATCTCCCGGCCGGCCTGTCCCGCGGTGTCGAGCAGCGCCCGCAGCATCGCGCGCACGGACGCCTCGGTGGTGACGGCGAGCTTCGAGGAGTAGTCCCAGCCGTCCCCGGCGTACACCTCGCCGCCCTCACCGACGCGGACCATCAGGCCGTCGACGAAGGGCAGGCTCTCGAACAGCTCGGCCAGCCCGGCCCGGTAGACCGCCCACAGCCGGGGATCGGTCACGTCGAGGCCGCCGACGGTCCTGGTCAGGTACGCCTCCAGCGGCGGCGACACCGCGAGCATGTCGGTGAGCAGGAAGACCTTCACGCCCATCTCCTCGGCGTACCCGAAGACCGGGCCGAAGGCCGCGACCATGGCCCGCGCGCGGTCGACGTGCGGGTCGCCGGGCGGGTAGACGGCGTGCCCGTCGCCGACCTTCGCGAAGGTGACGTACTCCAGGAAGCCCGGCACGACGACGGCGTTGTAGCCCTGCGCCACCGAGTGGTCGACGAACTGCCGGAACTGCGCCCCGATGCGGGCCACCGCGGCGGCGTCCACCCACGGCGCCCGCGGCAGCAGCGCCTCCCGGACCACGTCGGTGTTCAGGTTGTAGTCGTCGCCCGCCGCGAAGGCGGCCGGGTCCGGCTCGCGGCCCACCGAGCCGACGTCGGTCAGCCGTAGGCCGAGCCGGGGCGTGACCAGCCGGCCCGCGTCGGCGGCGGGCAGCGCCTCGGCGCCGGAGCGGATTCGGTCGGCGAGCCGGTACAGCCCGGCCGCGACGCCCGCCACGTCGCCCCCCTCGACGGTCAACTCGTTCCCGCGGACGTCCATCCGGTACGACTCGGGCGCCGGGTCCGGCGCGGCGAGCACGCCCGCCCGCAGCGTGGTCACCGCCGCGAGGTCCGGTGCGCGCGGTCCGGCCGGTGCGTCGGTCCGGGGCGCGGTCGGGCCCGGCGGGGCCGGTGTGACGACCGGGCGGGGCAGGCCGCGGGAGACGAGCGCGTCCGCGACGGCGGCGGCGGCCTTGCGGGTACGCAACTCGTCCGGCACGACCACGGCGGCCAGCGGCGGCGCCGGCGCCGCGACCCGTGGGGGCGCGGCCGCGACGTCCTCGCGCGGCACGGTGGCGGGGCGGTGGCTCAGCCCGAGCGCGCCGTCGACGCCCCAGGCCACGCCCGCGCCGAGCAGCAACACGACGAGGGCGGCGGCGAGCAGCGGGTACGGCCGCCGGACCGGAGCAACGCGAATCACGCTCGCATGGTAGGGGCGCTTCCGCCGCCGCCGGCTCGTCGAATCCGGTGAGCGGCCCTCTCCGTCCGGACCCCGAAACGCAACTATTGGTTGCGCGAGGCGCGCCGCCGGGGTAGCGTCATGTGCAACCAAACGTTGCAGGAGGATGCCGTGGAATTCGGAACCATCGAGCGCGAGATCTACGTCGAGGCGTCGCCCGAGGTCGTCTTCGAGGTGGTGAGCAGCCCCGACCACCTCAAGCAGTGGTGGCCGGACGACGCCCGGTACGACCCGACGCCCGGGTCGACGGGGGAGATCGTCTTCGGCGATCCCGACGCGGGTGGGGCGGTGGTGCCGTTCACCGTCGTCGACGCGCGGCCCCCGCAGCGGTTCTCGTTCCGGTGGACGCAGCCGGCCGGCGAGGTCGCGGCGGAGGGCAACTCGCTGCTGGTCACCTTCGACCTGACCCCGTCCGGCGGCGGAACGCTGCTCAGGATGACCGAGACCGGCTTCCGCGAGATGGGCTGGGAGATCGCCGTCCTGGAGCAGCAGTACCGGGAGCACGTCACCGGCTGGGACTTCTACCTGCCGCGGCTGGTGTCGTACGCGGCGACGGTGGAGGTGCGGGCGTGAGCACCGGGGTGGCCGAGCAGGTCGACGACGATCTCTGGTCCGCGATCGGGGATCCGACCCGCCGGCGGATGCTCGACCTGCTGCTGGTCGAGGGCCACGGCACCGCGACCACGCTGAGTCAGCAGATGCCGGTCACCCGCCAGGCGGTGGCCAAGCACCTCGGCGTCCTCGACCGGGTCGGCCTGGTCCGGGGGACGCCGGAGGGCCGCGAGAAGCGGTACCGGGTGGACGACGCGCAGCTCGCCCGCGCGGTGGCCCAGCTGGCCTCGGTCGGATCGGCGTGGGACGCCCGACTGCAGCGCATCAAGCGGATCGCCGAGGCGATCCAGCGCACCCGACAGGACTGACGAACGAGAGCAGGGAGAGACGAGATGGTGGACATCCTGCACCGCGTCGGGGTCAAGACCCCGACGCCGGCGAAGGTGTACGAGGCGCTGACGACCGTCGAGGGCCTCGCCGGTTGGTGGACGGACGACACGAAGGGCAGCGCCGACGTCGGTGGTGTCCTGGAGTTCCGCTTCCCGCCCGGCGGCTTCGACATGGAGGTCGTCGAGCTGCGGCCGTCGGAGCGGGTGGCGTGGCGGGTGGCCGACGGCCCCGAGGAGTGGCTGGGCACCACGATCGACTGGGACCTGCGCCAGGACGGTGACTACACGATCGTGCTGTTCGCGCACCGGGGCTGGCGGGAGCCGGTGGAGTTCATGCACCACTGCAGCACCAAGTGGGGCTCCTACCTGATGAGCCTGAAGTCGCTCGTCGAGACCGGCGACGGGGCGCCGTCGCCGCGGGACGTGCAGATCAGCGACTGGCACTGAGCCCGGTGATGATGCCGTTCGAAACCATGCCGACCGGGTAGACGCCGCCCGTGCTCGCGCTCGACGGGCCACGGACGGAAGGGACGGCCATGACCAGGATCGGCATCATCATCGGGAGCACGCGTCCCGGACGCAACGGGGAGGCGGTGGCCCGCTGGGTGCACGAGATCGCCTCCCGGCGCGACGACGCCCAGTACGAACTCGTCGACATCAAGGACTTCAACCTGCCCCACCTCGACGAGATGGCGCCGCCGTCACTCGGCCAGTACACCCAGCCGCACACCCTGCGATGGGCCGAGAAGATCGCCTCCTACGACGGCTACGTCTTCGTCACACCGGAGTACAACCACTCCACCTCCGGCGCGCTGAAGAACGCGATCGACTTCCTCTACGCCGAGTGGAACAACAAGGCGGTCGGGTTCGTCAGCTACGGCAGCGTCGGCGGCACCCGGGCGGTGGAACACCTCCGCCTGGTTGTCGCCGAACTGCAGATGGCGGACGTACGGGCCCAGGTCGCGCTCTCCCTCTTCACCGACTTCGAGAACTTCAGCGTCTTCAAACCCGGTGACCACCAGGTCGGTGCGGTGAACACGATGCTCGACCAGTTGGCCGCCTGGAGCGGCGCCCTGGCGCACCTGCGCGCCGGCACCACGATGGCCACCCCGCAGTCCGGCGCGTAGCCGGCCGGACCGATGAGTTCCGCCCACCGAGGCGGTCTGCCGAGGGACGGAGTACGCACCGAAGGGGGAGGAATCCCATGGGCAGGCTCGTCGTGACGGAGTTCGTGACGCTGGACGGGGTGGCGCAGGCACCGGGGCAGCCCGAGGAGGACCGCGCCGGCGGCTTCGCCCACGGCGGGTGGCAGGCGCCGTTGCTGGACCACGAGTCCGGCGCCGCCATGTTCGCGCAGGCCAGCAGCATGGACGCACTGCTGCTGGGCCGCCGGACCTACGAGATCTTCGCCGACTACTGGCCGACGGCGCCCGCGGAGATCCCCTTCACCGGGCTGCTCAACCGGGTGCCCCGGTACGTGGCGAGCCGCACCCTCCACGAGCCGCTGGGCTGGGAGGGTGCGACGCTCCTCCGCGGCGCCCTCGCCGAGGCCGTCACCGGGCTCAAGGAACGCCACGACGAGGTGCACGTGATCGGCAGCCTCGACCTGGTGCAGTCGTTGCTGCGCCTCGGCGTCGTGGACCGCCTGAACCTGTGGCTCTACCCGCTGACGCTCGGCAGCGGCAAGCGGCTCTTCGCGGGCGGCACGGTCCCGGCGGCGTTCCGGCTCACCGAATCGGTCACCCACCCCTCCGGCGCGCTCCAGTTGACGTACGAGACGGCGGGCACCCCGACCTACGGCAACCTCGCGCATCCGGCCGACGGCCGGGACGGTTGACCCGCCTCGGTCCGGGCCGGTGGACAGCCAGTCAGCGGCTCGTCGCCGCCTCCCGGTCGCGACCCGCCGCGGCGCCGTCGAGGGCGTCCATGCGGTCAAGGGCGACGGCGCCATCCGCGCGGGCCCACGCATCGCCGGCGGGCGCCGCTCCCGCGCCGCGCCGCCCTGCCCGCAGGACCGCCAACCCCACCGTCACCGCGGACAAGGACAACACCGCCGCCTGCAGCAGCCGGCTTCTCCTGGCGCGCCTACGCTTCACCTGATCTCTCCCTTCACCACGGGTGTCTCCGGTCCCATCGTGAAGGCGCGGGAGCGAAAGCGCGGCACGTTCGGTGCGGTTGACCCGTTCGGGCTGTTCCGGCCGGCGTGGCGGCACACCCACCCCCGTGGCATCCCACCTGGCCAGCGGGCGGGCATAACTCCCGCGCCGGCGGGCATTCCCCGACCGGCCCGAGCCGAACACGACATATTCGACGCCGCCTCCGCGCGCACGTCAACGAGGCCCGATCCCGTCCTTCACAGGGGAGTCTGGCGTCGCGGGGGAGTTTCCCGGCCGCGTCGGCGGCCGGGAGCGAGGGAGGGAGCAGGGCCATGACGGCAACGAACCAGAGCCGCCCGCCGGGCGGCACCGGCGAGCAGGCCCGGCAGGAGGCTTCCCGGGTCGGCCAGGCCGCCACACAGACCGGTGGCAGGGTCGCGCACGCCGCGAGCGAACAGGGCGGGCACGTGGCCGCCGAGGCGTGGCAACAGACCCGGAACCTGACCGGGCAGGCCACGACGCAACTGCGGGACCAGGCCCGAACCCAGCAGCACAGGGCCGCCGACGGGCTGCGCGACCTCGGCCGCGAGCTGGGCTCGATGGCGGAGCGCAGCGGTGAGTCCGGCCTGGCCGGCGAGGCGGTGCGACGGGCGGCGGACGCCGCGCAGCGGGCCGCCGGGTGGCTGGACCAGCGGGAGCCCGGAGAGGTGCTGGACGAGGTGCGGGGGTACGCCCGGCAGCATCCGGGCACGTTCCTCGCCGGCGCCGTCGTGGCGGGTCTGCTGGTCGGCCGCCTCACCCGCAACATGACCGCCGCCGACGGGGCAGGCCCCGGCGCGCAGCCGGCCCAGCCCGCGCCGACAGCGCCGGCGTCGTCCGAGCGGACGGTCGAGGCGCCGTACGCCGGAGAGCAGCCGTACACCGGGGTGGCCCGGGCGCAGAACGTGTCGCCTCCCGGCCGGCCCGAGCCGGAGGTCCCGGGCGGGGTGGCGCCGTGAGCGCCCCGGAGAAGGAGCGGAGCCAGGCCTCCGTCGGTGACCTGCTGGGCGACGTGACCCGGGATCTCTCCACGCTGGTCCGCCAGGAGGTCGAGCTGGCCAAGGCGGAGCTGCGCGAGGAGGCGAGCCAGGCCGGCAAGGCCGGCGGGATGTTCGGCGGGGCGGCGCTGGCCGGTTTCCTGGCCGTGCTGTTCGTGTCGTACGCCGTGTGGTGGGGCCTGTCGAACGTGATGGACGAGGGCTGGGCCGCGCTGATCGTCGCGGTCGTCTGGGCGGTCGCCGCCGCCGTCCTGCTCGCCAACGCCCGGACGAAGATGCGGCAACTCCGTGCGGTCCTGCCGCGGACGAAGCAGACCGCGCGGGAGATGCCGCAGGCCATGCGAGGTCGGTGACCGAGCCAGGGAAGGAGCGGGTCATGTCCAACGATCCGGACCGGATCCGATCGGAGATCGAGAACACCCGCAGCGAGTTGAGCAGCGACGTGGATGCCTTGACCGACAGGATGAACCCGCGTCGGATCGCCGGTGAGCGCGTCGGGCAGGCACGCGGCGCGCTCAGCCGGGCAAAGGAGAAGGTGATGGGCGCACAGATGGACGGGCACGGCGTAGGCCAGCGGATGTCGCAGGCCACGGGTTCGGTCCGCGACGAGGCGCGGTCACTCGGACAGCAGTCGCGGGAGCAGGCGCAGGGCAACCCGCTCGCCGCCGGCCTGATCGCCTTCGGCGCCGGCCTGCTGGTCTCCTCGCTGATCCCGCCCAGCCGCCACGAGCGGCAGTGGGCCGGGCAGGCGCGGGGCATGGTCGGCGAGCACTCCGCCGGGCTGCGCGAGCAGGCGAGCCAGGTCGGTCACCAGCTCCGGGACAACCTGCGGGAGCCCGCGCAGCAGGCGGCCCAGTCGGTGCGGTCCACCGCCACCCAGGGCGCATCCGCTGTCCGGGACCAGGGTCGGTCGGCCGCCCACCAGGTTCGGGAGGAGACGCAGGCGGCCGCCGACGACCTCCGCCATCGGTGAGCGGACCCTGCTCACGCTTCAGACCGGGGCCTCGTACTGATCGTGGCGGGCGTACAGCGCGGTCCACTCCCGCCGGGTGAGCCGGCGGCCGGAGGTGACGATCTCGGCCAGTTCCCGGAAGTACGGCTCGCGGGGGGCGCCCGGCGTGAACAGGACCAGCATCGACGCCGCGAGACCCGAGTTGTTGGCGAAGGCGTGGATGCCGCCGGGCGGCACGTACAGGTAGTCCCCGGGCCCGGCGTCGATCCACCGGTCGCCGGTGAGGAGGGAGACCGTCCCGTCGAGGATGAAGAACGACTCGGCGAACGTGCGGTGGTAGTGGCCGCGGGGCGTGGTGTCGGCCGGGGGTGTGGCGGCCATGTCCCACCGGTAGAGGCCGAACGCGCCGTCGGTGGTCGCCCCGGTGGCCAGGTGACCCACCGTGGTCCGGCTTCCGATCACCACATCGGGCGGCGCGTCCGCCGGCCGGAAGGTGGCGGTCAGCGCGCCCGCGGGGCCGGAATACCGCGGCGGTGGATAGGACATGGGGGCTCACCTCGGCAGATCGTCGCTCTCGTCGGATTCGAGCCTACGAAGGCGGCCGGCCGGTCGGGGAGGGCCAATTCCAGGCCGTGCCGCTGGGCCGATGCGGGTCCTGCGGTGCACCTGAGCCCTCGATCACGGCGATGCGGAAACGGGGCAGTTCGGGCGTGGGGGAGCAGTAACGTGGCGGGCGAGAGGCCAGGCCACCAGGGAGGTCGCGATGAGCGCGACGGATGTCCGCCGCAACGACGCGAGCGGCACGCCGAGCCGGAACATCGACCTGAAGCTCGAGGTGGTCGTCATCCCGGTGGCGGATGTCGACCGCGCCAAGGAGTTCTACGGGCGCCTCGGGTGGCGGCTCGACCGCACGCCGCCCGGGATCGTCCAGTTCACGCCGCCGGGCTCCGGGTGCTCGGTCCAGTTCGGCCCCACCCTCACCGCCGCGGCGCCCGGGTCGG